>CAYLMO010000120.1:0-13046 GCA_964384605.1 uncultured Bradymonadales bacterium | reverse complement strand
GCCAACTCAGGGATCATCGGGGCTTGGGAGGCGACGCGAGCTCACTTCGGGCCACCTCAGGGATCATCGGGGCTAGTAGTCTTGCCCACCATCTGACATCGCGGCATTCTCCGACCATGAAATTCGGCGAGTTCGAAGCAATACGAAAGGTTGGCGCGGGCGGCATGGGGACCGTCTGGGAGGTTCGCCACCCCAACCGCGAGCAGTCCTTTGCCGCCAAGGTCGCGATGCACGCGCGGTCGACGCTCCCTGAGTTCCGACAACGATTCGAGCGCGAGGTCCGCGCGATGGCGCGTCTGCGCCACCCCAACGTCGTGCGGGTGTTCGACTACGGCGTCTACTTCGGCGGTCCTGCCCCCGATGCGCCTCAGAACGGCACGCCCTGGGTCGTGCTGGAGTTCGCGACGGGCGGCGAGCTGGAGCCGGAAGAAGTCGACTCGTGGGACAAGCTTCGAGTCGCGCTCGACGGCCTATTGCGCGGGCTTGCGCACTCTCACTCTCGCGGCCTCATCCACCGCGACGTGAAGCCGCAGAACCTCCTCTGGGTCGAGCGCCGTGGCCAGCTCGTGCCGGCCGTCGCTGACTTCGGCATCGCCCACGCGCTCGACCGCCATCGACCGACCACGGTCGAGCACTTCACCAATCGCAACGCCGAAGAGGCCACCGGAACGCCTCGCTACATGGCGCCCGAGCAGTTCATGGGCACCTGGCGCGACTACGGCCCCCAGACCGACCTCTATTCGACCGGCATCCTCGCCTACTACCTCACGTGCAAGCGGGCGCCGTACAAAGGGCAGAACCTCTACCAGTACGCCGCGAAGCATATGAACGAGCCGTTTCCGGAGCTCGACCCGCAGTTCGATGTTCCGGAACACTTCGAAGATTGGGTTCGCTGGCTCACGCAAAAACAGGCTGTCGACCGCCCACCGTCGGCATTTGCAGCGCTCGAACGCCTGCTGGAGCAGCCGCGCCAGTTCGCGTCGGCTTGGACAGAGGCCGCGCCCGACGACGAGCCCGGTCGAGCGCCCGTGGGCGTCGGACTCTTTGGCCTCAATCGCACCTATCTCGTCGGCCGAGAGAACGAGCGAGAGTCGCTCTGGAAAGCCCTCGAACGCGCGCAGCGGGAGCCCGTCGCGGTCGAGATGCACGGGCCGTCTGGGGTCGGAAAGTCCCGCCTCGCCCGCTGGGTCACGGAACTCGCGCTCGAGCGGGATTACGTCGGCGAGTCGTTCACCGCGCACTTCTCTCCGGATCGGCCGGCCACTGCGGGCCTCTCGTGGATGCTCGCGCAACACATGCGATGTGTCGGCCTCACCGCAGAATCCCTCGACGAGCGGCTCGATCTCATCTTGCCGGACGACTGGGAGCCGGAGGCGCATCAAGCCATGGCGCAGGTTCTCTCGCAGGCTGAATCCGTCGCCACCGACGTTACTTCTCCCACCGTTCGCAACTCGATGGTGGTCGAGATGACGCGCCGCTGGATGCTGCACCACGCCGCCAACAGACCGATCGTCATTCACCTCGACGACATCGACGAAGACGTCACCGGTCAGGCCCGTTCGCTCGTCGCCGCACTGGGCGAATCCAGCGCCCCAATCCTGATCCTCATGACCGCGCAAACCGCGCAGAATCTCGGCGAGGAGCTCGAGGTCGACGTGCTCGAAGAAGCGTCGTTCAAGCGCCTCCTGCGCGACGAACTAGGTCTTCCGGTCACCGTTTCGGAGCAGGTCGAACGCCTCGCCGACGGCAACCCGCAGTTTGCGCTACAGCTCCTCGGCCACTGGATCGACTCGGGACAACTCACACCAAACGAGTCGGGCGAGCTGGTGCTCGAAGCCGCGGACATCCCGTCGACGCTCGAGAATCTGTGGAGCGCGAGGGTCGCCGGATTCACGCTCCGACTCGACGACGACGCCATCGCCGTCGCGGTGGCCGCGGGCGTGCTCGGCAGCCCCGTCGCACCTTCGGAATGGCTCGCTACAGCGAGCGAGCTCGGAGTCGACATCGAAAGCCCGCTCTTCGGCGAAGTCTCGTCGGCGATGATCGAGAACGGCATCGGCATCTGGGATTCCTCGGACCGCATGCGCCTCAGCCATCGCACGCTCGGCGACTTGCTCGCCCGAGCCGGCGGCGATTCGATGCGCAAACGGGCGCATGGTGCCGCAGCCCGAGCGCTGTCGTCGCTCTACTCTTCGAGCGAGCAAGGCCTCACCCTCCGCGTCGCCCAACACTTCCGCGAAGGCGGCAGCCCACAGCTCGCCATGATCGCGCTGGAGCCCGCATTGGCTGCGGCGTTGGACGTGGTCGACTCCGCCGAGATTGGCGAGGTGGCGCAGTCCATTTTGGACACCCTCGACGCGATGGAGGTGCCGGATGATTCCCCGAAACGCCACCGCGCGAGGGCCTACCGGGCCATCGAATGGGTGATGTCGGCTCGCGACGACGATCGCGAACGCGCTGCCGCATGGCTCGACGAGGCGCTCGCCGCATCGGCAGACGCTCCGAAGTCACTCGCCGCCGAGATTCAGGGCGTTGCGGCCTGGTCAGCAATCAGTCGTGGAGGCCGCGAAGAGGCCGCCGAACTGCTCGAGCAACTCGTCGCCGACGAGGCCGTGAACGAACGCACGCGATACATGAACCGCATGTTCCTCACGCACCTCTACACCTACCTCCACGACGGCGACGCGGTGCGCCGGCACGCGGTCGTGACGATCAAGAGCGACGTCGCGCCACCCGCATGGAAACTCCGCGCCCGCGAGGCCCTCATCCACGTCGCGCTCGCCGCGCGCGACGCTGACAACGCCAAGCAGCATGCGTTCCCCGCACTGATCCTGGCGAAGCAGCTCAAACGGATGCACCTCGAAGTGCACATGGAGAATCTGTCCGGGTTCATCGCCGACCTCTCCGAGGATTTTGCGGCCGCCGAGTCGCACCACGCGAGGTCCGAACGACTCGCTTCCATCGTGCAACCCCAATCGGGCGTGCGCCTGATGGCCCGCGAATATCGGGCACGAGCGATGGTGCACCAGGGTAAATTCAAAGAGGCGTTTGATCTTCTGTGGTCGCTCGCGGACGAGGTCGAGGCCGGACGCGCTCCGGGCGTTCATCCGTGGGACGCGCTTCTCGCTTCTTCCGTCGCGCTCGGTCGCGAAGACGGGGAGCAGCGGGCGTGGGTGCGGGCAATTCCGGCTCGGCCGAACGCTCTGCACATCCGGTCGATTCGCTCGACCATTCAATCTCTCGAGTCGCACGACCGGCATGACGAAGCCGACCGCTTCCGGGCTGAGGTGTTTCCAAAACTCCGAGATTCGGGCGGAATTCGCGAATCTGATCTCGTCGGGCTCGAGCCCGCTGAGTGAGCGCTTGATCCAAGCCCGGGCAAGTCTTTCAATAGTGACCCACCAACACACGAAGAAGGAGAATGGATGTTCCAGCCAGGCATCTATCGGATTGAAAGCGTCAGCGGAGAAGCTTCGACTTACGGATATCTCGAAGTCGTCTCCAAAGGAGAAGGCGAGTGGACCCTCGGGTTCTACTCCGCAGATTCCGAGGCCGAGTGGCCGGTCCCCGCACCTACGGAGGACCTCAGCTATCGGTTTACGCACTACGAAGACGAGCTGCCGCCGAAGGTCGGCGAAGGGACGATGCGGAGCATCGATTGGCCGACCTCTTCGAATTCCGTGCAAACCAAAGAAGGGCAGCCGGGCCCTATTTGGCTGCAGATCAACGAACAGACGGTGTTCTACGGATTCGCATCCGGCGACATGACCGAGACTCAAGGGTTCTACGGGGTTTCCCATGAGTTTCCGGAATGGCCCATCGCGCTAGGCCCGTCGCAAACCGCCTTCCTCGCCCTAGGCCCGGCTGAAAACATCAACGACCTCACCGATTTGTGCGAAAACACGTTTGGGAAGGACTGGTCCAAGCGCGGGGCCGAGGAGTACTACGCTCCGATCTGATCGAGGGTTTCGCACTCCGAGATCGAGATGGCTTCGAAGCGCATCTCGAACATGTCAGCGGGAATGAGCGACTTCGCCTCGGCACGCAATCGAGGTCCATCCGCGCCGGGCAGGTAGCTCATGAACGCCAACATTTGGGCACGAAGTCGAGGGTACGGACATCGCTCGACCGCATCGAGCGCGTCGTCCGAGAGCGGTTTGCCCGCGAAAAACGACCGAATCACAAACAGCATCAAGACGAACCAGTTTTGACTCTCGGCGTTCCACAGGTTCGCCGCCGAATCCGCCACGCGCAGCGCGCGCTCGAGGTCACCACCGCGCCACGACGCCATCATCTCTTGCAGCGCGATGACCGAGAACAACGGACCGTAACCAACCTCCGCAATCGCTGAAAGTACCTCGTCGTTCGGAGTGATCGTTCCGCCTGCCCGGTAGCGCGCGTGCCGCTCGGCGCCGAAGAGTTGAAACTCTAGGAACGGCTCGCCAACCCGTTCCGCGATGGGCATGTAACGCTCGTGCAATTCTCTCGCGCGGTCGTACAGAAACGCGTCGTTGAACGCCCACGCGGCGCTGGCGACGTTCTTCAACTCGTAGACGACGTTGTCGGCGTCTCGCGCCGCATCCAGATGGAGCTCTGCCGAGGCTTCGAATTTCCCGTCGCGATACTCGGCGAATGCCTCTCTCATCTTCGCCACCGTCATCAACGGGCCGGGGTCTTTCCCCTCCCGAATCAGACGCTCGCCGAGCTCCCGCATTTCGCGAGTTGCGTCGAAGTACTCGTCCGTCTGCCACCCCGACGCCGCGCCACGAGCAGCGAGCCGAACGGTCTCGAGCCGCGGGTCGTCGAACGACCCGAGGTCTTCGAAGTCCTGAATGTACGCAAGACGAGGTTGCGACAGCGTGAGTCGGATGAGCTCGAGCAGTCTTCGGAGTCGAAGGTCATGGTCTCCCCATGCCCACAGCGTCTCCTCGATGTAGTCGGTCGAGTTCGTCATCGCAGTGAACCGACCCCAGTGCACGACGGCGTCCCGCGCGAGGTCCGAGCGGAGCGACATGAGCCGCGTGACCGTCGCGCGATACGTGGCGTGGCAACCTGACTGGTCGCCGAGCTGCTGCAGGCGTTCAGCCTCGGCGAGTCCGGCCTGAAGCAGCTGCGCGTCGTTGTCGAGGCCAAGCGACAGCTCGAATCGCAACCGCGGCGACTCGGCCTCGGCGAGCAAGCGACTACGTGCTGACCCAAGCCAGTTCGCGTCGTGCGATAGGGGAACTTCCACGTCGCGAATACGCCAGATCCTCCCTTCGTGAATGTGAATGAGCCGTCGAGCCGCGAGAGCCTCCAAGCGCTCGTGAAAGTTGTCGACGGACGCAACGCGCTCGATGAGTTCGATTCGCAGCGGGCTGCCCAGACGGATCCACGCGAGCAGTTCAGCGTCGTCGTCTTCGAGCGATTCGGCTTTGACCGGAGGTCGCGGGCGAGCGCCGTTCTCCAGGGTTTGCAGGCTGCGGACCGAAGTGCGCACTCCATCGCGGTCGATGTGCACGAACCCAGAATTGTTCCACGAATTCAGCTCCGCGAACACGTCTTCGGGCCACCCGAAGGTGCGCTCGTAGAGTATCTTGGCCGGCTTCGTTCGGAGGTGAAATCCGATCTCGATTCCGACGAAGAACGTCTCGAGTTCCTCGCGTGTGTACGGCTTCAGCTCGTAGCTCGACTCCTCGCCGGCTTCGTAGCGCCGCCGGACGATCGATCCGGCAGACCGTAGCTCGTTCAATACCTCGTCGCTCCAGTCGTCGACCTCCCGAACGGCGAAGAGTCCGATCCCCGCTTCCAATGCGCCTCGCAGCGCGTCGACGGCTTCGCTTCGAAGCAGCTCCAGAGGCGCACCGACCGGTAGCGTCAGGTCGAGCGATTCCATTCGAATCAGGCTCTCGAACGGATGAGAACCAGGCGGGATTTCGTGCACCTCGACCCCGCGGGCCTCCGCATGACGCGCGGCTTCGCGGATTGCTCTCTCGCCGCCCAATCCTCGTTCGCCCGTGACGTCCAATGAAGTCCCGTCGACCATCGCTTGGACGATGGGCTGAAACCGTGTCTCGTCGCCGAGCCATGGAAGTCCGTCGGTCAGGCTCTCGCCTTGAAGCAAAAGGAGCGCCTCGCCAGCAGACCTCGGTCGGTCGGCACGTTCGCGGGCGAGCAGCGCGTCGACGAGCGTACACGCGTCCTCCGGAGCGTCGGGAAGCACATCTCGCAGTCGCGGAGGACCTTCGACCGTGAGCTTGCGAATCCATTGGAGCAGCGACGCCGACGGGAAGAAGGGCTGCCGCGCGAGCGCCTCGAACACCATCGTTCCGACGGCGAAGAGGTCCGATTGGGCTGAGGGGCGCCCCTCGGCGAAGAGCTCGGGCGCCATGTAGACTGGGGTGCCCTTGCCGGTTTCGCCGGACTCGTAGTCGCTGGCCGTCGTCTTGGTCGCGAGTCCGAAGTCGAGCAGGAACACTTCGCTGCCGGAACGCAAGACGTTCGACGGCTTGAGGTCGCCGTGGACCACCCCCTCGGCGTGCACCAGATTCAGGATTTCCAAGATTCGAACGACGAGCGGTCGGAGCTCCTCCCACGTGGCGCCTTCGCGCGGACCCGGGAACGGCTCCCCATCGATCAGCTCCATCACGACGAAGGGCCGGTCGTCGTCGTACCCCTGGCCCAACAGCTGCGCCACGCCCGGTAGAAAGAGCCGCCGAAGTGCGGTGGCCTCGCGCCATCGGTTCGAAGACAACGAAATTCGGTTTGGCCGCATGATCTTGAGCGCGACGTGTTCGCGGCTCGTTTGGTCGAGCGCCTTGTAGACCACTCCGTATGCGCCTCGACCGAGCTCGCCGACGATCTCGTAGCGTTCAACGAACACATCGCCGCGTACCAGATCGCGGTCCTTGCTCAAATGAGCCCCCGCCACATCGCGAGCGTCCACGCCGTCACGCCGAGCTGCACCATCAACAACAGGTAGAGTTGTTTCGGCAGAGGTCGTCGTTCGAGCAGGCCCTTGCCAATCAGAATGACGAACAACACGGAGCCAGCCAGCCCGAACGAGACGCCGAGCCAGTAGAAGTCCGGTCCGAGCGCGAATCCGAGTACGGTGAGCGCCGGAAGCATCGACGCCAGCTGCATGAATCGCAGCGGAGTGATGACGCCGAGGATCAGGTCTTCGTCTTCAGTGCTCATGCGTCGAGAGGGATCGTGAGGATTTCGGCGCCGTCGTCCCAGACGACGATCGTGTGTTCGAACTGCGCCGAGATGGCGCCCGGCTCTTCGCGCAGCGTCCAGCCGTCGGAAGCCTCTTTGACCCACCCGCGACCGGTCGTCAGAAACGGCTCGATCGCGATCACCTGGCCTTTGGTGAATCGCCTGCGGTCGCGACGGACCGGGACTGGCGATATCTCGCGCGGCGGCTCGTGGAGCGACCGGCCGATGCCGTGGCTGCAGAGATTCTCGATGAGCTTGAAGCCCCCGCGCTTGGCGACCGAGCTGAAGATGGCCGCCACCTGATTGAACTTCACGCCGGGCCGAATCGCTTCGATCGCGCGGTCGCGCGCTTCGAGCGTGTACTCGAGCAGCTTTTGCTGCTGCGCCGTGCCCTCGCCGACGATTCGACTCGCGCCGTTGTCGGCCCAGAACCCGTCTTTGCCAGCAGATACATCGACGTTCAGCAGGTCTCCGTCGGCGAGCACGTAGTCGCCCGGAATGCCGTGCGCGACGCCGTCATTCACGCTGATGCAGGTCGCCCCCGGAAAGTCGTACGTGAACTGTGGCGCTGAAATGGCGCCCAACTCTTCGAGCCGGCGCGCGCCGAAGGCATCGAGCTCGGCCGTGGTCATCCCCGGTTCGGCATGGTCGAGCATGTCGCGCAACACCGTCGCGACGATCTGGCCAATCGCACGCATCGCGACGAGTTCGTCTTCCTGTTCGATCGTCATCGGCTTCCTACTTCAGCGGTACTTCGAATTCGATGGGTTTACCGGCTCCGTGGAGCGCACTCTCGAGGCCGAGTCCGAATCGCGTCACCCCGGATGGGGCACGTACGTGCCCGTTGGGAGGGGTACTCCCCCGGTGGTCGGGCACATCGAAGCTGATCGAATCTCCACCCGTTGATTTGACGATGTAGGTCCAATCCGACCCCTTGCCATACGACTCGACGGTAGCGACTTCCGTCAGCGGGATGATCTTGTCGGATGCAGGCCGGTGATGAATCAGCCGACGATCCGTCACGACGTAAAAGTCGGTCCCCTGCACCCAAACCGTGTTGTCTTTGTAGACGACGAGCCGCTCCCCTTTTTGCATCAGTTTGGTGGCGAGGAGGTGCTCGCGCGAGACGGCCGGAAGGTCGCCTGGGCCTTTGACGCCGCTTCGATCGCCATAGACCGTCGCGACACCCAGGCATGAGCAGCACGAAAAGATGAACAAGCCTGAAAGCCACAGACCGATCACGGCCATGCTCGAACTGCTGCTGCTCTGTCGGGTTTCTGGATACATCGCGCGGCGAGAATACTCGTGTGAATTCGGGGCATCGTAGCCCGAATTCTTTGCATTCGCACCCCGTCGCGCCACAATCACGCTGCGCACCTGCGTGCGCATTCATGACCCGACGAGGAGACCTCGTGGCGACCGTTTCCGCCAGAGACATTCCATTCCTGCGACCAAGCGTTTGGGCCATCGCGCTCGCCGCGCTTGTGTTTGCGGTGGGATACACGGCGCGAACGGAGCTGTTCTTGGGAGGAATCGTCGCGGAGCGCGTGGGAGCGATCGCCCGACGCCACAAGATCGACCTCGAAGTGGTCACCATCCGGCCGGCGGGCTTCACGGGCGTACGGCTCGTCGATGTCTCCGTGCGCGCGCCGCGCCGAGGAAAGGCGGTCGAAGGCCGGTTCGAGTCGATCGACGTCTACCCCAAGATCGGCGCCCTGCTGACCGGCAAGATCGAGCCCGCGGAGGTTGTCGTCCGCGGAGGTCAGGCAGCCCTGGTGGACTACCCGTTGGCCCCCGAGGAGCGCACAGAAGCCAAACCAGCGCACGCCGCGAAGCCGTCGAACACGGTCAAAGCCGACGCCGAACCGGAGCGTCGCTCGATGCGATTCGAGGTCCACGACGTCCAATTCCGCCTCGTCGATCCCATCCCGACGGAGCCAGTTCGTATCAAGCGCGCCGAGGTCGAGTGGCGCGGTGGGGTCGAATTCGAGGAGCTGGTCGCGCTCGGAACCTTGCCCGATGGCGAGCCCTTCACGACGCAGACCGAAGTGACTGACGAGGGCACGGTCGTGAAGCTGATGCCCAACGGCAAAACGCGGCTCGACCGTTGGGTGTCTGGCGATTTCCCGCTCAGCTTCGAGGTGAGCAGCATCGACGTTTGCGTCGACTGTGAAACGCGGCCGATTCAGGTGCACGACGTGACGTTCGGTGTTCCCGAGTGGCGCAACGACCTGTTCGTGAGAACACCGCGCGCACGCTTCACTTCGGCCGGGCGAGAGCTCGGTCTCGAGGTCGCCGAGGTCGGACTCGTGAACCCCGACCATGTCGAGGTCGGCGCGCGTCTGACCACCACCCGCGTCAGCTACGACACCAAGACGGGCCGGCTGTACGGTCGCGTTCGCTTCTCCGACACCAGCGGCGGGACGCTCGATCTCGACTGGCTGTGGACCGGTCGACGACGATTCGAACTCTCGTTCTTCGCCGACGAGTTTCAGGCAGACGAAGTCTGGCAGCTCGTGGAGCTGCCGGTCGTCACCTCACCCGGAGTGGCCAAAGGGTCGCTCGAGGTGGGCCTCGATCTCGATCGACGGACCGTTGCGCTCGAGAGTGCGCTGTACGTCGAAGGGGCCACGTTGGAGCTGCCGAGATTGGCCGCTGCGCCACTCGAATTTCCGCGGGCTCGCGTTGCATTCCGAGCGCTGTTCGACTGGCGAGGGCGGGCGTTGTCGCTGACTCACGGGCGGGTGGAGCTGGGTGAGGCGGGGCCGATTCGTTTCCGCGGGCAGCTCGTGGATACACAACCCGGCTGGAGCTTCCAGGCGCACACGGAGGCCGAGTCACTGAATGCGTTGCTGCTGCGCGATGCGCTCCCGTGGAACATGACCGAGGTGCTCGATGGCGCGATGCTCGATGGTTCTTTCGGCTTCCAGCTCACCCTCGCCGGCCACACGGAGTACCCCGAGAGCCTGGTGATGAATGGCGACATCTCCGGCGACGTGCGCGTGCTGCGCGACGGCGACGCGGCAATGGTCAACGAGCTGCTTCGGCCCGGACCGCCTGCCGGAGTCGACATTTCGGCCAAAGATTGGCGCGCGTATTCGAGCCTCCCCGTCGTGGTGCCGCGGGTGCTCCTCGCGGCGGAGGATGCGAAGTTCTTCAACCACAACGGGTTCGACTGGCCCGGCCTTCGCCGCGCGATGATCCACAACCTGCGCGAGGGCAAACTCGAACGCGGTGGAAGCACGCTGTCGCAGCAGGTCGTCAAGAACGTGTTCCTGTCGCACGACCGCACCGTCGCTCGAAAGGCCCAGGAGGCCTATCTGACCTGGCGGATGGAAGAAGCGCTGCCCAAAGAACGGGTGCTCGAAATCTACCTGAACATCGCCGAATGGGGCCCGAACGTTCGCGGCGTCGTGGCCGCGACACGCTACTACTTTGACAAAGATGTTTCTGAACTCACGATGGCCGAGATGGCCCTCTTGGCGTCGATCTTGCCGAACCCACACGTCTTTGGAAGGGCGATAAAAGAAGGTCGATTGCCCGCATCTCGCCTCGAGAAGATGGAGCACATTTTCTCGAACTTGCGATGGATGGGTAAGATCACTCCTGCTGATTACAATTTTCTTTATGGCAACGCGAAGCGCGGCGTGATCGGGGCTTTGCGATTGGACGTCGAGTAGAGCGCTCTCGTGGCGATCTACGCGCGTTTCCCCTAGTCTCGACGCTCGAGTCGCCTTCGAGTCTCAAGAGGTATTCATGTCGAGCCAACCCAGTACCGACGGTCAAGTCATCGACCCTTCGTCGATCGATCTCAACAGCCCGGAGTACTACATCAACCGGGAACTCACCTGGCTCGCTTTCAACAAGCGCGTGCTCGAGCTCGCCGTCGACCCGACGCTGCCGGTTTTGGAACGGCTGAAGTTCCTCTGCATCAGCTCGACCAATCTCGACGAGTTCTTCGAAGTGCGTGTCGCGCGCCTGAAGGAGCAGATTCGTCTCGACAGCTTCAGCACGGGTCCCGACGGCATGTCGCCGACCGAACAGTTCAAGCGCATCAGCACGGTCACGCACGGATTCGTCGACGAGCAGTACCGCATCCTGAACGAGGTATTGCTGCCCGATTTGGAGAACGAGGGCATCCGATTCGTTCGCCGTCGGAACTGGAACGCGGCGCAGAAGAAGTGGGTGAAACGCTACTTCGACGAAGAGGTTCTGCCGGTCTTGAGCCCCCTGGGGATCGACCCGTCGCACCCGTTCCCGCGAGTGCTCAACAAGTCGCTCAACTTCATCGTGCCGCTCGAGGGCAAGGACGCGTTTGGCCGTGAGTCGGACATCGCCATCGTCCAGGCGCCGCGCTCTTTGGCGCGTATCGTGCCGATGCCCGACGCAGTTGCGGAGGGCGACTACGACTTCGTCTTTCTGTCGTCGATCATCCACGCCCACGTCGACGACCTCTTCCCCGGTATGCAGGTGCTCGGGTGCTATCAGTTCCGCGCGACGCGAAACTCGGACCTCTTCGTCGACGAAGAGGAGATCGAGGACCTGCGCGGCGCGCTCGAGGACGAGCTCTTCACGCGCCATTACGGCAGTTCGGTGCGCCTGGAGGTCGCCGACAACTGCACCCCCGACATGACTCAGTTCTTGCTCGAACAGTTCGAGCTCCGGCAGGAAGACTGCTACCAGGTCAACGGTCCGGTGAACCTGAATCGACTGATGGCCATCCCCGGTATGGTCGACCGTTCCGACCTCAAGTTTCAGCCGTTCGTGCCCGGCTTGCCGGCGGCGATTACCCGCAAGCCCGACATCTTCGAGGCGATTCGCGACGGCGACATCCTGCTGCACCACCCGTTCGAGTCGTTCGCACCGGTCGTAGACTTCTTCCGTCAGGCCGCGGTCGACCCGAAGGTGCTGGCGATCAAACTGACGCTGTATCGAACCGACCTCGACTCGACGCTCCCGGAAGCGCTCATCGAGGCCGCCCGAAACGGCAAAGAGGTCACGGCCGTCATCGAGCTACGCGCCCGCTTCGACGAGGAGCGAAACATCGAGCTCGCTCGCCGCCTCCAAGACGCTGGCGCGCACGTCGTCTACGGCGTCGTCGGCTACAAGACCCACGCCAAGATGGGCCTCGTGGTGCGCCGCGAATCGAACCGCATCCGCCGCTACGCCCACCTAGGCACCGGCAATTACCACCCGAAAACGGCACGGCTCTACACCGATATCGGCCTGCTCACGTCCGACGACGACCTCACCGAAGACGTCCACAAGATGTTCATGCAGCTGACCGGACTCGGTCGCGTGATTCAGCTCAAGAAGCAGTACCAGGCGCCGTTCACGCTGCACGACAACATCATCCGAATGATCGACCGCGAGGCTAAGAATGCCGCCGCCGGCAAGGCCTCGAAAATCCTCGCCAAGATGAACTCGGTGACCGAGCCGCAGGTCATCCAGGCCCTCTATCGCGCCTCGCAGGCCGGCACCCAGATCGACCTCATCGTGCGCGGCATCTGCTGCCTGCGCCCCGGAATCATGGGGGTCTCCGAGAACATCCGAGTTCGCTCGATCGTCGGTCGGTTCCTCGAGCACTCGCGCGCCTTCTACTTCGAGAACGCGGGCAACCCCGAGATGTTCTTGGCGAGCGCCGACTGGATGAACCGGAACCTGTTCCGGCGTGTGGAGCAGATGGCGCCGATCGAAGACCCCGAGATACGCAAACGCGTCCTCGTCGAAACCTTCGACATCTACCTCGCCGACAACACGCACACGTGGGAGCTGCAGTCGGATGGTTCGTACACGCGGCTGAAGCCGGGCAAGAAGAAGCCCGTGAACGCGCAGATCGAATTGCTGCA
>CAYLMO010000119.1:0-13335 GCA_964384605.1 uncultured Bradymonadales bacterium | reverse complement strand
GAGCCGGCGGGAGGCGAGGACTCGGCAGGTGTTGTGGGAGAAGGCGGAGTGTGAGGAGTGAGCTAGCCCGCGGCGGTCTTGGCCTCTTGATAGAACCAAGCCGGCATGGGTCGCTCCAGCTCCCACACGATCTGCATTGGACGTTCCGATTGGTGGCGTACGTATCGCGCCCTTCCCAGGCACAAATATGGCTGCGTGAGCCCAGCGACCTTCTTCTTTTGTCGGACGAACAGCACCACGTTTGATCCCTCGGATTCGTGATTGATGTAGCGCTGGCCGGTCGACGACGTCTCGCTCGTATTCGATTGAGATTCCCAATGAAACAGTTTCTGCGTCATCGGGTAGTCTTCGTACTGAAGCTGAGGTGCATATTCGTCTGGGTCTTTGTTCAGGGTTATGAAGAAGAGGTCTGTCTTCGAGTCTTCATCCCAGAGCACACCCTCGCGCGGGCCGTACAACGAGTCGTTCTTCACCACCCCGTATCCCGCCATGATCTCGGCCAGACTGTACGTAGCATGACTGCGGAGCGGGTTGGCCGCATCGAAGTCATCGTAGGAAACCCGCCGCAACCGGTCGTTGAGTGCATCCAGCAATTCGATGGTCTCGCGGCGCACCGCAGGGTTGTCCCAGATGTGCTGTAGCGCTTGAGCTCTCTGATCGAGGTCGATCGTTCGATCGACCACGGAAGCGATCAGCATGAGCTGAAGCCGACCCTCGAACGAATCGATTGAAGCTACTGGCGGCGGCCGGTCTGCCTCGAGCCACTCGCTCCATTGCTTCAGACGAGCGCGGTCGTCGATGTGTTGGATTCGGGCCATCGCCTTCAGGAGCTGGGCTTCGTACGGGTCGTCGCTCGAAGGCCAAGGCAGCGAAGCTCGCCGTCTCAGATCGGTCCATGAGCGGGCGGTACGCGAGTAGAGTTCCTCGACCTCAATCTGCGTCTCATGCAGGTAGCGCTTGAGGGACACATCACGCCCTACCTTCGACGCAACATCCTCGAGTTCACCGGTCAAGAACCTCAGCTCGCCCTGTCCTACTGCGGCTTTGACGTTCGCCAAGACGTGCTCGCGAGCCTGTCGATCGAGCGTGATCTCGCAGCCGGGAGGCAGGTACGGGAAGTCGTCTTCCACCTGCCGAAGCACTTCTCGACGTGTGCCGCCGGTGAGCGCTTTGAACTTCACATCGAACCGGTACTTGCGGTTCGCGTTCCCGATGAAATCGAGCACGGTCAAATGGGACTTTCCGTCGCAGTGTCGAAGTCCACGTCCCAGCTGCTGCAGGAAGATGGTCGCGCTCGCCGTTGGTCGAAGGAACAGGACGGTATCGATCGACGGCACATCGACGCCCTCGTTGAAAAGGTCGACCGCGAACACGCACTGGATTTTGCCATCCCGAAGGCCGCGGAGCGCCTCGTCTCGGTCGAGGAACGGTTCCACAACCTCTCCATTCTCTTTCGGCGGCGTACCCGCAACAGCGCAGGCATGGAGTCCGGCCTGACGAAACGCTGAGGCCATTTGCGCGGCGTGTTTCAATCCGACACAAAAGCCGATCGCCCGCATTTGGGTTGGCTCGGCGACATATCTCTGGACCGCCTGTCGAATGCGAAGTGCTCGCATTCCGTCACCAGTCAGGACACTCTCGAGCTCCTTTGCATTGTAGCCACCAGCGGCAAACGTCACCGACGACAGGTCGGTCTCGTCGCCGACGCCGAAGTACTGGAACGGCGCCAAAAGCCCGCGATCGAGCGCTTTCCAGAGCCGAATCTCGGAAGCGACCCGGTAGTCGAACCAGTCGAGGACTGTCTTGCCATCTGCTCGTTCGGGTGTGGCCGTGAGACCGAGAAGAAATCGAGGCTTCACGTAGTTGAGGAGCCGCTCATACGAAGGTGCCGCGGCGTGGTGGAACTCATCGACGATCACGACGTCGTAGGCGTCCGGCTCAAACGTCTTGAGCTGCTTTTCGTGCAGGCTCTGGATGCTCGCGAATATGTGGTCGCCGAAATCCGGTTTGTAGCGGCCGACCAGCAACTCTCCGAACGACGGATCGCTCATTGCAGCCCGAAATGTGGCGCGGCTTTGACGCAGAATCTCCTTTCGGTGCGCGACGAACAGGAGTTTCAACGGCCCGTGTTCCTTCCACAGTCTTTTGAAGTCGAGTGCAGCCGTTACGGTCTTGCCTGTACCGGTCGCAGAAACGACCAGGTTCCTGGTGTGGCCCGCCTGCCGCTCCGCCGCGAGGTCATCGAGGATTTCCGTCTGGTGCGGATAAGGTCGAATCTTGAGCGCCGCAATGTAGTCCTCGGCGACCTCTCCTGCCTGTGACTTGTACGCCGCCTTGAACTGTTCCGGGTCGTACTCCTCGAACTCGACGTCGTTCCAATACTGCTCGAACGTCGACTCGAAACGCGCAATGATCCCCGGGTTCTCCTTCGCCGACACGCGAACGTTCCACTCAAGGCCGTCCAGCAATGCAGCGGCCGAGAGATTGGAGGAACCGATGTACGCCGTCGAGAAACCCGACTCGCGGTGAAACAACCACGCCTTCGCGTGAAGCCGAGTCGTCTTGTTGTTGTACGAGATTCGGAGCTGTGCCCCCATCTCTAGAAGCTCCTTCACCGCCCGGTTTTCGGTCGCTCCCATGTAGGTCGTGGTCAGGATTCGAAGCCCATCCGGGCGGCGAGCCAGGAACGCCTCCAGCTCCTTGCGAATCACGCTGATGCCACTGAACTTTAGGAACGCGCATAAGAGATCGACCCGGTCGGCCGAGGCGAGCTCACGCTTGAGCTCGGAGCCAATTCGAAGGTCTTGTCGACCGTTTACGAGCAGGTCAGACGCAGTGAGCGGGAGGATGGGGCGAATCACTTCGTCTGAGCCCATCGTCTCGGACAAGCGCTTGATCGCCATGAGGCGCTGTGCCGGCGAGACGAATTGGTCCTGAGGCTCCACACCGGCGCTCGGCGTCGATTCGACCAGCGTCGCAACGAGTTCATTCGCAAGGCGCAGAACTTCGTCGGTGCCATCTCCCGCCTTCGAAAGAAACGCCCTCCGAAGCATCGGCTTCAAGTGCGCGGCGAGGCGCTCGGCGAGCAACTCCGCGCTTGGAGTGTCGACCGACGCATCGAGACCTTCGGCGAGTTCCGCCAGGCCTTCTGAAACCTCTTGGTCCACGATGAGGTCGTAGAGACCTTCGCTCAGTTTTGTCTTTGGCACTTGGCCCCCAAGAGGAGTTTTGGATTCGGCTGCCGCCAGGATGCGCCGTCGCCGCGATCCGAGCAACCCCTACCCACCCAACTTCGCCCGCTGCCCCGCAGCCGCGGCCTCCGCAGCCCGCGCCCTCGCCTCATCACCCCGCGCACGCCACAGCCGACTCACGTGCTCGAACGTCGTGATGATGTCCCGGTCGGCAATCCCCAGCCGCTCCAGCGACTCCGTCGCGCTCGCCCACTGCTCGTCGTACGCCTCCGACTCGCCCGCCGCCGCGAGGCACGGGAGCATGAACGTCTCCGCGAATACGACCTCGTAGCCGGGGTCCTTGCCGCGTGTCGCGAGGACCGGCGCGAGTTCGGCGCGCGCGCTGGCGTAGTCCTCGACCGTGATGTGCGCCAGCGCCGCGTTGATTCGGCCCACGCTCACGTTTGGTGAGCCGAGGTTCTCCCACAGCAGGATCGCGTCTTGGTACGAGCGGATGGCTTCTGCCACATCGCCCCGAAACCGCAGGATGTCGCCGCGTCCGTTGTAGGCACCGGCGAGCAGCAGGCGCACGCCGCTGGCGAGGCTGATGTCGATGGCCTCGTCGTACTGGAAGAGCGCTTCGTCGTCGTTGCCGCGGGCGCGTTCGACCGTACCGAGGAGGTAGTGCGCAAGCGCGAGGCCGAGGGGATTTTCGGTGGTCATCTGGATGGCGCGACGGGTCGATTCGGCAGCTTCGTCGGTCCTCCCGCACTGCAGGTGGGCATACGAACACGTCAGGAGCGCGCGCGAGGCGCCCTCTTCGTCGCCGATCGCCAGGTATAGTTCGGTGGCACGCTCGCCGAGCTCGATTGCCTCGTCGCGGCGGTCGTTCACCGACGAAACCGAGGCGTTGAACATCGTGTTGCTGATCGTGACGAGAGCGCGCGCTTCGAGCTCGCGCAGCCGTGCGTGGCGGGCCTTCTCGAGGCAACTCGTGGCGAGGCTGCGCGCCTCTTCGTAGGCTTTCTGGAGCGCGAGCATGTTTGCGCGTTCGAGGCCGAGGCGAATGACCTCTTCGGAGTGTTCGGGCAGTCCTAGTGCGTCGATGAGGCGATCGGCCGACGTCGCCAATTCGGTCGCCCGGACGGTCTCGAAACGACGGGCGAAGAGCTCGAGCGCGTCGAGCAGATGCTGCAGGGAATCGTGCAGATTGCCGGCCTCTTCGAGGTGATACGACACTCGCTGCAGGCGAATCGCTTCGTCCTCGCCGGGTTCGTGGACGTGTTCGAGAGCATAGGCGCAGGCGAGGTGATGGCGGCGTCGAGTTTCGGACTCGGTCTGCGCGGCGAGGATGGCCTGACGGAGTGTCTCGAACGCCAATAGCACGCCGTCTTGCGTTGGGGTGGCCAGGCCCGCCGAGAAGAGCGCGCGGCCGAGCGCGCGCAGCTCGGGCTCAGGGAACGCGGTGGCGACCGACCATCGGGCGTACGACAGGCGCCGCCCAAGCAATGCCGCCAGTTTCATCGCATGCTCGCCGCGGTCGGGCGCGAATCCACAGGTCCGGAAGGCGTTCTGCAGACGCGCCACCCAGACGTCGGCGATCGTGTGGGACCCCGTGCGCTCTATCGATCCGACGCGCAGCTGATAACCGCCCGGCCCCACCACCAAGTCGTTTCGTTCGACCCAGTCGGCGATCATCTGGATGGCGTTCAGCGGGGAGCCGCTCGAGTTGGCGGCGACGAGGTCCGAGAGGGTCGGCTCCAAACCCATCGTGGTTGCGGCGAGGGACCGAACGTAGGTCGGCGTGAGCGGCCCGACTTCAATCCGAGTCAGGTTCTTCGCGTCCTCGAGCTCGTGGAGCAGTCGCTGCGAGTCAGCGCCGCCTCGCTCGGTGAGCACAAAGAGCGCCGGCCCGCGCACTGCGCCCCGCAGCGCGGTCGCCACGAAGCGGGCGAGGTCGCCGCCGGGGATGGCATCGTCGATCCAAACGACGACGGGTCGCGCCATCGAGAGGTGGGTGATGAGCCTGGCGACGGCAGCGAATTGTTGGACGTCGAGGTTGTTCTCGATGATGAGCGGCTGCGACGATTTTGGCACGCTGCGAGCCGCGATGTCTGCGAATGTCTCCGCGTCGAGTTCGGAGCTGAATCGGTGGTGTTCGAGGCACTCGTCGATGCGCTCGCGGACCGCCGCGCCTTCGAGCTTTCGTGTGCCGAAGAAGCGCGAGAGCAGTCGCGCAAGTCCGGAACTCGGGCTGTCTTGCTCGGAGAGCGCCGCATGCAGCACCTCCGCGCACCCCAGCTCGTGTGCGCGCCTCGCCACCCACTCGGCGAGGCGGGACTTTCCGAGTCCACTTGGGCCTGACAAGACCACGCAGCGGGGTTCGTTGTGGCGGGCGGCTTCGATGAGTTCGCGCCAGATTGCCGAACGTTCCGACTCGCGGTCGACGAGCGGGATCGAGCGCAGTCCGAACAGCCCCAGTCCGGCGTTGGCGAGTCGTCGTTGGCCGCGCTTTCCGGGGCGTTGCCAGATTTCGGGGACCGACGGCAAGACCATCGCGGGGAGTGTATCCACGCCCGCGACCGACTCGAACTCGAGGCGTTGCCAATCGTCGGTGCTGATGGTGTCGTTCTCGAACACCAGCGTTTCGGTAGGGAGGTCCTCATCGGGCGCGGCGACGTTGGTGCCTTCGAGGGTCGGTGCGCCGAGGGCGTGGAGCGCGTAGGCCGCGTCAGATGCCCGTTGGAATCGCGACCTCGGGGTCTTTGCGAGCATCGTGTGGAGCCACTTTTCGAGGCCCTTCGGGATGGCGAAACGGGGCGTGAGTTCGGGTAGCGGATCGTGCAGATGGGCGCGCAGCATCTCGCGATGATTGCCTTCGTAGGGCCGACTCGCGGTGACCATGTCCCAGGCGAGTACGCCGACGGAGTAGAGGTCGGTCCAGGGGCCCTGGGCGAGGACTTGCGCGCGGATTTGTTCGGGCGCCATGAAGGCCGGGGTGCCGACGATGCGGTTGGTCTCTTCGAGGTTCGAGCCCTCGCCCAGCCTGACGATGCCGAAGTCGGAGAGGACGCAGCGGCCGTCTTGAACGAGGAGGTTCCCGGGCTTGATGTCGCGGTGGACGATGCCGAGGGCGTGTGCGTGGGCGAGTGAATCGAGCACCTGGATGAGGACGCGCCGGGCGTCGGCCCAAGATTGGATGCCGCCGCGGGCTCCGAACACGCCGCCGTTCGCCAGCTCCATGACGAGGTATGGTGCGCCGATGTCGAACTCTCGCTGGCCGACTTTGAGCGGTCGGTCGAGCTCGCCGGCGTCGAGGATGCCGATGATTCCGGGGTGGTCGAGTCGAGCGATGGCGCGGACTTCGCGGGCGAAGGCGTCGCGGTCGCGGTCGCTCAGCTTGCGGTGCATGAGCTTGATCGCAACGTCTTCGCCCGACGCGACGTGCGTGGCTTCGAAGACGGCGGCCATGCCGCCGGTGCCGAGGAGGCGGCCGATTCGGCAGCCTCCGGCGGTCGGGGTGCGTTGGACCAAGGTGTTCGGGGCTAGGGGGCTCTAGCCTCGATGGTACACGCGAGGCGGGGCGGTTCGCTACGCGAGGTTTGTTCGCTTCGCGAGGTTCGTTCGCTGCGCGAGGTTCGTTCGCTTCGCGAGGTGCGACGGGTTACCCGTCGCAGGCGCAGCCGGGACCTTTCCTGCAGGTGTAGCTACGGGAGATGCAGCTATCGCCGCAGGCTTTGCCTTTCGTGCAGATCTTGCAGCACCTCGCTCGGCGTGCTGCTCGACGCTCTTCAGCCTTTCGCGCTCGCTCGATTCGACGCTCTTCCGCACGTCGCCTCGATTCCTCACGCTTTTGCTCCCGCTCCATCTCTCGAAGGCGCGCGTCTTGCGCGGCTTTCTGCTTCTTCTCCACTCGAGAAGCGACTCGTTCGACCCGTTTCGCCACCCTTGCTCGCCGCTCAGGGATGACTCCCTCGTCGACCTTCGCCAGCGTTTCCTGAGCGAGGGAGACCTTCCGAGCGGCGAGG
This sequence comes from uncultured Bradymonadales bacterium, assembly GCA_964384605.1. Classification (GTDB taxonomy): domain Bacteria; phylum Myxococcota_A; class Bradymonadia; order Bradymonadales; family Bradymonadaceae; genus CAYLMO01. The sequence goes on along the minus strand of CAYLMO010000119.1, from coordinate 6,137 downwards.
TCGAGGCTCTTTTCTGCCCGTGCTTCGTTGGCGAGTCGCTCAGCATCGTCGAGGTCGAGGTCCGCAACCTTCGGAGCGGCCGCGATGGCCACGGCATTGGCTCGAGCGAGGGCTTCGTCGTAGGCCTTGTCGCGAAAATCTGGTTCGATCTTGGCGAAGTCACCTTCGAGGATTCGGTTTGTAGTCGAAGCCGCATCTCTCCATGCCTGAGTTTCGAGCGCAGCTTCGGCCGCTTCGACATTGGCCAAGGCGGTCTTCACTACCCTCTCGGCATCGGACTTTTTCTGGGCAGTGAGTTGCTTTTGCGCAACGTCGCGAAGTTCTTCGACACGCTTCGTCGAGCCGTAGGCTGCGACGATCTTGTCCAACTCCCGCGCGGCTTCTTGGTGCTCCTGGCGTTTGAGATGGTCCTCCACCAGGTCGAGGTCGTTTTCGCGTCTTGCGTCACTGAAAGCAGACTTGGCTTCTTCGATGTCCGGGCCAACTTCGCCCGAGCGTTTCAAGGCGGCGAGCTCGGCCTTCGCCTCCCGCAAGTTACCGGCAGCGGCAAACTCTTGAACGTCTGCGGCCGTGGGCACGCTCGCGAAGAAGAGTACTGCGGCGGAGACCAGCGCTCCGGCTGAAGTTCCGACGGCGCCAATCGCGTGTTTGCGCCAACTCTCTAAGCGCGGGTCGACACGCCAAACGGCGATTGCTGCGACGAAGCTTGAAGCAGCGACGGTTGCGGCCATCAAGAAGGGCAGCAGAAAGGACGATCTTGAGAAGTAAGCAGGGTCCCGCCCGTAGAACATTACCCAGGCAAAGAAGACCGCCGACAGAGCCAACACGCTAGAAACGGCGAGCCATCGTCGCCACGAGATGATCGGGGAGAGGTCGGCGTCTACTGGGTTAGGAAGACCCTCGATGTGTGTGAGGTGGCCTTGTCGCCCCGAAGCTGCGAATTCGACGGTCCAGATTTGAGCGAGATAGCTTTCCAGCTTTTGTCGTGTGACCACCTCGCAAGTGGAATCGACAGCGGGCTGGAGCTGGTCGACCGAAGTTGGAACTCCGTCACCAAGAATGGTTGCCGACATGTCGGCCTTGTTGAGCAAACCCTGAGCTTCAGCGGTCGAGAGGAGAACGACGCCGTGGGCCGACTGAGCACGATTGCTCGCTTCTGCGATTCCATCGTGCCCCGATAGGTGCGTGCCTTGAGGCGATACCAGCACTTCGTCGCGAGAGTAGTCCCGAACCACGAGCCACTTTCGAAGCTTGCCGGTACCGGAGCAGGTCCAACACTGCACTTTTCCTTTGGAGCAATTGGAACAGTCGACATCCCCGCGGCCTCGGCACGACCGACAGTTGATGATCTTCCCAGTTTTCTCGCTTCGCTGGTTCCCTGAACCGCGGCACTGACCGCAGCGGAGGCGGCCGTGCCCCGAACATGTGGAACACATCACTTTCTTTTGGCCATGGCAGCCGCCGCAGGTTGCGAAGTGCTCAGAGCGGTCTCGAAGGTCTCCCGGACTCTCTTGGGTCAGCGGGGAAACCTCACCTGGCGCCACCGGGACGACGTCCAATTTCTTGCGGCCGCTGTAGGGTTCGGCGTCCCACTCGACTTGGTATCGAACGATTCTCGTGAGCGTGCGGGCATAGCGCCTGGCGTCGGAATCGACGTTCGTGACGATGGCTCGAAATGGCGGCCGCAACCAGTACCGGCGGGCGACCGAACGCCTCGCAATCTCGACCGCGTCAGATTCAGAATGTGGCACAGGCCCCCCCTTTTTGCGTTCTGGACACTTCAGACTAGCGCAGGGGCATGTGTGTGGTCGAGCGCCTACGAGCTTCTCGCGGCATCGAAAGAGCTCTCGGGCGCTTGAAAGCTCGCTGAGCGCATTGCCGTTTCAGGGAGTGGCAACGCACACATGAACATCTGCCGGCGCCGGCGTCAGCAAGCAGGCGTCGGTCATCCCTTCGCCACACTCCTGGGCAATCTCTTGCGAGCAAGGCGTCTGATAGCTCGCCCACTCGAGGTCTTGGATGCAGACGTGGACCGTCGTGACCGAGGTCGCGCCATTCGCCGGGTCGGTCTTGAGGCATCCGTCGATCTGGCCCTCGGGGCAGGTGAGCGCGATTTCCTGTTCACAAGGCGGGCCGGCGGCTTCGGAGGTTGCGGGGGTCTCGGTGTTGTCCGTGTTCGAGACGGACTCGTCGGCGTCGACCGGTGTCGTTTCGACCGGCTCGTCGGCAACAGGAGCGGAGCTGCAGGCCACCATGGGCACGGCGAAGAGAGCGAGGATGAGGATTCGGCGCATGTTTTGTCCTTGAGAGCGTATCTCCCGCAAATTGCGGGCGTTTTCGTAACAGTGTTTGCGTTACGGTAGATGGTAGACTTGGGTCCGGCAAATTGATTCATCGGGCAATTTTGGATCGATCCGTGCACCATTATCCGCGCGAGCACGCAACGCGCAGATAAGAGCCTCACGATCGGGTGAGGCGCGGGGTTCATGCCACACATGTGGCATGAGTGCCGCGGCGCAGATGCCACAATGGACGAGACCGTGATGATCCAACGCTACTTCGCACATCTCACAGCCGCAGCGCTCCTCGTGGGTGCATGGGGCTGCCAGGGCGAGATCAACATCACCGCCAATGATCCTCAGGATGTGGTCGCCGTTCCAGGCGGCAATGGCGGGGTCATGCGCCCCGGCGGCGGTGAGGTTGAAGACGTTTGTCGATACATCAACACCGAGAAGGCACCGCTCAAACGCCTCACCGAAGACGAGTACAATCGCGTTGTGGGCGACCTCTTCCCCGGAATCGGGTTCGAAGAGCAGACCTTCGCCGCCGACGAGAAGGTCGCCGGATTCGACGCCAACATCCTCGCGGCCGTCGACAAATTGGTCGCCGAGCAATACCAGGGCGCCGCCGAGACCATCGCGGGCCGGGTCGTGAACAACATCGACAGCGTGCGCGACTGCTCGGGCGCAAACGAAGATCAGTGCTCGACCCAGTTCGTGAACGACATCGCCGCACGCGCGTTCCGCCGGCCGCTCACGCAAACCGAAGCTCAGCGCTTCAACGTGTTCTACGCATCTGCCGCGACGGCGCACGGCTCGGACACCGCGCTGCGGATGACGATCGAAGCCATCCTGCAGCACCCCGAATTCTTGTACCGCGGCGACTTCGTCGAGGGCGCGAACCCGGTGGTCGGGCTCGATGACTTCCAGGTCGCGCATCGCTTGAGCTTCTTCCTGTGGGGCTCGATTCCCGACCAAGAGCTCTGGGACGCAGCCGCAGCTGGCGAGCTTTCCGAGAGTCCGGAAACGGTCGAGGCGCAGGCGCGCCGCATGCTCCAAGACGACCGCGCTCGCGAAACGCTGAACGACGTTGCGATGAAGTGGCTGCGCATGGACGGATTCCACACGATCAGCAAAGACGACCCCGCCTTCACGCCGGAGCTTCAGGCATCGATGGAGGCCGAAACTCGCGCGTTCATCGACCACGTGCTGTGGGAAGGCGACGGCACGCTCGAGACCCTTCTGACCGCTGACTACAGCTTCGTGGACGCCGAAACCGCAGCGCTCTACGGCGTGGAGGCGAGTGAAGATGGCGGACTCACGCGAGTGACGCTCGGTGCGAATCGAGCGGGAATCCTGACGCAGCCGGCCGTGCTCGCGAAGCACGGGTACGGCGCGGCACCGGTGCACCGCGGCATGTTCGTGCGTCAGGCGTTCTTCTGCGGGCGACCGGCTGATCCGCCGGACGTGCTGGAGAATCCGCCGACAACCTTCGAAGGTCAGTCGGAACGCAGCAAATCGGAAGACCGCATGGCGCACTCGCAGTGCGGTGGCTGTCACGCGCAACTCGATCCGATGGGCCTGACGTTCGAGAACTTCGACGAGCTCGGCCGATGGGTGGAGCAGGACGAGCACGGCAACCCGGTGCACGGCAGCTCGGATATCATCGCGACGCGCGACCTCAACGGGCCAGTCAACGGCGCCGCAGAGCTCGCCGGCAAGCTGGCCGCGGCTCCGGAAGTGCAAGCCTGCGTGTCGAAGCAGTTCCTTCGATACGCCCTTGGACGCATGGAAGATGTCGACAAAGACAGCTGCTCGATTCACCAAATCGAGACCGCCATGGAAGAATCGAACGGCAACATCCGCGAGGCGCTGGTCGCCATCGCGACCTCGGACGCATTCCTGTACGGCCGCACCGGAGACGAACAATGAAGCTGAATCGACGAACGTTCCTCAAAGGTCTCGGTGCTGGAGTTGCCTCGTCGGCGCTGTTGCCCGTGCTGCCCAACGAAGTCTTCGCGCAGGAGAACGGCGAGTTTCCGAAGCGTGTGGTGATCATGTTCTCGGCTAACGGGACCGTGCCGTTCCGGTGGGAGCCGCAGGGTGACGAGAACAACTGGAGCTTCCGCGAGAACGACATCTTGCGGCCGCTCGAGCCGATCAAAGAGGACCTGCTCGTGCTGCAGGGCGTCGATATGATCTCGACGCGCAACGGTATTGGCGATGGTCACCAGAAGGGGATGGGCCACATGCTCACGGGCACGGAGCTTTTGCCCGGGCCGTTCCAAGGCGGTGGAAACGCAGGCACGTCGGGCTACGCCGGCGGCATCTCGATCGACCAATACATCGCCAATCAGGTGCACAACGGCGAGAAGTACAAGACGCTCACGTTGGGGGTGAAGACGGGAGGGAGCAACAACTGGTCGCGCATGAGCTACACGGGCGCCGACCAGCCGGTGAACCCTCGAGAGAACCCGTTCGACTTGTTCGACAACGCCTTCGGTGACCTCGACATGTCGGCCGAGCAACTGGCCGTGATTCGGGAGCAGAAGAAGTCGGTGCTCGACTTCGTCGCGGCGGACGTGGAGCGGTTCAAGAACAAGGTGGGAGCGGCCGACAAGCAGCGGATCGAGCAGCATTTCCAATCGATCCGTGAGGTCGAGCAGTCGTTGACGAGCCCGAGCGCGTTTGGCGCGAACTGCGCGGCACCGCAGCTGGGCCAGGCGTTCGACCCGGGCCGCGACGAGAACTTCGAGCAGACTGGCGACGCGATGATGGACCTCATCGTGATGGCGTTCGCGTGCAATCTGACGCGCGTTGCGACGCTGCAATGGAGCCGCTCGGTGTCGAACATTTCGCACCCGTGGGCCGACGTGACGGACCGTCACCACGACTTGTCGCACGAGTCCGATGGCAACATGGACGCGGTCGAGAAGCTGGTGAAGATCAACCAGTGGTACGCGCGCAAGTTCAAGTACCTGGTCGACAAGATGAAGGCGATTCCCGAGGGCGACGGGACGATGCTCGACAACACGATCATCGTCTGGTGCAACGAGCTCGGAAAAGGCAACTCGCACACGCGTAACGACGTGCCGTACATCCTCGCAGGCAGCTGCGGCGACTACTTCAAGACGGGGCGGTACCTTCGCTACAACGCGGATCCGCACAACAACCTGCTGGTGTCGCTGGCGAATGCGATGGGCGTGGAGACGAATACGTTTGGGAATCCGGCGTACTGTTCGGGACCTCTGGATCGGCTGCGCGGGTAGGCGATCTTCTTTCCGCTTTCCGCTTTCCGCTTTCCGCGCTCGGCGAGTGACTGTGAGGCGCGGGCGGGCGCGTTTCTGGTTTCTGGTTACTCGTTCGCTGGTGGTTTCTGGGTGGTCAGAGCAGCGAGATTCCTGCGGTCATGGCATCTGGATGATCGAGGCGCCTGTGCCCGACCTGTAGACTAGGAACCAGAAACCAGAAACGAGCGAAGCTCATTGGGAGGTTCGCGAAGATGCTCCTAATGGTGGCTCGTGCTAGGCGCGACCTACCCGGGGTGGCGCTCGTGCAAGTGCTTCGCACTTTGCACTCGTCTGACCCCGGGCTACTCGCCGAGGCCCTTTCACCTCCTTTGCGCGCTGCGTGGGGGCGCCCCGATTGGCCAGAGGGGCTACTCGACGAGAAGCTCAGGATGTGGGGCGACCTGGGCGAGTAGCCTGGGGTCAGACGAACACGAGCGATAGCGAGTGAGAGCGCCACCCCGGGGTGGTGGCGTTGGCACCAAGCCGTCATTGGGAGATGTGCGAGGATGCTTCGATGGTGGGTCGTGCAAGGCGCAACCACCCCGGGAGGTGGCGTTGGCACCAAGCC
>CAYLMO010000118.1:0-13396 GCA_964384605.1 uncultured Bradymonadales bacterium | reverse complement strand
AACCAGATCGAGAACTACGACCAGAAGGTCGAGGTCAGCGAGACGGGCAGCGTCATCTCCGTTGGTGACGGTATCGCACGTATCTACGGCCTCGAGTCGGCTATGGCCGGTGAGCTCCTCGAGTTCCCGCACAACGTGTACGGCATGGTCCTCAACCTCGAGGAAGACAACGTTGGTGCCGCACTGCTCGGTGACGACACCAAGATTGTCGAGGGTGACGACGTCAAGCGTACCGACACCATCGTCGACGTTCCCGTTGGTCCCGCACTGCTCGGCCGCGTCGTCAACGCGCTCGGCCAGCCGCTCGACGGAAAGGGCCCCATCGAGACCGACGAACGCCGTCGTATCGAGGTCAAGGCTCCGGGCATCATCGCTCGTAAGTCGGTCCACGAGCCGCTCCAGACCGGCCTCAAAGCCATCGACTCCATGGTCCCAATCGGCCGTGGTCAGCGCGAGCTCATCATTGGTGACCGCCAGACCGGTAAGACCGCTGTCGCAATCGACACGATCATCAACCAGGCCGACCAGGACGTGAAATGCGTCTACGTCGCCATCGGTCAGAAAGACTCCACGGTCGCACAGGTCGTCGAGAAGCTCCGCCAGGCGGGCGCCCTCGACTATACGATCATCGTGTCGGCAACCGCGTCGGAATCGGCTCCGCTCCAGTACCTCGCACCGTACGCCGGTGTGGCAATGGGCGAGTACTTCCGCGACAACGCTCAGCACGCACTCATCATTTACGATGACCTCTCCAAGCAGGCTGTCGCATACCGTCAGCTCTCGCTCCTGCTCCGCCGCCCGCCGGGCCGCGAGGCATACCCGGGAGACGTCTTCTACGTTCACAGCCGCCTGCTCGAGCGCGCCGCCAAGATGTCCGACGCTGAAGGCGCCGGCTCGCTGACGGCACTGCCGATCATCGAAACCCAGGCTGGTGACGTCTCGGCGTACATCCCGACCAACGTGATTTCGATCACCGACGGTCAGATCTTCCTCGAGACCGACCTCTTCAACGCAGGTGTCCGCCCGGCGATCAACGTCGGTATCTCGGTCTCCCGCGTCGGTGGTGCCGCTCAAATCAAAGCGATGAAGAACGTCGCTGGTACGCTCAAGCTCGACCTCGCACAGTATCGCGAGCTCGAAGCCTTCTCGCAGTTCGCTTCGGACCTCGACGCCGCCACTCAGCGTCAGCTCAAGAAGGGCGAGCGTCTCGTCGAGATCCTCAAGCAGCCGCAGTACCAGCCGCTCGATGTCGCCAAGCAGGCGTTCATCATCTTCGCTGGAAACAACGGCTACCTGATGGAATTCGAAGTCGGACAACTCCGCGACTTCGAAGCCGGATTCTACGACTTCGCCGAAGGCAAAGACCCCGAGATCTGGGACAAGATCAAAGGCGACGGCAAGTTCGGCAAAGGTAGCAAAGGCGATTGGGGATCCGACGTCACCAAGCAGTGCGCCGAGATCATCGAAGCCTACGTGAAGGATTTCCGCGCTAGCCAAGAAGAAGCCGCCGCCGAGTAACGGGAGAGAACTCATGCCGAGTCTCAAGGACATCCGTAAGCGTATCGCTACGGTCAAAAATACGCGGAAGATCACGAGCGCGATGAAGATGGTCGCCGCCGCGAAACTCCGCCGCGCGCAGGAAGCCGCAGAAGCTTCGCGCCCCTACGCCGTCAAGATGGCGCAGGTCATCGCGAGCCTCTCGTCACGCGTGGAAGCCGACTCGCACCCGCTCCTCGAGCAGCGCGAGCTCCGCGACAAGTCGCTGGTGATCGTCATCAGCTCGAACCGCGGTCTGTGTGGCGGATACAACTCCAACCTCCTCCGCACCGTCCGGCGCTACGTCCGCGACCGTGAGGCAGGAGGACAAGAGATCCACCTCTGCTGCCTCGGACGAAAGGCTCGTCAGGCCTTCAAAGGCGACGAGTTCAAGACCTGGGGCAACTACGACGGCATCATCGGCGACATCACCTTCGCGAACGCGAAACAAGTCGCACAAGACGCAATCCAGGCCTTCGTCGACGGCGAATTCGACGAGGTTCACCTCGCCTACAACGAGTTCATCTCGGCCATTCAGTACAACCAGGTGGTCCAACCCCTGCTGCCGCTGACTGTCGAAGACCTCGAAGCAGGCGAAGAGCTCGACGCCCTCGAAGGCGGGTCCGAGTACATCTTCGAACCCGACGAAGAGAGCCTTCTCGCGAAGCTCCTCCCCTCGCACATCGAGGTGCAGGTGCTGAGCGCACTGCTCGAAGCCGAAGCCGCGGAACACGGCGCTCGTATGACCGCCATGGACAGCGCGACGAACAACGCTTCCGACATGATCGACAGCCTCACGCTCCAGTACAACCGAGCGCGTCAGGCCTACATCACCAGGGAACTCGTCGAAATCGTCTCGGGCGCCGAAGCACTGAACGGATAAATTTTAGGCCTCACGGCCACAACGAATCATCGATTGATCGAAAGATAGAGAGAGCGACATGTCTACGGAAACCGCCGGAACGGTCGAAAAGAAGAACCTCGACGAGAGCACCTTCGGAAAAGTGACTCAGGTCATTGGACCGGTGGTCGACATCGCGTTCCCTTCGAACGCTGTGCCGCCCATCATGAATGCCCTGCGCATCAGCAACACGGGAATCTCCGACCAAGAGTGGAACCTCGTCCTCGAGTGCGCACAGCACCTCGGAGAAGGCGTCGTTCGTGCCATCTCGATGGACACCACCGACGGCCTCGTCCGCGGCATGAAGGTCATGAACACCGGTGAAGCCATCACGGTCCCGGTCGGCCCACAGGTCCTCGGACGAATCCTCAACGTCACCGGCGACCCCGTTGACGAAGTCCAGGTCTTCGAACTCAACGACGGCAGCATCGTCCGCGGCATCCTCTCGGAAGAAGGCGACACGGCATACACTGTCCTCGTCCGCAACGACGAGCAGGCAAGCACCGGCGCTTTCGAGCACGTGCACGACCTCCAAGAGAAGAAGATCTCCAAGACCAACGTCAAGGTGATCAAGCCGCACGAATCCGAGATTCGCTGGCCCATCCACCGTCCGGCACCGAAGTTCGAAGACCAGGCCACCTCGACCGAAATGTTCGAGACCGGCATCAAGGTCATCGACCTTCTCGGACCGTACGCCAAGGGCGGAAAGATCGGCCTCTTCGGCGGCGCCGGCGTCGGCAAGACCGTTCTCATTCAGGAACTCATCAACAACGTTGCTCTCGGCCACGGCGGTTACTCCGTGTTCGGCGGCGTCGGTGAGCGCACCCGCGAAGGGAACGACCTCTACTTCGAGATGATGGAATCCGGCGTGCTCGCACCGAACGGCGACTGGGAAAAGTCGAAGTGCGCGCTCGTCTTCGGTCAGATGAACGAGCCGCCCGGAGCACGCGCACGCGTCGCTCTCTCGGCACTCACCATCGCCGAGTACTTCCGTGACGAAGAGAACCGCGACGTTCTCCTCTTCATCGACAACATCTTCCGCTTCACGCAGGCAGGTTCCGAGGTGTCCGCACTTCTCGGTCGTATCCCGTCTGCTGTGGGTTACCAGCCGACGCTGGCAACCGAGATGGGTCAGCTTCAGGAGCGCATCACCTCGACCAAAGCCGGCTCGATTACCTCCGTGCAGGCCATCTACGTCCCCGCAGATGACCTTACTGACCCGGCCCCGGCGACCACGTTCGCTCACCTCGACGCCACCACGGTTCTCTCGCGTGCACTCGCCGCGAAAGCAATCTACCCGGCTGTCGACCCGCTCGACTCCAGCTCGCGTATCCTCTCGGCCGACGTCCTCGGCGACGAGCACTACGACACTGCACGTGCCGTCCAGGAAACGCTCCAGCGCTACAAAGAGCTTCAGGACATCATCGCCATCCTCGGCATGGACGAACTCTCCGAGGAAGACAAGCTCACCGTCGAGCGCGCGCGTAAGATCGAGAAGTTCCTCTCGCAGCCGTTCTTCGTCGCCGAGCAGTTCACCGGCATGAAGGGCAAGTTCGTGAAGCTCGAAGACACCATCGCTGGCTTCAAAGCGCTCATCAGCGGCGAGGTCGATGACCTCACCGAGCAGGCCTTCTACCTCGTCGGCTCGCTCGATGAAGCACGCGAGAAGCACGAGAAGCTCGTCGCCGAAGACTGAAACCCACGCGACTTCACGAGCCGCTGACGCGGTCAAAGAAGCGAGATACGCATGTCTGAACACATTCAGGTCGAAGTAGTCACTCCTGAGCGCGCCGTGCTCAGCGAGACGGCCGAGACGGTCATCCTCCCCGGCGAGAATGGCGAGATCGGGGTCCTTCCGGGCCACCTTCCCCTCCTCACCGCGCTTGCCGTCGGCGAACTCCGCGTCGTCAACGGCGGTACGGAGCGAAACTTTGTGATCGAGGGCGGCTTCGCCGAGATCCTCCCGAACCGAGTGAGCATCCTTACGGAAGCCTGCGACGGGGTGGACGAGATCGACGTCGCAGCAGCTCGCGAAGCTCTCGCGGCGGCCGAGAAGGAACTCGAAGCACTCGAGGCCCGCTCGACCAGCGAAGAGATCGAACACGACGTCATGGAACGACACCGCGCCGCACTTCGTCGCGCGCGTACCCGTCTGGTCCTCGGCGGCGGCGACGACGAATAGTCGTCCAATGCCCACGCATCTTCGAAAAGTCGACCCTCTCCGGGTCGGCTTTTTTGTTTCTGGCGCCGCGAAGCGTCATCCTAGGTGCATGAGATTCCTAGCCCTCATACTCCTCGCGTGCGCGTTCGCATCGGCGTCGTGTAGCGGCGAAGCCGTCAGCAACGACGAGCCCGACCTTCCCGTCGAGGCGCCAGACTCGGGTCTCCCCGACTTGGGACATGTCTCCGACGCCGGAAGCGACGCACAAGTCGACGCAGGGAGCGAAGCTGATGCCGGCGACGACCCGTGTCCGGCCGGTCTTGGACTCCAAGGCTCGGAGTGCGTGAGCCAGATCCCGCGAGATCCCGACTTCACGGACTCACGCGAGTGGAGTTCGTTCGGCGGGGCAATCCTCGACGACGGCCTCACGCTTGGTCGCGACGCGATCTGCAGTCGCGGCGGAAGCGGCGCCAGACAGTCGATCTCGTTGGGCGAGTACGACGACGTCGGACCGCTCCTCGTCACCGTCGACCTTCGATACGATCTCTGCGACGACCCGGGCCTAGGCGAGTGCGAACCCTCATCGATTCTCTTCGTCCGTTCAGGCGAGTCGGTGATTCAGATTCCGACACCGTTCGGGTTGCAACAGGCCGAGCGAAGCGTCTCATTCTGCCTGCCCGTCAGCGCATACGGCGGCGAGAACGACCTTGCCGTATGGGTTCGTGAGTACGACGAGAATGCATGCCGCAACACCAACGAGCGGACCGTTACCGAGGCGATCGAGTCACTTCGAATCCAGCGAACTGACTCGGCGACATGTCCTTCGCCGGGAGTCGTCACCAATCCCGAGTTCGAAGAAGATTTTGCTGGCAACGCCCCGCGCGGTTGGTTCGTGAACAAGGGAGGCACCGGAGACGTCGTCGTCCGTGACAACGACGGAGACCTCGAAGTCAGCGTCGTCATCGGGACCGGCTGCTCCAACGCCCAGATGCAGCAGAAAGTTCGAGCCCCGGTGCCTTCCGACCCGAACAGTGGGATCGCCCTCGAATTCGAGCAGCGCACCACGCCGGGCACGCCGTTACAGCTTCGGTTCGGCCCCCTGCAGCGATATCTCGTCGATCTCGAACCGGGTGTTCAGCCGATCTGCCTGCCCTCGTACCTGTGGGGGCGAGCCGAAGAATTGCTCTTCAGGGTGACCGGCTCGGCGGAATGCAATGCGAGTGAACCGTTCGAGGCGGTCATTGACGACATACGGTTCACGGAACGACCCGAATGCGGGCCCACCGGCGAAGTCCGCAACGGGGCATTCCAGACCGATATTTTCGAAACGTGGAATGTCTCGGTGAGCGGTCCTGGGGCCACGGCCGCAGTACCTGAGGGGGAGACCTATGCCCGCCTCGAAGCCCAACAAACATGCGGTGCTGCGACGGTGGAACAGTGGATCACACCGCTGCCACAGTTCACGGCCGTATCGTTCGAATATCGCGCAACCGAAGACGGCACACACGGCATCAATCTGCGGCCCCTGGCGCTCTCCAGATTCAACCCATTCGTCCTGAGTGCGGCTGCAGACTGGACCCCGGTTACCTACTGTTTGCCGCGCGAACCGCGCCTGCCGGTTAGCATCGCGTTCACGGAGTTCGCCCCCGACTCCACGTGTGACCTCCCGACGAAGACCACTCTCGAAGTTCGGAACGTCGAGTTGACGAGCGACCCGAACTGCGGGCCGTGATTGCTATTTCATGAGGGTGTACGCGCCAGGCATCTTTCGGCCGGGCGTCGGTTTTGCCCACTCGCGCGGTATCTCCCACTTCGCATCAGCAGGCGGCGGGTCGCCTCGACCGTCTTTGATCGGGTCGTAGACTAGCTCCTCGCTCGCCCAATCGCGCGCTTCCATGCGTGCACGTGCGGCGACGACGACCTCGTAAAGATCTCTCTGGTAGTTCGGGACCTCGGATTCCTCGTAGCTCTGGAAGAAGTCCGGACTCGCGCGCCAGAAGATGAGCGAGATAGTCCCTCGGTCGACCTCGGGCTCGCTCAGAATGCCCAGCAGCATGTCTCGGTCGAAGTCCCAATTGGCGACGTCGGCAAAGAAGTGCCGCTCGTAGATGTCGCGTAGTTCCTTTGCGGCCGATGCGGGCCGACCTTTCTCGAAGTAGAGCTCCCAGAGTTCATTGGCTCGCTCTTGGCTGACTGGTCTCCACATCCCCATCGGGACTCCCTCTCCAGTAGTTGTAGGTCGCTAGACTTTGATACGAAGCTGCCCCGGTCGAACGGCGAACGTGGCCGGAAACTGACCCGGCTGCTCCCCATCGATGTCGAGCAATACTGGGCGCTTCACGTGGCTCTTCACCGCGAGTTTCTTTCCGGTCCGCCGGAAGATGTCCGGCATCGCGAAGTGCTTCGCGTCGTAAATCTTGGCCATCAGGATTGCCGACTGCCACTTCGACATGTCGCCCATGAAGACCAGATCGAACTCGCCATCGTCGATCTCGGCGCCCTTGGCGACCCACATTCCGCCCCCAAAATACTCGCCGTTCGCACAGACGACGTTGAAGAACGGCATTCGAATCGTCTCGTCGTCGTCGATGACGACCTCGAGGTCGGCGTTGCTCCAGGTCACCCAACCACGGGTCGAAGCGATACGAAAGCTGATGCCTCCGCCGAGCCCTTTCCAGGTCGTGTTGGCGAGCTGGTCGACTCGGCCGCTGAAGCCGCCGCCGGCGATGTTCAGGAAGAACCGGCCCGCGAGCTTTCCGTCGTGGTCGACGAATCCGAGCTCGCCCACATCGATCGTGCGAGTGTCGCGACCGCCCAGGATATCGATGGTCTCTTTCGGTGACCCCATCAGGTCGAGTGTGCGTCGGAAATCGCCGCCGGTCCCCATCGGCAGGAAGCCGAGCACCGCGTCGTCTGCGATCGGTGCTGGCGAGTTGAGCATCTTCACGAATCCGTCTTCGACTGCGAAATCCTCGTCGGGATTGTGCTTCTCGAAGAATCCGTTGATGACCTCGTTGTTGGTGCCGTCGCCTCCGATCGAAACGACCATCTCCCAGCCGTTTCGCAAAGCCTCGCGCGTGAGCAAGGTCGCGTGGCCGGGGCCTTCGGTGAACGCGAAATCAAGCTCGGGCAGGCGCGCCGCAAGCAATCGCTCGAGCACGTCCCACTCGCGCTCCACTTGCCCGGCTCCGGCTCGGGGATTCGCGACGACAAACGTTCGGAAACTCTCGGCCATCGCTCCCTCCTAGACGCCAAAGGCGCGGCAAGCGAGTTCCAAAATGTCGATCGCAGCGTCTTCGTCGCGTACGCGCCGAAACGCCTTCTTGCACGTCGCCGAGCCACAAACGACCGCGCTGCCGCCCTCGGCCTCGAGCTGGTCCATTCGGTTCGAAGCGGCGCGCTCCGACGCTTCTCGAGCGATCACGTGGTAGTGCGACGGTCCCCCGCAGCACGGCGCCTTGTCGCGGTTCTGGTAGAACTCGGCCGGCAGCTCGTCGCACAGGGCACCCGCGACTTTTCGCGTCGCGTCGTACAGGTCGAGGTGACGACCGACGAAGCAGCTGTCGTGCAGCATGAGACCGCGCGCCGGAATCTTCTCGACCTCGAACTGGTCCGCATATTCGGCCAACAGCTCGATGATGTGGACCACCTCGACGTCGTCACGCCATCCGAACGAGCCTTCTTCGCGGTAGAGCGAAGCAAACGCCGCGCAGTCGGTGAACACCGTCTCGACCCCGCGGAACGTGGTGTTGAGCTCCTCGCGATAAGCCGCGTAGCCTGCCTCGTCGCCGGCCGAAAGGAGAGGAAAACCGCAGCACGAGTGCCCTTGCCCCTCGTCGCGAGTCATCAAGCGAACCTTCTCGCCGAGGACCTTCTCCATCAGCTTGCCCGTGCGCGTGATCAGCTCGGGATAGTGATATCGGGTCTCGCAGTCGGGGAAGAACGCGAACGCACCCTTCTCGTCGAACACGTCTTCGGGCCGATCGACAGAAACCTCTGCCAGCGGCTCGCCGATGGGGTGGGGCGAGTTCTCCTCCAAGAAGAAGTCGGAAAAGCCGTCGATGAGCTCGGGTACGTAGCCCAGATCACGCATCCACGCGCGAGCGGCCCACATCGCTTCGGGCACGTCGTTGTTGTGCTTGCACCACGTCTGGCAGGCGCGACACCCCATGCAGTGGAAGAAGATCTCGGCGACCTCCTCGCTGGGTTCGACCGTACCTTCTTTGACCATCTCCAGTAGGCGCATCATCGCCCACGGCGTAACGGTCTCGCGGTTCTCCGCCTCGGCGGCGGGGCACGAATGCCGGCACAACTTCGGGCAGTACGTGCAGTACGCCGTGGCCTTGTCGATCGATGGTCCGAGTTCGGTACTCATAGCTTCTCGATGGTCTTCACGGTCCGAGCGCCAGGCGGCGGTCGGGGTCGAGGGTCGACTTCAGGGTCTGGCTCCACGCGCTCCAGTGTACGGCTTCGTCATCGATGACGGGCCGCGAGACGAGCGCGCGAGATGCTGCGGCGGCGGGAAGTTCCGAGCTGGTCTTCCCCTTCTGATAGCGGATGAAACAGGTCGCGCGGTGACGCGTCCAAAAGGGAATCTCCAACGCTTCGACCGACTCGGGGAGAGCGGCGATCGCGTCGGGCAGGTCGTGGAGCGAGAATGCGGCCATAATGGTGCGACGCGAAGATGCAAGTGACCGGCGATCCGGGTGGCTGTCTTCCAGTGAGCGACGAGTCGTCTCGACGTCGTCATTGTCGCTAACCTCGAACCCCGGCGCGGCCTTCTCAAACGCCCGCTCCACGCCTTCGAGCAGGCGCGGGGGGCCGTGAACCGCCACGCGCAGCGGGTTCTCTTTCGTCGCAAAATGCGTGTAGTGCACCCAGCTGGTGCGCACGCCGGCGTCGTGAATCGTGCGGACGATCTCGAGCGCCGCGGCCACGTTCTCGGGTTGCCACGTGAACAAACGTCCGTCAGTCGGCGGGGCGCCGATCAGTGTCGCGTCCAAGATCGCACCGTAGACACCCTCGGCTCCCACGTGCAGGTAGCGAAGGTCTGGCCCGGCCGATTTTCGGGGCGCCGCGATATATCGGTAGTCGTCATCGCGCGGCGTCACGGCCGACAGTGCGCAACACTGCGTGCGAATGTCGCCGTCCCACATCTCTCGATGAACAGGATGCCGTCGCGCCAACAAGCCGCCCACCGTCGCGGTCGACGGATAGAGCGCGTACCGCGCCAGACTCAGCCCCCGCTCCAACAGCTCGTCTTGCAGTTCGCTCCAGCGAATCCCCGCTTCGACCCGTACAATCTTCGACTCTCGATCGACTGATATGATCCGTTTGCACTGCTGCGTGCGCACGACGTCGAACGATCGCTCGCCGATCACCGCCGAGCGCAGGTGTTGTCCGTCGCCGAGTAGCAGACGCGGTGTGTCACGCTTGCCCGCATCTAGAATGATCTCGCGCAGCTCACCCGCATCTTGTGGCCAATACTCCGTCGACGGGACCGGCAGATCGCGCTTCTCATAGAAGGTGTTCGAGACGTTGTCTTTCGTCCTCATGACGCCTCCGCGGGCGGATACACTTTGCCAGGGTTCAGGATGCCGTCCGGGTCGAACGTGGTCTTCAGTGCCTCGAACAGGCCGGGGCCGCCGGGGTGGTCATGGTGCGTCCACGGCGATTTCGAGAGCCCGACGCCGTGATGGTGGGCGATCGAGCCGCCTGCACGGGCTACGGTGTCGAGGCCGGTCTGCCATGTCGCTTTGTACCTTGCGAGCGTGTCTTCGAGACCGTCGCCAAATCCGGCGAACGTGAAGTAGATCGAACTCCCCTCGCTGTAGACGTGGCTAAAGTGCGCCATCACCAGCACGTGCGGGGCGAGCGCGCGGCGCACGCTGTCGTAGAGTCGCGGAAGGTTCGACCACGTCGTCGACACCTCCATCGTGTCGACGAACGCGCCCGCGTCGTACATCGGTGACTGCTTGTACGACACGTCCATCCGGTGCTGATACCAATGCTCGCCCGGCTCCGACCCGAGGTCGACACCGTAGCGCTCGAGCACCTCGAAGCCGCAGAATGCCTCGGCCTCGACCAGATCGTCATGGCCCTCGAAACCGACGATGAGCAAGCAGTCGCTCGGCAAAATATCGATGACTGCGTTCAACGTCATCGGCTGGCCGAGCACCCGCTTCAAGATACCCCGAGTCACGTCGTTCATCCGGCCTTGCACCTCGGAGAACACTCCGGCCGGCAATACGTCCATCGCCAGGCTCGAGAGTTTCGCCGTGAGCGCCCGCGCGCGCAGACTGTTGCCCACGTCGCTCTTGCCGCTTCCGCGCCGTGCCAGCAACGAATCGAACGCGTCGTACAGTCGCACCACCGACGGCCGAATCCCTTGCTGCATCATCTCGCGAATCGCCTCGAGCGCCGTGTTCACGTCGTGGAACTGGAACCCTCGATAGATACGCCTTTCCGGAAGACGGTCGATCCGCACCGTGCCTTCCGTGATGAGGCCGAGCGTGCCTTCGCTCCCGACCATGAGCTGCGTCAGGTCCGGTCCCGCGTCGGGCACCAGATAGCGCGGTTTCTGCGCGAGCGGATCGGGCGCAGTCTCGACGACTTCGCCAGTGCCGAGCACCACGCGCAACGAGCAGATCATGTCTTCGATCTTGCCGTATCGGCTCGAGTACTGCCCTGCGCCGCGCCCCGCCACCCAGCCGCCGAACGACGAGCAGTAGATCGAGCTCGGATAGTGGCCGAGCGTCAGTTTTCGACGGTTGAGCTCGGTCTCGAGGAGCTGTCCGATCGCACCCGACTGGATGCGCGCCGTCATGTCGGTTTCGCGGGTCTCGACGATACGCCGCAGGCGCTTCATGTCGACCACCACGCCTTCGGGAGAGGCCAGGGTGCCACCGCACACGCCGCTCCCAGCACCGTAGGGGACGATCGGGGTCGACGTCTTTCGGGCCCATTGCACGAGGGCCAAGACCTCGTGCTCATTTTTGGGTTGCACCACCGCCGCCGGCACGTTGCGACCCAGCTCTCGCCCACGCGTGAGGATGATTCCTCTGGGCCAGCAGTCGGCGTTGTAGGCCACGCGGTCAGGGAAGCTCGTCAACACCCGATCGGAGCCCACGATGTCTGCCAGTTCACGCCGAAAAGCGTTTGATACGGAGGACGTTGTAGAGTGCGCCATAGCCGAGTTCGTCGTAGGTGACTCGTGAGTCAGTGGTGTAACCAACAACGCTGACGTTTCGCAAGTTGGGAAGTCCGGTCATGGTCGCACAGCCCCCCGATTCGGTCGAGCGCCGTGGTGGGCTTTGCGGTTACTCGCTGAGGTGACTGGCTTCGTCGGCGACGGCGAGGGTCCAACCACTACTGTGCGCGTTGGACATCGACGTGCGGCTGACCGTCATCCCAACTGACGTAGAGCTGCCAAGGCCGGCAGCACACCTCACAGTCCTGCACCATCGAGCCGCGAACGTCGGGCTCGACGAAGATTTCGCACATCTCGAAGCAGTACACGCACTGGATGGTGACGAACATCGTTACTTCTCGAATCGATTGAACAACGGGCACCAGGTGGTGGCACCGGGCCGGCAAGCGCGGAACAGCAGGCGGGCCGCGCATACGGTGCTGCGTGGAAAGTCGCCGCCGGAACGATAGGCCTCAGCCAGCTCCGCGCACGCGATTCGGTCCTTGTCTTCGATGCACGCTTTGGTTCGTTCGGCACGAGAACCACTCAGCTTGGGCGGGATGAGTCCCTCTCCGTCTCGCGCCCGCTCGAGCTCTCGCGGAGTCGTGTACGTCGCGACACCGAGCTGAAAACACCCAAGGACATCGCCATCGGTACATTTTTGGCGCGCTCCGTCGATGCTCTCGGCATCGGGAAGGGGGCCATTCGCGCAGTCCGTCAGTAGTTCTTCCTCGCGTTCGAGCAGCAAGCCGCGGCGGAAGCAGTCGAACCCGCTGCCGCCGTAGCAGCTGCGCGTGTAGTCTTCGAGATTGTCGGCCACGACGAGCGACGCCTCGGTCCAGCAGGCGTCCGGGTCGCCGCCCTCGCACGTTGCGCCACCATTCCCGCAAGCCTCTGGAACATCATCCAGGCACGCGCGCTGTGCGTAGTCGGTCGCCAGCCGCTCGTTCTTGACCAAGAGGGACGCGATATAGCAACTCGATGCCAGGCCGGCCTCGCAGGCGCGAACCATCCTCGCGTCGAAAGGTAGGTCCGCCTTCCGCATCCAGGCGGACTGGTGCTTCGCGCAGTATGAGCGGAGCGCGGCTGGTTCACTGGTGTTCGGAAAACCACTCATGAGCTCCATCGCAGCTCGAGCATACGGCCCGTCGCCCATCCTTGATGCCTGCGAGAGGTGACGTCGGCTCCCCGAGAAAAAAGGTGCCGTCTTCTGCGCGATCGTGTCGCGCACCAGGTCCCGTTCGACTGGCCCGAAGTCCGACGGCGGCTCCATCATCGCGAGCTCGCAACCGAAGTTCAGGTCGATCTGGCCGACGCGGAGCGTCGCCGCGGCGCGAACCGACAACTCGTTCGTGTCGTACATTGCGATGAACGCGTCCCGCGCCGTGTTATAGCTCGCGATCTTCCCCTCGAGCAGATACTTCAGGGCTTCCATCGGTACGTCGAATGTCTCCGGGAGCGCCGTCGTCTCGAAGTGGCGCTCCATTCGCGCATTGGCCGTCGACCAAACCATGTCGTCGACGAGCGGGTCGGCCGGCGTCGGTTGGGCACCGCCGCAGCTGGCAAGGAGCAAGAGCAGCGTAACGAGTAGGGCGTTGCGGGGATGGGC
>CAYLMO010000117.1:5280-13416 GCA_964384605.1 uncultured Bradymonadales bacterium | reverse complement strand
GATGGGCTAGGTTTTGCGGGGTGTTTCCAGTTCGGGGTCACTCACGAACTCTAGCGTTTTTCGGGCCATCCGGGCTCGGGCCGCTTGCTTTCACCCTCCGCGGGAACACAACCGCAGCGCTTGCAGCCATCATCGTTGGTCTCGCAAACGTAGACGTAGTCATCCGAGCAGAAGTTCGCCGGTTGGTAGTCTTTGCACTGACCGGAGGTATGACTAAGGCCGCAGCCGGCAAGAAGGGCCAGGGCGAATGTAAGGAGTAGGGAGCGCATTGGCTCAGTACACCAGAATCGCCCAACCGTGTCCAAACCGGCGCCGACTCCGCGGTAGTGCGCCAAACGTTGAATCTACGATCGAATGGTGATCGACGCTTCGCCAGTAATACTGCGGCGGCGAGGTCTCCCGGACGTGTTTGGGGGTGTCGGTTGGTTGGGAGTTGGTCATCGGCGACTCACGGCATACACTCCGCCGCATGGCCGCAACGTCCCGAGATCGCTTCCCAGCGCCCGTAAGCTACGCCGTCTTCTTTCTGAGCGGCATGGCGGCAATCCTGTATCAGATCCTGTGGCAGCGCGCGGTCTTCGCGATGTTTGGAAGCGACAACGAGTCCGTGACGATCGTTGTCTCCGCTTTCATGCTCGGCCTAGGGGTCGGAAGCCTCGTTGGCGGCCTGCTTTCGCGAAAGTTCGCAAACCACCTCATTACCGTCTTCGCCGCAATTGAAGCGGCGATCGGCCTGTTCGGGCTCGTTTCACTGGGATACTTCCGAGTACTCCGAGACCTCACGCTCGACGCTTCGGAGCTCGTTCTTCACGTCGTCAGCTTCTTTGGCGTGGCATTACCCGTTGGCCTCATGGGCATGACCCTGCCCGTCCTCGTAGCCTACCTGGTCCGCCAGACGGACAACGTCGGCCACTCCGTCGGCGTGCTCTACTACGTGAACACCCTGGGCTCAGCCATCGGATGCTTCGTAGGCGCATTCGGCCTCTTCGCTGCGTTCGGCATGAGCGGCTCGGTCACTGTGGCAGCCGCGGCGAACATCACTGCCGCCGTGGTCGTCTTCGTCGTCGACCGCATGACTCGAGGTGACGCATGAGGTTTGCGATCACACTCACAATGGCGGCCGTCAGCGGTTTCATCGCACTATCCTACGAAATCCTCCTCTACCGCACGATTTCGTTCGGACTCGCCGGCGCCGCGATTGTGTTTCCAATGTTGCTCGGCGCCTATCTGCTTGGAATCGCCCTGGGCGCGCGTGTCGCCGACACCATCTGTTCTCGCGCCGAAGCCGTGCCGTCCGAAGTCGTTCTTCGCTACATCGCCGGGTTCGTCCTCGGCAGTAACCTCGCGGCCTACGCCACTGTTGGCGCAATTGGGTGGCTCGCCGGCGCTGGAGTCCATTTCGCTATCTGGTTGCTCCTCGTCACCATCACTTCGGCCATGTTGGGCGCGCAATTCCCGCTCATTTCGGCTTTTGGAGTGTCCGCCGACGCCCGAGCCGGCCAACGCGTTTCGTTCGTATATGGCGCCAACATCGTTGGCTCGACTCTCGGCTCGCTGCTCACCGGCGTTATCATACTCGACCACTTCACCCTCGCCGACACCGCGATGGGCCTTGTAGTTGGCGGGCTGGTGGCTGCTTTGGCGCTTTACGCGTCCACACTCGAGTCCCGCCGAGCCGTCGCCGTTCCGACTGCCGCCACGCTCGCGATGGTTGCCGCAGCAATCCTCGCGCAGCCGTTCCTGTTCGACCGATACTGGGAACACCTACTCTTCCAAGACGAGCACATTGGCCGCGAGTTCATCGAAGTCATCGAGAACAAGCACGGCGTCATCACCGTCGACGCCGAGCACACCATCTACGGCGGTGGCGTGTATGACGGCGGATTCAACGTCGTTCCCGGCAAAGACAACCATATCTTGCGCGCCTACGCGCTCGGGCTCGTACATCGCGACCCCAAGCGCGTGTTGATGATCGGGCTCTCGTCCGGCTCGTGGGCAACCGTTGTGGCTAACCATCCCGATGTCGACGAGTTGGTGGTCGTCGAGATCAACCCTGGCTACCTGGAGCTCCTCCCGAAGTACTCGGCCAGCGCGGAATTGCTGACGAATCCGAAGGTGAAGATCGTGATCGACGACGGTCGCAAGTGGCTCACGCGCCACCCAGAGGAGAAGTTCGACGCCGTCGTCGCGAACTATTCGCACAATTGGCGCAACCTCTCATCGAACCTGCTTTCGCGCGAGTACAACGACCTGATCGCCACCAGGCTGAACCCCGGCGGGGTCTACATCTGGAACACCACGACTTCGGAGCGGGTCTTCCGGACCGCGTTCGACACATGGGACCACGTCGCTCGATTCCAGACGTGCGCCATCGCTTCGAATCAACCGATCGAACCCGACCACGAACGGTGGCGCGGACAACTTCAGGGATACACGATATGGGGTGAACCCCTTTTCGTAGGCGGGGATGGAGGTCTCCCGGACGCGATCGTCGAGGCCACGAAGAACGTCCAGCCGCTCGAGAATCGGGACGAACATTTCGCGAAGATTTGGGAGCCAACCGACGCCTTGCGCGACCGTGTCGAAGGGTTCGAACCGATCACCGACGATAACATGGGCACCGAGTGGACCGGCGGACTGTACGAGCGATAGCGCACGACAACTTCGCACCGTTCCTTTGTGCGAATTTCCGCATCAAAGCACCTACGTAATCCAACAAAGGTGTGAAGTATGCGACTCAAGCTACTCCTAGCTCTCTCGTCAATCAGCCTCGCCGCATGCGCGGGTGAAGCCGAGACGTCCGGCGAAAACAACGCTACGTCCACCAACAACGCCACGACCGCAGAGAACGCGACGACCGGCATCAACGCGACGACTCCAGCACCGACAGCGTTTTCGCAGATCTGTGAGTACACCAATCCATTCTCGCAGGGCCCCGAGTGCCGAACGTACTTCGGCGAGTGGGACGACCAGACCGCGGGTGCGGACTGCGACGAGCAGATGGGCGAACTCGTCGAGGGTTCGTGCGCCGAAGAGCAGGTGCTAGGCCTTTGCAATGTGGAAGCAGAGCAAGGCGAAGTCGTAATGTCGCTGTACGGGACGGCCGATGCGTGCGGCTTCGCAAAGCTCGGATGCGAGACCTTCGTGGGCGGCATGTGGGCGCCCAATGCCGCTTGCGACGACTCCCAGCCAGCACCTCAGTCGAACGTATTCATTCCGCCCGAACTCATCTGCACGGAACCGCTCGATGGCGAACCGGTGGGCGATGGGCCCAACGGAGAGGTCTGCACCTGGCAGCTCATCAGTGGCGCCACCGAAGAAGGCCGCAGATTCCAAGACTACGCGAGCTGCGACGTCGTCCGGACGCAGCGCCCGTATGCGCCCTACCCTCGCCCGGACGACGCCGAACGGGCCGACGAGCGTCTAAACGACCCGACCTACAAAGCGGAGCTCGACTGGGTGAAATCGCAGATCGAAGCGACCGCCTGCGTCTGCTGCCATGCCACCTCGCTCACGCCCAACGGCGCGTCGAACTGGGACATCGAGCAGCCGGGCAACTTCATGAACGGATTCTACGACTCCGGGCTCGCCCTCGGGGCAAATTGGGTGAATTCCGAGGCCCTCGGTGCGTTCCCGGCCGACGAGAACAACGGTTTCGATCGCGAAATCTCTGGCATTCCGTCTACCGACCCACAGCGGATGCGCGACTTCTTCATCGCCGAGCTGGAGTTCCGCGGACTTTCCGAAGCGGACTTCGTAGACGCTGACCCATTTGGTGGACCGCTCTACGACCAGATCTACTACGAACCATCGGAATGCCCGGACGGCGTGGGCATCGATGAAAGTGGCGGTGTTCACTGGGAAGCCGCGCCCGCGCGATACATCTACATCCTCGAAGAAGGCTCGCTCAGCCCGACCGTTCCACCAAATCTCGACACACCCGACGGCACGATTTGGCGCATCGATGTTGCGCCCGAAGACGACCCGCTCGATTCTGGTTCGGTGACGTTCGGTGAGGTGCCCGAAGGCGCGACTCAGGTTGTTCCGGCTGAAGGCGTGCCTACGCTTGGCTCCGGAACGTACTATCTGTTCGTCGCGGCCGACGTGGGCATTCCTGTGCAGAGGTGCTTGTTCCAGCAGTAGTTTTCTTGCCTTGTGGACTCCCTAAATGCGGAACGAAATCTCTCAGATTTTCGAGCTGACTACGTTCGCCGATACGCTTCGGCGACTGGTGGATCTGGTTCGTCCCGAGTCTGGCCAAGAGCCGTGGGAGAGGTTCGACACGTTCATCCTCACGCTCGAGCACGATCAAGAGCTGGTAGAACGGGTCCGAAAGGTCTCCCGGACGTTTCTGAGCCGCACTCGAATGGTCCATTCTCTGGCGGAGAGCGGCATCCTTCCGCACCGTTCGTTCTGGGAAGGACTCACCTCTCGGCTCGGCGAGCGAGCGCTCCCGACGCCGCGAAAGCCCGATGACCTGCGCGGCGTACTCCGCCTGGTGCTCGAGCCCGACGACTGGAAATGGATCGCAGAGATCGACCACGGCCGGTGGGTTCGACTCATCGACTACCTCGTCGATGACGAGGACCATCTAGGACACCCCCACGACGACATCGACGCCGCCATTCAGGGCCTCGCCCAGCGCGTTGGCGCACTCGGGATCGACGAAGAGATCAACGCTCGAATCGTTGAGGTAGAAGACTACGATTCGCCCTTTCTCGACCTCACGTTGGCGGCGCACGCGTTCCTCGAGGACCATCGCGTGGGGCGGGGTAGCGAAGAGACCTATCAGGCTCTCATGTTCGCGATGGAAGACTGCCGCGAAATCGTCAGGCGGCTGCGCTCGAGACGGTCCGAGTGGGGGACGTCGATTCGAATGACGAGTATCTCGAGGCGACTTTCGCAACAGCTCGACCGGCTCGAGCTGCTCGCTCACATCGTTCGGCCCGAAGATCACGAGGAGTTCGTCGACACACTCGCGATGCTGGTCGTCGAGCTCATCACGACCGAGCAGACGCAGAACCATATCGGCCGCTACATCCGAGAAAACCTGGACTTGCTGGCCTACCAGATCACCGAAGAGACCGCGGCCAAGGGGCAAAAGTACGTCGCCGAGTCGGCGAAGAAGTACTGGAAGTTCCTGCGTGCGGCGCTCACAGGTGGAGCGATCGTGGCATTCTTCGCGATCGCCAAGCTGTGGCTGGCGAAACAGGGGCTGCCGTTGGCCGTCGAGGCGCTGGCGTTTTCGATGAACTACGCGATCTGCTTCGTGTTGATCTACGTCACCGGCTCGATCTTGGCCACGAAGCAGCCGGCGGTCACTGCGTCGGCGATCGCACGGCTAATCGATACCTCCGAGAGCGACGAGGAGGCACTCGAAAGCGTGGCCGACATGGTCGTGCTGGTGTGGCGTTCCCAGTTCATCTCGTTCGTTGGCAACCTCGTCGCTGCACTGCCGATTGCGGCGCTCGTCATACAAGTGCTGGACCTCTACGGGATGAATTTCGTGGACGGGGGAAAGGCTGCGTATCTGTTCGAGAGCGTGGACCCGTCTCGTTCTGGAGCGTTGTTCTATGCGGCGGTCGCAGGAGTATTCCTGTTTGGTTCGGGCGTCATCGCTGGCGCCGCAAACAACCGGTTTCGGTACATCGGGCTCGAAGAGCGGCTTGGACTTTCGCTGCGTCGACTCGGTCGGTTGGGCGCCGGCATCACGTCCTACGTGAAGAAGCATCTCGGCATGGTGGTCGGCAACGTCACGTTGGGTTTTGCGCTCGGAACCACTGGCACAGTCGGCGTGTTGCTCGGCCTGCCGCTCGACATCCGCCACATCGCATTTTCGTCGGCGAACGTCGGCATCGGCAGCGTCTCGGCGCCCGAACTCCTCTCCCCATCGGTCATCATTTGGTCGACGATCGGTGTGCTCGGAATTGGGTTCGTGAACTTCTTGGTCAGCTTCGGCCTCACGCTGTTCATGACGCTCGAGTCGCGAAACGTGTCGCTCGCTCAAGACGGTCGGCTGCTCGCCGTGTTGCTTTCGCGGGCGGCGAAGGCGCCGCTCTCGTGGTTCTATCCAATCGCTGGCGAAGATGCGCCGGCCGAACCTGAAACGTCAAAACAGCCGGCCGAGTAGCACGACGAACCCGGGCACCTGAAAAGCGCGTCCCAATGCGCTATAGTGCGTCCGGAATCAGTTCATCCTAGGGGAAGTTATGAGTCGAAAGAACGAATCGAGAATTCGGAGTCTTGCGCGTTTTGTCGTGGTGTGTGCGGTTACGCTCACACTCGGGGCGTGCGGTGACGACACTGATACTCTAGAGGCCTCCGACGACGCGGGCACCAACAACCTGACCCAGGCCGATGCTGGCATGGAGTCCGACTCGGGTTCGAGCGTTGATGCTGGTCCGCTGGAGTGTCCGGAAGACCAGTTTCCCGTCGAAGGCGAATGCACTCGAGGCGGCCTAGATATCATCATCGGAGGGTTCAACACCGAAGCGAGGTATGCGTTCGGGCTCGCTTCGTTCTTCGCCGACCCGGGGCCGGCGTTGGAGCGCATCGAGGTTACGGAGACTTGCTCCTACGCGATTCAGACGGCCAGCGGTCCGGCACCCACTGGGCCCGACTGCTACGACGCGGGGACATTGACCGTGCGTCACGATGGCGGGGAGTTTTCCGTCGAACAGGGTGCCGACTGCTACCAAAGCCAGTTTGAAAACGTCGAGATCGCCGGCCAGACCATCACCTTTTCCTTCGCCGGCGGAGCCGACTTTTCGGCGGTCGATATCGAGTTGGATGTAGCGGAACCGGCCGAGCTCGAAATGGCGCCGGTCGACGGTGGAACGCGGGTGACACGTGTGAACGCCGAGGAGACCACGAGCTACGGATATCTGCTGACCGCTTCGGACGGTCCGACCATCTTTTGCGAGGAGACGGCTGCGGGAGAACTCTTGCTCACGGCCGCAGACATCGCGGCGATTCAGGAAGTCGAGGGCGAGCACTCGGACGCCATTGTGTTCCACTCGGCGAATCAGAATGCAGTCGAAGACGGCCTCTACATCAACGCTGTTTCACAGCTGGACGCCCCTCTCGTTGGGATCATCCCATCGGAGTAACCCGCGGCCGGGGCACATTGAGCCCCGCCTGCACCCGGAGAAACTCATGAAACGAACGGAACGAAGCATCCCCCTGAATCGAGCTGCCGGCTGGCTCAGCGCGAGCGTGCTCGCACTCGCCATCACCGCATGTGGGGCGGATGCGGAGGACTCCCGGACATCTTCCGACGCCGCGGCGAACAACGTCGAAAACGACGCGGGAACGGAGTCCGACACGGGCTCTGAGACCGACGCAAACACCAGCGCGTGCGCTCCAGGTCAGCCTGTCGAAGAATGCACTCGAGGCGGTCTGAACATCTTGTTGAACGGAGGCAGTACGATCGATAGCGCGTCTGGATTCGTCTATTGGTACGCCGACGACGGTCAACTCTTCCAAGAGTCGCAGCTCACCGATACCTGTTGGTACTCAGTTCCGGTCGAAGATGGAAACGTTACAGGCCCGGACTGCCTCGATGCCGGAACACTCACGATTCGACACGACAGCGGCGATATCACCATCGAGCCGGGCGAAAATTGCTACTCTAGCCAGTTCGATGCGGCCGACATTCGCGGACAGACGGTCACGTTCTCGTTCAGTGGAGGTGCGGACTATTCGGCCTTGGACCTCGAAGTCGATATCCTCGAAACCATTGACGTGACCGCCGACCGAGTCGATGGAGGGGTGGAGATTGTCCGCACGGATGGACAAGACTCCCAGTGGGGCATCGTGATTCCTTCGCCCGATGGGACTTCCATCTTCTGTGGCGAGACTTCACCGGGTGAGATTGTGCTCACGGCGGAGGACATCGCGGCGATTCGTGGCGCTGAGGGCGACCACAGCGACGCACAGTTGTTTCACTCCGGCGGCAATCGAGTCGTGCAGGGCGACTTGTCTATCTGGGGAGGTTCCCAGCACGGCGGAATGCTCCTTGGACTCATTCCAAACGAGTAGATTCGTTCACGGCGGAGTTTTCGAACGACGTCGAAGTTTCGCGCGCCGACTTGCTCGATAGGGAATCACGATGCCGTCAACGGTCCGGGAGACCTC
>CAYLMO010000117.1:0-5180 GCA_964384605.1 uncultured Bradymonadales bacterium | reverse complement strand
GGGAGACCTCCAGAGCAGGACTGGCGCAAACGACCGGAAGACCTCAAACGCCCAGTTTTGCTGGAGTTGGAGGTCTCCCGGACGTGGTGGTGGACTGTACGTTGCGGCGGAATCGGAACGCGTACATACTCGTCGACATCACCTTTTGGCCCACAAATCTATGAATCTACGACACATCTCCATTGTCGCGACGATCTGTCTTGCGTCGACGAGTGCGCTCGCCCAAGAGACGGTCGTGCCGTCGGACTCGCAGCAGGACTACAACGACAAGGGCGTCGTCTTGATGCAGCAGGGCGACTACGCCGGCGCGGTCGCGTCGTTCAGGGCGTCAGTATCGCTCGGCAACCTCAACGTCACCCAGCTGAATCTCGGGCGTGCGTACTTCCGACAGACCCTGTGCTTGGACGCGCGGCAGGCGTACGACGCGGTCGAGACGGCGCCCAAAGTGAACGCGCCTACTCCGGCCGAGATCGCGAATCTGCTGCAGCGGTTCGAGGCAGAGTACGTCGAGACCTGCAGCGCAAAGCTCACGTTCGAATGCGAAGGCAACCCCACCATTCGTATCGGCAAGACCGAAGCGCGCGCGTGTAACACGCTCGGCGACGGATGGCCCGTCGCGGCTGGTCCAGCCAAAGTGAAGGTGGAGTACCCGGGGGCAGAAGCATTCACGATCGATGTGAATGCGGAGGCCGGGGCTTCTGTCGAGGTTGCGGTGAAGCCCCCGAGCTCGGGAGACGACGCGGTCGCCGACGCGGGCACGGGTGACACCGCCCCGACTCCTGGTGATTCGATCGCGACGACCGACGAAGGGGGAAGTCTGGCCACGTACGGCTGGATCACCCTAGGGGTTGGCGGCGCGCTCATCGCGGGCTCGCTCGTGTACGACCAGGTCGTGACCGGTGCGGCGGTCGACGAGCTCGAAGGCCTCGACAACTCCCAGACCGAGCGGGCCGACGAGCTTCGGCCCGAAATCGAAGGGCACCAGACCAACTCGATCATCATGCTCGGCGTCGGTTCGGCCGTGGCGATCACCGGGGTCGTGCTGCTACTGCTCCCCGACGGGGACGATTCGGGCCCGACGGCCTGGATCGGCAAGGATGGCGCTGGTGTTGCGTACACGGGGAGGTTCTAAATGCGCGGTTTGTTTTTGATTACGCTCATCGCCGCCGGCTTGACCGGCTGCAACATGTTCCTCGACCCGTACGAGCTCGGCCCCGACGGTCAGCAAACCCCGGACACGGGCACAACCGACATGGGCACAGCCGACGCTGGACCGACCGACATGGGTTCCGCGACCGACTCAGGCATGCCCACCGACATGGATAGCATGCCCGATATGGGCATGGACGGCGGCGAGGAAGAGGACATGGCCATGCCCGACAATCGCCTGGTCGTGTTCGACGACGACTACGCGGCCGGATTGGCGTTCGTTCCGTTCGGCGGTTCCGACAACAACGTGAGCGTCGTGGCCGATGAGGGTGTCGACGGCTCGGCGGCGATTCTGGTGCAAGTTCCGGCGACCGGATACACGGGCGGGACGTTTGTCCCGTCGCAGGTCACCGACGTTTCGGGATTCAACGCGCTGCACTTCAGTGTCCGGGCGTCAAAAGAGGCGGAATTGAATGTCTCCGGGCTCGGCATCACCGGAACCAACGTGTCCTTGCTGACCGAACGAAACGTCCTGCCGGTGACCACCGAATGGACCACGTACACGATTCCTCTCCCGGCGCCTTCCAAGCTCGACAACATCCCCGGGGTGTTCCACTTCGCGGAGGGGTCCGAAGAAGGCTCGTACGATATCTTTTTCGACGACATCGAGTACGTCGATTTGCCCGCGAACTCGTTCGTGGGCGGCTCGGCCACCATGGGCAGTGGCGCGACCCTGATGATTGTCGGCGAGACGCAGCAAGCGCCCGATACGACCTACACGACCCAGTATTCGGGGAACAACATTTCGCTGCGGCTCGCCGGCGGGCATCTCGATTGGAACAGCTCCGACAGACAGGTCGCCACGGTCGACGGCCAGGGAGCAGTTACGAGTCTGGCCGAAGGAACCACGTCGATCTCGGGCGCCGTGGCGGGCCTTCAAGCCGGTTCGTACGACGTCGATGTCGTCACGGGCCCGGCCAGCGCCGCACCGGGCCTGAGCGTGAACTCGGTGGCAGCCGCCCTGTTCAGCGACCAGTTTTCGACGGTTCCCGTCGACACGTTCAACCGACCGCTCGGCGGTGCAGAACTCTCGGTGATCGATATCCAAGGGGACCAGACGCTCGTGTACTCAGCGCTCGACTTCGCGGTTATGGAGATGGTCGGAGCAAACAGCCTCGACGTGAGCAACGCGAGCGCTCTGTCGCTCGATTTGTGGACCGCGGACGGCGTGGAATTTCGGGTCAAGCTGGTCGACTTCGGCGCGGACAATGCGTTCGATGGAGGCGATGATACCGAGCAGGAGCTCGCGTTCACGTTGTCGGCATTGCCGGGTTACGTCAGCCAGGACTGGTACACCCTTGAGATTCCGCTGACGGACTTCACCGACCTCAACCTGGGCTCACTCACGAACATCTCGCAGATCATCATCGTGGGGCGTAGCTTGGATGTGAATGGGTCGCCCGTTCCGGGGCAGTCGACGTTCTTCATCGACAACATCGTGTTTCGCCGGTGAGACGACCGAGGTCGCGCGCCACCCATTGCAACCGCCACGAAGCAAAAAAAAACGCCCGGACGTCTCGGCCCGGGCGTTCGTTCGCGTCGACATGACGCTAACGGCTTCACTGCTGTCGCAAAATCATCGACGTGTGCTCGGTAGCAGGGGAGTTCAGGTCGTTGACCTTGATCCCCATGTCGCTAATCGAGAAGACGTTGTCTTCGATGAAGATGCTTCGCCGAACCGAAGTCCACCAGTTGTATTCGTAGCAGTCGACCGAACTGTAGCCGCAGTGATAGGTCGAGACGAGGTCCGCGTGGTTGATTCGGCCCAGCTCAGCGAAGCCGGTCGTGGCGCTCGCCTTGTAGACGAGCAAGCCTGAGAAGTTTTGGCCGTTGTTCGCACTCCACTCGTGGATGTTCACAGGCACTGCAAGGATCTCCTTGCCGGGGTGGTACGTGAAGGCGTGGTGGTCCCACATCGCCTCGCTCCAGGAGCTCCATGCGCCGGTGCTGATCTTCTCTTGGAAGGTGCGCACGGGGTTGGTCATGTCGCTGACGTCGAAGATCTGCAGGTGCACGCCAAGGACTTCGCCGGTGTCGGTGGCGTCTTGTCCGATGGTGAGCAGGTGGTTCGGGCCCATCGGGTGGATGTAGCTCGAGAATCCGTTGATCTTCAGCTCGCCTTTGAGCTTCGCGTTGTAGGGGTCAGACAGGTCGAACGTGAAGAGCGGGTCGGTCTGTTCGAAGGTGACGACGTAGCCCTTGTCGCCCAGGAAGCGCGCGGCGAAGACCTGCTCGCCTGGAGCGAGGTTGCGGATCGAGCTGGTCTCTTTGAGCTGGCCCTGGTTCTGTTCGAGCACGATGACGTGGTTGCCGCCCGTCTGCTCCCACTCACCGGTGGTCGCGTTCTCGGCCCACTGGTTGTCAGTGGTGGCGACGCGCAGGAATCCGTTGTGCTCGCTCATCGAGAACTGGTTGAGGAGCCAGCCGTCGACGAGGCCGCTTGCGACGTAGGCCGGGTTGCCGTTCGGACCGTTCAGGCCGAACTTGTGGATCGCCGTTTCGGTGCCGCCGCCCCAGCCCCACCACCACCAGCCAGACGACTGCGCGACGTAGAGGTTGTCTTCGGACGAGTAGACTTCCCAACCGTTCGACAACAGGCCGGTCGACTTGATGGCCGACTTCTGGTCGAGGTCGAAGTGGCTGATGTTGAGGATGCCTGCCTGCGCGACGGCCTGCGGCATGTAGAGGTCGGTGCAGGAGTAGAGCGTACGCTCCGAGACGACCTCGAGGTTCGAGTTGAGCTGGCGCTCGATCGGCAGGCGGTCGGTGATGGAGCCGCTGCCGAGCAGGTTCGAGACGAGCTGGCGAGCGATCGGGCGCGCCTGGTTTTTAAGCTGGGTCTTGCGGGCTTCGTCGGCGTCCCACTCTTGTGCGGGCAGGCCGTGCGTGTTGGTGCCGTCGTCGTAGGTGAGGTCCCAGAAGCCGTCGGGGTACTCGATCCAGCCGTTCGAGACGACGTAGACTTCACCGCCGATCATGCGGGCGTCATTGTACCAGCCCTCGATGTCGATCGCGCGGTCGAGGCGTGGCGCGGTGCGGTCGGAGACGTCGATGACCGTGATGCGCGTGCCCTGGAAGTAGTCGTGGTTGCCGGACGCGTCCGTGGTCGACTCGTAGACCTGGCTGAAGACAGCGACGTAGTCACCGTCGAGGAACATGGCCGATGGAGCGCTGTATTGGTAGTCCTCGCGCCATTCGCCATTTTCGCTGAAGTTGTCACCGCCGATGGTGAATCGACCGATTTCGGAGGCCTGGTCGGCGGGCCACGAATCGACAATCACGAGGTCGTAGCCATTGAGCACGTAGATGTGCTCGCCATCGGTCTTGACGAAGTCGGCTTCGTCGACGCCGGCTTCCTGATTGTTCGTAGTGGTGTAGTCGTCGGGCGAGTCACCGTTGGCGCGGTCGTCCGCGCCCTGAGTGGGTGCCGCGTTGTTGCCGCCGAATGCGTCGCCTTCGAGCCATCCACCGTAGTCGTAGCGCTGGCGGAGGAGCTCCTCAGTGAGCGCGTCGACCACGTTGTCGCGGACGTCGGTGCAGGATTGCGCGGGGACGAGAGAGAACTCGGTCGTCGCGACGGGAGTTTCGCCGCCGTCGGGCTTCTCTACATCTTCAGCGCATCCGCCAAGGAGTGCAGCGCTCGTCGCGCCGGCGAGGAAGATTTTGGACCATCGGTTGTCGAGCCATCGGTTATTCATTGTCGTCACCTTGCGAATACGCTGGGTCATTTTGTGGACGACCCTTCATGTAGCGAGGGGCGTGCCAACTCAGAGCACGAATTTCCAAAGGCGACCCGATGGGCCAGTGTTTACGGGTCTTTCGTTGATTGTGAGGTCGTGTGGGAGATGGTAGTCAGGGCGGTTTTCGGGTCGGATCTGGCAGATTCCTGAGAGATCGCGATGCCGGGACTACGGAAATTTGAGAGGTGCTATCGGCCCGACTCGAGCAGTCGTTCGTAAGTCTCGCGGTCC
>CAYLMO010000116.1:0-13662 GCA_964384605.1 uncultured Bradymonadales bacterium | reverse complement strand
AGCCCACAACCGCGAAGCCCACAACCGCGAAGCCCATCGCCGCGAAGCCCACAACCGCGAAGCGGTCAGCCTAACCCGAACTCGTACAGCGCGTCGCAGAGCGCGAGCACATCGACCTCGTCATGACTCGCCGACAGCGCGATGCGCAGGCGCGATGTTCCTGCCGGTACTGTCGGCGGACGGATCGCCGGGATGTGGAATCCGTTCTCGAGCAAAGTGTCCGACAGCGCGACGGCCTCATCCGGGTCACCCACCACGAGGGGCACGATCGGCGATGACGATTCGATGCCAAGCGTAGACGTGACCAGGTCGACGTGGCCGAACACGCGTTCCCGCAGCTCCGGCTCATCTGCGGCAACCGCAATCGCAGCGCGGGCAGCCGCAACGACCGGCAGCGGAAGCGCGGTGGAAAACACGAACGTGCGTGCCTCGTTCAGCAACAGCTCGACAATCTTGGCCGAACCGGCAAGGAATCCCCCCTGCGCACCAGCCGCCTTGCTCAACGTCCCAATATGCAGGTCGACCGAGCCCTCACAGCCAAAGTGCTCCGAAGTCCCGCCGCCATGCTCCCCCATCACGAGCGTGCCGTGCGCATCGTCGACGACCAGCAAGGCGCCATGCTCCTCGCGCAACGCCACCAGCTCCGGCAGCGGCGCAAGGTCACCGTCCATGCTGAACACACCGTCGGTGACGATGAGCTTCCGCGGCGCATCGCTCGCGCCCATGAGCTCCGCGAGGTGCTCCGCGTCGCGATGGCGATAGACGTGCAACGACGCGCCACGGCGGCGCGCCAGGCCAATCCCGTCGATGATCGATGCGTGGTTCAGTTCGTCGGAGAAGATGGCGCACCCCTCCCCCGCCAAAGCCGCCATCGCACCCACGTTTGCCGCGTAACCCGTCGGCGTCAGAAGGGCTCGTTCCGCCCCCTTGAGGGCCGCGATATCCCGTTCGAGCGCCTCGTGCTCGGTCGTGTAGCCACACACGAGCGCCGATCCCCGCGGCCCCATGCCTTCGCGTGCGGCTGCCGCTGCTGCTGCGCATACAGACGGGTGCGAAGAGAGCCCCAAGTAGTCATTGCTCGAAAAAAGGTGCAGCAGCTCGCCATCCCGCCGCACCTTCGTGGCCGAAACGAACTCCACCGCGCGTAATTCGCGCAGCAAATCGCGGTCGCTACGGTCTTCTAGACGTTTCGCGACGAACGACTCCCACGTGCTCAATCGCCGACTCCAAACCACTGGAGCACTGACTCGAGCTCCGGGTGCGCCCCGGTTGGCTCGTCGTGGCGCCCAAGGCTCGTAATGCGTACACCCGGCATCACACGCTCGAGCACTGCCTGATTCCTCCCCGTCGCCTCATCACGACGACGCGGTGCGCTGAGCACCACACCGATCACGTTGACGCCCTCGTTCGACAGGACTCGATGCACCAGGCGAACATGGTTTTGAACCCCGAGCTTATCTGGTGCGACGACCAGAACATCCGCGTCCAATTCCTTCGCGAGCGAGAGCGCATGGGCGTCCCAGGTGAGTGGCGAAAGCAGACCACCAGCCCCTTCGACGAGCACAATGTCGGCATCTTCCGCTACGGCGTGCACAGTCGCGACCCATTCGTCATACCGAAGTTCGACACCCTCCACGCGCGCTGCGTCTGGCGGTGCCAGGGGGGCTTTCAAAGTCTGGAGCGCCTTGCGCGGCGCCTTTTGCCCCGTCGCCTGGGCCAACAAGACACCGTCCTGTTGCTCTTCAGGATGACTGTCCGTGCCCGACTCCACCGGCTTGAGCGCACACACCATCAACCCGCGGTCGACGAGAAGTGACGCCAGTGCGCGCGTCACGAAAGTCTTGCCGATCTCCGTATCAGTCCCCGTAACTACGACAATTCGGCCAGGTGAACTCAAAGTTCCTCCACGAGAACTTCGCGAATCGAGGCCTCGGCGGCGTCGAAGAGCACGTCGATCTCGTCGTCGGTAATCGAAAGCGGCGGCATGAAGACTAACACATTGCCCAGTGGGCGAAGGAAAACGCCGTGGTCGCGAGCAGCACGACAGATCTTCTGGGTGATTCGGTCTTCCGGCGGGTGCGGCTCGCGCGATTCGCGATCCACCACAATTTCGGCCCCACCGCCCAGTCCGTATTGCCGTGTATCCCCCACAGGCTTCAACGCCTTCATTCCGTGCAGCCGCTCGCCAAACTTCGCGATCTTGCCTTCGAGCTTCGCGAGAACGTCGTCGTTCTCGAAGATGTCGAGCACGGCGAGCGCTGCGGCACAACCGAGCGGATTTCCCGTGAACGTATGGCCATGGAAGAAAGTCTTCCCCTCTTGTGGCGGCGCGAGGAATGCGTCGTAAACAGCCTGGGTGGTGAGGGTTGCGGCGACCGGAACGTAGCCACCGGTGAGCATCTTCGCGACGCAAATGAAGTCCGGGACGACGCCCTCTCGCTCGCACGCAAACATCTTGCCCGAACGGCCCATACCAACGGCAACCTCGTCCAGAATGAGCAGAATCCCGAGCTCTTCGGTGACTGCCCGAATCGTCTTCAGGTAGCCGTCCGGGTACGTAATGATGCCGCCGGCGCCCTGCATCCCTGGCTCGAGGACAACCGCGACCAGCTCGTCGGCGTGCTTGCGAATCAGTCCGACCGTCTCTTCGAGGCAGCTCTTGTTGCAGCCGCCCTGCCCTGCGCACATGTCGCAACGGTACGCGTACGGCGACGGTCCACGAATGCACTCGAACAACATCGGCCGGAACCGCTCGTGGAAGATGTCGACGCCGCCCAGCGAAACTGCGCCGATCGTGTCGCCGTTATATGCGTTCGTGAGCGCGAGAAAGCGTGCGCGCTTCTTGTTCGCCTCGCTCCCCTCTTGTTGGACGTACTGATAGGCCATCTTCATGGCGATCTCGGCAGCAGTGCTGCCGTTGTCGCTGAAGAAGCACTTCTCGATGCCGTCGGGGGCCAGCTCGACGAGCCGCTTTGCCAGCATGATCGCCGGCACCGTGGCGTTGCCGAGCATGGTAGCGTGAGCGACTTTGTCCAACTGGTCGCGAATCGCCTGGTCAATCTCAGGTCGTCGATGGCCAAACGTGTTGCACCAGATCGATGACACACCATCGAGGTAGCGATTCCCTTCAGGATCGATCAGGTAGTGTCCGTCGGCCTCGACCACGAGAAGCGGGTCTTCTTCGCGGTAGACGCTGTGGGGCGTAAAAGGATGCCAGACGTAGCGGTCGTCCCACTCTTCGAGGGTCTTGCGGTCGGGCGTTTCCATCTTTAGGCCTCAATCACATCGGGTTCGAATCCGGCTTCGTGGATCATTTGCCAGTCTTGGCTCGGCTCGGCGCCGGGCGTGGTCAGATAGCCGTTGGTGAACAACGAATTCGCGGCGTAGAGCGCGAGCGGCTGCATGGTGCGCAGCGTGACTTCCCGACCTCCTGCAACCCGAAGATCTGCTTCCGGGTGCACGAACCGGAACATCGCCAGTGCTCGGAGGCAATCGCGCGGCGGCACCCGCTCCTTGATACCGAGCGGCGTTCCCGGGCGCGGGTCCAGGAAGTTGAGCGGCACCGACTCGACCTCGAGCTCGCGCAGGGCAAACGCCAGATCGACCCAGTCTTCGCGCTGCTCTCCCATCCCGATGAGGCCGCCGCAGCAAGCCTCCATGCCGGCCGCCTTTGCCTTGCGCACCGTGTTCATTCGGTCCTCGATCGTGTGCGTGCTCGCAACTTCAGGGAAGTAGCGTGGCGACGACTCGAGGTTGTGGTTGTACCGGTCGATTCCAGCCTCGCGAAGCGACTCGGCCTGACCGTCCTTGAGCAGTCCGAGCGACGCGCACAGGCGCAGCTGAGGAAACTCCTCCTTGATCCGTCGCGCGGCCTCGCTCACCTGCGTGATCTCGTTCGAGCTCGGCCCGCGCGTCGCCGTGACCATGCAGTAGGTAACAGCCCCCATCTCGACCGCTTTTCGCGCGCCTTCGACGAGGTCGTCCGCCTGCTGCATCTTGTACTTCGGCACGTCCGACTCGGCGTTGTACTTCAGCGACTGACTGCAGAACTTGCAGTCCTCGGGGCAAACGCCCGACTTCGCATTTCGGAGCACATGCACCTTCACGGTGCGCCCGTGGAAGTGATTTCGCACCATGAATGCAGCCTGCATCACGGTGAGGAATTCGTCGTCGCTCGACTCGACGATCGCGATGGCTTCGTCGCGGGTGATGACGTGGCCGTCGATTACGTTCTGCGCCAGTTCGATGAAGTTCATCGGGTTCTCACTTCTGGGGGTTCAAGCTCGCTGTGTGGTGACTCCCACGGGGTCGTGCGAGTGTCAACAGGCTGGCAAGTTAGTGAACACTAACCAGCGCCGCAACCGCGCCTCGCCGCTCAGGCGCGTATTGTGGTTTCTCCCAACCGAGCTAGACTCGAAGCATGCAGATATCCAGGGCGAATCGAATTCGTATCCTCGTGTACGGGGGACTTCTTCTTTGCATCGGCGTCATGATCGCCGGTGGGTGCTATGCGATCGTGATGCCCGGCGAGTCGCATGCGGGCGAGCTTCCGGCGCTGACCGAGGCGCAGAAGGAGCAGTCGGAGCGCCTATCGAAGCACGTGCACACGCTCTGCGGACAAGGCGCGTGGCCACGCAGCTGGATGGCCGGCACGCGGTATCTGGCGGCGCGCGACTACCTGATGGACCAAACGCGAGCGATGGGCCTCGAGCCACAGCTCGAAGAGGTACCAACCGAAAACGAGACCTGGTTCAACGTCTGGGTCGAGATCCCGGGGGAGTCGAAGCCAGACGAGATCATCGTCGTCGGCGGTCACTACGACACCGTGTTGAGTACGCCGGGCGCCGACGACAACGCGAGTGGTACAGCGGGAACCCTGGAAGTCATGCGGCAGCTGAAGGACGCGAAGCTCGACCGCACGGTGGTCTACTATTTCTTCGCGAACGAAGAACCGCCGCACTTTGCGACCGAGCGCATGGGAAGCCACGTTGCGGCGAATCGCGACTGGGGCGACCGCGAGGTGGTGGCGATGTTCAGCCTCGAGATGATTGGCTATTTCGACGACGAGCCCGGATCACAAAAGTACCCCTCGCCGCTCAACCACCTCTATCCGGATACCGGCAATTTCATCGCGTTCGTGACCATGATTCAGCACCGTGCGTTTGTAACCGACGTGCTGGAGTACTGGCGCAGCGAGGTGCCCTTCCCTTCAGAAGGTATCGCAGGGCCGAGATTCATTCCGGGCATCGACTACAGCGACCACGCACCGTTCGTCGACGCCGGCATCCCGGCGATGATGGTCACCGACACGGCTTTCAATCGAAACGCGAACTATCACAAGACGACTGACACGCCGGACACGCTCGACTTCGACCGAATGTCATTGGTCGTGGACGGTGTAGCCGGCGTTGTTCGCCACATCGCGAACAAGTGATCGAAAAAAGATCTCGATAGAATACAGCCACTTATCGAAAACTACGGAAAAAAGTGCGCTTGGCGCGGAAGGTTTTCGCCCGATGTGTCGTTGTACATTTCGAGAGCGCGGGAGGCTCGCAAAAAAGTCCTTTGCACTTTGACCGAATTTCCTTCACTCTCATTTACAGACAGGGCGCAACGTCAATGACACTGCGCCCATCGGCTGACCGGCGGCGACGCGTTGGCAGACCGAGCACCCCTGGGTGGTGCATTTCGAAACGTCGTGACAAGGAGGTGATCCAGTGAGCAGTGACTGTACAAATCCGACTGGAAAGGTGGTGTCCCATAGCAGGGTTGTCCGCTTCTGAGCCTCTTGCACAGAATCAATCGCTTACGAGCCACGCTTAGCGTGGTGTAAGAAGCTCAGCAAACGGCGGCAACGTCGCGCTGAGGAGAAAACCCAAACACTACCGGCCCCGTCCGGTGCGGCTAGTCGGACCGCCGACTGACTCGTAAGCCGCCGGACGGGGATTTTTTTATTCTTGGCAGCCCATCGCAGACTTCACTCGATGTCTGACCTCCCCTACCGAACCAACGTCGCAGCAGTCCTCGTTCGCGACGACCTCGTCCTCCTCGGACAACGATTCAGATACCCTGACCTCTGGCAGCTACCTCAAGGCGGCGTCGAGCCCGGTGAATCACTCGAAGAAGCACTTCTGCGTGAAATCTCCGAAGAACTCGGCATCTCCTCGCCCAGCGAGTCGTGTTCCATCGAACAGACCGGACCGACGCTCTGCTACGAGTGGCCTCCGCAGGTTTCGGAGCACCTACGAGCTCGCTTTCGCGGTCAGCGCCAGACGCTCTTCCTCGTCCGATTCGAAGGCGATGACGCCCTGATCGACCCATCGCGCGACGCCAATCCGGAGTTCCGTGCGTTCGAGTGGTTCGAGCCCCAAGACGCGGTCGCGAGATGCTGGGAAGTGAAGCGCCCAAACCTCGTCGCAGCGCTCGAGTCGTTCCGGCTCCTGTAGTTGTGAAGTCTTTGCGCCACTGGTGGAAACCATGGCGGCATAGAGGCTATCATCGAGGGGAATCCACGCCTCCTCAACTGCCTCAATATGGCAAGACTCGGAAAATTCAGCGTCGTCGAGCGCATCGGCTCCGGCGCGATGGGCGAAGTCTTCCGAGCGAGCACGCCACGCGGCGAGTCTGTCGCGGTCAAGATCATCAAGCCGACCGGCTCGATCGAGTCCGAACAACAGATCGACCGAGAGGTCGTCTCCCACGCACGACTGCTTCATCCCAACTTAGCCGTGCTCCTCGACATCGGCACCGTCGCCGATGACGACGAGCCCCCCACCGGATTTCGAGTCGGATGCACCTATTTGGTGATGCAGCTCGCCCACGCAACGCTGGTGGAAGAACTTCCTCTCGAGAACTGGCACGACGTGAAACAGGTCGTGCTGCAGATTCTGGACGGACTCGCCTGCGCCCACGCAAGGTCGGTCATTCACCGCGATCTCAAGCCGTCGAACGTCCTCATCGTCGAGGATGAGGGCGAGCGACGTGCTCAGATTGCGGACTTCGGAATCTCGGTCATCTTTGATCGGGCGCCGGACGACAAGACGGCGGCCGAGCTCAAGCAGGTAACGGGCACGCCCGCATACATGGCGCCCGAACAGATCCATGGAGCATGGCACGACTACGGGCCGTGGACCGATCTCTACGCTCTCGCTCGGGAATCGGGCGCCTCCGAGCTGGCCGACGCCCTCAAATCGCTGCGATAGAACGGAGCTTCCGAGTGGCCTTTGACGCGCTGCGTTGCGGAACTCGACAAATTGGCCTTCTTCCCCGATCCTGCTGTTTATGCAGACACTTTCGATCTTTTTTAGATCCGCCGACCGCATGGGTTCGTTTCGAACCCTAGCTACTGGTCTGCACCAGACGAGCAACGAGCCGGCCGTCGAATTACGAAAGGAGAGGACAGGTAGCTGTCCGCAGTCACCAACCAGCTGTTGGAAGGTGGCGGAAAACCGCGAGCAGGTTCACTCGCTCCACATCATGAGGAAGTCATGAAACGAAAGACGCTCATCTCAATCTTCGCAATCCTCCTGGCGTTCGCGTGGACATCACCCACGTTCGCTCAGGGACAAGGAAAGGGA
Source organism: uncultured Bradymonadales bacterium (assembly GCA_964384605.1). Classification (GTDB taxonomy): domain Bacteria; phylum Myxococcota_A; class Bradymonadia; order Bradymonadales; family Bradymonadaceae; genus CAYLMO01. The sequence goes on along the minus strand of CAYLMO010000116.1, from coordinate 6,085 downwards.
AAAGACAAGGGAGAGAAAGTCGAGAAGCCCGAGAAAAACAAGAAGGGCGACAAGGCCAAGCCGGATGACAAAGGCAAGCCCGACGACAAGGGCAAGCCTGAAGACAAAGGCAAGCCCGACGACAAGGGTAAGCCCGACGACAAAGGTAAGCCCGACGACAAGGGCAAGCCTGACGACAAGGGCAAGCCGGACGAAGCTGGCGAAGCCTCTTCGCAACCTGCCGACAAGGCACAAGGAAAGGCCAAGCAAGCAGGTCAGGAGAACGAGAAGCACCTCCGACGCCTCGCCAAGATCGCTCGAATCGAGGAGATCGCAGCGAAGAACGGCAACGATAAACTCGCTGAAAAAGCCAAAATGCTCCGTGAAAAGGAGATGAAGCGGCACGAACGCGCTGTGAAGCGCATCGAAGCGGGCAACGCCGGCAAGAACGACGAAAAGCCTGACAAAGCTGAAAAAGCTGAGGACAAGGCCGACGACGCAGCCGAGGAAGCCGAAGAAGAGGCTGAAGAAGCCGAAGAAGCTGACGAAGCCGCCGAATAAGGAGAAGACATGAAACGCACCATCTCAAATCTACTCGTCGCGCTGACCTCCGCCGCCCTGCTCTTCGCAGTCGGCTGCGAGAAGGAACAGCAGAAGGAAGACGAGGTTCAGACGGAAACCAACGCAACCAACACCACGGAAATCCCCGCGGAATATAAGGCTGAGGCCGCCGAGGAGATCACCGAGGAGAATGCCGAGGCTGAGGCCGCCGAGCTCGAAGCAGAACTCGAGGCTGAACTCGCAGAGTAATCCGCCCGAACGGGAGGATTTACCAGGTGAGGAGGCGCCACGTCGGCGCCTCCTCTTTTTTCTTGGGATCGACCTGGGCATCGCCAAACAGGGCGACATCCAGGCGTACTCCGTTCGCGCCGACCACGTCGGTCTTGGGTGTATCGCCAATCATCACGCATCCATCCGAAGATGGGAGCCCTAGCCCGCCGCTCGGTGGCTGCCCGAGCAGCTCGAGCCCCTCTTGAAACATCAGCGGTCGCGGCTTTCCCAGCCGCTCGAATCGATACTTCGTCTGCGGAAATCGCGCGTCCAAGCACCGTTCGAGTAGCGCGGCAAGACCGCCAGCCGCGATACCGAAACCGCCGTCGCCTTTCGGATAGATGACGTCATCGTTGGGGCAGACCAGCGCGAAAGTTCGACCGCTCTCAATTCGGCGAATCAATACCGACAGCACCTCGTCGAGTCCGGGGAGCAGGTCGAATCCCGATTCGTCACCGATGACGAACACTTCAGCAGCATCCGCCGGCGACAGTTCGAGGCCGGCCCGCCGAGCGTATTCGTTCGAATCCGCTGGTCCGAGCACGTGCGTTCGCGCGCCCTTCCAGCCACTCTGTTCCGCCCACGGTTTCAGCAACGACCCCGCGGTGATGATACGAGCGGGATCAATCGTTCGACCGAGAAACTCCCCATATCGGTCGGCCGATGTCTCCGGAAGCTTCGAAGCGTCGTTCGTGACGATGCACCAACCCTTCTCGCGACGGTCGAGCATATCGAGCGCCTTCGCTGCGCCCGGCACAGCTCCGGTCGTGTTCACGAGAACACCGTACGCGTCGAGCAGAAAACCATCGTAGCGTTCGAGGAGGTCCGGAAAGGTGGTCTGGTCAGTCATTTCGCCTCCATCGAATCCAAGCCGTCGGTCGTCGGGCCGGACTTACTCGCCTGAGAATCGTCTAAAACCACTCCTTCTTACGGCACGAGCAACGCCCCTTGAAAGGGTGGAAATCGCGTGGGACACTCCCGCGCGAACACCCCTCGAAACGGAGCAGCCCCATGGCCCGCACAGTCGTCTTCAACCTCGATGGCGAGGTTTCGGAGTTTGCGATTTCGAGCCTTCGCCGAGAAAAGCTGTACGGCAAGAAGGTCAAAGTCGTTGTCGACGAATCTGGCGAAGAGACCCAGACCGCCTACCTGACCCGCGACGGAAGCGCACTCTTGCCTCCGGGCTCGATGTCGTCGCTCTACATGGACGACGAGTTCAACGTCGTCGAGCGTCGCGACCTCATCGCGGTCGACCAAGATGGTGAGAAGGTCGAAGAAGTCGCGTCCACGCTCGGCACGGAAGTGCCACTCCAAGGGCCTGTGGAACCGTCGCGTGTGCTCGATCACATCGCGAAGGCGGTCTACATGCTCGACCCAGCCGAGCTCGGTGATTCGCTGCGCGAGTCGCTCGAAAACGGAAACATCTACGAAACCCGATTCAACTACCGAACGAGCTTCGACGACGCTCCGGCGTTCCTGCTCGCGAACGACGAGGGTCACTTCCTCATCGTGGGCGACGAAGCCACCTTCGACTTCCTCACGCTCGACCGGTCGCAGGATGTCGCCGACGACGATGAGGACGAAGATCCGTTTGAGGACGACCTCGACTTCAGCATGTTCTGATGCGGTCCTCCGCTACTTTTTGAAGGAGCACAACGATGCCTCGCCGAGTAATCAGCCTGTCTGATGCGAAGAAGCGCGACGCCCACGTCGAGATCGAGCCGCCCAAACGGTCGGCCGGCTACGACTACGTGAACACCGAGGGCAAGCGCGTTTCGACCAGCCGCATCATCAAGTCGACCGAAGACAACACCTACGAAGCGCTGCTCGCCAAGTTTGACGACGACCCGGTGAAGGTCGGCGAGGCGCTCCTCGACGGCGATCCCGAGATCGACCTCGAGCAAGCAGGACGCGTGGTCGGCCCGACCGATCGTGTCTACATCCGCGAGGACGGCTCCGTGCTCTACGTCGCGCGCACGCTCCAGGTCCGCTACGACGCGGGCGGAGACGAGGTCGAACGCAAAGACTTCGAAGACATCGAAGCAACTGTGTCGGAGGAAGATACGCTCCCCTGGTCGGGACGCATGATTCCGGTGTCCGACGTCGTTCGGCGCTTCGCGCTTTCGCGAACGCTGCGACTTCGGCACGTCAACGGCCTGACCTTCGACTTCCTGCGCGAAATCGCCCAGACGCTCGAGGAAGAAGGCAAGATGCTGCTGGTCGGCGCCGGCCCCAAGAGCCGCAAGCCGCTCATCTTCCAACGAAACGGTTCTCCGTATCGCGGCTTCCTCGAAGGACGCACGAGCGAAGACGGATACCTGTTGTTGCTTCACCTCTCCAACCTCGAACTGAAGGTGGTCGAATGAGCTTCTTCGTCGATGAATGGACAGATTACGGAGGCGGCCGGAAAGCGCCTCTCGGCTCGCTCAAGTCGGACGAGCTTTCGACTCGGTTGAAGAACTACAAACGGCTCGTCGCCAAGCGATACCGTGTCGTCTTCCCCGACAACATCGTGAAGTACCTACCCGACGGCGACCTTTGGATCTCCACGAAGGTCGACGGCGAGCTCTGGTTCCTCGTCAAGCGCGAGGGAGAGGTCGCATTGGTGGCCTACAACGGTCGCGTGCTTCAGGGGATCCCGGTGGTCGAAGAGGCCGCAAAACACCTGAAGGACGTGAGCGACTGCGTCGTTCCTGGCGAGCTTTTCGCGATTCCGCAGGGGACGAGTGGACGTCCGCGAGTGGGCCATGTCGCCACCGCTCTGCACGACGACGATCTGGCGAAAACGCTCGGGTTCCGCGCTTTCGACGTGCTCGACTTCGAAGGCGAAGATTGGCTCTACGCCGGCTACGACAAGCGATACGAGAAGCTCGAGGAGTTGTTCGACGGAGGCAAGCGTTGCGCAACCGTCACCACGAAGACCGGCGACAAATCGGAAGCAAAGGACGCCTTTGTCGAATGGGTCGAGTCCGGCAAATTCGAGGGCCTCGTCGTTCGAACCGACCAGGGCATCACCTACAAGGTGAAGCCGTTCAAGACCCTCGACGCGGTCATCGTTGCGTTCGGCGAACGCGACAACGACGGCGTGACCGAGATGCGCGAGATGCAGGTCGCCCTACTCCGTGACGACGGCTCCTACCACCTGCTCGGTACCGTCGGCGGCGGGTTCGACGAATCCGACCGACGCGCATGGCACAAACGCCTGAGCGAAATGGTCGTCGACAGCTCGTTCCGCCTCGCAAACCGAGAAGGAACGCTGTGCCGATTCGTGAAACCTGAGATTGTGATCGAAGTGAAGGTCTCCGACCTCCTCGACACCGACAGTCGCGACATGCCGGTTCGGCGCATGACGCTCGAGTACGACGACAAGGGGGGCTACAAGCCGCTGGGCGCCCTCCCCTTGGTCTCGTTGCTACATCCGGTCTTCGTGCGCGAACGCGATGACAAAGAGGTCGACGAAGGCTCGGTGGGCCTCGAGCAAGTCTACCAGCACGTGCCATTCGAGGACCGAGACACGAAGCCGACGACGCAATCGTTCGGCAAGGCCGAGGTCATCGAGCGCCGCGCCTACCGAAAGGACCTGCGCGGCGACTCTCTCGGCGTTCGCAAATACGTCGCGTTCAAGACCAACAAAGAGGACAACCCAGAGTACGCACCGTTCGCGGTCATCTTCACCGACTTCTCGTCGGGCCGGAAAGACCCGCTCAAGACAGACATCCGTGTCGCTCCGAACCGAGAAGCGCTGCAGCCTTTCATCGACGAGTGGATCGACAAGAACATCAAAAAGGGATGGGACGAGGTGGAGCAATGAGACGGATCATTGGAGCGATGGCGATCGCTTTGCTTTCGGGCTGCATTTCGTGGGTCGGAGTGTCAAATGGCGGAAAGAAGGTCGAGCTCGTTCCATCGACCTACCTCGCCACGACCAATTGCAATGAGGTCGAGGACTTCACGGTCGAGGCAACGTCTGACGAACGCTCTTCCGAAGACGATCTGACGGTCGTGCAAATCAAAGCGAAGAACACGGCATACAAAGCCGGCGGCACCCACGTCGTCGAGCGCGAGACGCTCGAATTCGCGTGTGACCGCGACGGCAAGCCCGACGAAGAAGGCAACCGAACGTGCACGAAGCTCAATGCGACCGCCTACGAATGCATGATCGGCAGATAGGAGCCCCATGAGCGACCACCAAGACTTTCTCGACAAACCGCGCGACACACGCTCGGGCGAGGAGCTCGACCGCGATGCCCTCGAGCCGTTCCTGTTCGACTCGATCGACGGACTCGAAGGCCCACTCACGTTCAAGCAGTTTCCCGCCGGGCACTCGAACCTGACGTATTTCTTCGCTTCGGGCGACGGCCGCGAGTTCGTACTTCGACGTCCGCCATTCGGAGCGAACGTGAAGTCAGGGCACGACATGAAGCGAGAGTTCGACATTCTGTCGCGGCTGCATCCCGTGTGGTCCAAGGTTCCGCAGCCCTATCTGTACACGGAAGACGAAGCAATCTTGGGCGCTCCATTCTACGTCATGGAACGCGTGCAAGGCCTGATCTTGCGCGGGATGGGCAAGCGTCCCACGCTCGACGAAGCCACAATGGCGAGGGCATGCAACGGACTCGTAGAAACCCTCGTCGAGATTCACTCCATCGACCTCGAAGCCGCTGGGCTTCAGGACTTCGGCAAGCCAGAGGGCTACGTAGAACGCCAGATTTCGGGTTGGACCCGTCGCTGGAACAAGGCGAAGACCGAAGAGATACCGACCATCGAGCGCGCCGCGGAATGGCTCGCAGCGAACATGCCAGCCGAGTCGGGAGCTTCACTCATCCACAATGACTTCAAGTACGACAACGTCGTGCTCAATCCGGACGATCTCGGAGAAGTCACGGCTGTCCTCGACTGGGAGATGGCCACCGTTGGCGACCCACTCATGGACCTCGGATCGACCCTCGCGTACTGGTGCGAAGAGGACGACCCGCAATTCTTGCAGACCATCGCTGGGCCGACGGCCGAGCCTGGAAACCTGTCGCGAAAAGGAATTGCCGAGCGGTACGCCGAGTTGTCAGGACGCGACATCTCCGACGTCCTCTTCTACTACGTCTACGGCCTTTTCAAGGTCGCAGTGATTGGCCAGCAGATCTACTACCGCTACGCCAAAGGTTACACGCAGGACGAGCGGTTTGGCGCACTTATCTGGGCCGTGAAGGCCATCGGCGACTCCGCCGAGAAAGCGCTCAATACAGGTGAAATTTCTTCATGAAACATCTTTGGATAGCAG
>CAYLMO010000115.1:0-13751 GCA_964384605.1 uncultured Bradymonadales bacterium | reverse complement strand
GACCTGTCGTGGAACGCCTCGAAGATTGCCCTCTGGGTCGAGACGCTCCGCCCGGTCTGCCAGTCGGCGCAAATGCGCGAGCGGTACCCGTACCTCCCCGAGCACTTGAACGAGCTGCTCACCGAGGCCTACGGCCGCGAGGCCACCGCCGACGACCTCGCCCTGTACGAAGACGTGCTCGCCACCAGCACGGCTCCTGAAGCTGAAACTTACGAAGCCGTTTGCCTCGCCGTGTTGACCTCGACGGAGTTCGTCGCTCGATGAAGAACCTACTCCTGATCACGCTGCTTCTCGCGGCGACCGCCGGCTGCAAACAAGAGGGCTCGCTCGCCGTTACCGCGAAGAGCCCGGAATCGTTGGCGGAGATGCCCGAGCTCGACCCGGCCGACCACCCGCCGACCCCCGAGTACACGCCCACGCCGCGCCAGGACCCCGTCGAGACCGTCGAGCCTGCCAAAACGCCCGACATCACTCCCGAACAGACGACCGAATACCTGCGCGGTATCTCGCAGATGCTCGTCGGCCGGCCGCTGACGACCGCCGAAAACGAACAGATCGCGGCTCAGGGCCCCGAAGCCATCCGGCCCATCGTCGAAAGCTGGACGACGTCCGACGGCTTCGCCTTTGCCGCCCGATACATGATGGCCCAGAAGCTCAAGGCGAGCGGCGAGCGCGACGGAATCGATTTCGACCTGCCGGGCAACCTCGTGGAGTACGTCGTCCGCAACGACTTGCCCTACGCCACCGTCATCACCGCTGACTACTGCGTGAACGCAGCGGGCGAGCAGACCGAATGCGACAGTGGCGCCCCCTACACTGCGGGCGTGCTGACCACGCGAGCCTACCTCGCCGGCAACGCCAGCCGATTCAACCTCGGTCGCGCGAGCCGGATGATGCAGGTCTTCGCATGCCGCCATTACCCGATGGAATCGGACCTCCAGCCCCGGCTCGACAAGTCCGTGCTCATCCCGATGTTCCAGGCTCAATCTGAAGAAGAACAGGTCGTCGAAGAGGCCAAAGGCGCCTTCGGGAACGGCCACGGCTGCTACACGTGTCACGCCCAGTTCGGCGCGCACGCACAGCCGTTCGTGAAGTTCGACGAGAGCGGCATGTGGGTCGAGGGCGCCGACGGCGTGCAAGATCCCGAAGGCGAGCTCGGCCGGTCGACGAACGGCTTGATGACGAGCCACATGATTGACCCCACGGCCAAGGCTGACGAGGGCACGCAGATGTTCGGCCAGCAGGTCGACAACCTCGCCGGAGCCGCACAGGCAATTGCCGAGAGCGACGTGTTCGTGCCGTGCGCGGTGCGCAACGTGCTCGAGCACACGTTCGGCCTGAGCGATTCCGCGGGCGAAGAGATCGACCCGAAACTCCTCTCGGCGGTCGCCGCTCGCGCCAGCGTGAACGGCCCGCCTGGTCTCGATGAAATCGTCGTCGAGACCTTCGTCGACCCTCGAGTCGTCGAAGTCGTCCTCCGCAGCAACACCGCAGGAGACGTGCAATGAAGAAGCCCAACCTGTCTGAAATGGCACCGATGAAGCGGCGCCGATTCCTCAAGCTCATGGGTGCTGCACTCGCCGCGCCCGCCATCGACCCGGCCTTGCGCTACGCGGTCAACGAGCAGGCCTTCGGCGAAGCGTTCGCGCAGTCGCAAAACGCCACGCCGACCTACTTCATGGAGATCAATCTCCGCGACCAGTGGGACTTCGGTCACGTCTTCGTGCCGCCAGGAATGGCGACGAATCCCAACCTGCGCCGGGGCTCTTCGGGCGACCGTGCCGCTCTCTTCTATGGGTCGAACGAACTCACCGCGGAGCGTCGCAACTTCTACCTGACCAACGACTCGCTCGAGCTTGCGCCGCACCTCGACACCATCGCTTGCTGCGAACTCTTCGAGCTGTCGGTCGGCCGCATTCACGGCCACGAAGCCGCCAACGCTACCCGGTCGCCGGGGCGCGGATACAACAGTGGCGCCGGCCGCATGCCGATGTACGACAACGAGCCGAGCTACAACGAGCAGGGCAACGAGCCGCACTACTCGTCGACCCCTACGCCGGCTTCGCTGCACAACTACTACCTGAAGCAGTCGGGCCAGGCGGCGCGAAACGGCGTTACCTTCAAGGGCATCAGCCGATTCCACAACGTCTATCACTACGGCGCAGGCCTCCCTGGCGCAGAGCTCGACCGGCAGCAGTCGGTGCAGTCCATGCTCGACGCGTTCCCTGACCGCGTCGAAGACCTGAACATCCTCGCAACCCCGGAAGAAGCCGACACGCTCGCGCGTCTGCTTCGCTCGGTCGATGCGCGGTTCTTCGAGAAGTACGGTTATTCGACCAGCGCGAAAGACCGGCACGAACAGAACATCACCGAGGTCAAAGACCTGCTCTACTCGGGTGAGCAACGCGTGATCTCGCTGCCGCTGACCGATCAAGAGCGGCAGTACTGGAGCGAAGGTGTACCGCCGCAGGTGGGCCAGAACATCAAGGCCAACATTTGGGAGCAGGTCGCCTACGGATTCAAACTACTCGCCGGCGGCATGACTCGGACCTACGCGGTCGAGTTCGACTACGTCGACGTGCACGACCAGCGAACCGAAGACCAGATGCGCGTGATGGCGCGCCAGACGGTGCTCCCACTCGCGCGCCTCATCGAATCGCTCAAGGCGTCGGGCATGTACGACGACACCGTCATCGCGATCTACAGCCTCGACGGTGGTCGCTCGCCGGCGGCGAGCTCGTACGGAAACGAAGGTCTGAACACGGTGATTTTGGCCGGTGGGATGGTCAATGGCGGCTACTACGGCGACGTCTCGGTCGCTGGCGACCGCGGCGATGGCCACAGCTATCGCTACCACATTCCCGATGTCGCGAGCGGCAATCCGGGCACTTCGGTCACCGACAACTCGTCCCGTATCTCGGGCGCGAGCATCTGGAAGACGGTCGCCAAAGCCAACCGCATTCCGGCGGACGTCTACAACCAGTTCCCCGACGTTCAGGGCCACCCGACGCTCGATTGGATGCTGCGCTGATCGGCTTCAGTCGCCGTCGCGCACGTCTTTTCCCCACCGAACCACATTGTCTCGAAGCTTGATGTCGAGCGCGAGCCAGGCCTCGACCACGTGGCTCGGCGCGTCGTGCTCTGCGAGGACTTCGGCGAGGATCTGGTGGCGTCGGTCGAACATGCCGGTGGTGATGGGAAGGTGCGCATGAGCGTTGCGGATCGACGGACCGGCGTAGTTCCCTGAACGGTCACCGAGGTTGGTCTGGATCCACTCCAGCTGCGACTCCACGAGCGCCTCTTTGTCCGACTTCGCGAACAGAAATCCGATGATGATGTCGTCGAACAGACGGTCGTAGAAATCGCGCACGAGTGTACGTGCGGCGTCTTCTCCTCCCAACTCCTCGATGATGTTCCAGTCGGACATCTAGTTGAGTACGACCATCTGGAGCGCGTCGCCATGGATGGAGCGCATCATCACGTCGACAGATTGGCCCTGCAGCTTCCCGACGTGCAGGTTGCGGTCGTTGACCCATCGACACATGTTCGCTTCGCGGTCGACTTCGACCACGCGCACGCGTATCGGCGTGCCGTATCGAGTCGCGCCGAGCGCTGCGAGGGGCAACCAGAATGCGGTCTTGCCGCCGGTCGGTCGTGTCCCGACGATGCTGACGAGCGTCGGCTTCTCGGCAAACTCGACCGAGTCCACACCTTCGAATGGGTCGATCAACATCGGTACGCCCATGACCGCGCCAGCTTCACCGACGAGGTAGTGGAACGCGCGCAATACCGGGATCTTCGAGATGTTGTGGAAGCGACGCGCCCACATCACCTTGGCCTTCGGGAACAGCTCGTCGTAGGCCGCTCGCAACCGTTCGACCGCCTCGACCTGCTCCTCGTCCGACAACGTGTCGAACTGTTCGGCGAGGTGGCCAACTGCGGCACCGACGGCTTTCTCCTGCTCGTCGTGCTCGATGATGGTCCCTTCTGCGCCGAGCACCATCACCTGAATCGATGCGCTGCCCCGACCGGTGTGGATGTCGAGCGTGGGATGCGTATCGGCCGTCACTTCGCCCCGGGCACGGGCGCGCGAGTCGGCGCCGGGGAGGGTGCGGCAGTAACCGACGAGTAGGTCACGCAGCGCTTTCTGCTCGCGAACCGTCCAGCAGAGCAGGGGGAAGTCCCACGGAAGCTCCGCGGGATCGTCCATTCCAAAGGCCCCACCGGCCTGCTCGGTGACCGCGATGCGCGGGGTCTGGCCGTCGCGTGCGCCCAACCCGAAGAGGTTGCGCTCCTGCGCCACGAGGTCGGTCCACGCCTCGCCGATATCCGAGAAGCTGGGCCACGTGTCGAGGTGGATATCGAAGTTGGGCTCGTGCGTGGAGACGACGCGAGCGAAGGCCGAGAGGAGTGCTCTCGGCTCAGCGACCTGCCGCGAACGAACGGTGCGGCCAGCGCTTCGCAAAAACGAGTGTGACGATAGGCCAACGCCTTCCCACAATGCCTCGACGACGTCGACGGCGTGGGCTTGCCACGGTGTACCTTCGAGCGATGTCGTCATCATCGCAAGCGCGCGCTGAAGCGATGGCGTGCCTGCCACGTCGACCCAATCTGGCCAACCCGGCGAAGTTGCGACCTTGGCGGCGAGCGCTTCGCTGTTGGACATGTCGAAGGCGTCGGGCATGCCGAGCGTGAGCGCGACGCCGGCGATGCGGTCGGTAAACAGCCGAATCTTTCGCTCGTACACCGCGGTGACTCGGTTCGAGCGAACCGCGCCATGTTCCACCCGCTTCGACGCTTTCACCGTGAGGTCTCGAATGTGCCGCTCGTCACGCTCCGAGAGCGCCAGCGCCACACTTACCGGCGAGAGGTCGAGAACCTCGGCGATCGGATTCGACAACGCGAAGACGATCTCGACGTCTTCCACCAACCCCAGCAACTCGCCGTTGAGGACAATGGAAGGTTGCCCACCAATCCACTCCACAGTGGTGGGCGTTCGGCGGCCGTCGACCATCAATCCGTCGCGAATCTCGTACGAATCGAGGGCTCGCACCAGTCGGTCGAGGAGGGCGATCTGCTGTGCAGGCTGCACACCTTTCTCCGCTAGCAATACTGCCAGCAGGTCGAGGTGGACCTGTACCAACTCTTCGACAATCGCCGCGATACGGTCAGCGATTTTCGCGCTCACGAGAACTCCAGCCTTGGGGTGTTTCGCTGTCTGGCTACTCGACGGAGTGTAAGCCAACCGCCGGATTGAAAACAGTCAGATCCGCCACGCTTTCGTGTAGCAGGTCCGCGAACTGTCGGGCGTCGATCCGGGCTCCGGTGATCGACGTGGGGTTGATCGCGACGCCTGCGACGGTGATCGGGCGGAGCACTTCGACCCGCCATTTGCTGACGAGTCGGCGGAAGTGGCGATTGGAGCAGTGTAGCGAAGTCGCGTCGGGAACCACGAGTGTGCCGGCTCGGCCAAGCGCGAGCAGTTCGTCGACGACTCCGTCGCTGACTAGGCCGGGGATGGCGATTGAATCGTGGTCGTCTTGCCATGCGGCGCGTTCGCGCTGCAGTCCGAGCAGCGCCGAGCTCGACTCGAGCTCGACGGGGCCCGGCCCGATGAGTACGACTCCGCGTGCTTCGGCGTCGGTGGCCATATCGTGGAGCGCCGGGTCTGTGACCTGCGGAAGCTGTAGCCGCCGCAGGAACACCTCCGTTGCGTCGGCCAAGCTCTGCGCCGTATCTGCGACGATCGCGCCTGTGGCGACGACGACGGCGTCGGACGTTCCCGGTGCAGCCGCCGAAATTCGCCCGTACGCACCGTCGATGAGGACGTGCGTGCACCCTTTCTCGAGCAGTACCCCGGCGGCGTATCCGACGTCTGCACGATGCCGCAATCCGCCGAGTACGAGGTCTCCCGGAGCCAGGCACCGTGCGACGACGGCCTCGCCCAAAGGTGTGCGAATTCCGAGGGCATCGAGCCATTCCCATCGTGCGCTCGACTGCGTGAGCGCGGCGTCCGCGGTGACGACGCATTGCCCTTCGGACACGCGCACCGGTGGCTTCGGCGTTCCGATGAGCACGTCGGAGGCCTCGCCGTCGATACCGATGGAGAGCAGGCCGGCCCGCGTGCCTTCTTCGTGAAGAGAGGCGGCGATCCGATTGAGCGTGGTGGTCTTTCCGCAGTTCTTCGCCATGCCGACGACCGCGATGCGGCCCTCGGGAAGATCGAGTTCGCCCATGGTCACACTCGCCAGGGGGCCGTGCGCTCTTCGCGCAGGCTCACGAACATCTCTCCGGTCTCTTGCAGCACCTCGTGCAGGTCGCCTGCATCGCGCACGCGGCGGAGGAGCTGGATGGGCAGGGTCGGAAGCAGCTTCAGCGAAATCCCGGTCGGCGTGTACGGATTGAAGACGATCGCTTCGCGCACCGTGAGCTCGCGAAACCAGCGCTTGTGGAAGACGATCGGCTGCAGCAGTTCGGGCTTTGTCGGGCGCCGTGAGGCGACCATCAGGATGTCCTCGGTGCGCACGTTCGGGTTGTCGAGAAGCTTCTCGAGCACGAGCGGGCTGGGGTCGAGCAACAGTCGCTCGAGCAAGCGTTTGTCGCGTCCGCGCGCCATCGAACGTCGCTCCCCAAGCGAGATTTCGCGGCCCATCTGCAGGTTCACTTCGGGCAGTTTCGCCTTCTTGGGCATGATGAGGTGAGGCGGTGGGTCGCGGAGCAACATCACGACCGACTGGCGGCGTGAGTTGTGCGCCTCTTCGAAGAGCTTCTGAAGGCGGGTGTATTCGTCTTCGGCGCGCAGTCGGATGAGCCAGTCGGAGCAGGCCATCATCGCGTCGATCTCGGGGGAACGACCCCAGAGAGCGCCGCGGAGGAGCTGGTCGATCCACCAGACGGCTTCTTCGGTGCTGAGGGCGCCGATGTGGCGATCGAGCGCGGCACGGCGCATCGCGAGTTCGGGGAGCGCGCCTATGGTGCGGAGCGACGCTTCGTAGGCAGCGTAGAGCTCATCAAACTCCGCTTCTTCCTCTGTCCCTTCGCTATCGCTCACTCTTCCTTCTTCGGAATCTCCGCTTTCTCCGCCACGTCGACGAGGATTTCGAGGTCTTCGACGGAGCCGACCGGCAGCTCGTCGAAGATCGCCACAAACGGCAGTTCGGAGTTTGGTTCCATGGTCGACATTTGCCGAATGACGATGTCGTCGGAGTCCTCCAACTTGGTCTGCTTGAGCTTTCGAGCTTCGAGCTTCGTCCCGGCGGGTACCGTCTTTTCGACGAGAATCGCGCCGTCGGCTCCGACGAGCGCGACATTGAGCTTCACCCCGGAGAATGAGGTCGAGCCGAGGTTCTCGACTTTACCTCGGACGACGAACGGTTCGCCGTCTTTGGCCTTCGCCAATACGCCGGTCACGTTGCTCGCCTGGAGCGGTACGATCTCATCGGCCGTGCGGGTTTCGAGGCCCCATTCGGGACGAGGTTGGAAGTCCTTTCCGTCGAAGACGATCTCGAGCATGTGGTCGAAGCGACCAAAGTCGACGACGCCGCCAGTCTTCGAGGCGATGAAACCGACGAGTCCAGCGATGACGAGGACCACGATGAGGACCAGGTTCATCGTCTTTTGCACGATGCCGGCCGAGGCCGGTGCCGCGGTTGGCAGGGCAGCTTTTGCCGCTTTCGCCTTCTTCTTCTTGGACTTCTTGAGTTCCTTCTCGGCCGCGGGTGGTGGCGTGGTCTCCATGACGAGGTCCACGTCTCCTGCGCCGGAGCCGTCGTCGAAGTCGAACGAGTCGTCGTAGGCAGGTTCGACGGGTTCTCCGGCGTCTGGGTCGAACGAAGGTCCGTCGGTGCCGAATGACGGGTCTACGAGCTCGGCAGCGTCACCGAAGTCGCTTCCGCCACCGCCCCCGGAGAAGAAGCCCATGTCGTCTTCGGGCGAGGCGTCGGGTTCAGGATCTGCGGCGAATGCGTCTTCGAACGCTTTGTCGTCGTCCGAAAATGCGGGCGGATCGGCTCGAGTCGTGTCGTCGCCGAACGCGAACTCGTCGTCGGTCAAAGCTGGGTCGACCTCGATGCCGGTACCCGCCGAGGTGTCGATCTTGTCCTCGAATGCTCCGGCGAACGGGTCGTCGTCGAGCTGATCGTCGGGCTCGTCGATCTGGCCAGCAAACAGGTCGAGGTCGCCGCCGTCGTCTTCTTCGGGCTCGTCGTCATTGTCGCCGATGGCGGGAAGTCCGAAGAGGGTGCCTTTGGGGTCGTCCCCAAATGTTGGGTCTTCGGGGGCTTGGTCGGGCGCTTCTTGGAATGCGGGGCGTCCGAACGCCGTGCCGCGCAGGTCTTCTTCTTCGTCCTCCTCGACAGGCTTTCCAAAGGCTGGAGAAGCGTCGGGAACCTTGCTCGCCGGGAAACCGAAGTTGGTGTCGGCGTCGTTGTCGTCTTCGTCAGCGAACGGGTCCTCGTCGGCCGCGAAGGGGTCTTCGGGCATGGGTTCGCCGGCCGCACCGAGTGCGGGAAGACCGAAGCTGGTCGCTTTGGGCGAGTACTTGGGCTCGACGGGCTTGCCGATGGAGGTCGAGTCGTCTTCGGGCTCCGAGATTGCGGCTCCCGGCCCTGCAAAGGCGGTGTCGTCGTCGTCTTCCTCTTCGTGTCGACGGATCTTCTTCTTGGAGATGATCCCGGCAGCCATCGGAGGCGCTGCAGCCTGGGCCACTTCGGGCGTGACCGCCGAAAGCGGCTGACGAGGGGTCGACCGAAGGTTTGGGAGGTCTCCCGGACGTCCGATTGCGGTGTGTCCGCCAGACTCTCGGAGGTCGCTATTGTCGGCCTGGTCTTCGGCCATCGAGTTCGGCCCGCCGAACGCAGTTCGGTTGCCGAAGTCGCTGAAGCTCGGGCTCTTGGCCGGCTCTTCGCCCGGCTTGTAGAAGATTTCTGGTTCGTCGTTGGTGATGCGAACCCGGAAGACGTGATCGCACTTGGTGCAGCGCACCTTCGCCCCTTTCGGGCCAACGCGATCTTTGGGGAGTTTGAACCCGGTCGAACATTCGGGGCAGCGGACAATCATCGCATCACCTCTCGCTCAGGGGAGGTCGCGGTAGGGGTCGGATGACGGTCCGGACTTGGCTCCGCCTTGGCCCTGCAACGACTTTTCGATGCGTCGGAGCGACTCTTCGATCGCGAGGATACGCGACTCCAAAGTGTACATATCGCGGCGCATTTCGGGAATGTGCGTCAACTGGTCCACGCCGTCTCGTAGACGGTCATCGACACGTTTTTGCATCTCATCAAGGGACCGTTGCGCGCCGTCGACAAAGTCGCGGATGGCCTTCCCCCCCTCCTCGATGACATTGGCCTTCTTTTTGACCTCGTCACCGAACTGGGTGACCGGCTGCTGGAGCTTCTGTACGAAGTCCTCACCAGACTGAATGATCGTGCGCAGAGCCGAGAGAGGGAGCAGTCGCTTGTGGGACTTCTCCTGCTCGAAAATGATCTGCGCCAGCGTGGCGTTGGTGAGGTCTTCTTTGGTCGAGTTGTCGATGATGCGGATGTCTTCGCCATCCTTCACCATCTGCTTGATTTCATCGAGCGTGATGTAGGTGCTGCGTTCGGTATCGTAGAGCTTACGATTCGCGTAGCGCTTGATGATTTTGGTCATGCGTGGAGTCCCAAAGCGGGAGGAGCCGTGCCGGCGTCAAAAGTCGACGCCGCCAGCGAAGGTCGCCTGCGTAATCGCACCGGCGTTTTCGTTCGACGGGCTCGCGATGACCCCTTCGAGGACGAAGTTCAGTACCCAAACGTTGAGGCGGGCGCCAAAGAAGAATCGGTTCACCGAGGTGTCGTACTGGCTGAAGACGAACTCCGGCGCAAATGTCGTGCACTGGCGAGACGGATCGTTTGCTCCAGCACCCGGGCAGGAATCGTCGAACTGAGGCGACCGCGGATCTTGTGGATACGCGTTCAGAAGTCGCGAGGAGCCAATGATGAAGAGCACCTGGTAGCCGAGGTACGGCGTGAGCGAAGCAACGCCGCCGAGGCCGAATGCCTTCGAAATCGACATGTCGCCGCCGGCCGAGATCAGGTTCAAGTCGCTCGAACCCATCAGCGTGTTCACCGAACCACGGAACGCGACGTCGGGGAAGTAGTAGAAGCCCTCGTTGAGCGCCCATTTCAGATCGGCGCCGAGCGTGAACATCTCACTCGCGAAGAGGTAGCCCATGTTGCCGGCCACTTCGAACGAGAAGGGCAATCCCTTGCGGACCTGAAGGTGACCCGTGAAGAGCGACGAAGACGGCGAACCATCTTCGACTGCGCGACGCCAATACTCTTCCTCGTTCGGAATGAACGAAAGGCTCGTCATCATGTTCACCGCAAAACCGGCTTCACCCAACGTTTCCGCGGGGTTGGCGAGGCGAGGGGCGAACACCTGTCCAAGGTCGCTGACGAGGCTCTGAAACTGCTGCTCGTTTGGCTCGACGATTCCACATGCGTTCGTGCACCCGTCGAATCCCTGACCGTAGTTCCCGCTCGACAAACTCCCGCCGAACGGCTCGGCGAGCCGAGACAGACGCAAGTCGTTGTCTGCGGCGCTTGCGCTCGACGGCAAAGCCAGCATGACGACGGCTGCGAACAGCCCAATGATTGCGTTTCGTGAGGTCATCTCTCCTCCGGAGGTGCCGCCTTAGCGCGGCGGGCGCGGAAACCACACTGCCGATTGTCGGCAGTTGCCGTGGTTACACCTTTTCACGGTAGCCCCGTTCTAGCAGTGCGCCTTGAGTAGCGTCAAGTTTTGGCGCACTGCGTCGCGAGGACTCAACTCTCGCAGTTTTCACGCAAGAAGTCGTACATCGAACGCACAAACAACGTCGGCTCGTCCTCCATCGGGCAATGTCCCGACCCTTCGAAGACGTGCAGCGCGTCTGCCGCCGTGTTCTGACTGACCCGCGCCGCGTCGCTTCGCGGCAGCAGGTGGTCCGTCGCGCCCCAAATCACCTGTGTCGGCGGCACGAGCGGCTCGAGCGTCGGAATCCGATTTCCCGCCTGGAGCAAATCGGCCGCCACGCGCAGCATGAACTCGAGACGGTCTGTCTGCCGAAGTGGCCCGAGATACTGCTCGCGCTCGACGTCGTTCATTCGGGCCTGGCGCCACTGAATCATCTCGTAGAACCGAATCCCGACCGGGTTCATCCCCATCAATCCGAGCCGAGCCGGCATCCATGCCAGCACGTGCCGCGCCGAACCGACGAACGGCACGCGGAATCCCGGGGCCGTGAGCGTGACCGAGCGAAATGCGTCCGGATTCGCGCGGGCCGCGAGGTAGGCGACGAGCCCGCCCAGCGAGTGACCCACGACATGAACCGGACCTCCGTGGAGATCGTGCACCAGATTGAGCAACCACTCGGCGAGGGAGTCGACCGTCGGCTCGAGCCCGGCGCGGAACGTCTCGTCGCGACCGTGCGCGGGCATGTCGGCGAGCACGACGTGATAGTCCTCGGCGAGGTCGTCGACCACGAAGCGATACCCCATCGCGTGCGCCATGATCCCATGAAGCATCACGATCGTCTCGCCCTTCTCCTCCGTACTGGGGCCACCGGCTTCGACCCAGTGATACGGGAGCGGGTAACGCCCCGTTCGATACACCGATCGGATCCTCTTGCCGTACTGCGTAGACCGAATCATCGCGCCAGAAAGCCCTCCATCCAGTCCAGAATCCGGTCGGTCGCATCTTCGACAACGTAGTGACTTGCGTCGTCGAGAGCGTGCACTTCGGCATCGGGGAAGCGACGCTCCCACTCCTCTCGGAACTCTTCGTTGAAGCAGAAATCGTCATTTCCCCACACGATGAGGGTAGGGCGGTCCGAAAACTGCTGGAGGTCTTCGTCGATTTTCGTGAGCTCGTCCCACGACGGGTGCGACGGCTTCATCGGGATGTCGTGAACGAATTTCAGCGTCGCGATGCGATTGGCCCACGAGTCGTAGGGCGCGAGATACCCGTCGGCGATGGGGCCGGCGAGGTTGGCGCGGTCGTAAATGGCGCGCACCTGGGCGACACGAGCGAACCCGTTGAGGCCGAGTACGGAGAGCTCCCCGAACACCGGAATCTTGCAGATGTTGATGGAGAACGGGATGCGCTTGGAGCGGAAGGCTGCGGTGTTGAAAACGACGAGTCGCTCTACGCGTTCCGGCTTGCGGCGCGCGACACCCATCCCGATGGCCCCGCCCCAGTCGTGAAGCAGGAACGTCGCGCGCTCGACCCCGAGGTGGTCGAGAAGCTTCTCAGCGTCTTCGACTCGATCGGCCAGTCGGTAGTCGTACCCGGTCTGCGGCTTGTCGCTCAGGCCGCACCCGATGTGGTCCATCGCGATGCAGCGATAGCGATCTCGGAAGTGCTTGATGATGTTCCGGTAGTAGAACGACCACGTCGGGTTGCCGTGGAACATCACGAGCGTGTCTGCATCCCGACGGCCCTCGTCGACGTAGTTCATCTGAAGGCCCGGGCGGACCTCGAAGCGTTGCGGCTCGAACGGATACTCGGCCGCCCACGATGTTTGTTCGACTGCGATCACCAGCGCACCTCCATCATGGCGCAGTTCAATCCGCTCCCAATTCCCATGAGCGCGATGCGATCTCCAGCAAAAACCCGCTCTGATTCGACCGCATCGGCGAGGGTGATGGGAATGGCCGCTGGGCCGATGTTCCCGTAGTTGGCGAACGTGAAGTGCGCGCGCTGGGCGTCGAGGCCGAGCGTGTTGAGGATGGTCTGTGCGTGTACGGAACCAACCTGGTGCATGATGAGCACGTCCAAGTCTTCTGCGGTCCAGCCGAGCTCGCGACGTGCGGTGTCCCAGGTCTCTTCGGCGAGGGCGACGCCGGCTTTGAGGAGCCCGGGGGCGTCGGTCTTCATCCGGTCTGGATAGCCCTGACACAGGTGGTTGAACTCGGTGGCGGCCAGGGAAACGCCTCCCATGAAGCGGTGCGATGTGGTCGCGAGGTCGGCGCGACAAAGGACCATGGCTGCGGCGCCGCTGCCGAGCGTCAGGGTCGCGAAGTTGTCGCGGAGGTCTTGTTCTGTGGTGGTCGGCGCCTTCAGCCGCTCCACCGTCGCCTCCACGGGAGGCCGGCTATTCTCGCCGTCCACGATGAGGGCGTAGTCGATCTGGCCGCGCTCGATCATGTTCGAGACGAGCTCCATCGCGTTGAGAAAGGCGAGGCAGGCGTTGCCGACGTCGAAGTTGTAGCAGTTGCGTCCCAGGCCGAGCTTGCCGTGAACCGCGCTGGCGATGCTCGGTTCGATGAAGTCTTTGCTGACCGAGGTGCTGACGCAAATCCCGATGCGTTCTCGGTCGATTCCGGCGTCGGCGATGGCGGCTTCGGCGGCCTGTGTCGCCGCGTCGGAGGGCATGATGTGCGACGGGAAGAATCGACGTTCCTCGACCCCCGTGAGCGTCTTGATGAGGCCGGGGCGGTGGCCAAGTCGTCGAAGCGTCTCTTCGAACTGGAGCTCGAGGTCCATGGACGACACCACGTCGGGTGCGTCGATGCGACCGATCCCCTGCAACGCGACCTGATTGAAATGCACTGCCTTCTCCGCGCGAGACGAGCATTGGCGAGTACCAGCACCTCGTAGCGTGCGCAAGCGCGAGTGGAGGTCCGGTGCAGCTCGAGCCGGCTGGGGTTTGGGTTGGAAAGGTGTTTGTAATCAATATCTTACGACTATTTCCGCAACGATTTCGGCGAGCTGCCGATAACCCGGGGTGGCGC
>CAYLMO010000114.1:0-13868 GCA_964384605.1 uncultured Bradymonadales bacterium | reverse complement strand
ATGATGGCCTGCGCGTCGGTCAGCCCGAGCTGAATCATCGATTCGACGACTACCTCGAGAAGCTCTCGAGTGGGAACATCGTCGGGCAGATGGAACGGGGGCTCGATCGGGTGCGCGTCTGGCGGGAGTTGCTGCTGTGGGGCCGATTGTCGGCCTGCCGCCGAGTTGTGAATTCCGGTCGCCGCATCGTCGAGGTCAGGGTCTTTTCGAGCGACTTCGTCGGACTCTTCCTCTTTCAGGATTTGAGCACCGAGCGCTCGATAGTCGGTCCGACTGCGACGCTTCGCGGCATCGGAGCCGGCTTGGAAAGCCGCTCCCGCGTTTGGAAGACTGTCGCCGTTGGGGCGCATGCCGAATGAGGTGCGATCGCTGCGCTCCTTCTCGGATTCGATGGCGTTCGTGTCGTCGTGGTCGACCAGGGAGGCCCGAACTCCGTGCCCAATCGAGGTGCCGTCGCTCGCCTCGCTGACCTCGCTGCCGGAATGAAGCGCGCCGAGTTCGTCGAGCGGCATGCCCACCGACGTACCGGACTTCTTGTCGGTATCCTCGTCGTAGTCGCTGGTCTCTGCGGCCGGGTATTCGTCACTGTCGTGGTCAACGCGGCTGCCGCTCTGCTTGGCCTGGGGCTTACGCTCGCCCGATCCGCCGGTGAACAGTTGTTCGGCGGCATTTGCGCTCAAGATCTGTGCGAAGGAGCCGCTGTCGGAGTGGTTGCCGGTGTCGCCGTGGTTGCCTGTGTCCGAATCGATCCCGGTGTTTCCGGTGATGGCATCGTCGACTTCGTAGCGATCGAGGTCGGCCATCTGAATCGCTTTGTGCCGCCCCGTCTCGACGATCTCGAACGCGTCGAGCGGGTCTTCGTCTTCGGCGAGGAGTGCGTCGACTTCTTCTTCGGGGATGTCGAGGACGTCGGTGCTCGGTCGGTCGCGCATCTCGAGCGAAATGTCGGAGCTCTCGGCACCGACTTCGTCTCGTTTGTCGAAGACGTCCTGCCACTCGCCATCGGCCTTGTCGATCGTGCTCGACGCGAAGTCGATGCCGCTTATGTCGCCGAAGATATCGTCAGAGAGAGCGTCGCGAACGCCGTAGAAGTGCTGAAGCGCTTCGGCGAGGTCGCGTGGTCCAATCAGCACCGGCCGCACGTCGTAGCCAGTGTGCGTGCTGACCTCGCCGACGGCGAGCACGTCGGTCGGGTCGAACATCGCGACCAGCAACAGGCGCTTGCCGTTCTTCTCTTGCAGGCCCAGCGGAATGGCGCGATTGCGCCGTGCCATCGATGCAGGAACTAGCCCGGTGACCCGGTCAGACGGGTTGATCGCTTCGAGTTTTACGGTGGGAACCGAGAGGAGTTTGCCGATCAGTCGCACCGTCGCGCGCTGCGAGACCAGTCGGTTCAGGATGAGCGCCTCGTAGAGCGACTTGCCCGACTCGTTGCGCAGGGCAATCCCTTTTCGCAGTGTCTGTTTGTCCGCAACGCCTGCGTCGAGGAGGCGATGGACAAGCTCCTGATCGTCGATCATGGCGGCTCGTGCGAAGCGAATGTGCAGGGTGTTTCAGTCGTCCACGACGACCTCACGGCTCCCCGCTGGAGGTGGCAACTCGAACAACATTTCGGGTAGGTCGACGTTGATTTGAGTCTCACCGACGTCCATCGAGAAGTCAAGGTCCCGCGCGGGCCAGACGAACCGTCGATAGGCCGGCAACACCACGTTGGAAACGGTCTGCCAGTCGTCGGTCTCGTAGCTCCAGACCACCTCTTCCTTGGCGTTTCGCTGACGCACTTTCGTCACGCCGAAATCGCCGTGCCGTACCCACATCGTGAGGTCGCCACCACCGTTGGTTTCGGTCTCGTAGCGGTACGCCCCGACCTTTCCGTCCCACTCCATCGTGGGCTCGCCCACACCTTCGGTGTCGAACCGGTCGAGCGGCCCGCCGCCCAACATCACCCGCACCACGTCGCGCGGCGAGAGGTCGACAGGAAGCAACCGCGCGATGTTTCCGCGTGTCGCCCGCCCGCTGAAGTACTCGTTCGTGTCCCGCTTATGCATCGCGAACGTCTCCCCGTTCGTCACCAGCAGGTTCAGGATCTCGTCGGAACCTGGCAGCCGGGTCTGAACCCGCAGGTAGGCGTCCTGCTTGACCAACAGCAACTGCCGGACCTTCACCCGGTCGCCGTCGCCGAAGTAATCGAGCACCACCTCTTTGAAGCGAGCGTCATTCACCGGCTCGATGCGTGCCTCGACCGCGGTCCGCACTTCGGCGGCGTCGCGCAACGCATCGTCTGGCTCGGGGAAGTTCCGGGGACACCCGGTGAGAAAAGCGGCGATCGCCACGAGGACGAGTGCGTACGGCATCTTGCGCACGATGAGGCCTTGTCTTGAGAGAAGCGTTACCGGGCCGGTGTACTGGCGGCGCCGTAGAAGGACAACCCATCAAACGTGTGGATAATCGTCCCGGCACCTGTCGTTTCGTCGATGATGACGAGCCGCCCCTGTGCGGTAAGGCCATACAACACGCCGTACGCCGAGGTCAGCGCCCAAATCGAATCGACCCCGATCTCTCCGCGCAACGTACCCATTCCGGTGTCGCCGTTCAGGCGAATCAGCGAGTCGGTCGCCGAGTGGCTCGACGTCATCAGCAGGCTATCGCCCTTCGTCACCACCGCGTCGCCGCTCGAAATGTAGGGCGCAAACGCCCCGATCTCGGTCGCGACGCCAGTCGTGATGTCTGCCGTGTAGAGCTTTCCGGACGACGTCAAAAACAGCTTCCCATCATTGTTGATGGCGAGGCCGTTCGCATTGCCGACGTTGGCGCCGAGGCCGTTCGGCAGCGGGTCCCAACCGTTCGTCTGCTCGTTGAACACGGCGAGCGTAAAGTCGGCCAAAATGCCGAAGAGACGACCGTCGGGATGGGTGTCGATGTCGAGAATGATCGTTGGCGTGTCGGCGATCTTGTCGGCCGTCAACGCGAACGGGTCCACAAAGTAGAGCGCGTCGTCGGTGTGCGCATAGAATCCGCAACTCCCGCCGTCGGCGAGGTCGTTCACGACCTCGTTGCAGTCGTTGTCGAAGATGTCGCAGACCTCCGGAAACCCAGGGCCGACGGAGACTTCGTCATCGTTGCAGTCGTCCTCGGCGCAAACGCCGTCGTTGTCGTTGTCGACACAGTCGGGGGCCATGTCGACTTCTTCCGACATGTCGACCTCTTCGGTCCCCATGTCGGGCGAGTCCGCATTCGTCGAACCCGAGTCTTCGCCCGGATCAAAACGGGCCGGCTCGCACTCCCCCGAAATCGGGTTGAAGGCGAAGCCGGCCTCGCAGTCGGATCCGTTGTTGGATGTCTCATCGCTGCCGCAGGCGGCAGTGAGGGCGAAAACACACAGGAGCGGCAATATTCGTCGAGCAATCATGCCGACAGGTTCGCCTGAACCTGCGTGTGTTTCAAGCCGCCCGCGCTAGGCGGACTTCTTCGACTTGCTCGAGTCGTACATATCGTCGATCAGGTCGGAGTACCGCTCGTGAACGGGACCACGCTTCACCTTCAACGATGCGGTCAAAAGGCCATCTTCGACCGTCAACATCGGGATGATCCGGAAGTACTTGATCGTCTCGTAGCTCGCGAGCGATTCGTTCACTTCGTTCACGTGCGCCTGAACGGCCTCGCGCACTGCGTCGCTCTTCGGATCGGCCTCGTTGCCGGTCTGATTCGCCCACTCTTCGAGCTCCTCAGGGTCCAGCGCGATGAGCGCCGTCGCGTAGTTGCGATAGTCGGCAACCGTGATGCACTCCTGAATCATCGGCATCCGCTTCACGCGAGCTTCCAGCTTCGCAGGAGCGATGTACTTTCCGCCCGACGTCTTCATCAGCTCTTTCTTGCGGCCCGTGATCTTCACGAATCCGTCGTCGTCCATGGCACCAAGGTCGCCGGTGCAGAACCATCCGTCTTCGTCGAACGCTTCCTCGGTTGCATCGGGCTGGTTCAGGTAGCCAGACGTGATGTTGCCGCCCTTGGCGAGGATTTCACCATCGTCGGCAATCTTGATGTCGACGCCCGGGAAAGGCTGACCCACGGTGCCCAGACGGAAGTTGTCGGGCTTGTTGGCCGTCAATCCAGGGCACGTTTCCGTCAGCCCATAGGCCTCGAGCAGCGTCAGATTGAGCGCGATGAAGAATTCGTGCACGGGCACGCTCAGCGGCGCAGAACCCGAGAGTAGAATCTCGGTCCGGTCGAACCCGAGCGCTGCGCGAAGCTTCGAAAGCACGAGCTTGTCGGCCAGATTCAACTTCATCTGCAGGAAGAACGGAATGGGTCGACCGTGGCTCTTGTACGGAATCGTCGCCTTGCCGGTGTTGATCGCCCAGTGGAACAGTTTCTGCCGAATCGGCGGAGCTCCAGCCACTTTCGCCTCGATCTTCGAGAGCATTTTCTCGAACACGCGCGGCGCGGCCGGGAAGAACCCAGGACGGGTCTCTTTGAGATCGTCGCCGAGGGTCGGAATCCCAGAAAGGATCGTCGGAGAGTCGAAGAACGGACTCGCCAGCTCGATCAGGCGACCGAACGAGTGGGCCAGCGGGAGGAAGAGGAACAGACCGCCGGCCTGAATTCCACTCCCCTCGAAGATGCCGAGCTCGTCGACGCTCTCGAGCATCGAGAGCATGTTGCCGTTCGTCTGGATGACACCTTTCGGAGGGCCGGTCGTGCCCGAGGTGTATGTGTACGTGCAGACGTCGTCGCGCTTCGGAAGGTCGGCGCGTCGTTTGATCTCGTCGCGCATCTCGTCGAGCTTCTCGGCGCCGCGCGCCTCGAGATCGGCCAGACTCTCCCAGTCGTCCGCGGGGTCGATGCCGGACGGGTCCATCACCACGATGTGCTTCAGTTTCACGCGGTCGGCTGCATAGTCTTCGTCGAAGAAGTTGAAGCCTTTGCGCATCTCGCGAACCTTCTCCAGCGCCTCAGCGTCGCTCACAATCGCGAGCACGGCTTCGGTATCGGTGTGAAGGTAGCCGACCTCTTCCGGCAGAAGGGTCGAGTAGACCGGCACCGTTCGAAGTCCAGCAGAGAGGCCCGCGAAGTCGCAGCAGATCCAATCGGGGCTCGGTTTGCCCATGATCGTGATCGCGGCACGGTCTTCGATCTCCGTCGCCGTCAGGATTCCGGCGGCGATGCGTTCCATCCGTTCGCCGAACTCCTTCCAGGTCGTGTCTTTCCAGCTTCCACCTTCTTTGAACCGAACCGCAGGGCGGTTGGGCGATTCAGCGATCCGGTGGGCGATCATTCCTGCGACAGTCTCGTGAGCCATCGTTTGATTCATCTCCGCGTAGGGTCCCAATCTAGTTTATCCGCGGCACGTTAGCGTCGTGCCGTCGTTGTGCCAAGCGCGTCGAGGTCAGCGCCGTTTTGGAACGACGATTCTCCTCAGATGCCGAGCAGGCGCGTCGGGAGCATGGAGCCGCTATCCCAATTCGAGGACAGCTCTGCCCAACGCTTCGCCGAACGCCACAGCCTGATCTTCGTCGAATTCCGGTACGTGGATGAAGACGGCATGAACACTGCGCTCGAGCGACCAATAGTAAGTCGCATTGCAAACGTAGGTGCCAGCGTCGCGGTTCAAGCGAACATCCCAATTAGGTGCGAGTAGCGTCCGTAAACCAGCCAGCGGAAACGGCGACTCGAATGCCACAGGGCCATCTGGGTCGAGTCGGAAAACCTGATCTGGATCGGCCTCCTGACCAGGTTCGTCCGCCGCCATCCGCAGGTTGTGGGCGTATCGCTCGATGCGTACGTACTCGGTCCGCGCCGCAAGGCCCACGTGCACCACGACGTCATAGTCTTCAAACGATGTCTGAAGCGCGGCGTCGAAGTCGACCGCCAACAACTCGAACGTCGCCGAAGCCGCTCGTGCTGCGGCCTCGGCGACGGTCTGGCTCGGGTTGTATTCGTGCGAGCCGAATGGCTCGAACCCGGTGAACAGGATCGACTTCAATATCGTCTCGCTGCCTTAGAAATAGCGGGCGAACAAGCCGTCTTTGCCGGCGACGATGATGCCGTTGTCGACGACCTGGCATCGCGAGACATCTTCGAACTCGCTGTTGCCCGACTCGTCGTACGGAGTGATGTCGGTGAACGTCTCGCCGCCGTCCTCGGAACGAAGCACGAAGCCCCAACCTTCGGCCGACTGTCGGCCAGTGGCGATGACCACGTTGCCCGAAGCGCGGCACACGTCGGTCACCCAGGTGGCCTCGTCGGCGAGCACCGAAGCGACGTCGAATTCGGTCCAGTTGGCTGCGTCGGTCGCGTCTTCGGCGGTCGCGATCGAGTAGACTTTGCCGACGTCGCGATTCTGGTCGACGCCGCCGACCGAGATTCCGTCGGCGTTCACGTCGATGCCCCACATCTCGCCGTCAAACTCGCCAATTCCCGTGGCGAGGCGCACGATTTGGAAGTCGAACTCGGACTGGTCCCATGCCGGCAAGAAGACGGTCGGCGGCTGATTGATGTTCGCGCCGGCTCCGTAGAATTGGCCGTCGTAGACCTCGAGGTCGAGGATTTGCAGGCCGTTCGGCACGTCGTCTGGGTCGCCGTCGGACCAGAATCCGCGGCCGGTCGACCAGCTGTCGGTCGGGTCACCGCCGTCCATCTCGCGATAGACGAGGTCGACACCGGTGAGCGACTCGGCGATCGCTCGGCCGTTCATGGCGCGCCGGAAGTTGCCCGGAGTGAAGCTGAAGTCGACGGTCGCGCCCCTCGTGAAGACTTCGGCGACCGCGCCACTGTCGTCCACAGACACAACGGCGGCCGAGTTGGGGAGGTCGCCAGCGACGTAGAGCGTGCCTTCCGAGCGCGAAATGCTGTTCACGCGCGCCGCGGCGAAGAAGTCGGCCGGCGTCGTCGTGAGCGCGCTCCAATTCTGGCCACCATCGGTGGTCGTAAAGAGTCCGACTCCCGTCGTCGTGGTGCCGCACCCTACGAAGCAGGTCTGTGCGTCGTCGCACCACAAGGCATCGGTGCGGTTGCCCGCACACGGATGCGTCGAGGTCGACCAGCCGTCCGTTCCGTTGTTGGTGGTGGCGTTGTTCGTCGTCGCGTTGTTGGTCGTGGCGTTGTTCGTCGTCGCGTTGTTGGTCGTGGCGTTGTTGGTGGTGGCGTTGTTCGTCGTCGCGTTGTTGGTCGTGGCGTTGTTCGTCGCGACATTTTCCGTGGCGTTGTTCTCGTCTTCAACGACGCACCCCGTGAGCGTGATAGCGACAGATGCAGCGATCATGATGCGTTTGTCCATGGTTCCCTCCTGTTTTTTGATGCCGCTCAGGCCGGCTTCGAACGCAGCTCCCTTATGGCGTCGTCGAGCCCCTCGAGCGTGAGCGGAAACATCGGATAAATGTTGCGAATCTGGACGCAAGTGTAGGTCGAAGCCCAGTAGCGCACCGGGTCTGGATTCAACCAGACACTGCGCGGAACGACTTCTTTGAAGCGCCGCAGCCAGTGGATGCCAGGTTTCGGATTGAGATAGTAGTAATCGATCGACCCACCAGAATCCATGAGCTCGTACGGCGCCATCGCGGCGTCTCCCACGAAGATCACTCGCCAGGTCTCGTCCAGGTTGTTCAACACTTCTTGCGTCTCGATCGTCTCGCGACGCGACATGTTCGTGAAGAGCTTCCCGTATACGCAGTTGTGGAAGTAGTAGCTCTTGAACTCTTTGAAGTGCGTCGCCTGATGCGCCGCGGAGAAGAGGAGCGACGTCAGGCGGGCATAGACGTTCATCGAGCCGCCGACGTCGGTCAGCAGCAACAGCTTCACACGGTTCTTCCGCGGCCGGCGAAACACCAGCTCGATGTCGCCCGCGTTCCGCGCCGTCGCGTCGATCGTCTCGTCCAAGTCGAGCTCCTCGAGCCCGTCCTCACGCGACAAGATGCGAAGTCGCCGCAGGGCGCTCTGAAACTGTCGAACGTCGAGGGTCAGGTCGTCTCGTAGATTCTTGAACCGGCGATCCATGGCGACCTGGACGGCGCTTCGTCCGCCGCCTTCCCCACCTACTCGAATACCCGCCGGATTCGTCCCGCCGTGGCCGAATGGCGAGGTGCCGCCGGTGCCGACCCAGCGATTGCCGCCGTCGTGTCGCTCGTCCTGCTCTTCGAGGCGCTCGAGGAACTCGCGCCGAAGCTCGTCGAGGTCCATCGCTTCGAGCATGGCCAGCTCTTCGGGCGACAGCTCGCGTTTGTCGATGGGGTCATTGAGCCAGTCCATCAGCTCTTCGGTCAGCTCGCCGAGCACGGACGGATCCCACGCGGCGTCTTTGAAATACTCCGCGAACGCCATGTCGTAGACGTCGTACTGCTCGGGCCGCTTGACCAAAATGGAGCGCGCAAGCGTGTAGAATCGGTTCAAGCTCGCGTCGCTGTGGCCCTTATGGAGCGCCTCGAGGAGCGTCAGATACTCGGTGAGGCTTACCTTCAGGCCGCGATGCCGCAGGTGATAGAAGAAGTCTACAAACATACTAGTTGAGCTTCTTCTGGATGTTGGTGAGGTCGGCTTCCTTCTTCAGCAGCACGCCCAAAAACGGGAACTGGCCCTGAAGCTTGCCGAGGTCGATACCCGCGCGGCGCAAAGCGCCAAGCC
This sequence comes from uncultured Bradymonadales bacterium, assembly GCA_964384605.1. GTDB lineage: Bacteria > Myxococcota_A > Bradymonadia > Bradymonadales > Bradymonadaceae > CAYLMO01. The sequence goes on along the minus strand of CAYLMO010000114.1, from coordinate 5,252 downwards.
AGTCGATGAGCTCCGAGGTCGACGGCTTCTTGCGCACCTCAGGCTGCTCGCGCAGCCAGTAGAACTTCATCATGCACTGCAGTAGCAGCTCTTGCTCGATGTCGGGATAGTGCACGCGCACGATCTCTTCCATCTGCGCCTGCTCGGGGAAGGCGATGTAGTGGAAGACGCAGCGTCGAAGGAACGCGTCGGGCAGCTCTTTCTCGGCGTTGGACGTGATGATGACGACCGGGCGCTGCTCCGCCACGAGCGTCTTGCGCGTCTCGGGGATGTAGAACGACATCTCGTCGATCTCGCGCAACAGGTCGTTGGGGAACTCGAGGTCTGCCTTGTCGATCTCGTCGATCAACAGGACGGCGCGCTCGTTGTGCGTGATCGCCTGCCCGAGCGGCCCGAGCTTGATGTAGTTCTCGATGTCGCCAACGTCGGACCCGTCGCCAAACCGGCTGTCGTTGAGTCGCTGCACCGTGTCGTACACGTAGAGTCCGTCCTGCGCCCGCGTCGTCGACTTCACGTGCCAGGTGAAGAGTTCCATCTGGAGCGCGGCCGCGACGGAGTGCGCGAGCAACGTCTTGCCGGTGCCCGGCTCGCCACGAATGAGCAGCGGGCGTTCCAGAGAAATGGAGACGTTCACCGCGTCGCGCAATTCGCGACTCGCGATGTAGCGGTCGGTCCCGGAGAACCGGTCAAATTGGTCGGGCGTTTCAATCTTCACCATCGAATCATTCCTTCTCTACAGGTCATCGGACACTACTATGATGCCTCGGAAGCCGCTATGGCTCCGAATCTGGTTTTCGGCGGGCGGAAAGCGAAACCGCGAAGCGGAAGCCGAAAGCGGCTAACTCTATTGCAATCCACAGTGGATTTCCTACATTGGGCGACCCGAACGGATGAGCAGTACGACGTACCAAGGAGCCCACGGATGGCAAGCCCGAGCACTTATACCGGTGACAACATCACCGTCCTCACCGGACTACAGCCGGTTCGCAAGCGACCAGGAATGTACATCGGAGGAACCGGCAAGACCGGACTCCATCACCTGATCTGGGAGATCGTCGACAACTCGGTCGACGAAGCGATGAACGGCTATGCGTCGACCATTGAGGTCACGCTGCACAGCGACGGCAAGACCATCACCGTGTCTGACAACGGTCGTGGCATTCCCATCGACATGCACGAGACTGGCAAGCCGACGCTCGAGGTCATCCTCACAACGCTGCACGCCGGCGGAAAGTTCGACCGCGACAGCTACAAGACGGCCGGTGGCCTCCACGGCGTCGGTTCATCCGTCGTCAACGCGCTCTCCGAAGAGATGATCGCGCGCGTGAAACGCGACGGAAAGCGATACGAACAGCGCTACGCACGCGGCCTCACGCAAACCGAGCTCACCGTCATCAACGAAGACGCGCGCGGCTCGGGCACGACCATCACGTTCCGCCCCGACCCCGAAATCTTCGCCGACACCGACTTCGACAGCGCGTTCATCGCCGAACGCCTAGAAATCACGACCTACCTCAACAGCGGCCTGCGTATCCTCTACCGCGACGAGGCCAAAGGCTCGTACCACGAGTTCAAGCACGACGGCGGCGTCGCCGAGTATCTCGACGAGATTCAGAAGCAGACGAAAGCCGAACCCGTGCACGTCGACTCGATCGTCATCCACCAGGAAGACGTCGACGAAGAGCTCGCCCGTATCGAAGTCGCCCTCAAGTGGACCGAAGACCCGCGCGACCAGATCCTGACGTTCGTGAACGGCATCCCCACAGAAGACGGCGGAACGCACGAACAGGGCTTCAAAGACGGCCTGCACAAGGCACTGCGCAACTACTTCGACACCCACGACATCGCGCCCAAGTCGCTCAACATCATCAGCGACGACATCCGCGAAGGCGTGAAGGCGATCGTGTCGATCTTCATCCCCGAGCCCGAGTTCCAGGGGCAGACCAAGTCGAAGCTCAACAACCCGGGCATTCGCTCGACCGTGAGCAGCGTCGCGCGCATGGAGATCGAGACGTTCCTGCATACGAACTCGACCACCGGCAATGCCATCGCGCAGCGCATCATGGCTGCCGCAAAAGCCCGCCTCGCAAGCCGAAGCGCGGCCTCGAAGGTCAAGCGAAAGCGCGCCGTCAGCCACCGCCTCAACCTCCCCGGCAAACTCGCCGACTGCTCGTCGACCGACCCGGAAGAGTGCGAACTCTTCATCGTCGAGGGTGACTCCGCCGGCGGCTCGGCCAAACAAGGCCGCGACCGCCGAACTCAAGCCATCCTGCCGCTACGCGGCAAGGTGCTCAACTCGGAGCAAGCCTCGCTCAAGAAGGTCGCGGGCAACAAAGAACTCAGCGACGTCGCCGACGCGCTCGGCTGCGGCATGAATCCGCAAGACCTGTCGAACCTTCGCTACGACAAGGTCATCCTGCTGATGGACGCCGACTCCGACGGCCACCACATCTCCACGCTGCTCCTGACCTTCTTCTACCGATACATGCCGGAGCTGATTCGTCAGGGCAAAGTCTTCATCGCCCAGCCACCGCTCTACCGCATCGACCACGGCAACGAGTCCCACTGGGCGCTCGACGATTCGGAACGCGATGAGATCATGGGCAAGATCGGCGAATCGCGAAAAAAGGTCTCGATCCAACGCTTCAAGGGGCTGGGCGAGATGAATGCGTCGACGCTGGCGGAGACGACGCTGGACCGAAGCAAGCGCCTTCTCCTGAAGGTGCGAATCGACGAAGAAGAGAAAGAACTCACCAACGAGGTGATTTCGGATCTGATGGGCAAAGACGCCAGCGTTCGATTCGATTTCATCATGGAAAACGCAGAGGCAGTCGACGATCTCGATGTCTGAGCAATCGTTCTCGGTCGGCATCGTCGCCAGCGTGAGCGCGGGCGCCGATGTCACCCTTCGCAAACATGTGGAAGAGTTCCGCGCCATGGGCGTGCCGGTTGAGGTGCGCGTGGCGTGGGAGGCTTCCCAGAACGCCGAAATCGTCGAGCGTTTCGTCGACGCCGGGCACACGCTCATCGTCGCCGCCGGCGGCGATGGCACGATCAACGCAGTGGTCGAAAGCGTCGTTCGCCAAGGCGCCGACTGCGAAGTCGGAGCGCTCGCGTTCGGCACCGCCAACGACTTCCTGACCAATCTGGGCCTCGAGAAAGACCTCCTCTCAGGCATCCTTCGTCGCGATTCGAAGCCGACCGATATCGTCCGGCTCGCCTCGCACGATCGTATCGTAGTCAACGTCGCAACCGGCGGATTCGGCGCCGAGATTACGGCAAGCACCGACCCCACTCTCAAGTCGACTCTCGGCGGCCTCGCCTATGTCCTGTCCGGAATCGGTCGACTTGCGGAGCTCGAACCCTTCGAGCTGCAGCTGGCCGCCGACGACTACGAATGGTCGGGACAGACGCTCGGATTCGCGGTCGGCAACGGCAAACAGACAGGCGGCGGATTCGAGGTATGTGCGAAGGCCGCGCTCGACGACGGACTGCTCGACGTCTGCATCGCGCCACAAACCGCGCGCGACTCGTTCAAATCCTACGTCGTCGAGGGCCTCACCGAGTCTTCGAACGTCATCTACCGCCAGGCTAAACGAGTCCAAATTCGAACTTCGCGCGAAGTTCACGTGAACCTGGACGGTGAACCGGTGGCGGGGGACGAGTTCGAGTTCGAAATCGTGCCGGGCGGTGTCGCGCTGCGACGCTAAATCGTGTTCGAGCGACAAAAGCGACCAACCACCAATTGACCTGATGCCGTCGTTGGGTGCAGTTTGTAGGCCCCGCTCATTGCCCCGCTAGTCGAGCCGACCTGTGCCGCGTATTCGCACGCACATCGCCAGCTTCGCGTTCCTCGTCGCGCTCCTCACGCCGGCGCTCTCGTTTGCGCAAGAGCCGCTGAAGTTGTGGCATGCCTACCGAGGCGCGGAAGAACAGGCGCTCAAGGAGCTCGTCGGCACGTGGAATGCGGAGCATCCCGATGCCCAGGTCGAACCGCTCGCGGTCCCGTACGACGCATACACGTCCAAGATCACGAGCGCCGTGCCTCGTGGACACGGTCCGGACGTCTTCATCGCGCCGCATGAAAGCGCCGGAGATTGGGCGCGCAGCGACATTCTGAAGACCTGGAGCGACAAAGACGCCAACTGGGCGGACTATCACCCAACCACCGTCGACGCCGTCACCGTTGACGGCCAACGGTACGGCATCCCGCTCGCCTACAAGTCGTTGGTTTTGTTCTATAATCCGGACTTGGTGGGCTCGCCGCCCGAGACCACGGACGAGCTGGTCGCGCTCGCGCAGAAACACACCGACGCCCCCAACGGAAAGTACGGACTCGCCTACGAGGCGACGAACTTCTACATGCACGGCCCGTGGCTGCACGGCTTCGGCGGCGGTGTTTTCGAGGGCGACGAGGTAGCGCTGGATAGCGCAGGAAACGTCGCGTCGCTCGCGTTTGTGAACAAGCTGGTCAACGAGCTGGGCGTGGTGCCCGATGAAGCGACCGCCGTGCTGGTTACGCAGCTCTTCAACACCGGGAACGCCGCGTTCGTCATCAACGGCCCGTGGTTCCTGGGCGAACTCGCCGCAGACACACCGTACAAGATGGCTGCATTGCCGACCGTGTCGTCAACGGGGCTCCCGGCGCGGCCGTTCTTGACGGTCGAAGCGGCGTTCGTGAGCGCGACGACCAAGCGGGAGGCTGACGCACGCGCGTTCGCGGCGTACCTGGGGAGCAAGGATGCGTCGATCACCCGCGCAACCGTTGGCCTTCAGCCGGTCGCAACGCTGTCGGCATACGACGACCCCCGAGTAGGTCAGTCCGAGAATCTGCGGGTGTTTCGCGAGCAGCTCGACGCGACGACTCCGATGCCAAACGACCCCAAGATGCGCAGCGTGTGGGAACCGGCGAATCAGGCGATTCGTCAGGTGCTCCGCGGCGCAAGTGGGCCTGAACTCGCGCTCCAGCAGGCAGATCGACGCGTCGACATCTTCACGAGACCTCCGCCGGCAGCGCAGGACCCGACCGGGACACTCTTCCTCATGGGCTTCCTGATGCTGCTGGCCGCCGGATACACCGTCTGGACGTTCCGTACGCGACGCGTTTGGCCGCGCATGAAGCGAGCCGGTCCCGCGTATCTCTACTTGCTGCCGGCCGCGGTCGCGATGGGCGTTCTCGTGGTCACGCCGTTCGTCGTCGGTTCGGCCGTGTCGCTCTTCGCGCACCGCGAGGGTGAATTCACGTTCGTCGG
>CAYLMO010000113.1:0-14541 GCA_964384605.1 uncultured Bradymonadales bacterium | reverse complement strand
GCAGGGCGAGTTCGTGAACGTCTGGACGCCGGCAGACGACTGCGCTTCGCTGGACTTGGCGATCCACGCGCAGACGACGCCTGATTAGGGCTGGGATTTATCAGGGGGCCGGGCCACCAGCCGACCACGCGTGGGTACGCGTGGTCGGCAAAGCGCCCACTCGGACTACTTGTGCAGGTGAATCACGCTGCGAATCGCCTCGCCTTCGTGCATCTTGTGAAAGGCGTCGTTGATCTTGTCGAGGCCGAACTCGAAGGTGACCTGTGAGTCGATCTCGAGCTTTCCATCCATGTACCAGTCGACAATCTTGGGGACGTCGGTTCGGCCGCGGAATCCGCCGAACGCCGTGCCGCGCCAGGAGCGCCCGGTAACGAGCTGGAATGGTCGAGTCGAGATTTCCTCGCCCGAGCCGGCCACGCCAATGATGATGCTCTCGCCCCATCCCTTGTGACAGCACTCCAGTGCATCGCGCATCACCTGGACATTGCCGATGCATTCGAAGGAGTAGTCGGCCCCGCCGCCGGTGAGGTTGACGAGGTAGGGTACCAGGTCGTCGACCTCTTTCGGGTTGACGAAGTGGGTCATTCCAAACGCCTCGCCGAGCTCCTTCTTGGCGGGATTGATGTCGACGCCGACGATCATGTTCGCGCCAACCATCTTCGCCGCTTGGATGACGTTGAGGCCGATGCCACCGAGGCCGAACACGACCACGTTGGAGCCAGGCTCGACCTTGGCCGTGTTGGTAACCGCACCGATGCCCGTGGAGACGCCGCAGCCGATCAGGCAGACCTTGTCGAGGGGGGCATCCTTGCGCACCTTCGCGACCGCAATCTCGGGGAGCACGACGTACTGCGAGAACGTCGAGGTGCCCATGTAGTGGTAGATCGGCTCGCCATCGAGGGAGAAGCGCGAGGTGCCGTCGGGCATCAGACCCTTGCCCTGTGTGGAGCGGATCGACTGGCAAAGGTTGGTCTTCGGATTCAGGCAGTACTCACAGACGCGACACTCTGGGATGTAGAGCGGGATGACATGGTCGTCTTTGGCGATCGTAGTCACGCCGGGGCCGACGTCGACGACGACACCTGCGCCCTCATGCCCGAGGATTGCGGGGAACAGGCCTTCGGGGTCGGCGCCGCTAAGGGTGTAGGCGTCGGTGTGGCAAACGCCCGTCGCCTTGATCTCGACGAGCACTTCGCCCTCCTTCGGGCCTTCGATATCGAGCTCGACGACGTCGAGCGGTTCACCAGCTTTCCATGCGATTGCTGCTTTCGTCTTCATGCTTCCTCTTTGCTGCTGTGGTTGGGTTGTTGGTGATGCGATGGATTGGTTGCCGCCCGTCTAGAGCGCCACGGCCGCGGCGATCACGGCGATGAGGAGGGCAACGATGATGATGAAGCCGTAGGTCGAACTGCTGCGCGGCGCATCGCGCTCGACTTCGGTCGAGGTGGTCTCGAGGGTTTCGTCGACCGGTTCGTCCGCAGACACGGCCTGAGGCTCGTCGATCGGGGGGCGTTCGAAAAGCTGTTCCAGATGCGACGTGCACTGGCGACATGACGACGACAAGCCGGAGCTGTCGATCACCCACTCTCGGAACTGCTCGAATCCGCAAATGGGGCACTCCGATGGGTAGGAGATGCTCCGCAATTGCGGGATCTCGCTCGCATCGATGTCGTCCGGAGTAGCGGGTGCATTCCAGATTCCGATGTTCGCGTCGCGCGACACGCGGCGCACTTCCGTGCATAGGCGTGAGAACGTCTCGAGCTCCATCACGACTCCGGGGTCGAACGCAATACGTACTTCGCCCTCCACACCCGCGAGATATCGGTCCCAGCGCACGTTCTTCTTCACTTCCCCGGACACGACGATTTCGGTCGTCCGCCCGACGACCCGCTTCTCGATCCGCGACTCGTACGCAGTGTTTGCTCGGCTCGTCTCATCGATGAGCAAACGGAGCTCTTCTTCGACCCCATCGAGGCCAGCGAGTGGCTGAAGGAAGCTCGGGTCTTCGTCGGGCTCGGCAGCGGACTCATCGCAGCGAGGGCAAATAATCTGCCACTGAATCGCCTCTCCAGCTCGAATTCGATGGTCGAACGTGTTCACGCACGAACGGCAACGGTACGGGACCATGAGCGACTCGATCTCGACCCCCTCAGCCATGGTCGGAATCGTCACGATCTGATTGACGAACGGTACCGAAACCTGACTCAGGACGATCCGGTCGGCCTTGTCGCGCAAGCGCGGAATCATCTCGAGCCATTGCCGAATGCCGAATGAGGTCAGCCGGTTGACCTCCATCAGGTTCAGCACGCAAACACCCCGAACTCGCTCGAGAATCGGCTCGTAGTCGAAGGACTCCCGGACCGACCCAACGAGCGAGAACAGCGTGTACGCACCCACTCGTCGCGAGGTCGCGTAAACGTCGGGCCCGAGGTCGAGCAGGCGCTCCTCGACCTCGTCGTAGTCGATCTGAATGAACTCCGAAGCCGCGCTATCCGCGCTCGCCGCCGCGGCGGCCAGTTCGGAGAGCCGGGTGTTCAACTCATCCATGTACTCGCGGTAGTGGTTCCGCAAGAACGCGCCGACGACTCGCTCGCCGATGTGCCAGTGCTGGGCGAGGGCGACTTCTTCGAGCGCATTCGAGAGCTCTTCGGCCGTCTGATACCGCTGCTCTCGGTCTTTCGAGAGGGCCTTCAAGATGACCTTCTCGAGCTCCCACGGGATTCCGGAGTTGATCGAAACTGGGCGAGGGGCGGCTTCTTCGACGATCGACTGGATTACCTGCATCTCCGTCTTGCCCCGAAAAGGGCGCCGTCCGGTGGTCAACTCGTAGAGAACGACCCCGAGCGAGTAGACGTCGGTTCGCCGGTCGAGCGTCATGTCGCGACATTGTTCGGGTGAAAGGTAGGGAATCTTCCCCATCAAGATTCCACTCTCGCTCAGCTCCTGGCGAACAGAGGACTGCGCGATACCGAAGTCGAGCACGCGAACGTAGCCGTCGAAGGTCAGAAAGAGGTTGTGTGGGGAGATGTCGCGGTGAACCAGGGCAAGGTCATGGCCATCGATGCTCGTGGCGTCGTGGGCATAGTGCAGGCCAAGTGCCGCCTGTCGGACTATGCCGATGGCGACGGCGAGTGGCAGCTGCAGGTTGCGGCTTTGGAGCTCTTTCTCGAGGCGTCGAAGGTCGATGCCTCGCAGATAGTCCATGATGATGAAGTAGTGGCCCTTCTCTTCGATGACCTCGTGGAGCGCGACGAGGTTGGGATGGCGGATGTTTGCCATGACCCGTGCCTCGTCGACGAACATGCGGGAGAACTTCTCCTCGCCAGCCATATGTGGGCGGATCGCCTTGATCGCGTAGAAGCGGCGAATATTCGAAACGCTTCGCTTGATGCCCAGATAGACGTCGGCCATGCCGCCGCGACCGATGCACTCCAAGAGTTCATACGGTCCGACGGTCGAACCAGCGCTCAACATGACGTGTTCCCGATTCATCTGCTCTCACTCCTGCCGCCAGAAAAGCTCATTTGGTCAGGAGCCGCGCGGGCTTGGCCGTTCCGTTCGAGTCGACGACGAGTGAGATTCGGCCTTCGGTCTCGGCGATGGTCGAGAGGGCTTCGAGGTCGTAGATCGCCTCGGCGTCTTCGCTCAGGACGACGTCTCCCGGAAGCACTTCGGCGGTCTTGCTCCGCACCACGACGACGTCGTGGTCTTTCGGCCCCTTCAGCGTCGGGAAGCGCACACCGAAGTCAGCCGACGGCGTCTCGAGAATCCCTCGGTACTTGCTGAGCGCTCCGTCGACTGAGGTGCGAGCGACTTCGTACTGAACAGCGCTTTCAAATCCGCCCTCCACGGTCTTGAACGACTGTTGCGTGCGCTTCAAGACGAAGGATGGCCCCATTTGACGGGTGAAGGTCGCGATGACTTGGTCGGGCGTGGCGGCCGCCGACGAGCTTGCGAGCTCGTAGATCGGCTCGCCGCGGAGTTCCGTCTTGAGGTACTCGACGAGCGCGAGCACCGCAGCGTCACGTGAACTCTGAACGGCAGCATCTTTCGTTTTGGCTTCGCCGCGGCCGACGAGTCGTACTGCATTTTCGTCGACCAGGAGCGGAGTGTCGGCCCATCCCGGGACGACGCCAGACTCGGTGTCCCACTGCCCGATCGCATTGCCTTGCGGTGCCTCTTCAGCTGTCGCGCCGGACTCTTCGCCTGACTTGTCATCTGGCTCGCCCGCCTTGGCTTCGGCCTTCGACGGATTGGCACCGGCCGCGATGGTGGCCGACTTGTCATCGGCTGCTGCGTTGGTCGCCGAAGCTGCTGGCGCCGAGTTCAGACCAAGCATGTCCTCGCCGACGGTCTTGTAGGCGACGACACCGATGAGGACCGTCACCAGCACACCGATCACTGCGCCTTGGACCGGGCTCATGCCGGCGCGTGGTGTCGCGATGGCGGGCTCGGGTTCTGCCGCTGGAGCCGCGACCGGTTCCGGAGCGGCTGCCGGGGTAGGTGCTGGGGCTTCGGTTTCGGTCGCTACCTCTACGCCTGCCGCGTACGCCAAGATGTCGAGCGCCGCCGAGAAATCGGCCGAGGCGGGAGGGTTGGGCGACGCGATGTCAGGGTCTTTGCCTTGTTCGATGCGACGGGCGCTCGCCGCGAAGTCGACCTTGACCTCTTCTTTGCCGGCGTCGGTCGCGACTTCGACGAGACCGCTCTTCACCTGAACCGCGAGGTCGGCCTCGGCGAGGGCTCGGAGGACCTCCCATGGTACGTCGAAGAGCTCGAAGTTCGCTTCGTCGAGGTGCGCGCGAGCGGCAGCGACGAAACGACGAGCGCCGCTCGGCGTTGCCGTCGTGCCTCCCATGAAGTCGACGACCACGCGGCCTTCGACGCCGTCGAGAAGTCGTCGCCACCGGATGGAGTCGTCGACCTCGACGTTCACGCGAATCGACGTAGCATCCGGGAGAATCTGCTTCTCGACGGGGTCGACCTGCCCGATCGGGTCGAGCACTTCGATTCGCTTCCGAATGAACCCGGGCACTTCGGGAGCCGTGCGTGCAAACGCGAAGAAAGTGAGCGGGTCTTCATCGAGTCCCCGTGTTTCCATCGCGCAGCGAGGGCACCCAACCTCGGGCGGCACATTCTTACTCAACGACACGTTGTCGAACTCCGTATCGATCATCGCGTTGAATGACGTGCTGCAGTGCTCGCAGCGATAGGGAGCGAAGAACGAAACCACGCTCGCGTCGCCAGCGAAGGCTTTGATCGTCGAGAGCTGGTTCGAAATGCCCTCCGAACAGCGCGACAGGTACATTCCGTCGACTCCGCTGGTCTCCTTGAGCATGGTGAGCCACTCGCGAACGCCGAATGACGTCACGCGGTGCACGCCAGCCAGGTCGAAGAGCACCAGTCCCTTGAGTTTGCGGCCCAGCTCGGCGCCGTTGAACTTCTCGTCCATCTTGCCGGTGAGGGTGACGGTCATGATGCCGTCGCGTTCCGACACGCCGACCTCCATCGCGCCACCGCGAGGGGCGTGGCTCCGAATCGGAATCGTGGGTCGCTCCCAGTTGTCGGCGGTCGAGAACTCGGGCGAGGCTGCCGGCAGGATCTGCGAGGACCGGTTGGACGGCGCGCGCGGCGGAGTAGTCTGGGCGCGCTCCTTCTTCGGCGGCTCAGTGACGGCGGGCTTGGAGATTGGAGGAGTGCTCGGGCCGTCGGATGCAGGAGTCGGCTTCGGGAGGCTCGGCGTCGGCGGTTTTGATGCCTTCGCCCTGGGGACGGGCGGCGCGGACTTCGGCTTCTTCGCCGTCGTCACCGGGGTGCTCGATTCTCCGAAGAGGGTGAGGGTCATCGTCTGATTGTGAAGGTCGCAGCTACCGCCAGCGACAGGCGACAACTCGCCGTAGGAGTAGAATCCCGTGAGGGTAGTTGCCGGCCCGAGTCGCGACATGATCGCCTCGAGTTCGTCTTCGGTGCGGTCGCCGAGCACCAGTCGCCGTCCGACGCAGCTGACCGCGATGGCCAGCGCGTTCTCGTTCATGTCTTCCACACTCGCGATACCCGCGGCTTCATCCGCGGCGTCGACGAGTTTGTCGAAGTGAGCCTTCATCAGCTGAACACGGGCTCCCTGAGGAACGTCCCCAGCGAACGTCAAACTCTGCTGTTCGTGGTCGACACTCAGGAGGGTACGCACGACGTTTCGGTCGTCGTTTCCGTCGCCGAGCAGCGCGAGCGGGAAGAGCAGACCCGAGGCGGGAAGTTCGTCCGCCTTGTCGCCGAGGTACGTTTTGTAGAGCGCGAGCGCGGGCCGCCCATCCAGCTCATACACGACGTTACCTTCGGACCGTGTCACCGAGCGTTCTGGTCCGAAGTTGTCCCAGCCACCTTGCGAGCCGTGCGAAACTCGCAGGTAGGGCCCATAGAAGCCGACCGCAACGACCCCTTTGGAGTGCAGTTCGTCGGCCGCGTAGACCCAGGTCTTCTCGAAACGGGTCCCGTCGCCGGCGAGGCCGCCGGTCACGACGACACCTTCGCCGACCACTTCGTTCACGCCTCGGACGAGGTCGGTTCCGTTCACTCCGAGCCCTTCCGAGATGAGGAACACCGCGCGGAGCGAGCCTTGAGAGGCAAGCTCGCGGGCGACCTCCTCGCCGACTCGGTGCGAGTCTTCCGGCGATTCCACCGGGCGGAACGCTGTGGCGAGCGTGGTCTTGTTGAAGCGGGCGACAGCGACCGAAAGGCTATCGTCGACGACGTTGTTTCCAGCAATCTCGCCGGCGCCTGAACAACCGACGATCGTCGCTTTGGGGAATCGCGCCCGGAGGTCCGAGAAAACGTCGCCCTCGTCCCAGATTCGTGGGGAACCAAAGGCTGTGATCAGCGTCTTGTCGCTGTCGAGCGCGGGCGACGGGTGCCGGTTCCAATCACCTTTGTCGAGCGAATAGATGTAGCTGGTCGTGGTGAAGATCGGCTGCTGGCTCACCATCGCCGTCTTGTCGAAGTCGACCGGAGTGAGTGGGTCGATGTCTTCGGTCATCGATTCGCCGAAGACGGTGAGGGTCATGGTCTGGTTGTGGAGGTCGCAGCTTCCGTCGGCGACCGGTGACAACTCGCCGTAGCTGTAGAAGCCGGTGATTCTCGACTTCGGTCCAAGTCGCTCGGCGACGGCTTCGAGCTCGTCTTCGGTTCGGTCGCCGAGTACGAGACGACGGCCGACGCAGCTGACTGCGATCGCCAGCGAGTTGCTGTCCGAGGCTTCGAGTCGAGCCATGCTAGCGGCGATGTCGGCACCATCGACCAATCGATCGAAGTGCGCCTTCATCAACTGAACTCGCGCGCCTTGCGGAATGTCCCCCGCGAAGGTGAGCGACTGATCATCGTGGTTCACGTCGAGCAGCGTTCGGACGACGTTTCGATTGCCGTCGTCGCCGCCGAGCAACGAAAGCGGGAAGAGCAAGCCGGACGCTGGAAGGTCCGCGGCCTTGTCGCCGAGGTACGTCTTGTAGAGCGCGAGGGCGGGCTTGCCGTCCAGCTCGTAGAGTACGTTACCTTCGGAGCGGGTGACTGTTCGCTCAGGGCCGAAGCTATCCCAGCCGCCTTGCGAACCGTGCGCGACCTGCAGTCGGTCTCCGTAGAATCCCACGGCGGCAACCACCTGGGAACGCACCTGCCCGTCGACGTAGACCCACGTGTCTTCGAACGCCGTGCCGTCGCCAGCGAGTCCGCCCGTGACGACCACATCATCGCTCACCACCGAGTTCACGCCGCGGACCAGATCAGTGCCGTTGATCTTGAGGCCTTCGGAGAGGATGAAGACCGCTCGCAGTCCGCTCTTGGAGAGATTCTGCGCAATCTTCTGTCCTGCTTCGAACGACGCGTCGGGCGCGTCTACCGAGGTCCAGGTCAACTCGAGGTCGGTGTGGTGAAAGCGGGTCGCCGTGACGCTGAGGGACTCGTCCAGCACTTGTGTTCCCGAGATTTCACCCGACCCGGAGCAACCTACGATCCTTGAATTCGGGTACTTGGCGGCGAGCTCTTCGAAGACCGCCCTGTTGGTGCGAAGTGCGGGTGCACCAAACGCCAGAACGAGTGTGCGAGACGAGTCGATCTCTGGCAGCTGGTCGGTCCATTCCCCGGACCTCATTTGCCAGACGCTCTGCGAGACCTCGACTTCTCGCTCTTCCAAGCGGGGAGGCAGAATCGTCGCCTCGTTCGAGACCGTTTCGTCCTCCGAGAACACGGTGAGCGTCATGGTCTGGTTGTGCAGGTCACATCGCCCGTTGGCGACAGGAGACAGCTCGCCATAGGAGTAGAATCCGGTGATTGCGGTGTCGTCCCCGAGTCGTGCGGCGACCGCTTCGAGTTCGTCTTCGGTGCGTTCACCGAGCACCAGGCGCCGACCGACGCAGCTCACTGCGATCGCGAGGGAATTGGAATCGTGCACATCGAGGGCAGCCATCGACGCCGCCGAGTCAGCGCCGTCAATCAGGCGGTCGAAGTGCGCCTTCATCAGCTGGACGCTAGAACCTTGAGGAATATCCCCCGCAAACGTCAATGACTGTTGCTCATGATCTACGTCGAGCAGTGTCCGCACCACGTTGCGGTCTTCGGAGCCACCGCCCGTCAATGCGAGCGGGAAGAGCAATCCCGAAGCCGGCAGGTCGGCGGCTTTGTCGCCGAGGTAGGTCTTGTACAGGGCGAGCGCGGGCTTGCCGTCCAGCTCGTAGAGCACGTTGCCTTCGGAGCGAGTGACCTCGCGACGCGGCCCGAAGCTGTCCCAGCCCCCTTGCGAACCGTGCGAGACACGAAGTGCGTCGCCATAAAACCCTACGGCGGCGACCGTTTTGCCGCGAACTTGACCGTCTACATAGACCCACGTGTTCTCGAACGCCGTGCCGTCGCCGGCCAGTCCGCCTGTCACAACGACTGACTCGTCGACCGAAGAATTCACGCCGCGCACGAGGTCCGTGCCATTGATGGAGAGTCCCTCCGAGATGATGAAGACCGCGCGCAGGCCAGGCTTACGAAGCTGTTTCGCGATGCGAACGCCGGCGTCGTAGGAGTCTTCCGGTTGGCTCACCTCTGTGTATGCGAGCGCAACGTCGGTCTTGCGAAAGCGAGTCGCGGTCACGCAAAGCGAATCGTCCTGCACGTGCGTCCCCAAAATCTCACCCGAACCGGAACACCCGACGATACGAGCCGCCGGATACCGTTTCGAGAGCTCGTGAAGAGGCGACGGATCGTCTCGCAACGATGGCGAGCCAAACGCCAGGACCAACGTGCGGCTCGAGTCGACCTCCGGCAGAGGTGCGTCCCAGCTGCGCGATTTCATCGAGTAGATTCGCTGTTCCGTCGCCATTCCATCGACCGACGGCGCCGGAATCGACGGCTTGGGCCGCGGCAGGGTCCGCTCGTGATCACTCCCAGAACGCTCGCCAAAAACGGTGAGGGTCATCGTCTGGTTGTGGAGGTCACAGCGACCACCTCCAACCGGCGACAGCTCCCCGTAGGAGTAGAATCCGGTGAGTGCGGTGGCTGCGCTGAGCCGCTGCTTCACAGCTTCGAGCTCGTCCTCGGTCCGATCGCCCATGACGAGTCGTCGACCGACGCAACTAACCGCGACGGCGAGGCCGTCGGACGACTGACCATGGCTGGCTTCGGTGGCAGCCTCGTCGGCCCCGTCGACAAGGCGCTCAAACTGCGCCTTCATCAGCTGAACGCGTTGGCCCTGAGGGATGTCGCCGGCGAACGTGAGTGACTGCGCCTCGTGGTCGACCGAGAGCAACGTGCGAACCACGTTTCGCTCCTCCTCGCCGTCGCCACCCACCAGCGCGAGCGGGAATCGCAAACCTGACGCGGGCAGCTCGTTGGCGAGGTCACCGAGATACGTCTTGTAGAGCGCGAGCGCGGGCTTCCCGTCGAGTTCGAACAGTACGTTCCCTTCGGAACGGGTTACCTTTCGCTGCGGACCGAACGGATCCCATCCACCTTTGGAGCCGTGTGTGACCTCGAGATCATCGCCGTAGAAGCCGACCGCAGCGACCGTGTTCGTCGCGGCCTGTTTTCCGACGAGCACCCACGTGCGGGTGAAGTCGGCTCCGTCGCCGGCGAGCCCGCCAGTGACCACGACGTCCTCGGGAACGACTGAGTTGACGCCGCGGATGAGCTCCGTGCCGTTGACGTTGAGGCCTTCCGAGAGGACGAAGATCGCGCCCAGGTCGTCGCGAAGCAGCTCTTTTGCGATCTTCTGACCCGCGGTCTTCGATTCGTCTGCCGACTGCACCGTGGTCGACGCCAGGCGCAGCTCCGTACGAGCGAAGCGCGCAATGCTGACCGAGATGGCCTCGTCGAGAACCTGCGTGCCCGAAATCTCACCGGCACCAGAACAACCGACTACGACCGAGTTCGGGAACGAGTGCGCTACCTCGAGCAGACCGTTCTGCTCGTCGGCGCGGGGAGACCCAAAAACCAACACCAAGGTGTTCGGCGAGTCGAGCTCGGAAGGCAGTGGCTGGTCCCAACGACCGGCTGCGAACGAGAAACGACGCTGCTCGACCGTCATCCCTTTTTTGATCTTGCGCGGTCGAACGATGCCTGCCGAGAGCGGACCGCCGGTTTTCGCAATTCGTGCACGAAGCTTCTTCTTCAGTTCGTTCTTTTCCACGGATGAGTCCTCGTTCTGCTTGTTTCGTTCGCGCGAAATGCTGTTTCAGATCAGTCAGGGATGGAGATGACGACCATGGTGCGGTCGTCTTCGATCGGCTCCGATTCGCGGTAGCCGTCGATGTCACTCCAAACGTGGTCGATGATTTGGGTCGGGACGAGCTGATGGACACTCTCGATCTGGCGTCGAACCCGGCGCTCGCCGTACTCCACACCCATCGGATTTCGGACTTCGGCGATACCGTCGGTCGTGAGCACGATCTGGTCGCCTGCGTGGAGCGTAATATGGCCGACGCGCATCGAGTCGGCGCCGAGCGTCCCGAGCGGATTGCCCTTCGCCATCAGCGACTTGGCGTTGCCTTCGCGCAGGATGATTGGGAAGGCATGGCCAGCGTTGATGACGGCGGCCGAGCGCTTCGTCGGTTCGATGACGACCGCACAGAACGTCATCAACATGCGCTGTTTTCCGAGTGAGTAGACGAGGCGGTCGAGGTAGTCGACGAGCTCCTTCAGGTCGATCGATTCGATCTGCTCGATGGTGCCGCGCACGGCGGCCGCGAGCATTGCCGAGAGGAATCCCGCGGTCGTCCCGTGTCCGGTCGCGTCGCCGATACACACGAAGTGCTCGCCGTTCGGCATGACGGTCCAGTTCCACATGTCTCCGCCGATTCCGTGGAGCTGGTCGCACCGCACGGTGACCTCGACGCCGTCGGCGATCGCGCCGAACTCCTGATCGATCAGCGCTCGGTGCATCTGAACCACCTCGTCGGTCGATGCCATCGTCGGGTCGACCATTGAGAGCACTTCTTCGAACAGCTCGACGAAGGATGTTCGCAGCGAGTTCAGAAGCTCGCGGCTTTCGCCATTGTCGCCGGCGAAGTCTGAGAGCAGCTTGGCGATCGCGATGTTGAACTTGCGGCGCGCGCCCGTGATCTGGCTGCGGTCTTCCCCGCCGGAGTTTCGCGTGTGCTGACAGGCATGTGCGAACTCGGTCACGGCGGCGCGCACGGCTTCCATTGTGTGCCGCAGATGGTCTCGTTCGAGCTCCACCGACTCCTGCACGCGAGACATCTCCTCGGTCGTGATCTCGAGCGAGCGCGACAGCATGTTGCGGTCGTCGTCGATGTGCCGGTAGTGGGCGTTCAGCTGGCCCAAGAACTTCTCCCATTCGTCGGAATTTGGAGGCCGGTCAGCGGCGAGTGAGAGACGTCGGAGTTGCCGAGATAGAGTTGGATTCATGTCGTCCACGACTCCTCCGTTGCGTTTAGAAAGAGGTGTAGTGAGGTCGGGAAAGAGCGGCGATCGCGGACACGCAAGTCCAGATCGAACACCGCGATGACGCGGGTCATGGCGCCGGGTTCTACGGCGCAGATCAGCGAGGTCGACTGCTGGAACATTCGGAACATGCCCAGTCCGGCTCCTCCGAACTCGGTGTTGAGCACATCCTGACTAGACTCGGAGTCGCTCGCCGAGAGACCGCGTACAATGCTGTCGAGCACTTGTTTGCGCTCGAGTCCTCCGAACGGGTCGGTGACTTCGAGCGCAATGAGGGCACCGTCCGAAGCGAATCGGAACGTGGGCATCTCGTGATTCTCGAGGACCACGTCTTGTTTGCGGTCCTCTCGATATTTGCCGTCGCCATTGCCGGAGACGGGCGCGTCGTACATGGCGTTCATGAGCATCTCGTAGGTGACTTCCGAGACGGCAGACGCCAGTCGTGTGTCGTTCAGATGCGTATCGACGATCTCGCCGACCCGTTCGACCACCGCATCTCGGTCGGCCGAAGTCTGTGGCCGCCACATGACCTCGCCAGCCGAGCCCGGCAGGACGTCGTGGAGCGACGGCAAGTCGGAGGGGGAGCGCGGAAGGGTCATCGCTAGGTCCCAGAGCCGAGGAATCGAGAAGAACTCTGGCCATCCGACCAGGTGATTCACTGCGGGCTGAGATTGGAGCGTCTTCACGAGCGAGGCGTTTGTCGTCCGGGCAATGCAGCCCAGTCGCAATCGCTCTAGAAACCCGATGTATTGGAGCCCGAGATCGATCTCGGCGTCGGGTAAGAGTAGGAGTCGAGTCGCAGGCCCAACGGCCTGTTCGATCCCAAGTATGTCCTCTAGTGCTTCAACGTCCCCAAAGTTTGTGGCCGCCGAAATTCCGCGAGCCACTCGGACCCTTGCGACCGGATCCGGCTCCAGAACTACGACTCGCCGGCCTCTACCGGTGTCGTGCATCTGCAATCCGTCTTCAGAATGAACTGACCGGATTATCCAAACATGAATCTGGAACCTCAACCTTCGGGGGTAGAGGTTCGTCTACAGGATCTGTTCGATTTTATCTTTATTGTACACGCGTCAGAGGTTCCTGCGCGCGATTATGCCAAACTGGGAGGGTAGGCGTGCTCGTGTTGTATACGGATTTGAGTCGTGTTTGTTGTATTTAAGACACGATTTATTACCGTAGGTCCCAGCGCCGGATCGTCATTGAGCAGTCTGAACGCATGATTCTCGGTAAGAGCGTGCGGGCTTGCTTCAATCTTCAGAACCTACCGGCGCGTAGAATAGCGGCGTTGGTGCGGATTGGTCACATCCGACAACCGATTCTGTTTACCGTATGTTAAGTTCGAATTTAATATGACGGGATTGTAGACAATAGTTATCGGGTTTGACCAAATTGGTTTGAAATTGTTCATGGTGCGCTTGGAAGCGTAGACGGATTTAGGTCCATTGCGTCACGAGCGTAGACGAGCGGGGGTAGCGGCGAAGCTGAAGATTCGTAAACATCGAGGAAAATCGTGCCCCAACCAGCAGTCGACCGAAAGGACTCACCGTGCCGTCGCAACGCGACCTCTCGAAGAAAGGGCGAACCTCGTCGAGCTTCCGCCAGCGCGTGCGCGAGGGCGACCTGATGGTCCACGACATCGACTACGAAGAACTGACCACGCAGCTCATCAAAACGCTCCGCGGTACACAGTCGCAACGAACGTTGAGCCGACGGCTCGGCTACAAGAGCAACGTCGTCTATCACTGGGAATCGGGACGGCGTAGCCCCACGACCCTCCAGATGTTCGAAGTCCTCGAACTTGTCTCCCCCGAAAAGTTCCAACGCTCGAGCGTCGCGCGAATTCGTGAACCTCGTCAGCTCGGGAAGTACATGGATGACTTGGCGCCTGCCTTTCATCACTCGGACGTCGGAGACATCGTCGACCGAAGCACCCAGACGATTCGGCGATGGCTGAGTGGCGAATCGCAACCGAGATTTCCCGAGTTTCTCGAGTTCCTCGAGATCACCCGCCGCGCATCGCTAGACTGGATCTCGGAGTTCATCGACCCGTTAGAACTCGAAGCGACCCGCGAATCTTGGGACCGGCTGCTCCAAATCCGAACCATCGGCACGACGATGCCGATCTCGATGACCGTGATCAATGCTGTCGAGCTGGCCGCGTACAGGGCTCTACCGGAGCACGAGCCGGGTTGGATCGGCCGGCGCGTCGGCCTCGACGCGAGCGAAGAGAGATACGTCATCGAATCACTGGCTGAAGTCGGGCTGCTCGTTTGGGACGACACCCATTGGCGAGTCAACGTCGCATTCATCAGCCTGGTCCGCAGCTCGCTGCACCATTGGGTCCAAACCTGTCTGGACGGCCCGTTTGACAAGCGATTCTTCGTCTCGGCTGTATCGAGTCGAACCCTCGAACGCGTGCGCGAGGCGACACGGGAGTACTGGTCCGAGATTGGCGAGATTTTGGCGGAGGACGAGGACCCTGATCGAATCATCGCGATGACACTCCTCGCCGCTCGCGTGGACGTCGAAGACGACTAGCGCGCGATCATGGAGGCGACATCGTCAAACAGGTTCGCGACCCGCCGTAGTCGTAGCACTGATATCCGT
>CAYLMO010000112.1:0-14752 GCA_964384605.1 uncultured Bradymonadales bacterium | reverse complement strand
TCCCCGCAGGTGTGTTGCATCGACCCGGAGGCTCACCCGGCAGGTGTGATCGTCGAGCCTCCGCAGGTGTGTTGCATCGACCCGGAGGCTCACCCGGCAGGTGTGATCGTCCAGGGCATGCCGGGGGCTCTGCACCGCTGCGCATGCGGCTCTCGAGGCTTCCCGAAACGCCGGAATGGCAGTCAGCTTCGCTCTCTAAAAGAAGGTCCGCCGAGGTGACTCTAATCTTCGGACCGTCGCAAGCTCACCAACTCGACTGCCCCTCGCCGTCGGTCCCGGCGGTATACATGATCGCCCGATCAAGAAAACCGTTGTGGCCCCGATAGATAACGCGATGCGTCATTGTCGCTAGTCCTTTATTTACGCGGCTTTGCAATAAGTTCCTTGTGTTATTGCCCGAGCTGTCCTAAACCGCCGCTTCCTGCCTCTGGTCGTCCCTGACTGATTACCGCAGAAGAGAAAGAAAGGACCGTGGGAGCCCGCATTTCGGCGAGTTCCTTACCTATGCGCCACTCTGCCTTGGCCGGCGGAAGTGAAGTGCTCTGTGTGGCTCCGAAGAGCCAAAGAGCGGCGCGACCCATGCCAAAATCAAGTTGTATGCACGCATTGTTGAATCGAATTCGAACTGAATGGTTTTCCAACGTCCGCGGCGATGTTCTCGCCGGAATGACGGTAGCGCTGGCGTTGATCCCCGAGGCCGTCGCGTTCTCAATCATCGCCGGGCTCGACCCGATGGTCGGCCTGTACGCGTCGTTCTGTATCGCCGTGACCATCGCGTTCGTCGGCGGTCGACCCGGGATGATCTCAGCCGCCACCGGCGCGATGGCCCTCCTCATGGTGACCCTCGTCGCCGACCACGGCGTGGAGTATCTCCTCGCCGCGACCATACTCACCGGCGTGATCCAGTTCTTCCTCGGCGTGGCCAAGGTGGGGCGCTTCATGACGTTCGTGCCGCACCCGGTGATTTTGGGCTTCGTGAACGCTCTGGCGATCCTCATCTTCATGGCACAGCTGCCGCACTTCGCAGGCGCGGGCTGGGTCATGTACGCGATGGTGCTCGGCACCCTCGCCATCATCTACGGCCTTCCGTATCTGACGAAGATCGTGCCGTCGGCCCTCGCCGCGATCGTCGTGATGACGCTCGTCGCGGTGTTCGGTGGATTGGGATTGAGCACCGTCGGTGACATGGGGACGATGACTTCAGCCCTTCCGATCTTTGCGCTGCCCGTGGTCGACCTGTCGTTCGAGACGCTGTCGATCATCTTCCCGTACTCGTTGGGGCTCGCCCTGGTCGGCATGCTCGAGTCGCTCTTGACCGCGAAGATCGTGGACGAAGCGACCGACACCAAGAGCAACAAGAACAAGGAGCTTCGAGGGCAGGGCATCGCCAACGTCGTGGCCGGTTGCTTCGGCGGCATGGCAGGCTGCGCGATGATTGGACAGTCGGTCATCAACGTGAAGAGCGGCGGAACGGGTCGCCTTTCGTCGTTGGTCGCAGGCTCGTTCCTGCTGTTCCTCATCGTGGTCGCAGGCGACATCGTCGCGCGAATTCCGATGGCGGCGCTCGTCGGGGTGATGGTGATGGTCTCGATCGGGACGTTCGACTGGGGCTCGTTGCGTCAGCTGCATCGCGTTCCGATGGGCGACGCGGCAGTGATGCTGAGTACGGTCGGAGTCGTGGTCTACTCGCACAACCTCGCGCTCGGCGTGATGGTCGGAGTCGTCATGAGCGCCGTGCTTTTCGGGTGGAAAGTCGCGCAGGTTTCGGCCGAGGAACACCTCGAAGACGGAGCCAAGCGCTACGCGGTCCACGGTCCGATGTTCTTCGCGACGACCACCGATTTTGGCGAGCTGTTCGACGTGATGGCCGACCCGGAGCACGTGGTCGTCGACTTCACCGCTTCGCACGTTTGGGACCAGTCAGGTGTTGCAGCCATCGCGAGCGTCGTCGAACGCTACAAGCGCTACGAAAAGACCATCTCGATCGTCGGATTGAACGGCGAGAGCGAGCGGTTGGTGAGTCGAATCGGCTTGCAGGCGACGGGGCACTAGAGGCGGATTCGGCCGTTGCACCATGTCCGTCAACCGGGGATGGTAGCGATCAATTCACCTTGAGAGAGCCGAGATGAGCGTATTCGAAACAGAGGTCCGGTTGCGGGCCGGCGACGCGTGCGAGCTGTGCGGAAGCCCCGAAGGAACCACGATCTTCGAGGTTGAGCCTGCGCGAGATGGTGCCGGCAACGTCGCGCTCGTGTGTGGTGCGTGCGCCGAACAAGTCGCGGGATCGGAAGAGCTCGATCCCGAGCACTTCAGGCACGCGCTCATGGGTTCGATTTGGAGCGAGATTCCAGCGGTCCAAGTGGTCAGTTGGAGATTGCTTCAACAGCTCGAGAGGCCCTGGGCCAACGAACTTCTCGAGCAAGCCTACCTCGCTGAAGACCTCATGGAATGGGCGCGAGAAGGTCTCCCGGACACCTCCGAGGACCTCCGTCCGCCCGCGTTTGACAGCAATGGAACTCCCCTCGTCGAGGGCGATTCCGTGACGCTGATCAAAGACCTGAACGTGAAGGGAGCGGGCTTCACGGCGAAGCGCGGCACGATGGTCAAAGGTATCCACCTCACGGACAACCCCGACGAGGTCGACGCGCGCGTCAACGGGATGGCCATCGTCTTGCGGACCGAGTTCTTGAAGAAGGCTTAGCCTTGCGACGAACTTCGGTGTGCCTCACGCCACGCGCCGGGCGAGACCTGGTGCTCGCGGCGAAAGGTGCGATGAAAGTGTGAAGGACTCGCGTAGCCGACCGAGTCCGCGACGGATGCGATCGTGTCGTCGGTTGTCGTCAGAAGCCGCCTTGCGATCGCCATTCGAGCGTGCGTCACCCACTCCACGACCGTTCGCCCGGTCTCTTCCTTGACGAGGGAGGCCAGGTGAGCCGGTGAGCGCCCGACCTCGCGGGCGACGTCGACAAGCGAAACCGCCTCCGCGGCTCGACGCTCGATGACCGCGAGCGCGTTCATCACGACGATCGAGCCGACCTCGTCGACCCCGCTTGGGAGCACGCGATCCGCCCGATCGAGTTCGGCCGCGAGCTGGTACATCAAGCCATTCAACATCAGCTCCGAACCACGAAGTGGAGCAAAGAGCTCCGCCTCGATTCGCCCCAGCAACTTCGCCAGCTCGCTCGGGTTGTCGAACCGCCGAACCGCGCTTCCCCCGCCTCGAACCTCGGCGAAGATCGCCCGAAACGTCTCACCCCAGCCCACAGGAAGGCAGTGGGTACACATCGCAAGACCGAGCATCTGGGCACCGTCGGACTGCTTGGTGTAGTGCGCCATCCCCTCGGGAACGATGATCACGTCGCCGGCTCGAAGTCGGTAGTCGCGACCCATCCAGAATCGAGCCGAACCCTCGATGTAGACCCCAAGCCCAGAGTGGTCATGCACGACCGGTCCGCGGGGCGCGCCGCTCTCGCAGCCATGCTGGCGCTGAACGGCGAGGGGCTCGTGGGTCGGTAGCGTCGAGACGAGTTTGGGCGAGCGGTTCATAGCCGAATTCTACACCGTGAGTGTCATATTGATGAGTGCTCCGGCGCGAAAACCCTGGGCGGCCGCTTCGACCACCTGCTGCATCCGGCTGGTCGCATCGCCTGCAGCCCATATTCCCTCGCGGGAGGTCTTCATCATCTGGTCGACCGCGATGTATCCGTCGTCTGTGAGCTCCAGCTCGAGCGATTCGACCAGTGGGACCTGCCGCTGTTTGGTGATCGAGAAGAGCGCCGTGCGCCCCAGGGTCGAGCCGTTCTGTAGAACCACCGCCTCGAGCTGTGGGCCCGGACCGCGCAGTTCCGAGATGGGTTGGTCGCAGGCCGGGATTCCAAGCCGTTTGAAGGACTCCCGGACCTCTGTGGGCAAGTCGATCCCGTTGGTGAAGACTGCCACCTGCGGGGTCCACCCGAGGAGCATTGGAGCGAGGTGTGCGGCAGCGTCTGGGGCGCCGAGAATGGCGACTGGTTGGTCGCGAATCTCCCATCCGTGACAGAACGGACATTGATGAATGCTCGTACCCCACTTCGCGGCGTAGCCCGGAATTTCGGGGTGCTCGTCGATGACCCCGGTCGCCAACAAGAGCGCCGATGCTTGGACAGACTCTCCGGCATCATCCGTCAGCAGCCAGCCCTCGCCGACCTTTTCAACAGCGACGATCTTGCGCCGAACGGGGCCTTCGACCGTGGGGTAGGCCGCCATCTGCTCCCACGCAATCTTTCGGAGCTCGGCAGGCGGTAGCCCCTCTCGGGTGAGGAAGTTGTGCACGCCGGCCGCGACCGCATGCCGCGGATTTCCGGCGTCGTAGACCGCGACCGACTTCCGCGACCTCCCTAAACATAAGGCAGCTGATAGTCCGGCGGGTCCGCCTCCGATGATGACTACGTCGAGATTCTTCATGGGACTCCTTGTGTCCAATCGCTTCGCCAACGGGCGAGTCATGAACATCAAGCTAACGAGGTCGGTCGATGTGTTCGATGGCACATCTTTGGTTTGTTGTGCCTTATCTTTCGATTTGGTCGTTCTCAGCTCATCGAGCCCGGCACCAGGCGATCGAACCCATGTTTTTCCGTGGACGGAGGCCGAACGCAGAAGTACCTAGTCGCCTTCGCAAATCACCAAGCAAGAGTCGCCAAATGACGCAGTCCATCATCGAAGCCGCCAAGTCCAGCCGCTCCAAATGCGGAGAATGTAAGAAGAAGATCGAAGCCGGCGAGCTTCGGTTCGGGTCGTTTCAGGAGCGGTGGGAGAGTTACCGCTGGTATCACCTCACCTGCGGGGCAGCACTCGATCGCGAAGACTTCATCGCGGCGGCCGAAGAGTACGGCGGCATCGACAACATCGAGCAAATCCTCGAAGACGCGAAGAATGTCGGAAAGGGGACCAAAACCCCCCGCGTCGAAGAGGCCAAGACTGGCCGTTCGAAGTGCGTCGTATGCGAAGAGCAGATCGAAAAGGGCGCCCTTCGCGGCGTTCTCTTCCGCGAGGTCGAGACCGACGTCTGGCGCAAAGGCTTCACCCACGTCACCTGCATGTCGGAGGTCTCCGACCTCGACCGAGACACGTTGATCGACCAGGTCCTCGAGAACTCGGTGATCACCGAGCAACAGGCCGAGCAGGTCACTTCGGACATCTAAGCCGAAGCGCCCGTTTGGTCCTGGGCGAGGCTCGTGACCAGATGGTCGAGCAGGGCCTCGACGCGTTCGCTGCGCCACTCGTCCCCGGTCATCGCAAACACCTCAGTCGGTGCGCTCACGTCCGATTCGGTCAGTTGCACCAGCTCGCCACGCGCGACCTCGTGTTCAACCATGAAATCGGGCAGCAGCGTTACCCCGCTGCCGTGCTGGGCGAACGCGATCAGCGCGTCGACATCGTTCGCCGTGAGCGAAGGCTCAACTTCCTGCCACGAAAGACGTCCGTTGAGCACGAACGGCCAACGGTCCCGCAGGTGTGTGGAGTGCAGCACCAGACACGGTGCCCGGTCGAGCAATTGCCGTACACCAACACCTGCGAGCGCCTGGAACTCAGCCGCACCGTAGACGTGAAACTTCCCGCGAAGAAGCAACCGCTTTCGGCGCCATGTCGGCTGCAACGGGCCGAACCGAACCGCGATGTCCACCCGCTCGTCGACCAGGTCTACGCGACGATTCTCGAATGAGATATTCAGCCGCACAGCCGGGTGAGACGCGCCGAAAGCCGACAGCGGGCCGGCAAGAATCCGGCGCCCGAGCGAAGGTGGTGCGCTCAGACTTATCGCACCTGCGAGACTCCCCCCGCCCAGCAGTTCCGCCTCTACCTCTTGAAACTCCCGGAGTAGCTGTCTCGCACGTTCCGCGTATTGAAGACCAAGTGCCGTCGGCGCAACGCTGCGCGAATTCCGGCGAACCAACGGCTCTTGGAGCCGGTCTTCGAGGCGCGAAATTGCTCGGCTGACAGTCGGCTGGCTCGTGCCCACGAAGTCAGCCGCGGCGCGAAAACTGCCCGTGTCGACAACTGCGCACAGAATTTCGAGGTCATTGAGGTCGGGTTTTGGGTCCATCAGACGCTCCAGGTTGAGCGTCCATTGTGAATGTTTGCGTATCGAACTGATAACGAAATCGTTATTCCGCCGCCGACTGCAAACCGTCACAGTCTTTCCTCCACCGAACGAATGGGCTCGAACTCCAAGGAAACGCGAATGAAACTCGAAGGTTGGGCGGCAAAAGGCAGCATCCTAGACATCGACGGCCACGAGGTTTTTGTCGTCGATACTTCAGCGAACGACTTACCTACGCTCGTGCTTCTGCACGGCTATCCCACGTCGTCCCACGACTATCACGTCGTGCTTCCCGCGCTCGCCGAGCACTTTCGTGTGGTGGTGCATGACCACATCGGTTTCGGGTTGTCGGACAAGCCGCGCGACTACTCGTACAGCGTGCTGGAGCAGACCGACGTGGCGATTCAGGTGTGGCGAAAGCTGGGGATCGACCGTGCACACGTCGTGGCGCACGACTATGGGACGAGCATCGGAACGGAGCTATTGGCCAGGTGGAACCGGGGGTTGCGCCCGGTCGAGCTTGAATCGCTGACGCTCTGCAACGGAAGCGTACACATCGAGCTGGCGAATCTGCGCGTCGTACAGAAGCTGCTGTTGAGTCGGCTGGGCGACTTGACCGCATCGGTGATCAATCCGGCGATTTTCAATCGGAACATGCGGCGGCTATGGGGTGACCGGTCGACACTTTCGGACAACGACCTGGCCGTGATGTGGACCTTTCTGACCCACAAAGACGGCAAGGCCGTGATTCCGCAAATCACGCACTATCTGGATGACCGGAAGAAGTTCTGGCACCGATGGATTGGGGCTTTGAAGGCAACCACGTTGCCGACGTCGTTCGTGTGGGGAACCGAGGACCCGGTAGTCGGTGGAGAGGTGGCCGAGCTCCATCACGCAGAGACTCCAGGGAGTCAGCTGCGCCTCTTGGAAGGGGTCGGCCACTACCCCATGTTGGAAGCACCTGATCGCTGGGTTGAGGCCGTGCTCGACGTGATTCCGACGGTGAATGGCAGCGAAAAGGTCCGCCAGTCGGCATGAACGGGGCATGACCGGAAGACCTCCATCGCCGCCAGTCGCGCGGACTTCGAGGTCTTCCGGACATGTCTGGAGCTACGCGGCGTTGTGGATGTGAACGTCGCGCTGCGGGAACGGAATCGAGATTCCTTCCTTGTCGAACCGCCGCTTCACTTCGGCGTTCACCGCCCAGAAGACGTTCCAATAGTTCTCGGTCTCCGTCCAAACGCGCACCACGAAGTTCACTGACGAATCCCCGAGCTCGTGAACCTCCACGATGATCTCGCCCTCGGCGTCGACGTGCTCGATGTTCACGACAATATCGCGCAGAACCTCGGCGGCCTTGTCGATGTCGTCCTCGTAGCCAATTCCGAAGAGGAAATCGACGCGACGGCGGCTCTGCGACGTCACGTTCCGAATCACGTTGTTCCAGATTTTGTTGTTCGGAACGATCAGCAGCTGGTTGTCGAGAGTAAGGATGCTGGTCGAGACCAGGGTCATACGGTCCACGGTGCCGCGCACGTCCGACACTTCGATCAGGTCGCCCACGTCGAACGGCCGATAGACGAGAATCATCAGGCCTGACGCGAAATTCGAGAGCGTGTCCTGCAGCGCGAAACCGACGACGAAGCCTGCGATTCCGAGGCCTGCGAGGACCGGACCTAGCTCGATTCCGAGCTGCGAAAGGCCGGTCAGCAAGCCGACCGCGATGACCGCTCGGCCGGATGAGCGAGCGACGAAGTCGCGGGCGAGCTGGGACATCTCGGTGTTGTCGACGGAGCGGCGGACGATTTTGCGGACCAACCGCGAGATGAGCCACGAGATGATCACGATGATCGCGAACAGAATCAACGCGAAGCCTGCCTGGGCCGCTTTCTCCGCGACCCATTCCTCTCCACGCTTCACAGCCGACTCGAGGAGCCCGATGGAGACGTCGCTGTCGAACACATCGGTGGTGACCTTGCCTGTCGCTTCGATGAGTTGGCGCTGATAGCTCGTCGTATCGAGGTCCCGCTCCTTCATCAGGTCGATGATCCCTCGAAGGCTCGCTGCCGCAGCGTCGATGCGCTTGTTCGCAGTGGCGAGGTCACTCTTCTTTACGTTCTTTTCTTCGTCGCTCGCGGCTGGGCGGGCGTTGATTGCGGACCGCTCCTCACGAGCTGCTTCGATGAGAACGGACAGGCGTCGAGCCCGGGTCTCGAGCTGTCGGTCATACTGCTTCATGTCGCTCGCGACGTCGGCGCCTAGCCGTTTGCGCAGCTGCGTGTTCTCGAGCTGTTGCCCGAGGAGCATGACGAATCGTTCGTTGATACGAGCGATTTCTTCCTCGGCCTCGGTTCGTTCGGCAACGTTCGTCGCGTTCGCTGCCCGTTCCTTGGCGGTCTGTAGTGCCTTCTCGGATTGTTCGAGGTCCTTCGAGATGCGAGAGCGTTCTCGTCGGAGCATCGTCTTGGCGCGACTTTTCACCTCGGGTCGCGTAGACGCGTCTGGCGCCGTGACGGAATCGACGAGCGTTGCGATCTCGCCCCCAAGCTCTGCCCGTTTGGTGACGATCTGCTCGGCGATCAGCTTTCGCTCCTCGCCTTGAGCCTGCCGTCGGTCGGCCTCGAGGGCTTCTAGTTCATCTTGAAGCTCCTCCACCTTCTGAAACTGAGCAGACTCCGGGTTGGCCTGCTGGGCGGTGGTGTTCGCGCCGGTCTGTGCGAGCGCCGGGGCTGAGACCAACAAGATGAAGAAGGCTACGAGTGAGACAATTCGATTCATGGCCGTGACCGAAGGCGGAGCGTTGCGTGTGAGTGGCGAATAGATGCGCCGCTATCGATGTTGGTCCACGAGAATTGGATTCCCGTCGGGGTCGATGACGACGAAACTCGCGGGACCGGTGGTCGATTCGTCGGCCTCTTGAGCCAGTTCGATCCCTTGCTCCTTCAGTTTTGCCTGCAGCTCGCGCACGTCCGTGAACGACTCCAGGTTCTCGGCGTTTTGGTCCCAGCCGGGGTTGAAGGTGAGCATGTTCTTCTCGAACATCCCCTGGAAGAGTCCGATGATGGTGTCGCCATTCTTCATGATGCACCAGTTCTGGTCGGGTACTCCGCCCATGTCGCTGAAGCCGAGGGCGGCGTAGAATTCCCGTGACTTCTCAATGTCTTTGACTGCGAGGCTGATCGAAAAAGCGCCGAGTTCCATTGTGTTCTCCCGTGATGGTTGGAGTGCTTGAATCCGGCAGTTTGCTACCACGCTTGATACTCTGAAGGAATGACGTCAGAGCCTGTTGGCGTTCAGTCTGGTCCATGTCCTCAGCAATCACACACATCGTTTTCGGAGGCGCGATCGGCAGTTCGGCCGGATCGTTGCTCGGTCAGGACCGCCGAGCCCTCACGCTTTGGGGTTTCTGTCTCGGGTTTGCGCCGGATCTCGACATCATCGGCTTCGCGTATGGCGTGCCCTACGAGAGTTTCTTCGGCCACCGCGGCTTCTTTCACGCGCCATTTCTCGGACTCCTCTTGGCGTCCGTCGTTCTGGCCCTGGTGTGGAGAGTGACACAGGACTCCCGGAGGGCGGTGGCGTGGGCATTTGCGACGGTCGCCGCCTTTGCGAGCCACGCGGTCTTGGACGCGCTCACGACCGGCGGAGCGGGCGTCATGATGTTCTATCCGTTGTCGGAGGAGCGGTTCTTCTTCGACTGGCGACCCATACCGGTTTCGCCCATCGGCATCCGTGCATTCCTCACCGAGCGAGGGCTTCGGGTCATGCGTGTCGAGGTCTTTTGGATCGCGGGAGCGTTCTTGTGCGCGGCAATTGCCGCCCTGTTGGCCCGATTTGGCTCGACGTCGAAGGGGTGTTACGACGATCAGCACACACGATCGAAAACGGAGACTTCGGCATGACTGGAGAACCGAAACGACCTGGGCTCGACGGCGGTAACGACTCCGACGACGCCACCGACAACGCCACCGACAACGACTCTAGGCGCGGTGAACTCTGGCCGATCATCATCATCGGCGCGCTGCTCTTCGTTATCCTCGTCCTGATGGCTCGTCCCTGCGAATTCGAGCGGCTTCAGGTGATTGCGGCGAGCCCCGAGTTTGGACCGAGCAACACGGTGTGTTCGCCAGTCCTACAAACGGGCTGCCACTGCTCGACCACTGAAGGCGAACTGTACAGCACGCCAGAACGTCCACATCCGGCGAAGCCTGCAAAAGGCGAAGTCACCCCCATGGTGACGTTTTGAGCGCACCCGACGAAAAATCACCGACCGGGATGCCGAGCGTCTGGGTGTACGCCGCGATTCTCGTGCTCGCGATCGCCACGGTCGCACTCTGGTATCGACCCTGCGAGGTGTATCGAACCAAAGTCGTCGTCTCGCACGCCGAGTTCGGATGGACCAACACCGTCTGCGCGCCCTCGCCGCCCAAGGGGTGTCTGTGCGTGACCGCATTCACCGAAGACCCGTGGACCATCGCCGAATGGGCGGACCGCCCCGAACGCCTCAGCTCGCCCAAACAGACCGCGATCCCGCGTGTCCGGTTCTGAAGCGCCAACCCACACCCAACCCCAATCGACCTCATGACTGAAGAACTACGGCTCGTGCTCGACCACATTTCCCTTTCGGTTGCAGACATCACAAAGGCCAAAGCGTTTTATCTGAAGGCGCTCGAGCCGCTCGGAATGGAGCTCGTCGGAGAGTTTGGTGCGGACGGCGAGGGCGTTGCTTACGCTGGATTCGGAATCGGGCGTAAGGGGTCGCTATGGCTGGCCGAGAAGGGGCAGCAATCGCCCTCGACACACATCTGCTTCCGAGCGACGTCTCGGGCGCAGGTGCGCGCATTCCACGAAGCGGCGCTCGCGGCAGGCGGCACCGATAATGGCGCTCCCGGCATCCGAGAGATATATCATCCGGAGTACTATGCCGCCTTCGTGCTCGACCCAGAGGGCCACAACATCGAAGCGGTCACATTCGAGCCAGAGATAGGCGGCTGAAACCGCGCCAGCAGAAGTCAGGATAGACACCATCAAGACTCTCCCCGCACAGCTCTCGGTCTTCCTCGAGAACCGCGAGATTCGTCAGAACCTCCCGCTTCTCCTGAAGTTCGTCGGACTGCTCGTGGTCGTGATCATCATCTTCACGATCGCGTTCCATTTCATCATGCTCTACGAGGGGCATGAGCACTCGTGGATCACGGGACTCTATTGGACCCTCACGGTCATGAGCACCCTGGGATTCGGCGACATCACGTTCGAATCGGACCTCGGCCGGGCGTTCAGCGTCGTGGTGCTGCTGACGGGCATCGTGATGTTGCTGATCGTGCTGCCGTTTGCGTTCATTCGATTCTTCTACGCGCCGTGGCTCGAGGCACAGATCAAGTCACGGGTCCCGCGGGCGCTTCCGCTCGACACCGAAGATCACGTCATCATTTGCGCGCGCAACGTCGTCGGCGACGGTCTCATCGACTGGCTCAAGTCGGCCGAGGTCGAGTACGCCGTGTTCGAACCAGACCCGCAGAAGGCGACGTTCGCACACCAAGACGGCATCAACGTTTTGGTTGGGGACAACGATTTGAGCGCGACGTACGAGGCCGCGAGGGCCAATCGCGCCCGACTGATCGTCGCCAATCTGAATGACGTCGTGAACACCAACATTGCGCTCACGGCGCGCGCGGTGGCTCCGGACGTGGAGATTGCGGCCATCGCCGAAGACGAAGATGCCATCGACGTGCTGGAATTGAGCGGCGTCGACCACGTATTGCCGGTCAAGCGTTGGCTCGGCGAACAGCTGGCCAACCGCGTGAATGCCGACCAGACGTCGCTTCATCCGATTGGCGCCTACGAGTCGCTGCGCATCGCGGAGCTGCCGGTCCTCGGAACTCCGTTCGTCGGCAAGACCGTGCGCGAAACGGAGCTCCGGCAAGAGACCGGCGTCAGCATCATCGGCATCTGGGTGCAGGGTAAGTTCGAGACGGCCGCCCCAGACATGGTGCTCACGCGGTCGTGCGTTCCCGTCGTCATGGGGACTCCGGATCAGCTCCGACAGCTCAACGACCTGTTTGATCCCTACGAAGACGAGGAACACCCAGTCCTCGTGATCGGCGGGGGGAATGTGGGCGAATCTGCCCTGCGCGCGTTGAAGCGCAAAGGGATTGCCGCGAACCTACTCGAGCGCGATGAAGCTCGAGCAAAGCGGCTCGCTGATCTGTGTAAAGAGACCATCGTGGGCGATGCTTCGACCTACGAGATCGTGAAGGCGGCAGGCATCGAGGAAGCTCCATCGGTGTTGCTCACGACCAACGACGACGCGATGAACATCTTTTTGACCTCGTACTGCCGACGGCTCAATCCGGATGTCCGAATCGTGAGCCGTCTCACGAGCGAGCGGAACCTCGACGCGATTCACCGAGCTGGCGCGGACTTCGTGCTCAGCTACGTCACGCTCGCCGTCAACGCGGTTGCGTCGGTGCTTCACGGACGTTCGTTGACCGTGCTGGGGGAGGGGATCGACCTCTTCCCGTTCGTGGTGACGCCGTCGCTCAACATGGTGAGCATCGCCGAGAGCGGGATTGGTCAGAAGACCGGCATGAGTGTTGTCGCGGTACGAAAAGGGGCCGAAACGGTCACACGATTCAGCCCCGAGTTCCGATTTGAGCCGGGTATGGAGCTGCTATTGATCGGCTCGACGAAGCAGTTTGAAACGCTACACCACCTCTACCCGTGACCGCCGTGCCCACGAACCTCGAAATGAAACTGAAGAGTCTCGTCTTCGCGCTCCTCGCGATTACCGCCATGGCCGGCTGCGGATCCGATGGTCCAGAGCTGGTCGTCGGGGGCGACTCAGGAGCGTCATCGGATGCAGCAGGCACGAACAACGGCGCGACCGATGCCGACGTGAGGGCCGATGCGGGCAATTCTTCCGTGGGGCCGGACGTCGGTTCCACGTCTGAGGACGCCGGGTCGGAGCCCGACGCAACCGAGAGCGGCCCGGTCGTCATCTACATGGCGCCCGATGGCGACGACGCTCGCGATGGTTCTTCGCCGGCCGCCGCGATTCTCACCACGACCCGCGCACAACAGCTCGTCGAAGGCGTCGGTGCACGCGACGTCGAGATTCGCATCGCCATGGGCACCTACTACGCCCAGAAAGTCGTGTGGACACAGACGCGCCCCGACAACTCGATCACCTTCACCAGATGGCCCTCCGATGGGCCTGGAAGGCCCGTCTTCGACGGCTGCGAAGGGCCCGACGGGCCTTGCCCGGGAGGTACGTGGTTTCAGCTCCGGCACTCGGCCGGCGAAGAGACCAACCTCGAGTTTCACTACATCCGCGTGGAGAACTACGGCACCGCAATCTCGCTGAACGGCGCCCGCAACGACGAAGCGACCTCCAACGGTTCGAATCGCATCTACGGGTGCTATTTCGCCAACATCGGCAACGTCTTCAACCCTGCGCTCAACCCGTCGACGGCCGCCGTTCGCCTCGTGAACTCCGACGACAACACCATCGAGAACAACCACTTCGTGAACGTCGTCAACACCACCAGCGGTGGCTTGATTCACGCGATCTACGCCGCCCACATGTCCGATCGGAACGTCATCCGAGCTAACCGTTTCAAGGTCAGCACTGGCGACCCGGTGCGTCTTCGAGACTTCTCGAACGACAACGTCATCACAGACAATCGATTCATTCAGGTTGGCACGCAGGCGGGCTACACCGATTGGTATTGCGACCACGACGTGCGCGACGACTGCACGAAGGTCGGCCCGGAATGCCCTTCGTGGGGTAACTCGTTCCGCGACAACCTGCTCGACGGAAAGTACGACTGCACGGCGCTTGGGACGTTCCACTACTTCCAGGACGACGCGACCACCGGTTGTTCGCCTCCCTCGGCCGACGCGCGCCGATTGCGTACCAGCGGGAACACGCAGCACACGCCGCCTTGCACATCGGAATGACCGTTGGGCGCCTTCAACGCAACGCGTACAAAGCACAAAACCCCGCCACTCATCGAAGAGTGACGGGGTTTTGTTGTGGTTCTGCAGTGTGCCCGCTCAGTCGCGGGCAATCACTTTAGCGCATTTCCACGACGTTCGAAGCTTTCGGGCCTTTCGGACCCGGCTCCACGTCGAATTTCACTTGCGCGTCTTCAGCGATCGTCTTGAAGCCCGACTGACCGAGTGCCGAGAAGTGGAGGAACACGTCCTCACCACCATCGTTACGCTCGATGAATCCGAAGCCTTTGTCTTCGTTGAACCACTTAATCTTGCCTTGAATGTCGTTTTCCATGTTCGTTCCTTCTCGTTCGTTGCTGCAAATATCTAAATCCTGTGCTCCGTCGAATTGGACAGAGCACGAGGGCAATTTCGGGAACTCGAACCTTTCGAGCTACCGTCTCTCGGACGCGTCAGATCGTTCGATCTGATCAATCTTGTTCAGGCAAAAAACGAAGGCGGGAAGGCGCTACAATCCAGCAGGTCGCTGTGCATGATACCGAATCGCCGGCAATCACCGGCGTTCCTTGAGATGTCGCGGGGCGAGCCTCATCGACAGGGGATAGCTAACAGGTCTGCTCTGAAGTAGCAAACGTACTTGATGCATTGTGGACGTCGTCGGCCGTTCGACCCGACATGTTCGCAGTGACCTCGCGATTGGGTTGATCTACGATATGC
>CAYLMO010000111.1:0-14785 GCA_964384605.1 uncultured Bradymonadales bacterium | reverse complement strand
AGAAAGTTCAGATTAGCGCTAAAACTCGGTGGGGTTGGGGCCGATGGCCGATCTGCGTGGGACATAGTCTTGCGCCAGGCATTCGCGCACGAAGGTAAGTCGATCATGGACGCATTTCTTGAGTTTGTTCCATTCGGTGGAGGTGACGACGATGGTTCATCCGACTCAGAAGGCGGCGGTCTCGAGGATACCGAAGTAACGGACGAAGAGACGAGTTCGCAGTCGCTGATCGAGGACACCGCTCCCCCCGAAAACGCCAAGAGTTCGCCTTCCCACAACCCTTTTCTTGCAAAAGCTGACACCGAGCTTCCGGAGAGCCTCCCGACTCCAAAGCCGGGCGCTACGATTCACGACCGATACACGGTGGTCTCTTTGCTCGGAGACGGCGCCTTTGGGCAGGTTTTCAAAGTCCAGCACCGAATGCTCGGTCAGGTCTTTGCGCTCAAAACACTGGGGAGCCGTATCGGTCGGGATCCGAACATCATTGCGCAATTCGTTGCGGAGGCGAAGGCTACGAGCCTCATCGGACATGAGAACATCGTGTTCGTCACGGATTTCGGTGTGTGTCCCCAGTTCGGTCACTACCTAGTGATGGAGTACTTGGACGGGTCGACCCTCGAAAAAGTGATGGAAGACGAAGGCGTGTTCGACATCGACACGGCCATCGACGTTGCACGTTCGGTCGGAAACGCGCTCAGCTCGGTCCACGAACTCGGCATCGTTCACCGCGACCTGAAGCCACCGAACATCATGCGAGCCAAGAAGTCGAATCGCTACGTTTGGAAAGTGGTGGATTTCGGCATCTCCACGGCCGTCTCCAAGGCGGGTTTCTCCGGCACGCCCGCCTACATGCCTCCGGAACAGGCACTCGGCAATGAAGTTGATGGTCGAGCGGATCAATTCTCCCTCGCGGTCATCGTGTTCGAGATGCTCACGGGCGAGTTACCCTGGACCACACGTTCTTGGCTTGACGCTTTGGCCGAATCGCGAACCGAACAGGGTGTACCGCGGGTGTCGGATCGGCGCCCTGAAATTCCGCTCGAGATCTCTGAAGTCGTCGCAAAGGCCATGTCGGTGAATGCGGACGATCGGTACGAAACCATCGAAGAATTCGTGGCGAATCTGCAACAGGCGACGGGCCATGTCCATCGCCCAACGATCGACCCATTCGATGCAAGGGAGTCTCATCGCGCGCTTGAAATGAGCACCGAGCCGGACGAAGCCATGGTGGTGGGCGAGGCTTTTGGCCCCACCCAGTCCGTGATTACCCTCGTCTCAGATGTTTGCGTAGACGTGCGTTTCCAGTCCCTCGCGAGGTTCAAGAGAGAATTCCGTCGTAACATCGTTGCCGGAGGCCTGTTCGTACCAACCAACCGCCCACTTCCAATTCGGAGCTATTCTTTGTTGCGACTGAGTGTGAGCGGCCACGAGGCCCTGACCGAGATCGCCTGCATGGTTGTTTCCAACGATCGCGGATCCGATGACTCGCCGCCCGGATTCGGCGTTGCGCTCGACGAATCGGCATTGACGCAACTTCAGACGTTTCTCGAAACCCTAGAGTCAGGATTCGACACTTCTCCGGATGCCCCCATTCGAGTTCGGAAGGGACTCCACGAGGTAAGCGCCGGAATTTCGGCGGCTCAGGCGTTTTTCCTCAGTCGGATCGATGCTCAAATGACCGTTGGCCGGGCACGGGCAATGTTCGCCACGCTGCCGTTCGACTTTGAAGATACGATCCAAAGCCTCATCGACGCTGAGTACATTGTCGTCGGAGTGGCACTCGAAGACGAAGTGACGATGCAACGGCCGATGCCTCCTCGGGACGACCACTATTCACCGCAAGAGCTCGCGATGATCCTGGAGCGCGCAGATTACTTCGAGTCGCAGCACAACTACCTCGGAGCGCGCGAGCTGCTCGATGAAGCCGTGCGTCACGCGCCGAACTCAGCGGCACTTCACCACCGGCTCGCGCGTCTTCAGCTGCGCTTCGAAGGCAACGTGTCGGGCGCGCATCGCTCGGTGCAGCGCGCACTCGAGATCGAACCCGAGAACGCCGACTATCGGGCGACTGGCCGGCTTGTGTCGATGATTCAGAAACGACGCGGCTAGCGTTGGTCGGCGAGTAGAACGCCAGGGTTCATGATTCCCTTGGGATCGACGGCGGCCTTCGCGCCGCGGAGCATCTCCTGCCACATCTCGGGGACTTCCTTCTCATACCAAGGCATGTGATTTCGCCCGACAGCGTGGTGGTGCGTGATGGTTCCGCCATTGCGCGCAATCGCATCGCTCGCGGCGCTCTTGATGATTTGCCACTGTTCGAGCTCACCGCCGCGCCGCGCCGGCGTGATGAACGTGAAGTAGGGCGCGCAACCGTCTGGATACACATGCGTGAGTCGGCACGTGAGGAACCCTCCCCCACCAGTGCGTTTCATCGCATCGCGAACATCTGCGACGATTCCAGCGTGAAACTCCTCGAATCGGTCCCACGTGATCGCGGTTTCGAACGTATCGGCCATGACGCCCAGCGATACGAGCCTCGTTTGCATGTAAGGGCCTTCGAAGAACGCGTCCCGCCATTGCCCGGCGGCTCCGCGGTCGCCCTCGGATTCGGCGTCACGCGACTTCACCCCGTCGGGGATCGTTCCGCCGTGGGCGCGGACGACATCGACCGCGAGCTCCATGAGTGCGTCCACCGGGTGGTGATGCGATTCGAAGCCGAGGACGAGGACGTGGGAACCATCGAACACCACGCCGTTAATCGTCGCCTCGCGTTTGTCCAGGAGGCGGCAGTTCACCGGATTGAGGCCGGACTGCGCCAGCTCGCGCGTGCACGCCACCGCCTCGGACCAATCGCTGAACATCGCCGACGCGGTCGCCTTCCAGCGCGGTCGCACGGTCAGACGCATCCAAGCTTCGGTGATGATTCCGAGCGCGCCCTCGCTGCCGATCAGCCAGCGGTTCGGGTCGGGACCGGCCCCACTCGCGGGGAGCCGTCGAGTCTCGAACGAGCCCGCCGGAGCGACCGCTCGAACCGAGGATACGAACTCGTCGATGTGTGTACGAACGGTCGCATAGTGACCTCCAGCTCGGGTCGCGATCCAGCCGCCGAGCGTGGAGTACATGAACGACTGCGGATAGTGCCGCAGCGTGAGCCCGTGTTCGCCGAGCTGGTCTTCGAGGGCCGGACCGAACACGCCAGCCTGCACTCGTGCCATGCGGCTCACGGCATCGACCTCGAGCACCTTGTCCAGCTTCGCGAGGTCGATCACCAACGAAGGACCTTCCACAGCCGGTTCGACTCCACCAACCACGGAAGTCCCACCGCCCCGCGGAATCACCGCGACCTCGTTGGCATCTGCCCAGTCGAGCACACGGACGAGCTCGGCTTCGTCCGCAGGAGTCGCCACCGCGTCGGGAGCGCTGTCGAATCGCCCGCGGTACCCGCGCAGAATGTCAGGGTAAGCTCGGCCGTACGTCGCGTGGATCCTCGCGTCGTGGCTGCTGCGTACGGGGAGATCAGCCGGGAGTTCAAGCCGCGAATCTGGAAGCTCGACGGCTTCGATCGGCACCGCTTCGTCGGGTTCCGGCACGCTGAATCCGAGCATGCCCGACACCATTTCGCCAACGTTTCGCCGCGATTCGGCATCGCCGAACTTCTCGGCTTCGCCCCATCCCCAGTGACTCTTCGCCATTACCAGCCCTCGTCGTCCAGTCGTTTTGCCGCTGCCTCGGAGTGGTTGTTCACGAAACCGTCGGTCGCCTTCTTCCATTCGGTATCGAAGCCGACCTGAAACGCCATCGCGTCGCGCATGGTCCGCCGCACCACCGGGCGCTGTGCCGCGATGTTGTTGCCGTCCCACGCACCGCCGGGATTTGAGAGGTCGTAGACACGGTCGTTGTCGCCGTTGAAGAGCTGGTACTTCCAGTTCCCAATCCGCGCGCCTCGCAGGAAGTCGTTGTGATACGAGAACGCGACCGATGGGTGCTTCGGCGACTCGTCCAGGATGTCTTCGATCAAACTGCGTCCCTGAACCTGTTTGCCCGCCTTCAGCCCCGCGGAGTCTGCGATGGTCGGGTAGAGGTCGATGACTTCCACCGCGTCATCGATTTTGCGTCCGGGCTTCGTCCAAGGCCGGTAGCCGACGATGAACGGCACATCGACCAGCTCCTGGTTCACGCTGATTCCGTGCCCGAACCTTCCATATTCGCCAAACTCTTCGCCGTGGTCCGAAGTCACGACGATCATCGTTTCGTCGGCGATGCCGAGAGCTTCGAGGTCTTTCCGCATCGTGCCGAACCATTCGTCGTTGTCGGTGATCTCGCCCTTGTAGAGTGCGAGCATGTAGTCGCGCTCGGCATCGGTGATCTTGATCTTGCCGCCGGCCGCATCGTGTAGCAGCTGC
The DNA here is from genome assembly GCA_964384605.1 of uncultured Bradymonadales bacterium. Taxonomy (GTDB): domain Bacteria; phylum Myxococcota_A; class Bradymonadia; order Bradymonadales; family Bradymonadaceae; genus CAYLMO01. The sequence goes on along the minus strand of CAYLMO010000111.1, from coordinate 10,382 downwards.
CCGGTTCCGCGCGGCGTGACTTTTCCTACGCGCCCCCCTTGATGATAGCGGGCGAGGTGCTCGCTCGGTGGGTCGTAGGGCACATGTGGATCGACCGTATTGATGTACAGCAGCACCTTCGAGTCCCCCTCGATCGCTTTGGCCAACCATGCCTTCGCCTCGGGCCAGAGGACCGACGTGTCGGACGGTCGAGATTCTCGAATGGGGTTCACTTCCTGCTGAAACCCGCGGGCGAAGCCCCACGTATTCGAAACGTAGCCATTGGACGAGTAGAGCGCAGTCTTCCAGCCGGCTTTGCCGAACGGCTCACCAAGCACCGTGTGGTCACTCTTGAGGCGGCCGGACTCACGTACGAGTTCGTGGGTCACCGTGTATGCGCCGGTGAAGATACTGGCAGAAGTAGGCAATGAGCTGTTGCCCTGCACCGTCGCGTTGGTGAACAACGCGGCCTCCTCGACGAAAGCGTCGAGGTTGGGCGTCACCACGTCCGTCGACTCGTTGTATGCCGGCAGGTGGTCCGCACGCAGTGTGTCGATGACCCAGATCAGCACGACACGAGGTGAGCCCTCACGAGGTTTGATCGTGCCGTGAGGCGCGGTGAGCCGTGGACGTTTGGCCACGAGTGGTTCATCGGCAGCGGCGAGCTCCAGCCGCACTGCCTTTCCGGCCCAGTCTGCGAGCGTGATGTTCGAGACCTTCGAGCTGAGGTCGAACGACTCCGCGTCGGCGCCATCTCGCATGACCGACAACGTCCCTTTGCCTTCGAATTTGCCCTCGAACGACGCCTTCGGACCCAAGACGGTGTACCAGACGAGGCTTTGCCCGGGCTGCAGCGAAACCTTGTCGCTCGCGACGTCCCAAACCTCATCGCGTCGCTTCGGCTCGGCATCATGCTTGGGTCCGACCCGAATCCAATCGATCGCAGCAGCTGACTTTCGCCCGCCCGAAATCGGCCGCGAGCGGCTGAAATGGAGCCGGAGCGTGTACTCGTTGCCCGGGGGCACGGCCGGAATCGTCAGCGAGTAGGTGCCCCAACCATCCGCGATGTCATTGAACGACCCGATCTTCTTCTCCTCCCCGTCGGCGGCGCTCCAAAAGACGTCGCATCGCTGAGAGCCATTCGGCTTGAGGCGAACTTGGATTTGCGTCTCTTCGGACTTCCACAGCACCGGGAATCGTACGGTACCGCTCACCCCACGGGGGTGCCCGACCTTATTCCCGTCGTCCGTATCGGCGTCGTACCAGCCTGAATTCCACCTCCCCTGCACATACTTGGCGCCCGACGCGTGGCCGAGATCCAGCACGATCCCATGATCGTTGAAGTGCGCGAGGTGCCGATTGTCGACGAAGTCGAACACCGTGACGCCACTCTTCACCTCGGGCTCTTCTTCAGCCGAGGCAGTTGTAGCGGAGGAGTTCGAGTTCTGTTGAGTCTTCGCGGGGGGCGGAGCAGCCGAAGCACTATCGGGCGCGGAATCGCAGGCGAAGAGTCCGAGAAAGGCAAAGACGAGAAGCAGCGTTGTTTTCATTGCATCCATACGAGCTTGGCGCACCTTCCTTGGTGCATAGGGTCGAGGTACCATCGTAATCTGCGAACGCCCACATTCACCACCGAAAGCGCATGTTCGACCCGAACGGACCATCCTTTTTCGAGCTCGCACGCCAAGCTCTCTCGTCGACGACCGAGGGCTACGACCTGCTCGCACCGAAATTCGACAATACACCGTTTCGAACACCTGACGTGGTGCTCGAACCGATGATGAACGTCATCCGCGAGGGAGGCGAAGTGGCAACGGCGCTCGACGCGTGCTGCGGCACTGGCGCAGGGATGCGTCAGCTTCGCAAAGTCGCGACCGAGCGAGTCGTTGGCGTCGACCTATCGCAAGGCATGCTCGACGAAGCCAAACGGCGGCTCGAAGGCTCGCCAGGCGAGGCCGAACTCGACTTCGTTCAGGGCGACGCATTGGCGCTGGAGTTCGAGGAGGAGTTCGACGTTGCGATCAGCGTCGGTGCGTTTGGCCACATCTTGGAGCCCGATCAGGACGACTTCATTTCGGGCATTCGACGAGCGCTCAAACCGGGCGGCCGATTCGTGTTCGTGAGTCGAGCCATGCCTACCCCGGCCGAACCAAGCTGGTGGGTAGCCCGCGGGTTCAACGCGGCGATGCACGTGCGCAACGCACTAATCGATCCCCCGTTCATCATGTTCTATCTGACGTTCACGCTGGAGCGCGCGACCGAGGTTCTGTGGCGTCACGGGTTCGAAGTCCGAGCCCACGAAGCGTTCGCAGGCACCAAGATGAGCGCACTGCGGGTCGTCGTCGCCACGAAAAAGGCGGACTGACTAGAGCTTCTTGTTCGTCGAATCGCGCGAAATCTCACCAAACTTCGCGATCTGACCGCGACGGACGAACCAAGACGCGCCCCATCCAACGATGAGGCCCGGAATGACGAGCGGGATGGGAAGCGCGAGAAAAGCGGCCAACGTCTCCATCGGAGTCTCCAGCGTATAGGTCAAAGAGGCTGTAGAGACTCTACGAGCGACCGGGGAGTTGGGCAACTCCCCGGTCGTGTTTGGTTTTTTACGGCTCGGGCGCTTCGTAGGAAGCGGCGTCCACCTCAGCCGAGACGGATTTCAGCACCGTCACGATATTGCGCGGCGTACCGACAACTTTGTGGTCGCGGTGGAACGTCACTCCGCCGACCTGCTGCGGCGACTCCCACGTCACGGCAGTTGGCTTGGCGCCGTCTTTCGCGCCCTCGAGGAGCATCTCCCACTTGCTGACGACGAAGGTTTCGGCGTCGGCGTAGACCCAGTAGGTGTCGCCCGGCGTGAGACCAACTTCGCCAAACGTCACCTTGAGCACCCGATGCGGCCGGTCGTTGACCTTGGCATCCGGGAGCAGCTCCAGGTTCACGCCCTGGTCTCGAAGCTTCACAGGCATGGCAAGCCAGTAGAGGTCGTTCACCCAGCGTGCGTGCGCCTCTTTGAGGTGCGTCGTACGGTCCGGCTCGGCTGCAAGCGCGCCGTCCACAGTCACCCAGCCATTGGCCGGCTCCGCGAGGTCGACCACGGCGACGACAGTTTTGCCGTCTTTGGTCCACTCCACGCGGTCGCGGTCGGCATTGCGATCCCATCGGTGCTTGGCGCGCATCACTTCCGTTCCCGCGTTCAACACCGCGAACTCGAACTGGAGCTCGGCGGCATCGTCGTAGGCGCCCACACCATGGGCCTGAGCAATGCGAGCAGCAACGCCTGCGGCAGTATCTGCCGCCGGCATCTCTTCCGTCGTAGTCGACGAACTCGCGGCGCTCACCTCGGGTTCAGGTGCTGGCTCCTCGTCCTGAGGAGTCGTCTGCACCGGAGTGGTTTGCACCGGGGTCGTCTCTGCCACCGGGGTCTCTTCACCGGTATGCGCCGGGTTTGCGCTGCACGCGCAAAGTCCCGAAACGAGTAGCGTAAGTACGAGCTTTCTCATTTCGCAGCCTCTTCAGCCGGAGCGTCGGTAGCAGCAGCTTCCTCGCCTTCGCCCTTCAGATGCTCGGCGAAGAACTTGGTCGTGCGCGACCATGCGTCAGTCGCTGCCTCTTCCACGTACGCCTTGCCGCTCGGGTTTGCGAACGCGTGGCCCGCTCCGGCGTAGATGCGAATCTGTGCGTCCTTCTCGAGCTCTTTGAGCGTCGCTTCGAACTGCTTCACACCGGCGAGCGGGATGCCCTGGTCTTCGGCGCCGAAGATGCCCAAGATCGGCATGTTCAGCGTCTTGAGCTGCTCTTTGTCTTGCACGAGACGGCCGTAGTAGATGACCATCGCATCGATGGCGTCGGGCGCCATGAGTCCGGTCTGCAGCGACCATGCGCCGCCGAAGCACCAACCGATGACGCCAATCTCGGTGACGCCCTGCTTGCGCAGCGTGGCGATCGCCGAGCGCAGATTGGCCTGCACATTCTCTGGCGACTTCATCGCCGTCTCCATGAGCTCCTTCGCCCTGTCGGGGCTGTCCGCCGAAGGCCCCTCGTAGAGGTCGACCGCGAGCGTGATGTAGCCCTCGCCGGCGAGTCGTTCGCTCATCGCTTTGATGTTGTTGTTCAGGCCCCACCACTCGTGGATCACGATGATTCCGGGCATCTTGCCTTCGGCGCCCTTGGGCTTCGACATCAGGCCTTTGACTTCGCGGTCGCCGTTCTTGTGGTAGACGACCTTGGTGGTCTCGACTTCGACCTTGGGAGCAAGCTCGGTCTGAGGCGTCGCCTCGGCCGTATCGTCCTTGTGCTCCTCGCCCATCGAATCGGTGAATTCCTGTTCGGTCTGCTCGACCGGCTGCTCGTCCTTCTTCGTGTCCGAGCCACCGCAAGCCACGCTGAGCGAGAGCAATGCGATCATCAATGCGTTCAAAATCGTGCGCATGTTTTTCTCCGTCGTTTCGAAAAAATAGTTTCAAGCGTCGTAGCGTAGGATGCGCACGATTCGCAAATGGAACATCGCCAGCGCATCGAGGTGCGACCTCGACGCGATGGCGAAACGTTCAGATTTCTTCGGGGGAGGCTACTGCAGCGAGTCAGTGCTGGGAGCTTCGTCGGCGAAGTCGTATTGCTGCTTCTTGCTGGGCGACGGCTTCGCTTTGCGCTTCGGCGCCTTGTTGTTCTGCTGGCGACGAGCGAGCTCGGCTCGAGCTTGCGTGATCTGGTCGGGCCGGAAGCTCGGGTACGCTCGCTGAATGGCGTCGTAGATGCGGTCGGCTTCGTCGAGCCGGCCGAGGTTGGCCAGGCTCTGTGCTTTGAGCTGCATCACGGTCGCTTTGTCCGTCGCGTTCCCCGCGCTTTCGCCGAGATACTCATTAGCCTCGGAGATCGTGCGGTTGTAGTCGCGGTCGTCGTAGGTCTGCTGAATCGACGCGGGAGTTCCGGCAGGCGGCTCGTACGCGTCCTGACGCTCCATCTCGCTCGGCTCAGCGGCGGCCTGCGGGGTGGGTTCTTGGCTGGGCGCGTCTTCGTCCAACTCCGGTGCGATGTACTCGACCTTCGCGTCGTCCTTCTTCTTCTCAGACTTCTCGGTGGTCGACGTCACTCCCGACCCGGAACTCGGCGCTGGCTTCGCCCCCTCGCCTCCGAAGATGTCTCCCGATGAATTGAGGAGGGACTCCAGCTCACCCGCGGATTTGTTGGACTTTTTCGACTGTGGCACCTCGAATCCGAAGTTCGAGCGCGTGTCGAGGTCACCCTTGCCCGACGAACTCCGGCGCGAGGTTCGATTGCTGCGGCTCTTGGTCGCCGTTCGCGGAGCTTCGGCCGCCTTGTCGCGTGCGCCAGGCATGATCTCTTCTTCCGGCTTGGCGGCGAGTTCGAGAGGCTGACCCTCGGTGGGGTCCCAGACTTCTTCTTCGTTGTCCTGTGGCCCGAATCCACGGTCTTCGGCGAGGCTGTCTTCGAGTGAGTCTGCGGCCAGTTCGACTTCGGCGATGGCCTCCGGCTCCGAAGCTTCTCGGTCGGGCGCCATCTCGGAGAGCGGCGCTTCGGCAGCATCACCGACCGGGGCAGGCGCTCCTGAATCGACGAACTTGAACACGAAGGCTCCGGCGAGCAGAACGGTCGCGACGAGCGCAATCTGACCTGTATTGCCGTTCATCATCTTCGACCAGATCGACCCGGTCTCCCCCGGCCCTCGCCGCGCGGCGCGGGGACCATCGGCACGCGAAACACCCGCACGAGCCGCTTCCATGATCGAGGCGTGCACCGATTCGGGCACCTCCTCGACCAGGTCGGCGTCACGCACTCGGCTCAGGAACGATTCGAAGCCCTCGAGCTCCGCCGCCTGTGCCGGGTCCCCATCGATCTCCGACCGAAGCGCGTCGCGCTCCTCGGAATCGAGTTCCTCGAACAGCAGATCGAGGATGGGGTCGTTGGTGCTTTCCGATGCCATGGTCTTGCCTACTCCTGCCCGCTCTTCGGGGCACAGTGAGCCAACAATCGGCTCATCTCATTGTTCCTCGGACGCTCTCCGTCCGACACTTCCTTAAACGGGGAGTGTTCGAAAAGGATCTTAATTTTTCTAGTCACACTGTTCACGATCACCCCTCCGACCCTTGAGCTATCTTGCGATCCTCACGATCGAAAGAATGTCCCTCGTACATTTGTAGATGCCCGCGGAGTGATTCGAGCGCATATCGCATTCGGCTCTTCACCGTCGGGACGGGGATCTCGAGAATGTCTGCAATCTCGCGGAACTTGAGCCCGGAGAACTCGCGCATGACGAAGACATCGCGCTGATCTTCAGGCAGCTCGTCGAGCGCTGCTTTCAGTCGCTTGATGAACTCCTTTCGTTCGAGCTCGACCTCCGAGCTCGCGCTCTCTTCGTCGACCAGTGCGTCCTTGAACGTCTGGCCCTCGCCCTCGTCGCCGCCCATCGACTTGTCGAGAGAGACTTCGTTGTACTTCTTCGCTTTGCGGGCGCGGTCGATGCAGATGTTTCTCGCGATCGTGTACGCCCACGTCGTGAACTTGGCGGTCTGCTCGTACTTCGGAGCGGACTTCACGATGCGCAGAAACACCTCTTGGAGGAGTTCCTCGGCGAGGTCTCGGCGACCCGTACTGCGCACGATGAAATTGAAGATGCCCCGTTCGTGTCGCTTTACGAGCACTTCGAACGCCGCGACGTCGCCATCTCGGTACGCGACCATCAGGTCTTCGTCCGACATGTCGGTCAGCGGTACTGCCCGCTCCTCTTCGCCCTTTCGGCCGAAGAGATTTTTGACGAACGCTAAGAGCATGATGCGGCCAGTGTAGGCCAACCCGATCGATTCAGCCAAGAACCACGCCGCAAGTCTACAGCTCGGCTGCTACCTCTTTTGCAAAGTCGGCGACGGTCTTCTTCTCGCCCCACTTCGGAAGCGTGGTCTTGTCGGTGACGGCTTCGAGCTGCGGCTTCAGGGCGGTGGAGCCCGTCGCCTTGGCGCACTGCACACCAACCGCCACGGTCGGCCAGCGGTCCGAAGCGAGCGCTCGACCGAGCACGTCGTCGATCGAATCGACCTCTTGCTTCTTCATCTCGGTGCTCACGAAGTTGCAGAAGACCTCCAGCTCTTTCTTGAATCCATCGTCGCCCTCCTCCCCGTCGTAGGCGCTCGCCTCGAGTGGCAGGGCGTTGGCAGCAACGAGGACACCAGCTTTTCCGCGCAGTTCCATGATGCGCTGCGCAGCGACCCAACGCATCAACCCGGCTCGGTTCGTGACCAATTCCACAAAGAGTGGCGTCGCTTTCGGACCCTGGATTCGGATGTAGACGTCCATCGACGAGTCGACGAGCTTCGCGGGAGCGGCCTCGTCGCTGATCGCTTTCTCGAGGTAGGGCACGATGTTGGGGTGCTCGGTCTCGAGGATCGCGACTTCGAGTTCGTTTGAGATCTCGGGGTGTTCTTTCGCGGCGCGCTCGGCGAGTACGGTCGCGACGGCACCTTTGACTTCGTCGTCGGCGTCTTGGCGGATCTTCGAGGCGACGACGGATGGTTTGTCTGCCTTCCGGAGCCACTCCATCATCTTCTCGAGCCCTTGTTCGCCAGCGCGCGGCGCGATCTGCCCGAGGGTCGTGTCACCGAGCTGCGTTCGCAGCTCTTGGTCGGCAGACATCCACTCGGCGAGGATGGCTTCGTACCCTGCCTTAGCCTCGCCAGTGGCGACCGGCTGCAGGAAGTAAGCGGAGTCCTTGGCCGCGACGGCGACGCTGCCAGCGACCTGGGCGGTTCCGCCCGACTCCTCGATCTCCTTCTGAGTCGGGAAGTCTTGCGCATCCCACATCTTCTTCACGCTCGGGAACGCGGCGTTGGCGAGTTTCGCGCCGGTCTCGGCGTCGACGGTGGTCACAATCTCACCGACTTCGTTGCCTTGAGCTTCTTCGACGAGGATCTGCACGGCACGTTCGCGTACGGGCATCGGCTCCTCGGAGCTCCGTGCCCATTCGGAGAGCTTCTCGAATCCGCCCTCGGCATTTCGCCAAACCTCGAGATCTTCGGGCTTTCGTTCGCAGCCGAGCGCCAATGAGACGGCCAGCAGAAGCAAGAGTGGGAAGTAGACGTGACTTCGCATAGTTTCACCTTCGTCGACGTATCAGTTCGGCGGATGATCTTGCGCGGTCGCCCAAACTGTCAACTGATGAAACCCGCACCACTTCTGGAACATCGTCGTCACGAACCCTCTGCGGCATGGAGCAATGATTGTGAGTGAGACCGAATCGGCTGAATCGACCGAAGAGATGGCGCAGGAAGAGGCATCGGCCGAAGAGTCGATTGGGCGGCGGATCGCCCGATGGGCTAAGGAGATCGCCATCTTCGGCGTCTTGCTCGTCGGAGTGTTCTGGTTCCAGACGCGCTCGCTGGTGCCGAGCGGCGAACCCGCACCAACGTGGGAGCTCGCGACCCTGAACGGGGGCTCGCTGTCGAGTGAATCGCTGAAGGGACGCCCAACGGTGCTGTTCTTCTGGGCGCCGTGGTGCGGCGTCTGCAAGGCTGACGCACACAATATCGCGTCGGTCCAAGAAGCTGTCGGCGACGACGTGAACATCGTCTCGGTCGCGCTCTCATTCGAGAGTATCCGCAACGTGCGTTCGTTCGCGGAAGAGCACGGTGTGCCTGGACCCGTCGTTCTGGGCGACCGGGCGATGGCGAAGGACTTCCGGATCGACAGTTTTCCAACGCTCTACATATTGGACTCCGATGGCCGCGTCGCGTCTCGAGCCGTCGGTTACACTACCGAAGTCGGGATCCGTGGTAGATTGATGCTCACAAACTGAACAATCACGCTTCGAGTATTCGCGTTTGGATTCCGTTCCACTAAAAAAGCGGCATGCGCGAGCCGATGAATCCTGTATGGCAATCTTTCGAACGACATCGCCAGGGGCCGCTGAAATCAAGCCTGACTGGCCGCATGTCGGTTCGTCGGTGCAGACCGATTTCTACCAAACTCCGGCGGGGAGCCTGATCGCGGTTCCCAAGCCGAACGCGATAGACGATGGCGTGTCGGCCGCCGAGAACACGGAGTTTCAGCGGGCGTGGGCCGAGAAGCACGGCCCGTACGGTCTGGTCGTGATGGTCGACAATCTCGCCTCTCAGGACCGCGACGCACGAACCATCTATTCCGAGATTGGACCCGATACCCTCCAAGGCGTTGCCCTCGTGGGCGGGACGATGCTCTCACGAGCGATCTCGTCGTTTTTCCTCGGCCTCGCCAAACCCAAAGTCGAGTATCGAAACTACGCTTCTCTCGCGGCCGCTCTCGAATGGCTGGAAAGGGAGGCGAAGTGAAGGATGAACTCGACAAGGTCGACACTCCGGCCGACCACGATTCAACCCGAGAACTTTCGTCGGTCTCGCCGTCGACGGGCGCGTCGATGCAGCAGCTCGCCAAGCTGTCGGAGGCTCTCCTGTCGATGGCGGCTGGCGATTTCGGTACGCGCGTCGACCGCACGTTCACTCGTGATCCGTTCGATGTTCTCGCCTATCTCGTCAACAACACCGCCGACGAACTCGAAGGATTGATCTCGCGCGTCGAGCGGCAAAACGAACAGCTCGAGTCGATCCTCGATGCGATGGCCGATGGGATCATTCTCATCGACTCCGACGGATTCATTCGTCGCACCAATCGTTCGATGTTGAGCATGTTGGGAGTGAAAGACGAGGGCGCCCTGCTCAACCTTCCGCTCGCATCCATCATCGCCCGAGGATCGCTCGCCGCCGCGAAATCCATCTTCCAGAACGCCTCCGAGGTTCCGGAACGAATGGAGCTCGAGTTCGACACCAGCGAAGGCGCCGAGCGGTATCCGACGACCTCCACCGTGATTCGGTCGGGCGCCGAAGTGGCTGGTTTCGTCGTCCTCGTGCAGGACGATCGCGAATTTCGGCGTGTTCGAGCGCGCGCGCAGCTCCACGACAGAATGGCGGCGATGGGTGCGATGGCCGCAGGAGTTGCCCACGAGATCAACAACCCGCTCGCGTACGTCGCCGCCAATATCGACTACGTGATGGCGCTGATCGACGAAGGCCCGGTAGACCCCGAGACGGCGACAGATGCTCTGAACGATGCCCTCGACGGGGTACGCCGCGTGAGGGAGATCGTCGCTGATCTGAACACGTTCTCGCGCGCCGACGGAGAATCGAAAGCCCCCGTCCCTCTCGAGCACGTGATCTTGTCGGCGATCAAGATGTTGACCTCGGAACTGAAGCACCGCGTCGATCTCGAAACGGACATTCCGGAGTTGCCACTGGTCGAAGCCAATGAGGCCCGGCTGGTGCAGGTGTTCGTGAACATCTTGATGAACAGCCTGCACGCGCTCGATTCGAAACCTCGGTCCGAACGTAGACTCCTCGTCCGCGCCTCCGAAGTGGACGACGAGG
>CAYLMO010000110.1:0-14898 GCA_964384605.1 uncultured Bradymonadales bacterium | reverse complement strand
AAATCGTTGCGAAAATAGGCGCAAGCAATTGAAACACATAGACTTCCCACCCCAACACCAACCCCAAACGAATCCACCGTTTCCCCTCGCGGCTTGACCCACTGCCCCTCGCGACCTAGTCGTTGGCGTTCCCATGTTGGGATTTCAAACACCAAGGAGTGAACATCATGAGCAAGGCCAGCACGAAACCGGCGAGCGGAATGCGCGACTTTCTCCCTCGGGAGGCCCGCCATCGCCGTCATGTGTTCGCGCTGGTCGAAGAGGTCTACCAATCCTACGGATTCGACCCGCTCGACACTCCGTGCGTCGAACGCCTCACCACGCTCATGGGGAAGTATGGAGAAGAAGGGGATCAGCTGATCTTCAAGATCCTCAAGCGTGGCAACAAACTCGACAGCGCCCTCGCCCAGCCAAATCCGGGCGAGACCGACATTGCCGACCACGGCCTTCGGTACGATCTCACCGTTCCGCTGGCACGTGTATACGCGCAGTATCCCAATGAGTTCCCGCGCATCTTCAAGCGCTATCAGATCGCGCCAGTCTGGCGGGCTGACCGTCCTCAGAAGGGTCGATATCGCGAGTTCTACCAGTGTGATGTCGACGTCGTCGGGAGCGACTCGATGCTCGTCGAAGCAGAAGTAACTTCGGCACTTTCGGAGATCCTCGAACGCCTCGAGTTCGGGAACTTCCGCATCCACGTGAACCACCGGAAGCTTCTTCTGGCGCTGATGGAAGTGGCAGGAATTCCGGACGACAAAGAGACGGACGCCCTGGTCGCGATCGACAAGCTCGACAAGATTGGACACGACGGCGTGGTAGCCGAGCTCCAAGAGCGCGGGATTGCCGAATCGTCCATCGACAAGCTGATGGGCATCCTCGGCGCGCAGCCCGTCCCAACCGACGAGAACCACGACAACGTGAACATGCTCTCGCACCTGCGTGAGGCACTCGGAGGCACTGAGCGCGGTGTCGAAGCACTCGACGAGCTCGAACAGCTGCTCGCGTTCGCCGCTCCGACCCGCTCTGCTCCGTACCTCAAGATCGACCCGTACCTCGCTCGGGGACTGTCGTACTACACCGGTCCGATCTTCGAGATTCGCAGCGACGACTTCGCGGGTTCAGTAGGCGGCGGGGGGCGATATGACGGCCTCATCGGGATGTTCTCGGGCCAAGACGTACCGGCTTGCGGGTTCTCGCTCGGAATCGAACGCATCTTGTTCCTCCTCGAGGAGCGCAGCGACAAGACCGAAGACTCGACCCGCGCCGCCGACATGCTGGTCACCGTTTGGAACGACGCCCTAGCCCCCAAGTCAGTCGCGCTCGTGCACGAACTGCGCGAAGCCGGATTCCGAGCAGACCTGTACATGGCCAACGACAAGTTCGGAAAGCAGTTCGGCTACGCCGACGACCGCAACATTCCGTTCACCTGCGTGCTCGCGCCGGACGAGGTCGAGAAAGGAATCGTGCAGGTGAAGGCGATGAAGTCTGGCGAACAGCACGAGGTCCCACGCGACGAAATCGTCGCGTGGTTCAGCGCCATCGATACACTGAAATGATGTTCGAGAAGGTGTCGGTCCACACGCCGACACCTTCTTCTCGTTTCAGTTCTTTCCACTCTGGATCACTCTCGATTCCGAGCATGTGCTCCGGCTCACGAGCCAACACCACCACCACAGACGACGCCGCCTCGACCTCGTCGAACTCCGGCGCCGCGAATCGCTTGATGCGGCCATGTACTCCCATCGCCTCGATCTGCGCGGCCAACATGGGCTCGAGGTCGAGGTAACGGTTCGTCACGTTCATCGCGATCATTCCGTCGGGCGCAAGCTTCGTGAAGTAGTCTTGAAGCGCCTCGGTCGTGAGCAAATGCGTGGGGATCGCATCCGACGTGAACGCATCCAGAACGAAGAAGTCGAATCGACCATTCGGCTCCTTCAGGAGCATGATTCGCCCATCACCCATCACGATGTCGTACGTACCGTCGCACCGCTCCATGAAGTCGAAGTACTTCGGGTTCGTCGCGATCTTCTCGACGACCGGGTCAATCTCGAAGAACCGCATATGCTGGTCCTTTGCCGCGAAACACGCGTGCCCGCCGACACCTAGACCGATCACGCCCATCTCGGCGCCTGCCCCGTGGTGCTCCGCAGCCAATCCGTACGCCTGCGCCATCGGACTCCCCGGCGGGTGATACGGCAGGACCCATCGCTCGAATCCCGGCTTGAACGACTGCGCTCCGTGGTTGGTGTTTCCGTGCAACAAGAAGTTCGCATTGTCGTCTTCGACATGAACCACGCGACTCGCCGAAAAGAAGCTGCGCTCCTGGAAGATCGCTTGATGGTTGTAGGCAAACGCCACCTCCCCCATCAGTACCGCGACCGCCACCATCGCCCCGAAGAATCGAGGCCGCCAATACCGCAGAAACACCGGCATCGCGGCCAGCATGACCACGGCCGTCCCGAGCTCCGTATTGTCGAGCACCGACCGCCGCGCGGCGAATACGACCCCGGCCAACAGAAGCAATGACGCAACGATATCGACGCGAAGTTCGTCCCCTCGCTTTTTGGTCTGCACCGCGATCACAGCCAGCGCTGCGACGAGCACAAGCGGATACTCCCAGTGGTCGGGAAACAACACCGGTGCGAGCAACCCGTTGAACGCTCCGCCCAGCACCCCGCCAAAAGACATCCAGAAGTAGAACTCCGTGAGCCCGGCGGTCGACGGCCTCGTTCGCGCGAGCTCACCGTGAAACACCATCGCCATCACGAAGAACACCAACAGATGCAGGCCGGCCATTAGCCAGAGCGGGCGGTTCAGCTCCATCACAAGGACCACCACGAACGGCGCCATCACCACAGGCAGCGCCCGAATCATCCATTCGTGCGGAAGCAGCTTCTTCTGCGCGAACACCAGAATGAACGTCAGCAGATAGAGGGCCAACGGGACCACCCAGAACAGGGGTACCGTCGCGACGTCGGTCGTGAGCGTCGTCGTCGCCCCGAGAAGCAGCGAAGAAGGCACAAACGCCGCAAAGATCCAGTAACCACGCCGCTTCGCGTCGATCACCTCCGGCTCCGTTGCCTCCTCCCTCTGGTCCGTACCGGCCCGACGACGCCACGCCATCACGGCAGTCGCGATGGTGAGAATCGTCAAGACCGCAAACCCGCCGCGCCACCAATGCGTCTGCGCGACCACATCGAGATTTGGCTCAATCAGCACCGGATAGCTAAGCAGCGACAACATGCTCCCCGCATTGCTCGCCGCGTAGAGATGGTACGGATCTCCCGCGTCAGGGTGATCGGTCATCCCGAACCAGTCTTGGAACAGCGGTGCCGACGCCGAAACAATCAGGAAAGGGAACCCGACCGCGAGAATCAACGCGACGAGCAATGGGACGATCGGCTCGCTCGACGCGTCGGCGAGCGCCGCTGTGTCGATCGCGATCGGCAGGAGCGCCAGCGCAACCAGCTGCAGTCCCACATGAACCGCCGCCCTAGCCCTCAGGGGCAGCTTTCGGCTGACGTGCGCGTAGCCGTAGCCGACTAGGAGCACCGCCTGAAAAAACACCATGCAGGTGTTCCAAACCGCAGGAGTGCCCCCAAGCGCCGGGAGTACGAGCTTGCCCACCATGGGTTGCACCACAAACAGGAGTGCGGCGCTCGTGAAGATCGTCACGATATAGAGAGGCAGCATCCACACAACTCGGCGAGAGATAGCGCGAGAATAACCTGCCAGCGTCCACCTGTGAAAGGTTAAGCCTTGTCGGCCCGCTCAAATGCGCGAACAATCCGGACAAACGTTACGCGAGACACCGATGAAGAATTTCCCCACCCATTTTTGGCGTCGCTTCGAAGAGTTCAAAGAGAACGTCGCCTTCGTGAGTCCCGGCGAGTCGAAGCTCGAGGAGACGACGTACTGGGAGTGGACCCGAACGGTTCAGAATCTAGCGATCGGGCTGCTCGACGAAGGGTTCGAGCCCGGCACTTCGGTCGCGATCGTTGCCTCAAACGACCGTCGCTGGCTCGACATGGCGTTCGCGCTATGGCTCGTCGGTGGATGCGTCGTTCCACTTGTGCCCGACCGCGATCGTCGTCAGACCCTCCGCTGCTGCGCCCGAACCGGCACCACGTGGATCATCGTCGATACCGAGGAACGGCTTCGCGAGATCCGTGGCCAGGGCGACAAACTCCCGCCCCTCACATGGGTAACGCTCGACAAGCTCGAAGCGAACCGACTCGAAGGCGTCATCGACGTCGACCACCTGATGGAACGTGGCCGTTACCGCAAGCGCCGTGGCGCGATCAACGATCTGGCCGAGGTCACTTTCAGTCTCGACGCCAAAGCTCCAGCCCTCGTCTTGTTCCCGTTCGAACCTGGCGATGATCCCCATGGCGCGTGGTTTTCCGGCGGGAAACTCGCCGTGATGGCCGAGTATCTCGGCGGCGATCTCTCCCTCGACGACGACCGGCTCGCCGTGCTCGCATCGTACGGCTGGTTCTACTCCCTTCTCTTCACGATCGCCTCGCTTCTTCAGGGTCGAACCGTCTGCATCGCCGATTCGATCGGCGAGCTCGCCGAAGGCTTCGTGCACGCCAAACCGACGACCATCCTATGTGGCCCGGCCTACCTCCAGGGTCGCGCGATCGAGTGGCAGGAGCGGATCGAGAAGGCCCCCGACTTCCTCACCGACAACTCCGGATTCGGATTCAGCAAAGCGCTTCGCACCCTGGGCGACAAAGCGTCGAAGAAGCTTCTGTACGACCCGGTGAAGTGGTCCTTCGGCGGCCACCTTCAGCGGCTCTATCTTGCGGGAGGAAGTGCGCCCGACGAGGTTCTCGACATCCTCGAGCAGTCCGGAGTTCCGGTGCTCGGCACGTGGGGCCTGCCCGAAGCCGGCATCACGCACCTCGAACGACTCGGCGCGCGTCGACGAGGTTCAGTCGGTCGCCCGGTTCAGGGCTACGCCTGCGTCATCGACGACGCGAAGAACGATGAGTCCGGAGAGGTGCTCGTCAAGTCCGACGTTCTTTTCAATGGATACTGGGATGACAATGGCCCGCGGGCCGTCGTCGAGGGATACCTGCGGACCGGCGCTCAGGGGCGCATCCAGTCGGGTCACCTCATCATCGAGCGCTGAACTACTCGTCTTCGGTCTTGGCGATGTGGACGACAGCATCGCCCTGGTTCACCGAAGGATTCGTCACGTGCGAGATGATCACGCCGTTCGCGGGCGAGACGATGTGAGAAGGTCCGTCGCCGAACGCATCGGCGATGGTTCCGAGGCGCTGTCGCTTGCGAATCTGTTCTCCCGACAGGCGCTTCATGCGCACGAGGCCCGCTCGCTTGGCTCGCACCCACGTCGCCGACTCGGCGCGAACGGAAGGAGCCTCAGCCGCGGGCGCATCGTCGATCATGCCGAGCGCTTGGAACACGCGCAGCGTGCCGGCGGTCGCCATTTCGATGACCTCCAAGTCGTAGCGCCCCGCTTCGCCCCCCTCAAACAAGAGCACCGGAATTCCGGCCTTGGTTGCCGTGCGCCGAACCGACTTGTCCGGCCCCTTCGACTTCAACATTACGGGTGCGGCGAACGCCTCAGCCATCGCCTCGAGCTCCGTGACCGAAAAGTCGACGCGAGTCTGCGGGAGGTTGTAGCGACCTACGGCCGCGGTGTGCAGGTCGATCCCGTGCGTCGATTTGCGCACGATCTCGTTCATGAACATGTACGCCATTCGCCCGGCGAGAGAGCCGCGGGCGCTGCCAGGAAACGAGCGGTTCAGGTCGCGACGGTCTGGCAGGTAGCGTGACGACTGCAGGAAACCGAACACGTTTACGATCGGCACGCCGATCACGGTTCCGCGCAGCTTCGAAGGGTCGAGCTTCTCCATGACCTGCCGAACGGTATCGACCCCGTTCAGTTCATCACCGTGGATCGTCGCCGAAACGAACACTCGCGGACCATCTTCCTCGCCGCGCACCACCTCGACCCGCATGTCGAGTTCGGTCTGCGTCGGCAACGAGCCAATCGGCACGTCGACGCGCTGTCGGGATCCCCGTTCAATCTCGACCCCACCAATCTCAAAGGACTCGCTCATTTCTCCTCACAACGTCTTTCGAGTCGCTCGACGATCGCGCTCGCCACGTCGACTCCAGTTGCGGATTCGATGCCATGCAGACCCGGCGAGGAGTTCACCTCCAAGACGAGTGGCCCGCGGTCGCTGCGGAGCAGGTCGACGCCGCAGATGTCCAGCCCCACGACTTCTGCCGCTCTGATGGCGGTCTTGCGTTCTTCGTCCGAGAGCTCGACCGAGCTGGCCGATCCACCGCGGTGGATGTTCGCTCGGAACTCGCCCTCCCCCGCTTCGCGCTTCATGGAAGCGACGACCTGGTCGCCCACGACGAACGCGCGGATGTCGGCCCCTTTGGCCGATTCGATGAACTCTTGAACGAGGATGTATGCGTCGAGCTGTCGAAACGCTTCGATTACCGACTGTGCGGCTTTCTGGGTCTCGGCGAGTACGACGCCCATTCCCTGAGTTCCTTCGAGGACCTTCACGATGAGTGGTGCCCCGCCGACGATCTTGATGATCTCGTTCACGTCCTTCGGTGAGTGCGCGAACGCGGTCTTCGGAACGCCTACCCCGGCCTTAGCGAGCGCCTGTTGCGACCGAAGTTTGTCGCGCGAGAACGTGATGCCGCGCGACGAGTTGGCGGTGAGGGTGCCCATCATTTCGAATTGGCGGACGACCGCTGTGCCGTAGAACGTCTTCGACGCAGCGATGCGTGGAACGACTGCGTCGTAGTCATCGAGCACACGCCCCCCGAAATCGAGTGTGGGCGCCCCCGAGGCCAGACTCATGTAGCACCGAAGGTAGTCGACGACCTCGCACTCATGCCCGCGCTTTTCGGCTGCTTCAATCAGGCGCTGCGTCGAGTAGAGGCGTTTGTTCCGCGAGAGGACCGCGAGTTTCATGATTTACAACCGTTTCTATTGGAGTTCGTCATCTTCGTCTTCGCCCTGAATGTAGGATTCAGGCTGCCCCCACAAAAAGGAGTTGCCGGGGTCGACTACGAAGCGCTTTCGAATGGCTTCGCGACCCACGAGCATGCGGAATCCCATCTGCTCTCGATCCGAGAGCGTCAGGTCGAATTCCCATTCCTCGCCGCCGACGCGCATGGTCGTGCGGATGACAACGCGTTCGACTGCCTGGCCCGACGAGCTCCGGACCATACGAATGTCGTGCACCGGCAGAGTGATTTGAGCGCGAGCGTCGCCGCTCTTCTGTCGAGGCAGCACCTCGAACGACACCCATCGTTCGCCTTCGCGCTCGAACACTTCGATTGATTCGGCGTGGAGTGCCGAGCTGCGCGCCCCGGTGTCGATCTTGGCCTTGATCGGCTCAGCGACGACTTCGGGAAGCTCGATCCATTCTCGCCACCCCATGAGCGGCAGTTCCGGATTTGGTTCAGTCATACGTATTTTTGCTCATCGTCAGTCGGGCGCACCGTAACAAAACTCGCGCGGAGCGCCACCGCAATCGCGCTTCCGCTCGAAACGGATCCGTAGCTGTGCTAACAGACGCAGACCCGCAGCCGTAAGAGAAGTTTCCTGTATGTCTGACGCACGCGACCGACACGAACCATCCTTCTGGGACAAGCCCGCCGCGACGTGGTTCGCCTTTGCCGCGCTGGTCGTGGTTTCGGTGGTCATGATCTTCGGAAATCTAGGCGGAGTGGGCGTCTGGGAGCCCTGGGAAGCCAACGAAGTCTTCCTCGCGAGAGAGTACGCTGAACGCGGCGCTCCGGAGGTTACCGAAGATCCGTTGGCCAAGTCATGGAACTGGGCTGTTCCGACCTTGGACGGAAAGCCGGTCGCTCGCCCGTTGCTCAAGACGTGGCTCACGGGCCAGCTGTTGGAGTCGTCCGCGGAGGCCGCCGGCCCGGAAGTCGGTACGCTCGAAAGAAACGCGCGACTTCCGGCAGCTTTGCTGCTCTTTCTGGTAATCCTCGCGAGTTTCGCGTGGCTCAAGAGATTCTTTGGCGTGCGTGCCGCACTCATCGGCAGCCTCGCGTTCGTCACGACCCCGGCGGTCTTCATCGGCGCACATAACCTGGCCGCCGAGATACCGTGGTTGGCCGCATCGACACTCACGATGCTCGGGTTTGGTGGATTGCTCGTTTCGGATGAGCGCCGCTGGCTGTGGGCCCTCGTCGCGACCGTCGGCATGGCGCTCGCGGTTTTCGACATGCGGCTCGCTGGTCTCTACCTGCCGCTGTGGGTATTGAGCGCGTTCGCCCTCACCGAGTTGGTCGTCGAGACTTCTGCGGGTAGCTCGACCGCAGTGAGACCTTCGGCCGGCGATTGGGTCGTTTCCGCGCTGTTGGTGGCGATCGGAATCGGTGTGGTCACCTGGGCTTATGTTGGAAGTGCCGACTACGAAAAGGAGGCGCTGCGCCCACACCTCGCCCAGATCTGCGGGCTTGTCCTGCCGGCCGTCGCGGCCATTTCGGGGCTCGTGCTCGGCCGACACACCAAGACAGGCAAGGCAATCTTCTCGCTCCCCGGCATGGTACCCATCGGCGTCGGCGCAGTGCTCGCCGCCCTCATTGGGTACGCCGTTGGTGACGCCAACCCGACACTGCTGAAGCACGGCGAGATCGTGGGCGGAATTCCGTCGCTCGAGTATCTCCTCACGAATCATATCTTCGAGAAGTCCCTCGCCGATGGCCATCTGTCGCTGGACATTTGGGTGCGTCAGATCGGTTTCTCACTGCTTCCGTGGACCGGCCTCGCCCCGATAGGGCTTGCGTACATGGCACGGTCGGCCGAGCTCGACGCCGAATCCGCGACGACACCCGACGCGCGGCTCAAGCGTTTCCTCGTGGTATGGGCGGTCTTCGCGGCCATCTTCGTGGCGGCCGCGGGCGTGTTTGGCCACATCTTCTTTCCTGCGTATTTCCCGTTGGTCGCAGGCGTCGGCCTGATGCTCGCCGACGCCGACTTTTGGCGGTCGGCCCGCCTGCGTCCCTTGTTCGTCTACGCGATGGGCTTCGCGGCCGCCGCGGTGGTCCTGATGCTCGGAAAGGACCTCGAGCGCTTCCCAGTGCGGTTCATCGAGGTCTACCTCACGCTCCAGGAGGGCTACGAACTCGGCGAGGATTTCGAGTTCGGCCGACTCTTCAAAGTGATGAAGTACAGCGCGGTCGGGTTGACGGTGATGTACTTCTTTGGGCTTGCGAGCTGGGCGGTCATAGCGATTCGAAACGCACGCGACCTTCCGGCGAACTTCCGAGCCTGGCGAGCGGGCGAGCTCGCGACGAGTGGTGAGTCGCCGTTCGTCGCACGTGCGCTCGAGAAGCAGGAAGTCCGAGACCGAGACGACTGGATTGGAGCTGCGGTTCGTCTGGTGGAGTCGCCACAGACAGGCCCGCTGGTGCTGACCGCCGGGTTCGTGGTGTTCTCCGCCATTCTGCTTCATCACTACGTGCCGTCGTTGACGCTCCACCTTTCGCAGCGCGGCGTTTTCGAGACGTACGTCGAGAGCGCCGACGAAGGGGAGAAGCTATATCGCTACCAGGTTTCGATCGGTCAGGGGTCGGTCTACCTGGAGGACGTCGAATCGATCCCCAACTACTCGAAGCTGGGCGAGATGTTCGAAGCAAAGGAGCGCATGTACGCGGTCATCCCTCGAGATAAGCTCGCGTCGATCAGCTACGAAGTGAGGCGACGGTTCGACAAGAAGCTTCCGGTGCTCGACGCACGGTCGTCACGTCTGCTTCTGGTCAGCAACCGGCTCGAAGAAGGCGAAGAGGACAGGTCGTTCGTCAACGACAAGATTGTCGCCGACGAGAGCGAAGTGCAGAACGACCTTCTGTTCGAGGACGAGGCCGGCAAGAAGGTTCATCCCGTGTTCGACGGGCAACTCGAGATGCTCGGCTATTCGACCGATGCGCCGAAAGGCAAAGACGGGCTTCCGGTCTACAAGTGGGGTGAGACCGCGGAGATCACCTACTACTTCCGCGTGATCAAACGCGTGCCCAGCAGTCAGAAGATCTTTTTGCACGTCGATTACCCGGGCAACCGAATCAACGGCGACCACTACCCCAACGATGGCGATTTCCCGACCAATTACTGGTACCCGGGTGACATCGTGAAATCGGTGCAGAAGCTCGAGATCGAGAGCTATTCGACACCTGGCGTCTACTCGCTCAATTTCGGCTTCTTCGTCGGGAGCCGCCGGATGGAGATCGAGCCGCGCAAAGCGCATGACGGACGCAATCGGATGAAAATTGGAGAGATTCGGGTTGAGGGGCTCTAACGCTCACGCCAACCCCAACTGATGGAGATTTGAAATGGCTGAAACACTCGAGCAGATGAAGACGGACATGAAAGCGGCCATGAAGGCCAAAGAGAAAGAGAAGCTGATGACGATTCGGATGCTGATCTCCTCGCTCAACAACCAGAAGATCGAGCTGCAGCGTGAGCTGACCGAAGACGACATCGTCGGCGTGCTCTCGACCGAGGCGAAGAAGCGTCGCGAAGCCGCACAGGCTTACCGAGACGGCGACCGACTGGAGCTCGCCGAGAAGGAAGAGTTCGAGCTGGGGGTCGTAGAGGATTACCTGCCGAAGCAGCTCACGGACGAGGAGATCGGTGCGCTCGTGGACGAGGTCATCGAGCAGACTGGAGCGTCCACCAAGGCCGACATGGGCAAGGTGATGGGGCCGATGATGGGCAAGGTCAAAGGCAAGGCCGACGGTTCGAAGGTCAAAGACATCGTGATGTCGAAGTTGGCCTAATGCGAGCTGTCGTCCAGAGAGTTAGCCGCGCAAAGGTCACCGTCGATCGCGAGATCACCGGTGAGATCGGGCACGGAATCTTGCTGTTGTTGGGCTGCGGCCGCGACGACACCGAGGACGATCTTCAGTACGTGCTCGACAAGACCTTGAATCTGCGCATTTTTCGCGACGAGGAGGACAAGATGAACTTGTCCCTGCTCGATGTGGAGGGATCCCTCCTCGTCGTGAGTCAGTTCACGTTGTACGGCGACACGCGCAAGGGTCGTCGACCGAGCTACTATTACGCGATGGAACCCGAGAGCGCGTCGGCGATGGTCGACCGATTCGTCGACGAGGCGAAGGCCCGCGGCGTCCACGTCGAGACCGGGCGCTTCGGGGCGATGATGGACGTCGAGCTGCTGAACGACGGCCCGGTCACGCTGCTCATCGACAGCGCCCGAGACTTCTGAGGGAGAAGACATGACCGAGCAGAACGACACGATTTTCGGAAAGATCATCCGCGGCGAACTTCCTTGCGACAAAGTGTTCGAAGACGACGACATCTTCGCGTTTCGCGACATCAATCCGGCGGCGCCGACGCATATCTTGGTCATCCCGAAGAAGAAGATCGTCAACCTCTACGACGCCGAGGAGGGCGACGAAGCGCTCCTGGGCAAGCTGATGCTCGGGGCCAAGAAGGTCGCCGAGCAGGAAGGCTTGGACGATTTCCGGCTCGTGGTGAACAATGGGGCGGGCGTGGGTCAGACGGTGTTCCACATCCACCTGCACATCTTGGGCGGCCGCGACTTTTCTTGGCCTCCGGGCTGAGACTGCCGGCGGGGCGGTTTGCCGCCAGCAACCGTTTTTTCTGCCGGGAATCGAAAGTCACGGCGAAACGGTTCGATGAACGAAACGTCTTAGTGTTGTAGACTGTACTCACATGCGACTTCCTCGCTCGAGAGAGAGGCAGCGGTGGCGGAAGAGATCGAACAGATCGAAGAAAACGACGGTCCTGACGTCGAGGTTCTCGGCGCAGAAGACAGCGAAGATCTAGGCGTCGATATCAGCCGCTCGTCTCTCGACCAGACGAAAGAGCTGATGGGCGACCTCTCGCTCCCCATGATGAAGGGACGTCGTGATCAGTCCGACGTTCCGATGGCGAGCGATCCGCTTTCAGCGTACCTGTCGCGCCTGAGCTTCATCGAGCCGCTCGACGCCGAGAAGCAGCAGGCCCTCGCCGAGCGCTACGTCAATGACAATGACGTGAACGCGGGCAAGATGCTCATCGTCACGAACCTGCGGCTCGTCGTGAAGATCGCCCGCGAGTATCAACGTCGTTGGACCAACCTGCTCGACTTGATCCAAGAGGGGAACGTCGGCCTTTCCGAGGCCGTCACCCGTTACGATCCGTACCGCGGCGTGAAGTTCACGAGCTACGCGCAGTACTGGATCCGCGCGATGATTCTCAACTATCTGATGAATCATCTTCACCCCGTGAAGATCGGAAGCTCGCGAGCCGGCAGGAAGCTCTTCTACAACCTCAAAAAGGCCCGTCGCGAGCTGATCCGGCGCGGTCACCGCAACCCTACGCCCGCACTCATCGCCGAGTATCTCGACGTCGACGAGTCCGAGGTCGTGCGGGTCTCGGCACAGCTCGACGCCCCGCCCGTCTACATGGACGCGCAGGCTCCTGGCCACGAAAAGACCACGATCGGCGAGTTGATGGCCGACAACTCGGCCGACCCCGAAGACCTCGTCGCCGAGCACGAGGTCAACACGCAGATCGGCGATGCCATCAAGAAGTTCGGCGACCAACTCGAAGACGAGCGCGAACGCGCCATCTGGTTCGACCGCATGATCGCAGAGGACAACAAGAGCCTCGTCGAACTCGGCGACGAATGGGGCGTCTCGAAAGAGCGAATTCGGCAGGTCGAAGTGCAGATTCGTGAGAAGTTCCGTAAGTTCCTTTTGCGCGAACTCGGCGACGACGTGCGCATCAACTTCCTCGAGATGACCTGAGCTCGTGATTCGGCGCCTCTGCCTCACCATCCTCAGTCTGGTTCTTCTGTTTGGCTGTCGCGACGACCCTCGCCAAGACGTGTTTGGCGGTGACTACTCCGACTGTCGAAATGGAAACGTCGACGCATGCTATCGACATGGGCAGTCACGCGAAGTTGGCACCGCAGAATCTCGCCGTAGCGCGCTTGTCGCGTACCAGTACGCATGCCTGCTCGACCACTCGCCTTCGTGCGGTCGCCTTGCGCTCTTCTACGGCAAGGCTGACCTCTCCGACGAACGCACCGTCGAGAACCTGACCAAAGCGTGCGACGGCGGCGACGGCGAGGCCTGCAACGAGATCGCACAGCGTCACCCCGATCGTTCCGCCATCAAGCTCTACCAGAAAGCCTGCGACGCTGGTGTCGGCGCCGGTTGCGAAGGCGCAGCGGTGATCTTGCGCAAACAGCATCGGCTCGTGCGAAGCCTCGAAGAGGCACAGCACCTGAGCGAGCGCGCCTGCGAGCTCGACCACGCTCCCGGGTGCATTGCAGCAGGCCAAGCGCTGCTCTTCGGCTCCGGCATCGACCCAGATTCCAAGCGCGGGCTCGAGATGTTGGAGAAGACCTGTACCGAGGAGGTCGGCGACGGTTGCCTAGTGCTCGCGCGGATCTATCAGGATGGCCTCGGCGTCGACGCCGACCCCGAACAAGCCGACGCCTACTACGAGATGGCCGAACTGCATGTCGATGAACCGGTCGCGAGCGATCCGGCTTCGGCGTTCGTGGTGTACGTGAACGCGTGCAACTTCGGAGACGAGCTCGGGTGTTTCAACGCCGCCTGGTTCCTTGCGACGGGTAGCGACGTGCGGCGCAACGTCTCGACGGCGCGCGAGCTCTACAAGCGCGCGTGCGACTCTGGCGTAGCGCGGTCGTGCGATGAATGGCGAAAGATGCAGCCTCCACGGGAAGTCCGCCGCTCGGAGGCGAAATGAGACGCCATCTCGGGTGGCTGCTCTTACCGACCCTCGTGGCCTGCGGCGGACCGGACCGCGTCGTCGACGGCGCGCGAGTGACCGAAGACGGATGGCCGGAGCGCCCCGCAGAATCCCAATACCGCTGCCCCGACGGCACGTTTTTGAGCGACGAGAGCGTGGGCGAACGTCGGTTGATAACCTGCCGCACTCGCCTGAATCCGGTACCGCGCGGATTCGAGCTGGCGTGGCATGCGAACGGCCAGTTCGCGATGGAGCGACAGCTCGACGAGAACGGCCGACCAACCAGCGTCGTTCACTACGACGAGACTGGTCGCAAGGTCGCCGAGGAGGAATGGGTCGACGGAGTCCGAATGCGCTCGGTCGCCTGGTACCCCACCGGCGCCGTGCGCTCCGAAGAGCTCTACGTGCGCGACACCGGCGCAACTCAGGTCCGCAAGCTCGCGCCCGACGGCTCGGTCGAAGCCGAAGGCATGCTCGTCGACGGTCAGCGCGATGGCCTCTGGACCGAGTGGGTCGACGGAGCCCTCGAACGCTCCGAATATGAGCGAGGCACGAGAATGGGGAGCGTCACACGAACCTATGCCGACGGGAGCATCGAGCGCGGTTCGTACGTCGAAGGCGCTCGCGACGGACTGTGGCGCCGCAACGACCCCAACGGCCTGCCCATGCGCGAAGAACGGTATGTGCACGGGAAACTCGAAGGCAGCTGGCGCGCGTGGCACCCCAACCAACAGCCAAAAGCACAGGGCACGTACTCGAACGACCTTCGCCATGGCGAGTGGACGACGTGGCACCCATCCGGGGAAGTCGAAAGTCGGGAACACTTCCTGTGCGGCGAGGCGCACGGGCTTCAGCGCACGTTTCACCCCAACGGACTGCCCGCATCGAGCGGCGTCTCATGGAACGGGGAGCGCGTGGGCGAGTGGAAAAACTGGAATCCGCAGGGAGTCGTCACACAGGTCGACGAGTATCCGATCCCCACCGGCATAGATGATCTCGTTGAGCTGAAGTCGGGAAAACGGCAGCCAGACTTGCCGAGCGCGTGTTCGACCGCTCTTGATGCACCGAAGCAGCAAGAAAGTTCAGATTAGCGCTAAAACTCGGTGGGGTTGGGGCCGATGGCCGATCTG
>CAYLMO010000109.1:0-14915 GCA_964384605.1 uncultured Bradymonadales bacterium | reverse complement strand
TGTGTGGGAGAGTAGGTCGCCGCCAGCATTTTTTACCGAGACGCCCGTTCATCACTCGATGGACGGGCGTTTCGCGTTTCTTGCCATCGAAGCGCCCCAACGGGACGGTATTCTTCTTTCCTTCCTAGCAGGCATCGATGGAAGGGCGGGCTTTTGTTGGACTCTCGTTCCTCCTAATTGCCTCGTGCCTGCCGGCCTGTGCGACGACTACGGTGCAAACCAGATCGGCCCTCGTTCCAAGACCAACGCCACCAGCAAGCATTGGTTCCCCACTTCCCGAGGCCGGCGTAAGACTGTTTGGACATGCCAGTTCGATTGGGCTTACGCAGCAGACGCAGCAACCCGAGGACCTCGAGGATCCCCCTACGCGTGGTTTCGGCACCATGATGCTTCCCAGGTGTCAGTTCGGAGGAGGCCTCTATGCCGGGCTCAGCGACTACGTTGAGCTCAGTGGTCACTTCAGCCTGGCCGGATACTCCTCGGCGGAACGGAATCTGGAGGGTGGTCGGGAGTTTCCCGAGGATACGCCGGACCGCAATGTCTTCGTGGGGGTGCCAGGCCTACGCGCGAATCTTCCGATACCGGAAGTTCCGTTGACGCCTTCGCTTCATTTCGAGGTGAACATCGCGTCAATTCCCGAGGCGACCTATCTGACGAGAGATGGCGAACCGGATGTTGCACTTAGCGACCGGTACTTTCTCTATCCGAACCTACAGCTGTCCGTCACCTACTCGCCGTTCCACGAGCACGTCCACATCATGCCCTTCTTCGGGCTGCAGCGAGGGGTGACGAATCCGACGTTTGCGGAGGAGCAGTCGAGCGGCTCCAACTCACTCGTGGGCTATGGCCACGGAGTCGCCGGCGTAGCATTCGAAGGTCGATTCAAGTACGCAACGCTGGCGACGACCATCTTCGTTCCGATTGGGGGCCCCCCGGGGATCGAATTTGGTCCCAGCATGTCTGTGACGGCTGGGTTCCGGTATCGCTAGGCTTCACGCCAGGGCTTCACCGTACGTCGCTTCCTTGAAGCCAACCAAAACGTTCTTTCCGGTGTCGAGGATCGGACGCTTGATGAGCATCCCGTCGCCAGCGAGTAGCTCGAGTCGCTCGTCGTCAGAGAGCGAGTCGTAAGTGTCTTTGAGGTTCAGCGACCGATAGCTCCCGCCCGAGGTGTTGAAGAACTTCTTCAGCTTCAGGCCGCTCTCCTTCCAGAGCCGTTCGAGTTCATCCTTCGAAGGAGTGTCTTCGACAAGGTGTACTTTCTCGACCTCGACTCCTTGCGCATCCAGCCACTTCGCGGCTTTCCGACACGTGCTGCAGTTTGGGTAGTGATAGAACTTCACTGTTACTCCTTTGGCTGATGGTACCGATGGGCTGGGCTGGACAGCGGACTCAACCAGACCGCTTCGTCAGGTTTCGGATGAAGTCCTCTTGGCGAGCGTTCTCGATCGCGCCAGGTCGGGCCACTCTCACGGCCGTGATCGCGTCTTCCGCATCGTGTCCGACCCGAACGAGGATGGACGCGGCGAGTGTGCCTGCGCGCCCGAGTCCGCCCATGCAGTGGACGACAACGGTTCTCTGAGCTTCGAGCTCATCGACGAGTTCGTCCACGAGTTCGTCGAATCCAATGATGTCTCCCGGAGTTCCGCCGTCGCGAATCGGAAATCTTCGATAGTCGATCTCCAGCGCGTCGGCGGTCGGCGGCAGGTGAGTAATCTCGAGGTCTTCGAATTCATGGTCCTCGATCAGACCCACCAGAATGTCGGCGCCAAACTCACTGCGAATGCGGCGAAGGTCGATCCGGACGTCGCGCTGCCACGGCGCTCCTGATCTCGGGTTGGATTGCACCTTTCCCGGAGCGAACGTCAGGCCAAGTTGCCCGCCGGGGAGGAGCGATTCGTCGACGAAGTCGACCAAGATTGGATCGGATTCTGAAGTTCGAATCAAAACAAGGCCTCCCCCGACGTGGCGCTGCAGGAGATCACGCCGGAAGCTCCCGACTCGACCTCAACTGGGTCATCCAACAAAGACTGGTCCAACAGGTGCGTTCGCCGCACGTTCTGCATGCTCGCCAGCAGCGAGTTTCGGACGTGAGGGATCGTCTGCTCGAGCTCGTCGAGCAGTCGCTTCATCATCTTGCGGCGTCCCTCGACAGACCCACACAGGTTGCACGGGATGATGGGATACTCCTTAGCCTCCGCGAACTGCGCGATGTCTTCTTCGGCGACGTAGATGAGTGGTCGAATCACGTCGAATCGCCCGTCGTCGGTAGTGTAGATGGCGGGCATTCCCTGCATCTGACCGGCGTGGAACATGTTCAGAAGCAACGTTTCGACGCTGTCGTCGCGGTGATGACCAAGCGCGATCTTGTTGCAGCCATGCTCCTCGGCGACGCTGTAAATCAGGCCGCGGCGCATGCGGGAGCACAGCGAACACGGCGTCGCTTCGGGTGCGAGCTTCTCTTGGACCACCGAGTAGGTGTCTTCCTCCAAGACGACCCACGGTGTGTCTCCTTGTTCCAGGTAGGACGCCATGAGTCCTTCGGGATACCCGGGTTGCTTCTGGTCGAGGTGGAACGCGACGAGTTCGAAGTCGAAAGCAACGCGAGCCTTCATCTCTTCGAGCAGCGTGAGCAGCGTATAGCTGTCTTTCCCGCCCGACAGACACACCAGCACTTTGTCGCCGTCTTCCACCAGGCGGAAGTCGCGGCAGGCGCGCCCGAACCGGACGTCGATGCGCTTTTTCAGTCGTTCAAAATCCATTGGTACGATCTCTCCCGCGTCACTCGAAGGGCGTGAAACCTTAGCGAACCGGGGCTCTAGCGGCAATCCGCCACCGCTCGCAAGGTTGCAACTCGAGCGCGCCGGTCGGATCATCCAGAAATGAAACGCATTCCACTGATTGCTCTCTCGATTCTGATATGTGCCTGCTCCACAACGCCGCCACCCGGCGATGTGACCTATCTGGTCGACGCATTTCGTGCGCCGGCCGACGCTCCTGTGAAGTGGGTGGCGTGGACAGACAAGGGGTTGGAAACCGAAGCGGGAGTCATTGCGAAGGCCGGAACGGGTTGCCTGCCGACCGACGGTTGGCCGGGCCAGATCGCCTGGATTCCGGGAGACCCCGGCGGATTCTGGCTCTATGGAACCAAGCCGAACCTGACCGGGGAGCCCGAAGAGGTCACCTTCGATTGTCTGGTCTTGCTCGACGGGACTACCCAGGAGGGTAGTCGGCTACCCTTCAGGGTAGGTGGAGCTTGGTCTGAGTCCATGCAGTTTGGCTCGACGCCCGCGCCATGGCGGAAGCAAGCGGCCTCGGCAGCGGCCGACCTCGTCACCCCGGCGGGCGTCGCCTCCTGGCGTCTTGCGCCAGATCCGCAACGGTGCTCGCTCGCGGACACCCCCGACGGGCCTGTATCTGCGTGTGTCGCTCCCGGCGGAACATCTGTCGTGGTCACGCGCTGGCAAGAAACTCCCGAGGGGATTGTTCCCGCCGAATCAGCCGAGCTCAGCTCGCAAGACGATCGTCCCCGTATCTTCATTTCCGAAGATGCCATCGTCGCGGTCCATGATCGTAAAGACGAAGCGTCTGTGGCCGTAGCGAGCCAGCCTTTCGCGGGTACCTATTCCACTCCCCCGACCAACGTTTCGGGCACCGTCCTCAGCGTTGTTCCGAGCGATGGAGTCACCTGGGTTCTGACTTCGGACGGGGCGGGACAGAACCGCCTGGTGGAATTGTCGGGAACTCAGGTGACCATTCACCAGCTGCCGACAGAGATACGCCCCACAAAGCTGCATCGCGCAAGCGATGGAACCTTGTGGGGCGCTGGGCTTGGAGCCGCCTGGCGGCTCGACCGTTTCCTCGAGCGTTAGGCGCCGGCGTCGAGCTTCTCCTGCACGATTCCGCGAACTACCTCGGCGTCTGCCGAACCGCTCGTCGCCTTCATGACCTGACCGATGAAGAACCCGACGAGTGACGTCGTACCGTTGCGGTACTTCTCGACCATCGCGGGATTGTTCGCCATCGCGTCATCCACGAGTGCTTCGAGCGCGCCGGTGTCCGCAATCTTCTCGAGCCCCTGTTCCGCAACGATCGCTTCGGGGTCTCCGCCGTTCGCCATCAGCTCATCGCGCACGACCTCCGAAGACTGAGCAGTGATGCGGTCGTCGTCGATCATCTTCACCAACGCTGCGACTTCGGCTGGTCCGAACTTTAGCTCGCTCCAATCTGGCTCGTCGTCGAGCAGGTGAAGCAGGTCGTTGACGAGCCACTTTGCCAGGCTCTTGGGCGCATCGTAGGCCTCGATTGCTGCCTCGAAGAACTCGGCATTGCCCGCAAAACCGCTAAGCAAGTCGGCATCGTCGTACTCGAGACCGAGCTCATTCTGATACGACTCCAAACGGGCTGCGAGCGCGGGGTCTTCCTCGCGCCGGTTGTCGCGGTAGTAGCTCGCGGGACGCTTGCTCGTATCGTCGCCTTCGGCCGCCTTTGCAGCCTTCTGACGTGCCTTCTCTGCCGCACGTTCCGCCGCAATCGCTTCTTCCTTGGCCTTCTGCGCCTCTTTCTCCCGCTTCGCCCAGGAGTCGCGAAGCGTGACCACGCGATTGAAGACCAGCTTCGAACCGGGCTCATGA
Source organism: uncultured Bradymonadales bacterium (assembly GCA_964384605.1). Classification (GTDB taxonomy): domain Bacteria; phylum Myxococcota_A; class Bradymonadia; order Bradymonadales; family Bradymonadaceae; genus CAYLMO01. Next base: position 10,281 of record CAYLMO010000109.1, on the reverse strand, counting down.
TCGACCGGGTCGGTCATGTAGTAGCCGTTGCGCTCGAACTGATATCGCGTTCCCGGCGCATCTTCCGCGACGCTCGGCTCCACCCAACCTTCCAAGACCTGCAGCGAATCGGGGTTGAGCTCGTCCATGAAGTCGACGTCCGGATCCGTCCCGGGATTTGGAACCGCGAACAGGCGGTCGTACAGACGAATCTCTGCCTTCTTGCTCTCGGTCGCCGACACCCAGTGGATCGTTCCGCTCACCTTTCGGCCGTCCGGTGTATCACCACCGCGCGATTCCGGATCGATCGAGCAACGCAGCTCCACCACCTCGCCCGAATCGTCTTTCACGACTTCGTCGCACGTCAGGTAGTAGCCATAGCGAAGGCGCACTTCGCGCCCGGGAGCGAGTCGGTAGTAGTCCTTCGGCGGATTCTCGCTGAAGTCCTCGCGCTCGATGTAGAGTTCTCGCGTGAACGGGATCTTTCGGCTCCCTTCGAGCGGCACGTCGTGCGGGTAGTAGCTGGCATCGAGCCAGTCGACCTTGCCGTCTTCCCAGTTCGTCACGACCACTTTCAGTGGTTCGTGCACCGCCATCACGCGGCGAACCTTCATGTTGAGGTCGTCACGCACGCAGAACTCGTAGAGCGCCAGGTCGACCGTGGAGTTGGCCTTCGCCACACCGATTCGATCGCAGAAGTCACGAATCGCCTCGGGCGTCACGCCGCGTCGACGCATCCCTGCGATCGTCGGCATACGAGGGTCATCCCAGCCAGAGACCTTGCCCTCCTGCACGAGCTTCAGAAGTTTGCGTTTCGACATCACGGTGTACGTGATCGCCAACCGCGCAAACTCGTATTGATGCGGCCGCGCCGGCGTTTCGGTCTCTTCGATCACCCAGTCGTAGAGCTCGCGATTGTTCTCGAACTCGAGCGTGCAGATCGAGTGCGTCACGTGCTCGTAGGCGTCTTCCAGACAGTGCGCGTAGTCGTACATCGGGTAGATGCACCAGTCGTCGCCCGTCCGGTGATGCGTTGCATGCCGAATCCGATAGAGGAGCGGGTCGCGCATCAGGATGTTCGGCGAAGTCATGTCGATCTTCGCGCGAAGCACATGCTCGCCATCGCCAAACTCGCCGGCCCGCATGCGGCGGAACAGGTCGAGCGACTCTTCGATCGGGCGGTCTCGGTACGGCGAGTTGGTGCCGTGCTCCGAGATGGTGCCGCGCTGTTCGCGAATCGCGTCGACGTCCTGACTATCGACGTACGCCTTCCCCTTACTGATCAATCGCTCCGCGAGCTCGTACATCCACTCGAAGTAGTCCGACGCGAAGCGAGTCTCGCCGTCCCACTCCCAGCCGAGCCATCGAACGTCGTTCTGGATCGATTCGACGTACTCGGTGTCTTCGGTGAGCGGGTTCGTGTCGTCGAAGCGGAGGTGGCAGCGTCCCTGGTAGTCTTGCGCGAGGCCGAAGTTCAAGCAGATCGATTTGGCGTGGCCGATATGGAGGTATCCATTCGGCTCCGGTGGAAAGCGGGTGACGACGGAGTCGACCTTCCCGGATTCCAAGTCCGCATCGATGATGTCCTTGATGAAGTTGTGACGAACAACGTTTTCTTCAGTCTCGGTGCTCACTTTGTTGACCTTTTCGTTGTGAGGACGCCGCATTTTTACGCGACGGCTGGCAACGATAGTCATTCCGCGAGCTTTGTCCAACGGGCGAGAGCGCTACTTGGGCTTCTTGCGACGAATCTTGTAGCGGCAGCTGAAGTAGTAGGGGTGACCTTCCAAGATTGCCTGAAGCGAAAGCCGCTTCAGCCCGCCGATCTGGTGCTTCATCCGCTTCGCGCGAGCCCAATCGAGCTCTTCTAAACTGGCGAGTCCCGTACGGAGATCGACCGGTCCTCGCAGGACTTCGTCGACCTCGACAGGTTCTTCGCCGTGCACTCGAATTCCGAATTCCGTGCGCAGGCGGTACGCGAACTTACGTTCGTAGTCGCTGAGCGGACCGTCGCCCTCAGACTTCGGGAAGCCGGAGTACGAGTTCCAGATGCTCCGAAGTGTCTGGCGACTGATGACCGGCTGGACTCGCGCGTCTGCAGGCACAGCCGACACAGGCGACTCCGCCGCCATGAACAAGGCGCGCGTCCGATCCTTCTCGTACCGCTGCTCCCTCAGAATTCGGTCCCACTGAATGCGATCGTGATACGTCTCCCAACAGTGGTTGCCGCGCTCTCCGGCGACTGTCGGTTCAGGCGTGGGAGCCCTCGCCAGGAGCACCGGCGGCTTCGCCGGAGTATCCTCAGCGCCGGTGTTGGGCCGCGTCACCGCTGCTTCCGGCGGCGCCTCCAATCCCTCGAGCGCCGCGATCATACAAACGGCCCCGATCATCGCTGCGGCTGCTGTCTTCATCGCTTTACTCCTGCCGATACACGTCGCTGGTCACTGGTCTCACACACACCGTTCGAGCCCCGTTTGCTTGAATAATGCCGGTCGAAGACCAGCGACCAGCGCCGTGTATCGGCGCGTTTTTCATTCGTTCGATTCAGCGCTGATGATCGTGATCCCCGCTCGGTTCGGACGCTTCCGGAGTTTGCCTCGTGTGCGCCGAAAGCGGCTATTGTACTGAATCACCTCGAGGTCCTCGATCACCTCTCGGTACGTCTTTTTCGTGATCGGCTTGCTCTTGGAGCCTGTCCGTTGGTCGCGCTTCTGCTGAATGACTTCGAGATCCTCCAGTGCGTCGCGAAGCGTCACTTTCTGCGACCGAGCACGCTCTTTTGGCCTCTGCAGCGTGCGGTCACCTTCGACCGAAATGCCGTACTCGGTCTTCAGCCGGTAGATGTACTGGCGCTCGGCCTCGGCCAGGTGCTCCGGCACGTCGACCTCCGCGACCTCCGGGGCCTCGGGCACCAGCGGTGCTACTTGCGCGGGGACGTCGGGCAATGAGTCCAGGTCGAATCGCTCGGGTTCAGCGCCCGATGCGAACGTCGAGATCGCCATCCACGCCACGCCGGCCGCTACGGCTCCGCCAATCGCGCCCCAGAAGAGACTCTCCGGCTCTTCGTTCGCGCTCTCGGCGAGTCGCAGCTCATCACCCTCGAACGTGGTCATCACGCAGACGTCGTCCCGCTCGAGCAGCGCATCGACCTCTGCGCGCGTCATCTTCGAAAGGTCCCAGACATGCTGTCGGCACTCCGAGCAGTATCGCTTCTTCCGCCCAACCGTTGACGGGTCGAGCTCGACCGAACACGGCTTCGGGATGAACAAGTCTTCCGGCGTGAGATCTCGCTTCGACATCACCGCACCTCCCCACGAAGGCGCGGCTCGAGTTCTGCAGTTTCGTAGGTCTTGAATTCGGAGGTCGTTCCGGTTCGCACATCGCGCCGCCGCTGAATCGCCTCGGCGTCGTCGAGGGCCTCTCGGAACGTCACCTTCCGCGTGCCACGGCGCTCCGTGGGGTCAACGGTCGAGACGGGTTCACCGTCGACCCAGATCGTATGCTTGGTCTGGTTCTGAACGAGCGGCTCGTCTCCGCTCATGTTTTGCATGTCGGCTTCCAGCTCCCGCGCGGTCAGCTGCATCGCGATAGCGAACAGGAACCCCATGCAGGTGAATGCGATGATTCGATGCGAGTCCATCGGGCGTCTCCGTGTGTGTCTGTCCAACCTTCGAGAGACAAACACCGGCGCTGCCCGGAAGTGTTACTTTTTTTCTTCGAGCCCCAGAAAACCTGGCTCTATCGGCGGGGTCTAGTCATCGCCTCGGATGATCCCGATGAGCCCCTTCGGCTCGCCGTGCTCGCGGCGCTTCTGCCGGATGTTGCGCTTTTGCTGAAGGAAATCGACGGTCGACTCCAAGTCGTCCAGGTCGTCCAGCTCTTCCGTCCATTCAGGTTGTTCTTGGTCCAGAATGGACTCTGTGGGCTCGCCCGTTCGAGGGGCGATCTCCATCTGGAACTCGTCCCGAAGCCGCTCCTCGGCACGCGCTTCTTGCTCGGCGAGCTTCTCCGGAATCGGACTAGCGGCGCCGGGTTCAGCGTTTCCAACGATCGGCGGCTCGGCGACGGCCGTCTTCTCGACGGAGTCGCAAGCAGCCGCCGGCAAGACCAGCGCTGCGGCTAGCGCTACCTGCGAGAGTCGCGCACGAGCTCCATGCGGATCGGGAGCGAACTGTAGCTCGCCATCGATCCACTCGGTCTTTCCGCAGAACGTCACGCGATTCGCCCGAAGCTTCTCGAACTCCCGTCGCGTCATCTTCGACACGTCGTACACCACCTCTCCACAAGCGCTGCAGAACTTCTCTTGCGGCACGGAGCCGTCTTCGAGAACCGCCGTGCAATATTCGGGGGTGTAGATCTGATCGGGTGTGAATTTCTTCGCCATGGAGCCTCCGCTGAATGCAATTCTAGCAATCGCGCGCGCCGCGGCCAAACGTTCCTAGAAGAATAGAGTGAGCGCGAAGATTACGGCACCGGCCCAAGTCGCGCCCGCGAACACTGCCAGCCACGTAAGTCCGTTCCCCTCCCTGCGGACCATCGCGACTTTCGGCTGATCGGGAGCCACCATCGACGTTGCCTCGGTGCAACCATCGCGCCCCTCGGCATCGGCGTTCCGACGCGCTCGATGGTGCGCCATGAGGTGTTCGATTGGGTCCGTCATCAATGTCTGAATCACGTGTTCGCGAAAGGTCATGGCCGTTTCCTCGTGTTTTAGGGGCGTCGTCTCTTTCAAAACACCGCGGCTGCCCCAAAGTGTTACTCGACTCGTCGAATCGCTCCGTTCCTGATAGGTTCCGCCGCGCGCAACCAACCGATGTGAGGCAATTGAAATGGCTGAGATTCGACCGTTCCGTGGACTTCGATACGACACCGAGATCATTGGCGAAGACGCCATGCCGAATGTCGTCGCGCCGCCCTACGACGTCATCGACGACGCCGGCCAAGACGAGCTCTACGCCCGGCACCCCAAGAACTTCGTTCGCGTCGATCTCAACCGCATTACCGATGCCGACCACGACGAGAACAATCGTTACACGCGCTCGCGTCGCTACCTCATGGACTGGCTCGCCGAGGGCGTCTTGCGATTTGAGGACAAGCCCGCCATCTACGTGCACCATCAGACCTTCACCGACGAAGCAGGCAATACGTTCACGCGCAAGGGCTTCCTCGCCGCCATTCGACTCGCCGAGTACGACGAGAAGGTTGTCCTCCCGCACGAGCGCACCCTTCGCGGCCCCAAGATCGACCGCCTCGAGCTCATGAAGGCGACCGAGTGCCACTTGAGCCCGGTCTTCTTCCTCTACGACGACGCCGAAGGCGCCATCGACAATGTGCTCGAGAGCTCCGTTGCTGGCGACGATGCCGTCCGCATTCACACCGAGCACGACGACATCGAGCACGTCCTCTGGACCTGCACCGACGAAGAAGTCATCGCGCAGGTCACCGACCAGCTCGCGGGTGAAGCGGTGCTGATCGCCGACGGGCACCACCGCTACGAGACTGCGCTCGCCTACCGCGAGTTCCGCCGCGAAGTCGCCGAAGAGCCCGACGACAACGCGCCCTACGAGTTCGCCCTCGCGTTCTTCGTGAACTTCCGCGACCCCGGCCTCGCCGTCTTCCCAACCCACCGAGTCATTTATGGCGTCGACGGATTCGACATCGACTCCGTTTGGTCCAAGCTCGAAGCCCACGGTGATTACTCCGTGGAAGAGATCGACGCTTCCGACCTGACCGACGTGCGCGCGACCCTCGAGAAGGCCGGTGAGTCGAATCCGAGCTTCGTCCTCTACGGGCGCGGCGGCGACGCCCGCCTCGTGCGCTTTGTCGGCGATACGTCCAGCGCGATTTTCGACGACGAAACTCCCGACGAGGTTCGCGAGCTCGACGTCGCGGTACTCCACGAAGGCGTGATCGACCGGATCCTCGGCATCTCGAAAGAGGCGCAGGCCGCAAAAACCAACCTCAACTACATCAAAGGTTGGGAGCCCGCGGCCGCCGCGCTCGACGACCCGAAAAACCAGCTCGTCGTGCTGATGAACCCCACTCCCGTTGAGCAAGTCGACCGCGTCTGCCGCTCCGGCGGAGTGATGCCGCAGAAATCTACGTTCTTTTATCCGAAGATTTTGAGCGGTCTTCTCGTCCATCCTGCGTAAGGGTGGAATTGACACGGCCACCTACCCCGTTTAGCCGTAAGATATGCCGCAACGCCTCCGACATCTGATCCTCGCGCTCTTTGCAGTCCTCGCCGTAGCCCTCTTGGGCGTCGGGATCTGGGGCATGCTGGGCGAACCCGAACCCACCGCGGTCTCTTCGGACGGCGAATTTGCTGCGTTTGAAGAGGTTCAGCCCGAGGTCGGGGAGACCAACGAAAAGAAGAAAAAGCCGGCGCCGAAGAAGAAGGCCGAGGCCGACGAGGCCGACGAGGCCGAAGAGAAGGCTGAGAAAGCCAGGTCCGAAGCCAAGGCCGACGAGAAGGCCAAACCTGCTCCGCCGCCGAAGCCGAAGGTCAAGAAGGTCGATTGGAAGCCGGCCGTGCTCGAGATCGTCACGAACTTCGACAAGGCCGACGTCAAAGTGAACGGCATCCCGTACCCCGAGTACACCCCTCCCGGAGAGGAGACCGGCGTGGTCCTGCCCGCCGGCGGCCCCTACCTCGTCGAGGTCACCTCCAACGGCAACACCAAGGTCTACCAGGTCTACCTGCGCGCCTACGAAACACGCATGCTCCTCGTCGACCTCACCGGCTTCAACGGCAAAGCACGCCCCGCGCCGTCCAAGCCCTCCGTTCCCGAACCCGAAAAGGTGAAGGAAGAAGAGAAGGAAGAGGAAGAGAAGGGCCCCGGAAAGGTCACCGTCTACTCCAAGCCGCCCGGCACCATCATGATCGACGGCAAGAAGATGGAAGACAAAACGCCCGGCACGCTCGAGGTCGAAAACGGCCGGCACGAAGTGCAGGTCGAGTACGACGGCGGCGGAGTTTCCGAGAAGAAGATCGTCCGAGTCCGCGAGGGTTCGCGCATCAAGCTCTTCTTCCGCAAGCGCGACTGACGAACCGTTTTTGAATCATTCGGCCGGCCCGTGCGTCGATCGATTGAACCGATCTGGAGGAAAACATGCGTCGAATTCTCTTTACGCTGCTGACCACCGCGCTTCTGGTACCGCTCTTTGCGGGTCAGGCGTTCGCCGACGACATCGTCGACCACGAACCATTCGATGCGCTTCTGAAGACCTACGTGAACAAGAAGGGCGAGGTTGCCTACGCCAAGTTGAAGGGCAACGAGGAAGACCTCGCCAAGCTCGACAAATACATCGAATCGCTGGCCGAATCGAAGTTCGAGGGCAAGCGACGAGCCCGCTTGGCCGCGTACATCAACGCTTACAACGCGAACGTCATCCGAAAGGTCATCAACAACTACCCGACCGAATCGGTGATGAAGCTCGATAACTTCTTCAAGAAGGAAGACATCAAGGTCGGCGGAAAGGCGATGAGCCTCGATTCGCTCGAGAACAAGATCATTCGGCCGAAATTCAAAGACCCGCGCATCCACTTCGTGTTGGTCTGCGCTGCCGTCTCGTGCCCGAAGCTGCAGCGTAAGGCCCTCACCTCGAAGAACGTCTACTCCACGATGGAACGCGCCACGAAGGCATTCGTGCCCAAGGCCACGACCGTCGAGGAGAACACGGTCAAGACCTCCAAGCTCTTCGAATGGTTCAAGCAAGACTTCGTCGACAAAGAGGGTTCGGTCGAGAACTACCTCGCCAAATACCTGCCAGAGCACGCCGAGCTGCTGAAGTCGGGCAAAGCAAAGATCGAAACCACGCACTACGATTGGGCATTGAACAAGCAATGACGAACAGCGGACTTACCGCGTTCTTCGCTGCATCAGCCGACCTCGTCGACGACTATCCCTGGTGGGAAAAGGCCGTCCACGAGGTCGACTCGTTGATGGAGCAAGACGGCGGACACGATTGGGGCCACATCTATCGCGTACTGAACGCGGCGTACGAGATCCTGGAGGCCACCGCGGCTGGTGAGCAAGGACAGGGCGACCGTGAGGTCGTCACGGCCGCGGTGCTCTATCACGACGTCGTGAACCTCCCGAAGTCTTCGCCCGACCGGCACCTGGCGTCGACGAAGTCCGCAGACCTCGCGGTCGACCGGCTCGCGCCATACTTCGATCAGGCCCGCCTCGACCTCATCCACGAGGCGATTCGCTGCCACAGTTACTCGGCCGGCCTCACGCCGCAGTCGCTCGAGGCGAAGGTCGTCAGCGACGCCGACAAGTTCGAGGCGCTCGGGGCGTTCGGACTCGCCCGCACCTTCTACGTGAGTGGTCTGATGGGCGGTACGATCGTGCATCCTTTCGACCCGTGGGCCAGCGACCGCGACCTCGACGACGTGTCGTTCGCGGTCGACCATTTCTTCACGAAACTACTGCACCTGACGGACCGATTTCATACCGAACACGGCCGGGCTGTCGCCGAACGTCGCACCCAGATCCTGCGCGACTTCCTCCATCAGCTCGCCGGCGAGATGGGGGCCACGCCCCCCGAGTAGCTTCCCATTTGCACGCGCTTCTGTTACCACCATCAAGACAGTCTAACTGGACGATGAATGCGATGTCCGAAACGACTTCCCAACCCGAGCAACGGGGTCTCACAATGACAAATCTAGCGGTCAAAGTGGCGATTCTGTTCATGGTCTTCTTCGGCGCCATGGCGTGCGGAGGCGACGACGCAGCCGAAAAGGACGACTCCATGTTCCGCGGCTCGTCAGACGGTGAGGGACGTGCACGTTTCGATAACTTGTCTCGAAAAGGACTCCAGGTCACAGGCGCCGACCTCAACCAGGACGGCGAAGAAGACCAGTGGGTCCTCAAAGACGGCGACTCCACCAAACGTGTCGAACGCGACCTCAACTTCGATGGCGCAGTCGACATGTGGCAATATCCCGACGGCTCGGGCGGCTTCAAAGAAGAAGAGATGGACCTCGACCTCGACGGCACCGTCGACGTTGTCGTCTACTACGAGAACGGCGTGCTCACGCGCAAAGAAATCTCTCTCGACTTCCGCGGCGGCTTCTCGATCGTGAAGTTCTACGACGCGAACGGCAAACTACTACGCGTCGAACGCGACACGAGCACACCACCCGACGGAAAGGCAGACGCCTTCGATTACTACGAAAACGGCCGGCGAGTTCGCACCGGAATTGACGAAGACGGCGACGGAGTCCCCGACACCTTCGACGACATCAACTCGTAGTCTCGAGCAGCATCCTTTCATCGTCCGCTGCCCTTTGTGTGTGACGGACGAAACATGTTCACGGTCGATTATGTCGTAGTTCCAGTCGACCTCTCGGCGAACAGCCGCGGGGCATACGCGCTCGCGCGCTCGATTGGCGACACTGCTCCACAGACGCACGTCGTGCATGCCTGGGGCGGCTGGCCACCCTACTTCGAAAACGTCCTCTTCCCGTACGCTCCACTCGGCGAAGATGCCGTCGAATTCGAACACGAGATCGCGCTCGAGGCCGAAGCGGCCATCTTCGAGCTCCTCGACCTCCCAGAAGACCTTCCAAACGACATCGACGACCCCGTCGTTTTACGCGGCGAGCCTCGCGAGGTCCTCCCCGAACATATTCAGGGCATCGCGGCCGACCTCATCGTCGTGAGCGCGCAAGGCGCGTCGGGCATCCTCCCGCACTCCATCGGCTCGGTCACCGAGCGCATCATCCGCACCTCCCGACGGCCCGTCCTCGTCGCGCGAACCACCGAGTCGAAGCCGAACATCAAGACCGTCACGGTCGCGCTCGACCTCTCCCGCGGCTGCCGCAAAGTGCTCGAGGTCGCGATGGGCTTCGCCGCCCAACTAGGCGCGGAGCTCGAGACCGTCTACGTGCTTCCCGACCCGGTCAGCAACGACACCACCCAGATCCTGGCGTCGATCCTCGACTTCCACCCCGACAAGTCCAAGAAGGCCGCACGAGGCCGCATCGATGCACTCTTCGAGAATGTCGTGAAGGGAATCGACGTGGCCTACGGCGAGAAGAACGATGCCGCGCGCTTGCTGAAAGACCGCAAGCTGCTGGTCGGCGACCCCGGGCCCGAGCTCGTGAAGCACTGCGCCGAGAACGACCGAGACCTCTTGGTCATCGGGACGCAAGACGCCACGCGAAAGCAATCTCAGCGCATTGGCGACGTCGCTTCGGTCGTGCTCCGCGAATCGACCGCACACACGCTCGTGGTGCCGCTGTAGCGGGCTGACGCCCGCTACAGCGGCGGAACGTTCGGGCTGGCGCCCGAG
>CAYLMO010000108.1:4153-14931 GCA_964384605.1 uncultured Bradymonadales bacterium | reverse complement strand
ACCCGCTGTCGCCAGCGGCGTCCGCGATGCCGGCGTCGGTGGCGGCGTTCGAATTGGACGTTTCCGAGTCGTCCCCGCCGCAAGCAACAAGGAGCGAAATGATGAAAATCAGCGCGAATCGCATCGTTCTACCTGTTCCGAGTTGAGCCCGAGAGATAACCCGCGAAGCGCGTGCGTGCCAGACCGTTACTCAGGCCTTCGCGACCTCGAGCGTGCGAAGCCGCTGCGCCGGTTCGAATCGACGCAGCCGCAGCCCGTTCGAGAGCACGAAGATGCTGCTCATCCCCATCGCAGCCGCCGCAAACATCGGAGACAACAGCAGTCCGAACGACGGGTAGAGCACCCCAGCCGCCACCGGAATCAACACGACGTTGTACGCGAACGCCCAGAAGAGGTTCTGCTTGATGTTGCGGATGGTCGCCCGCGACAGCCGAATCGCGTCGGAGACGCTTCCCAGGTCGTCGCGCATCAGCACGACGTCCGCAGCTTCGATCGCGATGTCGGTCCCATTGCCGACGGCGAGCCCGACGTCGGCTTGCGCCAGCGCAGGCGCATCGTTGATGCCGTCGCCCACGAAGGCAACGCGTTCACCGTTTGCCTGAAGCCCACGGACCGCTTCTGCCTTGTCGCCCGGGAGCACCTCGGCGAGGACGGAGTCGATGTCGAGCTGGCGCGCGATCGCCTCGGCGGTTGCCCGAGCGTCGCCGGTCACCATCGCGACCCGCACTCCCATCGCTCGCAGTTCTTCGAGCGCGGCCGGAGTCGAAGGCTTGATCGGGTCCGCCACCGCGAGAACCGCGGCCACGCGGCCTTCGACCGCGACGAAGAACGGAGTCTTGCCGTCGTTCGCCATCTGGTCTGCGACGTCGAATCCGTGCAGCTCAATGCCGAGTTTGGTCATGAATCGCTCGGCACCAATCGCCACCACACGCCCGCCGACTTCAGCGCGAACGCCATACCCGGCCACCGCCTCGAACCCGGTGGCCGACTGCAGCTCGATTCCGCGTTCGAGGGCCGAGTTGGTGATCGCGCGAGCGATGGGATGCTCGGAATGGTCCTCGACCGAAGCAACCAGTCCCAGAACTTGCGTCTCATCCAGCTCGCCGAACGTCACGATGTCGGTCAGGGTCGGCTTCCCTTCAGTGAGGGTGCCGGTTTTGTCGAACCCGACGACATCGACGTCGCTCAGCGTCTGAAGCGCATCGCCGCGGCGGAAGAGAACTCCAAGCTCGGCAGCCTTTCCGGTACCGACCATGATCGAAGTCGGAGTGGCGAGTCCCATGGCGCAAGGGCATGCGATGATGAGCACCGAGACAGCGGCGACGAGAGCGCTCGTGAGCGCAGGTTGCGGACCGACCGACAGCCAGACCACGAACGTCAGCAGCGCGAGCACCAACACGATCGGCACAAACACTGCGACGACCTTGTCGGCCAGCGCCTGAATCTCGGGCTTCGTCGCCTGAGCTTCTTCGACCGTGCGGATAATCTGGGCGAGCAGCGTGTCGCCTTCGACACGCGTGGTTTCGAAGAGGAAGCTACCGGTCGTGTTGACCGTGCCGCCGATCACTTCGTCGCCGAGGTCTTTTTCGACCGGCAGCGGTTCCCCGGAGATCATCGATTCGTCAACGTACGAGCGGCCTTCGAGCACGCTACCGTCGACCGGGATGCGTTCGCCCGGACGAACTCGAACGACGTCGCCCACGCGTACTTCCGTGACCGGCACCTCGGCCTCGACGCCGTCGCGAATCACACGCGCCGAAGCGGGCTGCAGGTCCACGAGTTTGCGGATGGCCTCGCTCGTTCGTCCCTTGGCGAGGGCCTCCATGTATTTGCCGAGCAGGACCAAAGTGATGATGACCGCGGACGCTTCGAAATAGACGTGGAGCGACCCCGCCGGGAGGAGCGACGGCGCGAACGTCGCCACGACCGAGTAGAGATACGCAGCACTGGTCCCGAGCATGACCAGCGTGTTCATGTCCGGGCTCGCGCGCCGCAAACCGGCCCAGCCGGCGCGGTAGAAGCGTAGCCCCGGGCCGAATTGGACGGCCGTCGCCAGCGCGAAGAACAGGTACCAGCGGGTCTGGCGCGGAGCGAGGGCATCGAGCCACTCGCCGACCGGCGAAAATACCATCGGGACCATCTCCAGGACGAGGAGTGGAATGGTGAACACCGCCGCGACGGCGAGCCGCCGGCCGAGCGCCCGAAGGTGCGACTCGCGCGCTTCGCGTTCGGTATCGGCGCGACTCGAATCGTCGGCCAAGGGGACGGCCTCGTAGCCGGCTTCTCGAATCGCGTCGCCGATCTTGGTGAGCGTGATGGTCTTGGGGACGAACGTCACCGTCGCCCTCTCGGTAGCGAGGTTTACGGAGGCGTCGGTGACCCCGTCGAGCGCGCGGATCGCTCCTTCGACATGCGCCACGCACGAAGCGCAGGTCATCCCTTCGACTCGGATGGTTTCTTGATTGGTGGATTCCATGGTTTCTCCTTCATTGGCAGTGAAAGTGTTGCCTTCACCACCGCAGACGGAGCCCAACGGAAGCGGTTACACCTGATTCGAATTTTTTTCGCACGTGCAGTCGAGACACCCGCGGGCTGCGCACTCGGCGCAGGTCTCTTCGATCCGGTCCCTGAGTTGATTTCGCGCGCGGTGTCGCCGAACCTTCAGGTTGTTCCGGGTGATGTTGAGCTCGTCGGCGAGCTGCTCTGCATCACCCTCGCCGAGCTCCATCGTCTCGATCATGACCCGGTACTCGTCCTTGAGTTCGGGGATGAGTTCTTTGAAGCACTGGCAGAGTGCGGCGCGTTCTTCCGGGGTGTCGTGGAGGTCGAGGTCTCGCGTGAATTCGTCGACGTACTTGGCCTCTTTGTTACGGCTTCGGACGTGGTCGACGATGGCGTTCCGCACGATCTGGTAGAACCAGGCCTCGAGCTTATCCGGGTCTTCGAGTCGCTCGAGCCCGCGCATCGCCTTGATGAGACTGTCCTGCAGGATGTCTTCGGCCGCCGCACTGTCGCTTAGGCGGGCACGCACGAACGCGAGCATCTTTGCCCGGTTCGCGAGCAGTTTTGCTTCGAGCGCTTTGCTGTTCGATGAATCTGTCATGTCTGCTCCAGTGTGCCGGTTAACGCGTTTTCGCCTGCGCCCATTCCAGGCCTGCCAACTCGATTGAACAGGCTCCTGTGCCGTGCGACTATCTTGTTATCTCCACCAAGCAGGAATGCTCATGATTACCGCGGGAGGGTTCTCTACCCTTCGATTTGCTCTCGCAGGCGTCGTTTGCCTTGCTATGGCTTGCTCCGACGACGGTGGAACGACCAATCCGGATCCCAACCTCGGAACCGCCGATTCGGGCGCCGACGCGCAGACTGCCGACGCCGCCACAGGCGACATGGGCTCCAATTCGCCGGATGCAGCGAGCGATAGCGGGACGTCCGAACAAGACATGCGCATGGCGCCGGGCGTCCTCTCCATCGACTTTGGAGCGGAGGCACGGCTCGAGGCTACCCTCGGAGCGGCGTCTTCGCTCCAGCTCACCGCTCGCCTCGACGACGAGCCGGTGGCGGCGACCTGGACCGTCGATGACGAGAGTATCGCAACGGTCGCGACCGGACCGGCCGAGACGGTCGAGCTGACTTCGACCGACCTGCGTGGCGGCACCGTCTTGGTGACCGCGACGGTCGACGAACAGACCGTCGAGGCCGCCATCTTCGTGGCTTTGACCGGAAATCAGAACGGATACGTCGACCAGGCGAACGAACACCAGGTCGCCACGGACGTCGCTCAGCTCAAACAGGGTGGCGGCATCGGCGGAGTCGGTGGCGAGGGGCTCGGAGTCGAGGTGACAGACGCGGCGAAGTTGGCCGCGCTCGACAACCCGACCGAAGCGCCCGTGGAGCTCCTCTACCCGTACGACGGAACGCGCTGGCCGCTCGGTTTGCCAGCTCCGCTGCTGCAGTGGCGGAGCGCCGTACTCGGGGCCGACGCCATCAAGATCTCGCTGTCGACGCAGAGCGGGACGTTCTCCTGGAGCGGTACGTTCGGCCCACCGGCCGTGGTGTCGCAGACGAATATCGAATTCGAGCGACACCCGATCCCACAAACGGTCTGGGATGCAGCGCTCGCGAGCTCGACCGACATGGACGACCTCGTGACGATGGAGCTCGTCGTCGAGAAAAACGGCGTCGCCTACGGACCAACGCAGCAAACCTGGTCGGTCGTTCCGTCGAAGCTGCCGGGCACGATTCGCTACACGGGCTACGGCAATATCGCGAAGAACTTTCCCGGCGCGGTCGGCAGCCCAAGCGGGATGTTTGGCGGAGCTATCTTTTCCGTGGTTCCGGGCCAGCGCGAACCCTTGTTGGAATTCGGAAGCAACGGTGACACGAACAACTGTCGAGCATGTCATTCGGCGAGCGCCGATGGGAGCGCGGTGGTGGCGCAGAATGGCCAGAACACGGCCCTCTCCATTGCTTATCTGAACAGGTTGGAGAGCGCGCTCACGACGAGCATGACCTTCCCGGCCATCCGTGCCGACGGTAGTCACGCGCTGGCGCCCGCTGGCACCTACGTGGAACTCGGCACGTCGACCACCGTGCCGGTCACCGGCCTCGACATGACCTCCACCAACCTCGGAACCCCGTCGTTCTCGGTCGACGGCACGCGGCTCGTCTTCAATCCCATGGCGAGCGGGAGTTTGGCTACGCCCACGAAAAAGCTGGTCGTCACCGACTTTGACGACGCCGCGAAGCAGTTCTCCAACCCCGTCGTCGTCGTCGACCTTGTCGGAGAGCCGGCCGAACACCGGCCCGGCTGGGCTCGATTTACGCCCGACGGAAACGCGGTGATTTTCCAGCGCCAGCTCGAGGCTGGATTCGACGGGAACATCCACCCAGACCTCCGATCAAGAAAAGGTGCACGGGCTCAAATCCAGATGGTTCGTGGTGTTGATGGAACGGCGAATGTGCTGCCGCTCGACCGGCTCAATGGCGTCGGATACCTGCCATCGATGACGGGCCCGAACAATTGGAACTGCACCGGCGACGGGGTGCCGGTGGGTTCCATCGGGTCGGACCATAGCGACGACGCCAACCTCAACTATCAGCCGGCGGTCAGCCCGGTGCAGCAAGATGGCGTGGTGTGGGTCGCGTTCGTCAGCCGCCGAATGTACGGAAACGTCGCGGACATCGCGCCCTTCTGCAGCGATCCGAGAGGCGTCGATCTGTTCGCGAACATCACCACGAAGAAGATCTGGGTGGCCGCGATCGACCTCAATGACGGCACGGTCGACCCGAGCTACCCGGCGTTCTACTTGCCGGGCCAAGAGCTGCTCGGGAGCCAGTGGAACCCGTCCTGGAGCGAGTAGTTCGAATCACTACACCACGTTTACCGCAATAAGTCGGCGAGCTGGCGTGCGAATGTCGGCTCAGCCCGATTGGGCACACATCGGTGCGATGATGCCAACGCAATTGTAGGGAGCACATTGCTCGTGACGGTCACATGCGTCGCCGGGTTTGCGGACGTCGGAACAGACGGGCTCGTCGGGCTTTTTCTCACAGCTACCTAACGTGCCGTCGACTCCATCATCGCCTCCTTCGGGGGTGTAGCAAGCAGCGCCCTTGCGTACCTCACACCATTGCCCTTCCTCGCAGGCTCCGTCGCAAACGCCTTCCGTTCGTTTTTCGCTCCGATAGTCGGCTTGGTCCACGCGGACCGATGACAAGAGCGCGAACTCGAGAGCTTCGAGTTCGTCGGACATCTGACCTGGTCTGGAAATCTGGACCGCTCCGCCTTTGCGCTCGAGAGTGAAGCGGACGGAACTGCCGCCCACGGACTCTTCCGAGCCAGCCGACAGCTCCGCGTCCCAATCCACTGCGGCGTACTTTTGGATGAGGTCGGCGCTCGCTTCGCCGGACAGGGGCCGATAGTCCTCAAACTTCGTTCCAGGAACATCGCAGCGATAGCCCACCTGTTCTCCTTCACTGGTCTTGAAAACACACTCGAACTGAAGCTGGGTGAGCGGCGTCGTGCCGCCGTATCGCAACTGCCAGTCCGCGGCTGATTTCGAGGAGTTTTCGGTTTTTTCGGCCGTATCGTTGTCTTTGCGAACGGAGTCTTCCGCTGCAGGGGTCGAGGCGCATGCTGCGACCATCAAAGCTGCGAGAAGAATGAAAATGACTTTCATCGATGAACTCTGTGAATGGTGTATTGGTGTGAGACGTTATCTCATCTTGCAACGAAATCCGCACCGGATGGATCCAAAAAAGTTGGAGCAGAATCCGATAGACCTGAATTCGGAGTGAGCAAAGCGAGCCTCCGCGTCCAGCGGCTACTTCCGCAAAAAGTCGGCGAGCTCGTGCGCGGCGGGTCCGGGGGCGTCGGAGGCATCGCGTTCCTTGCGCGCTTGCCGCACGAATCGCCGCAATTTCCGGTGGTCGAATTCGGGGTGCGCGTCGATGAACTCCCCCAAGACGTCGTTGTCGCTGGCGATCAGCGCGGCCGCTTGCTCTTCGATTTCATCGGCCGGCTCGATCGCTTCAGGGGCCTCGTCTTTCTCCACCTCAGGCGGCTCAGCGACCGCGATGCGCAGCTCTTCGATGTCTTGGCTCGCCTCGAGGCGGCGCACGAGGTAGCGAAGCTGGCGCTGCAGAGCCGAGCGGCTCATGTCGCGGGCTTCCACGATTTCGGCTCGATTCCGGTCGGTCAGCGGCAAGCGGTCGAGGTGCCAATCTGGCAGCTCGATCATCTCCTTGACGAGGTCCTTGAGCTCTTGGAACTCGCGCTTGATCTGCGAGCGACTCTTGTACTCTTGCTCTTCGTCTTCCATCTGCATCTCGCCGAGGCCGGGTTGAGGCAAACCTACCAGTACGGCGCCCGAAGAGCGATGGACTTGATTCCGGCGTGCAGATGGAACGAAGGTGGCGCCGTCGCTCGGCAAGCTCCCCTACTCGAGGCACCGATGAATACCTGTCGGGCGTGGGCGTCACGCTGCTCGCACTCATCGGGTGGTTCGTGTTTGGACAGAAGCTGAATGCCCCCTCCATCGCCGGCATCGTGCTCATCGTCGCTGGTGTGTTGATGCTGAACGTGTTCGGAGGCGTGCATGAACCTGACCCCACGGCGGTCGACGCAGGGTCCCGAGCCGACGACGAAGCTCGGCAATCGCGATGAGATCGACTGCGAGACGTTGCCCCTGATGATCGAAGCGATCGACTACATCCTGCGGACCTATCCCGAGGCCAGGTACTCAGGGCCGCGGCACGCTGGCCATCCGAGTTTGGACCGGCTCGGGACCGTCCGTGCCGGTTTCGAACAGGTCGTTTGCGATGCGGTACCGGGCGTGCCGTGGATCGTGAAGGCGTCGGCAGGAATTGGCGCGACGTGGGCGAACGTGCCGTGGATTGCGGCGCTGGACCCGGCGGAGACTACCTCGGCTCGCGAAGGTCGGTATGTGTCCCTGATGTTCGCTGCGGACGGCTCGCGGCTCGTAGTTGCGGTGGTTTGGGGAACGCAGAAGGTCCGAGCCGAGATGGGTTCCGACGCGACGAACTACCTGCTCGAGCGCCGCTCGATTGGCGCGGCAAAGCTCGCCGAGCACCTTCCTCCGGATCACCCGTTCGAACTCGATTCGCCTGCCCCACTCGCTGCGGGAACGCCGCTCGCGCGCGACTACGAACGCTCGTGCCTGGCCCACTGGAGCGCTCCGGTGGATTTGTTACCCATCGAGGAAGACCTGAACTCGGTCATCGCACGCCTCGGCCGAGCGCTCGCCGGCTGGCGGGCTTCCGAGCCGACGGGTGGAAGTTGAGCCTGTCGCGGTCTTGGGTGATTGATGAGGTGAAAGTGGTCCAAGCATGGTGGTACAATCATTTCATGACGCCCAAACTCTTCGCGCTAGTCACCGCACTGTTGCTTGCCTTCGCTTGCTCCGACGCAGTCGAGAAGGTCACGCCCGACGCGGGCGACGGCCTCGACGCGTCTTCTGGCGACGCCGGCCCGAATTCGTCTTCTGGGTCGGACTCGGGCGGCCCGTCAAACGCCGCAACCGCCGACATGGGCTCGACTACCTGCGCAGCCGTCGGCGAGTCGTGCGGAGCCGGGGCAAGGTGCTGCACCGACCTGCGGTGCGCGGACGACGGCACCTGCGAACGCCCGCCCGCCAGCTGCGTCGTCGCCGGGGGCTACTGCACCCGCCAAACCGCCGACCGATGCTGTTCGGGACGCTGCGACGGTGACTCGTGCGTCGACGACCTCGGCGGCCGGTGCACCACGCAAGAGGGATTCGGCTGCCTGCAGGGCTACTGCGACGGCAGCCGCTGCGTCTGCCGCCCCGAAGAACTCGAGTGCGGCGGTGGAACCATCTGCGTGAACGAGCAGTACAACAACAACCACTGCGGCGGCTGCGGCATCGAGTGCGGACCCGACCAGCGCTGCCTCGAAGGCGTGTGCGTCTGCAATCCGGGGCTCGACATCTCGACCTGCGGGTTCGAGTGCGTCGTCACAATCACCGACGAGAATCACTGCGGCGAGTGCGACAATGCGTGTGCTCCCGGTCTGGAATGCCGCGCGAGCCGGTGTCAGTGCCCCCTCGGCACTCGTGACTGCGGTGGAGACTGCGTCGCCGCGCGCGACAACCCGATGCACTGCGGAGGATGCGACGTCGTATGCGCAGCCGACGAATCGTGCAACGGCACGAACTGCGAGTGCGCCAATGGTGGCGTGCGATGCCCGGCCACCGGTATCTGCACCGACACCCAGAACGACCCGCTCAATTGCGGCACCTGTGGCAACGAGTGCCGGGGCAACCGGGGATGTATGAACGGGATGTGCCAGTAGGCACTACTCCTCGGCGCCGACCGCGTTGTTTACTGTCCAAGCGCGCAGCAACTCGAGCATTCTCCGGCCGAGCTTTCCATCCGGCGTCCCCTTTGGCGGCGAAGCGAGAAGCTCGTCGATCACCTCGACGGTCTTGGCATCCGGCATGCGATAGAGCTGCATGGAGAAGATCTCGCGAACGTCCAGCTGCACGGTTCCAAGGTTGGACCAGATGTGCGGTAGCGCGACTTTCGCCGGAAGGCGCGTCAGCTCCCACGCGGCCTTTTGCCGAACGACGTCGTCGTCGCTACCGAGCTTGGCGGCGTAGCAATCGGCGACCGCTGCGGCAGCACCAGCTTTCCGGCAAGTCTGCGCCAGCTCGACCGCTGCCATCGCCTCGCGCATCTTGTCGGCAACAGCCGGCGCTGACTTTCGGAACGACGCGGCGACGGCCGCGAATCGAGCAGTGTCGGTACCGTCGCTCAGCAGCGCCGCGCTTCGAAACGACATCCAGTTCAGCTGATTGCAGTCGAGCTCCCACTCTCGAAAGTCCGATTCGGTCTTGTTTTGGTCTTTCAACATCTCGCAGCGCTTTTCGAGGCCCTCGATACGCCCATCACGCGCAGTGGTGAGTAGAACGTCTACCGAGGCGCGGTCACCCAGAGCGTTCAGCGCCTTCCCCGCATCTTGCCTCAGGATGACCGCAACTAACGCGTCCGTAACTTCGTCCCACTCCTCGTCGATTCGCTTTCCGGCGACGGTCTCTCGCAGTAACTCGATCTGCTTGGTGCCCGGGATGTCGGCCAGGCCACGAAGAACCTCCGAGATAGCCTCGCCCTCTCGAATACGCCACTGCACTGCCGCCTGGCCGCGAAGGTATTGCGGCACCACGCGCTGCTCTTCGAGGAACTTCATGAACGGTTCGAGCGCGCTCGCGGTTCGCATGTTCGACAGCGCGGCCGCGGCGTACAGCGTCGCCACGTTCTGCGGGTAGGCCTGCATCTTGGGCTTGTTGTACCTGCGAAGGAGCTGACGAACGTCGTCGCGCTTCTGCGCGAACATCTCCAGCAGGGCCGGCACGGCGGGTTCGCCGAACTTCTGGACCGCAAGGCTGCACTCTCTCTGAAGGCTCTGCCCCATCTGATTCGCGTACAACATGGCGAGGGTCACGCTCTCAATCACGGCAGGGCTGATGGCCTCGGGGTGCGTTTGAGCGAGGTTTCCCAACGCCTCGCAGGCGAACGCATGGTGCCGAATGGGATAAGAATCGACATCGAGCGCAAGTACTTCGAGCAGCGCCGGAACCATGACGGGATGCGGGGACGCCGCCATCGACTGGAGCGCGAGGTCTCGGGTCTCGAGGTCTTCCTCCCGCACGTCCTCCACCAGCCGTACGGCCTCCGGCGGCACGGCCTTCGCCGCTCCGCCCGCGGGCGCCTCGCTCGCGGGCGCCTCGCTGGCCGCCGCCTCGTTGTGGTCCTCCGATGGCCGTTCAACTTGCGGAGCCGGGTCTGGCGTTGCTTGCTTCTGGCATCCGCTCGAAGTGAAGGCGAATACGGCTAGGAACAGTAGGATTCGGTGCATGGAGCAGCCTGGGAAAGGAACTTCAGGATCATTCATCTCTGACTCGCCCCGTTCTAGCACCGAAAGATGGCAACCTCGAACGTGGACGCGAACTCGTCGATCGGCCGAGGCTACGATCAGCGCTCGGTCAGGCGCTCACTTCGAATACGCGATTCGCCTTGGCGGTCGCGGAGTCCATCGAGCACTCGCGACTGCTCGGCGACCGTCAACCCTTCAAAGCTGATGTCCCAATACTGGCCGCAATCCGTGTCGCCCAGGGCGATGAGCGTTTCGACCATCTTTCCGCGCGAGTGCGACTCTGCCAGAAGCGCCTTGAGGATGGGCTGTCCGCGCTTCTCGACGATGAAATCGGCAGCTTCGTGCATCGGTCGGAAGTCATTCG
>CAYLMO010000108.1:0-4053 GCA_964384605.1 uncultured Bradymonadales bacterium | reverse complement strand
CCGCGCTTCTCGACGATGAAATCGGCAGCTTCGTGCATCGGTCGGAAGTCATTCGGTCTGCCGAGCACGCCGTCGATGGGCCCCAGGCGGTAGAGTGGCCGGACCTCGTCTCCGCACGTCACCCGAATTGGACTCGTCGACGCATCGAAAGAGACCTCGTGGCCGCACTCGTCGTGGGGGATCGAGTATGAACCCGACGGCTCGGATACTTCGAGCCGCAACGTCGGTTTCGTACCGCCTTTCCCAGCCTCACCCCAGCACCCGATCGTCTCGATGTTCGTCTTCCGGAGAATGATTCCGCGGTCGGAATCTTCCTGTAGAATCTCATCTTGTCCGGTGCACCCAATCGCGAGAATGACCGCAAGAGTGACTTTCCATTTGCCCGCCTTCAACGTCTCGACGATCGCCCTACTAGTCGCGGTCAGCTTCATTGCGCTCGGCTGCAGCAAGGGTGAGGAAGAGATGCAGGTGCTCGCATACTTGAACGACCACTATACCGGCGAATTCGAGATCATCGACAAGAGTCAGCGTGGGGCGAAAAACTGGTTCGTGGTGGAGCACGAAGATCGTCTCTTCAAGGTCGCCGCAGCGAGCGTTCCTCCCCATCACATCGTCGAAGACCGATTTCCAGATCTCCAGTACGGACGCAGCCTCGAAGCCCTCGTGGCGCAAGAGTTCCATCCGGTGGTCGATGCGAAGCTCTCGAAGTCGATGCGGGAACGAGTGCGAGACTCTCGGAGCCTATCCGGCGTGGTACCAGAAGCCGTTGAGCTCTATCTCTCGGTTCAGAAGCCCGCATCAGAGACTACCGAACAACGCGTAATCGATGCGGTGGCGCAGTTCGCCGAGGGGCAGCAGGGCGAGGTTCGGTGGGAGGCGAGGTTCTACGACGAGTTGGCTGACTCGACCGACCTCGAGTATCGACCGGTGGTCCCTGTTCCATGGATGAGTCAGTCGGTCGAACACGCGCCGCAATCGGGGCACGTCCGCACGCGCATCGCCGGAAAAGCGAACGGCGCGAAAGTAGAGGTTACTCTACGATAAGCGCGCCTATTGTCGGCTGCTCGACATTCGCGCTCCACCGCCAGCTTCGCTGAATGCTCCGAGACCGCCGAGCGCATCGCGGAGCGTCGAACTCAGTGCAGCGAGACGAATCGGCTTGGCGAGTCGGCCGCGAAACCCATAGGACTGGAAGTCCGCCATCGCGTCGCCTTCGGTGTAGCCGCTCGTCACGATGGCCACGACGTCGGGGTCGAGATCGAGCAACTCAGCGATGACCTCGCAACCCCCACCTTCACCAGGAATGGTGAGGTCGAGAATCACACCGGTGTACGGCTCGCCGACTTCGAGTTGGTGCTGGTAGCGATGGACGGCCTCGGAACTCGTGCTGACCGACTCACATTGAAAGCCGAGACGGTTCAACAGTCGGCATAGTGCGCGCGCAACCGCATCGTCGTCGTCGAGAACCAAGATGGTGCCCTCGCCACGGATGACGGACGGTTGCTGAGCATTGGTTCGGACCGCTCGAAACTCCGACGCGGGAAGAAAGACGAGCACGACTGTGCCTGGATCGTTGGGCTCGATGACGATG
This sequence comes from uncultured Bradymonadales bacterium, assembly GCA_964384605.1. Lineage (GTDB taxonomy): Bacteria > Myxococcota_A > Bradymonadia > Bradymonadales > Bradymonadaceae > CAYLMO01. The sequence continues at coordinate 2,462 of CAYLMO010000108.1, read as the reverse complement.
CTCCCGCCGTGCGCCTTCACAATGGCGTACGAGGTGGAGAGCCCGAGACCGCTGCCGCCTTCTTTGGTCGTGAAGAATGGCTCGAACACGTTCGCACGAATCTCGGCTGGGATACCGGTGCCGTGGTCCGTAACGCTTATCTCGACGTACATGCCAGGCTCGAGTCCCAAGTCATTGTCCGCCTGCAGAACGATTCGTCGCGCGCCCAGCGAAATCTCGCCGGTCTCCGGCATCGCTTGGCCGGCGTTGATGAGCAGGTTGTTGATCACTTGATTGAGCTGACCAGGATCGGCATCGACGTGCGGGAGATCGCTCTCGAGGTGGAGCGAGCAGGCCACCGTCGTGCCGCGAGAGATGAAGCGCGCGGACTCGACCAAGAACTCGCTCAGGTCGGTAGTCTCGCGCACCGGCGAACCTCCTTTCGCGAAGGTCAGCAGTTGGGATGTGAGCGCGCGAGCACGACTCAGCGCGTCTTCCACATCGGCCAACAGTTCTGCGCGCTCTGACTCATCGGCCGCGTAGTTTGAGTCCCCAAGTAGAGCGACGTTACCCGTCAGGGCGGTCAGAATGTTGTTGAAGTCGTGTGCGATGCCGGCGGCGAGGGTGCCGACGGCCTCGAGTTTTTGCGATTCGTTGACTCTTGCTTGCAGCCGTCGTTTCTCGGTGACGTCGAGGTGTGAGCCGCGCATGCCGGTCGGCCGACCGTCGTCATCGAACATGACGGAGCCCTGAGACAGGATCTTCCGATAGGTCCCGTCTTTGTGACGGATTCGAAACTCGACCTGATAGTTCGCGCCAGACTCGAGGCTGGCCTGAACGGCGGCGATCGTGGATTCGACGTCGTCCGGGTGGAGCTGGCGCCGCCATGCATCGAACGTGTTGGGCAATTCGCCCAGTTTGTACCCGATCTGGCGGAGATACTCTTCGGAGAACTCTGCGACGCCCGAGTCGATGTACCACTCCCAGAGCCCGACACCGCCGTCTTTCATCGCGTGCTGGAGCTTGTGGAGCGCTTGTTTGAGCGCCTTTTCGTTGTTTCGAACGTCGGAGACGTCGAAGCCCGTGCTCACGAAGCAGTCTTCGACTGGGAACGTCACCATGTGCAGGATCTGCGAGGTGCCGTCGAAGGAGACCTCCCACTCATGCTTTTCACCAGACTCCATCACGTCGGCGACAATCGATTTGAACGTGCCGACGGGGTCGCCGTCCGGAAAGATCTCTTCGGCGGTCAGGCCGATGACTTGTCGCTTGGTTTTGCCCCACGTTTGAAGGGCGAGCTGGTTGGCGTCAACGAGTCGCCAGGTGATGATCTCGCCATTCTCGTCGCGAATGACACGCCAAACATGCACTTCGATGAGCGCATGCTCGAAGAGTCCTCTGAGGAGGTACTCGGGAGCGCCGTCGGTGTTCGCCTCTTTGGGGTATTGGTTGGGCATTCTTGGAGCCGGAGCTTCCGCCACGAGATGGGCAGAACCGATGTACCACTTTCGACACAAACTCCTTCGATACTTAGGAAACATTTCCTTGTAGCGAGGCGGGTACCAACAGCGTCACTCAGGCAAAGCGGACACCACCGTCAGGACTCCATCGGTGTCGGCCCCATACTCGAACGTGACCCGAATCGTTTCATCCGGCATGAGCTCCGAACCCAAGGAGGCACAAACGTCCGGTGTTGCACATTGGAACGCTCGCCCGTCCATCAGCGTGCCTTGTTCACCGTCAACGGTCAGAAACGGGGTGTCCCCCGGCGGGAGCGAGAATAGGACCCACTCGAACGTATCGCCCGGCGACACCGGGGTCGTCGACACAACCTCATCGAGGTTGTAGCGGATCGAAGATCCGTCTGCCTCCGGTTCGGCGACGTCCTCCAACCGAACGACAATCTCGGCGTCGCGCCCCCAGTCCCACTCAAATCCCTCGACGCTCCCGTAGAGAAGGTTGCGTTCACCCCCCGTCTCGTAAGAGTTACACAGCTGGGATCCGACGCCAGTGCACGGCACCAGGTAGTCTTCGACCAACCAGGTCTCGGTGTTGGGTTCATCATCGCCGCACGCGGCCGCAAACGCGAAAACGAACAGAAGGGGGATTAGCGCGCGTCGATTCATTGTCGAGGCCTCGAAAAAGGAAAAGATGATGGATGATACCCCACTCAGCATTGTCGTGCAGTGGGCATCCGTTGCTCATTTCAACGACGCTTCAAACTCGGTTCACATCAGTTTCACATGCGGGTGAGACAGTGCGTTTCTGACAGACACGAAAGGAACGAACATGCGCATCATCTTCAATGCTGGCTTCTTTCTCGCCGCCACGTTCGGGTACGTCGTCGCGGCGCTCACGGTGTACTTCAACTTCTACCTTTCACCCGAGGCCCCAGGTGGACTGTTGAGGGGCCCCGTAACAATCATCACCGACACGCGGCTTCCGCTGGACTTCACCATCGTCGGGGTGTTTGTCGGTGCTCT
>CAYLMO010000107.1:12596-15225 GCA_964384605.1 uncultured Bradymonadales bacterium | reverse complement strand
ACCGCAGAATGCGACCTGTGGAGAACCTGTGGACAACGATGTGCGATCCTCTGGGGAAAAGCTGGGGAGTCCGCAGTGGAAAGATGTAGGACCGTATCCCACATTCTGATCACAGCAGAAATCACACGATCCTGTGGAAACGGAAACGCATTCGAGTCCAGCGACTTACGAACCGTTTCCACAATTCCACAGGCCCTACTAGCTACTGCTAGAGAAAAGAAACAAATTACAGTTTCTTAGAGACCAAAGTCGTTTCGCGCATGGGGAGAAATGCGCAGGTTCGAGCCTTGCGGTTTAGGGCGAGGTGTGGTGGATTATGCCTCCTTTGGACCGAACAAATTCTTGTAGGAACGTGGCATGAAGATTCGCATCTCGCGTGATGATTTCTCGAACGAGCTGGCCAAGCTGCAGGGCGTCGTGTCGCAGCGTAGCACGCTGGCGATTCTGTCGAACGCCCTGTTGGAAGCAGACGGGAACACGCTGACGATGCATGCCACAGACATCGACATCTCGGTGTCGACGTCGTGCCAGTGCGAAGTTCTGGAGCCAGGCCGCGTGACGCTGCAGGCCAAGTCGCTCTTCGACATCGTGAAGAACCTGGAGCAAAACGACCTCCAGCTCGAGACCGAAGACAACCACTGGGCACAGCTGAAGTCGGGCGCGGTTTCGTGCCGCATCGTGGGTACGCACCCCGACGACTTCCCGCAGATTCTCGATACGAGCGACATCGAGATGCACCCGATCGGTTCGGAAGTCTTGCTCGACATGATCGACAAGACCCTCTTCAGCATCTCGACCGACGACGCTCGCCCCAACCTGACGGGCGCGTTCTTCAAGATCACCGACGAGAACAAGCTGCTCATGGTTTCGACCGACGGCCACCGTCTGTCGAAGATCGAAGCAACGCCGGAAGAGTTCGAGCCGAGCGGCTCGACTCCGGACGAGCTTCGCGCCGGCATCATCGTTCCGCGCAAAGGTCTCTCGGAGCTCAAGAAGAACGTCGACGTCAAAGGCGCCGAGCTCAGCTTCGGCCTGAAAGACAACAACATCGTCTTCAAGCACGGACCGATGTCGCTGTCGGTTCGCCTCATCGACGGTTCGTTCCCCGACTTCACGCAGGTTCTGCCGAAAGAGTCGGACAACAAGGCCGTGCTGCAGAAAGACGTGTTCGCACAGTCGCTCAAGTTCGTGAGCCTCTTCGCCAACCCGAAGACCTCGAACGTTCGCCTGAGCCTGTCGGACGAAGGCCTGGAGCTCTACGCAACCGACCCCGACAAAGGCGAAGGCCTGAAAACGGTGCCGGTCGAGTACGGCGGCTCCTCGGTCAAAGCGGGCTACAACTACCGCTACATCCAAGACGTGCTCGGCGCGGTCGACGGTGACGAGGTCTCCATCGAGATCATCGACACCCTGTCGCCGACGCTCATCCGCGACACGACGCGTGAAGAAGCGCTCTTCGTCGTGATGCCGATGCGTCTGTGACGGATGCTCCTCGAAGCACTCAGACTACAAAACTTCCGTAACATCGAGTTCGCGGAACTGACGCCCCACGCCCGCTTCAACATCTTTTGGGGCGACAACGGCCAGGGTAAGACCAACCTCCTCGAGGCGGTCTATCTACTGAGCGCCGTCAAGAGTTTCCGGCCCCAGACCAACGCCGACCTGATTCGATTCGGTCAGTCGGAAGCGACGCTCGAAGCCCGCGTGGATCGCGGAGGAAACGAGCGAATCGTTCGGCTCGAAGTCGGCGAACGCGGCAAGAAGATCTTCCTCAACAACAACCCAGTTCGGAACCTTTCGGACTTCTTCGGCACCGTGAACGTGGTCGTGTTCGGGCCCGAAGACATCATGATTCTCAAGGGTGGGCCGAGCGAGCGACGGCGCTTCATCGACCGCGCCATCTTCAACGCACAGCCGGCCTACGCGCACGAGAGTCAGTCGTACGAAGAGGTCTTGAAGCAGCGCAACGCGATGCTCAAGAGCGAGAAGTTCGATGCGACGTTGTTGAGCATCTACGACGAGCAGCTCGTGCAATACGGGGCCGAGGTCATCGCCCGACGGCTCGACTTCCTCGAGGGATTTCGGCCGGTGCTGCAGTCGACGTTCAAGTCGATCTTCGACGAGTCGTTTTTTGCCGACATCGGCTACGACATGACCTGGTCAGATCGCGGCGGCGACGCGGTGGTTGCGAGGGAGCGGATGGAGCGGCGCGAGATTGAGAAGCGACTGATGGCCGCGCTCGATGCGACACGCGACGAAGAGCGGGCGCGAGGCTACACGGTCGTTGGCCCGCATCGCGACGACCTGGCGACCACGATGAATGGCCGCGACGTCAAGACCTACGCCAGCCAGGGCCAACATCGCGCCTTCGTCCTGGCCATGAAGATCGCGGAGATTCGGTATCTAGAAGAGCGCTATCGGTTTGCACCGATTCTGTTGCTCGACGATGTCTCGAGCGAGCTCGATCGGGAGCGGAATCGGTACCTCTTCGACTTCTTGCGAAGCCGGATGGAGGGCCAGGTGTTCATTACGACGACGCATCGCGACTACATTTTGCTCGATGAGGATGTGGCGAGCTGGAACGTCAGCGGCGGTGTGTTTTCGTGAGTTGGAAGTCGATTTGATAACC
>CAYLMO010000107.1:0-12496 GCA_964384605.1 uncultured Bradymonadales bacterium | reverse complement strand
AGCTGGAACGTCAGCGGCGGTGTGTTTTCGTGAGTTGGAAGTCGATTTGATAACCGGGGCCGAACGCCTTGACTCGGCTGCCGGACACGAAGGAGTCGGAGATGGGTGACACATTGAAAGTCGGTGTACTGACGGTATCGGACCGAGCGTTCCGCGGTGAGTACGAAGACGTGAGCGGGCCGGCCATTGTCGCGTGGCTCGCGCGAGGGCTGACGACGCCGTTCGAGGCCGAGGCGGTCATCGTTCCTGACGAGCAGGACCAGATCGAAGCGGCGCTGGTGGAGCTCGTCGACGAGAAGGGGTGTGACCTGGTGCTCACGACGGGAGGAACTGGTCCGGCGCGTCGTGACGTGACTCCGGAGGCCACCTTGGCCGTTGCCGACAAGGTCTTGCCCGGCTTCGGCGAAAAGATGCGGATGATCAGTTTGCAGTACGTGCCGACGGCGATCCTGAGCCGTCAGGTGGGGGTCATCCGTGGTTCGTCACTCATCGTGAATCTGCCCGGTTCGCCGCGTTCGATCGCCGAGATTCTCGACGAGCTGATGGCTTCGATTCCGTACTGCATCGAGCTGCTGGAGGGTCCGTATGTGGATACGGATCCGGAGGTGGTGGTGGCGTTTCGGCCGAAGAAGTGAAGCCGACTACGGTACACACGCGACCGGCGTCGTCCCAGGCTGCGCGATCGTCGTGCCCAGCTGCCCGAACTCGTTGTCGCCCCAGCAGTAGATACCGCCTTCCAGCGCGGCACAGGCGTGCTGACCGCCAGCGTCGAGATCGGTCACCCGGTTGTCGCCAGAGACGGGCAAGTTGTTCACCCGACCGGGCCCAACCGTAGCGACGGGGTCGCGGCCTGCCTGGCCGAAATCGTTGGCGCCCCAGCATGTCACGCCCTGGGGCGACTCGTAGACGCAGGCGAAGTAGTTGCCCGACTTCACCGGACCGACATCGTTGGAGTCGACGTATTCGGGCTCCGGCGTACCGCCGAGCTGCCCGAAGTTGTTCGCGCCGTTGCAAATGACTCCGGTGATGTCGAGCGGCTCGACACCAATCTTGGCGGTGGCGCAAGTGTGGTCGAACCCGGTGTCGAAGTGCAGAATTTCGATTTCGCCCAGGTTGTCGTTGTACTGGATCTGTGCGGGCTCTCCGTAGTCGCCGGTGGTCATGCGAGACAAGCGATTGTTGGTCGAGAGGCCCCAGCAGTAGCCGGTGCCGCTGGTCGATTGTCCGCAGGCGTGAGCGTCGCCCGCGCCGACGTCGGCGAAGAGGACGGTCGGGTCGAGGTCGATGGGCGTTGGCGTCGTGACTGGTTCTTGGCTCGGCATGTTACCGGTCTGGCCGAGATTGTTGTTGCCCCAGCAGTAGATGTTTCCGCTCGAAATCGCGCAGGTGAAATCGGTGCCCGCGGTGACGTTGGTCCACGGCGTGTTCATGGCCAATGGGTCGATGCGGTAGGGAGCCAGGATGTCGTCGGTGGGTCCGCCGCCGTCGGGGATGACCTGCGAGAAGTCGTTCAGGCCCCAACAGTAGATTGCGCCGGATTGTGCGCCGATTCCGCAGGTGTGGTTTGCGCCGGCGACGATGTCGCTGAGCGGCACCTCGATGAGGACCCGCGTGGGCGTGGCGGTATCGTCGGTCGTGCCGTCGCCGAGCTGGCCGTGGTTGTTTCGACCCCAGCAGTAGGGTCGGCCCTCGAGGTCGAGCGCGCAGGTGTGGCTGCCGCCGGTGGCGACGACGGTGCCCTGGAACGGTGTTCCCTCGTCGACCGCTCCGTCACAGTCATTGTCGAGTCCGTCGCAGAGCTGCTCGTCGAACTCATAGCCGATCGGCTCCTGGCACGAACCGTTGCAATCGATCCTGGCTTCACCGCACACGCCGTCGGTCGAGCCCGCGAACGAGCAGGCACACCCCTCGTCGATCACGTCGTTGCCGTTGTCGTCGACCCCGTCGCACGCCGCCTCGACGACCGTTTCACAGCCGACGTTGTTCGACATACCCATGTCGGTCCCATTGTTCAGCGTGAATGAACCGCCATCGGCCGTAATAGGGACACAGTAGGAGTCGCCGTAGAAGAGTCCACCGCTCGACAGGCAGCGCGCCTCGGAGCCGCAGTCTTCATCGGAGCTGCAGGTCGGACCAGTCGGTGCCGCGCACGACGATGCGCCGGCGAGGACAACGACGAGCGCCAGGATGTGCTTGAAGTTTACCATGACCAGTGTGCGTCGATTGTGGCGCCGTCGGGCGAAATGGATGGAGCGATGACGATGGGGCGTGCCTCTTTCTCTTCGGAACCGGTCCCGAAGTGCAGGTAGAGCGCGACACCTCCGCCGGCGAGCAAAGTCGCGCCCATGATGGTGAGCACGAGTGACCGGGTGCGTGCGCTGCTCGCAGCGTTTTCGAGGCGTTCGAGACGTTCGATGTCGCGGTCGGTCGCGGCGTCCAAGATCTGTTCGCTGCGTCTGGTCGCGGTGGCATCGGAGACGATGCCCATCACGAGGAAGCCCACGCCCGCTCCAGCCGTGAGGCCGCCGGCCAAACCCAACCACTCGGGGAACTTGGTCTCGGCAACTGGTGGTGGCGGAGGCTCGTCGACGACCTCTTTTTCGAGCGCGACTTCGACCTTCTGTTCCTCACCCTCGGCGGGTGTGAACGTACCGCGGGCCGGCTTGTGGTCAGGCGCGGTCGCGCTCCACTTCGCAGCGGCCACCGGTAGGATCATCGGTTCGTCGCATTTGGCCGACATCTCGTTGACCGTCAGTTCGGTGTCGGGCGCGCTGCAGGTGAACGTGACGATACCGGCTGATTTACACTCGAGGTCGCCTTCGGCCTTCTTCCGGGCCGCATTTCGCACGGCCTTGTCGGGATTCTTGAGACTGGCGAGGGACTCGAACTCGGCTTTGGCGCGAGCGCAGAATCCAGAGGTTTCGAGCACGCGGGCGTAGTTGTAGTCGACGCGCGGATCGTCGTTGATCTTTCGGGCCTGACCGAAAGCGTCGAGGGCCTCGAGGAGTCGGCCGTCTTTGTACGCGTCGGTGCCTTTCTTCACGAGTTTGTCGAGCTCGCGCTTCTCCTCTTTGGTGAGCGCGTAGGCTCCGGGAGTCGTCGCGAAGACGAGCAAAGCGGCAAGAATCATAGAGAGCGTGGGTCGCATGGCGCTCAATGTGCCACGAAATGCGCTACGAATGAAGTTATTGCGGGTAGCGGCGGGCAAGCGGGGGCGGTACAACATGGGGCACCGAAACATCACGAGGGTAATCGATGGATATCGAAGAGATTCGCGAGACGTTTGACTACTTCGACGCGGATGGAAACGGGACGATCGAGAAGGCGGAGTTTGCGAAGCTTCTCGATGCCCTGGGCGCGGAAATGGAGCCAGAAGAAGTAGACATCGGGTTCGACATGATCGATGCGGACGACAACCAAAGCATCGATTTCGACGAGTTCATCGGGTGGTGGCAAGACCGATGAGCTTTTCCGATGCCTGGACCTTGGATCCGGACGTCGTCTTTCTGAATCACGGATCGTTTGGGGCGACGCCGCGGGCCATTTTGGAGCGGCAGACGGAGCTACGGGCCGAGCTCGAGCGCCAGCCTCTGCGGTTCTACATGCACACCTATCGAGACCTGTGGGAGCGCGCTCGTCGTGCTGCCGCGGCCTTTGTTGGTGCGGACTTGCGAGGTTTCGCGTTCGTGTCGAACGCGACCGAAGGGGTGAACTCGGTGCTGCGGTCGCTAGCGCCCGAGTTCGGCCCAGACGACGAGCTTTTGGTCACCGACCACGAGTACAACGCGAGCCGAAACGCGCTCAACTTCGTGGCCGAACGCACGGGCGCGAAGGTGGTCGTGGTCGACCTGCCGCTGCCGATCGAAGACCCGCAAGAGGTCGTCGACCGAGTCATTGCGGGGGTTACGTCCAGGACCAAGCTGCTCCTGATCGACCACATCACGAGCCAGACCGGAATGGTCCTGCCGATCGGGACCATCGTCGCCGCCATGCGCCAACGGGGCGTGGAGGTGCTCGTCGATGGAGCCCACGGGCCCGGCATGCTGGACCTCTCGATCGACGACCTGGCGCCGACCTACTACACCGGCAATTTCCACAAATGGTTGTGTGCGGCGAAGTCGTCGGCGTTCCTCTGGGTCGCCGAAGAGCGGCGCAACGACATTCGGCCGCTCTCGATCAGCCACGGCGCCAACGCTCCTGCGGAGGACCGGTTCCTCGCTGAGTTCGAGTGGACGGGAACGTTCGATCCGACGGCATCCATGCTGGTGCCGGACGTAATCGAACACGTGGGCGCGATGATGGAAGGCGGCTGGCCCGCCATCTACGCGCGCAACCGCGCGCTCGCCCTCGAGGCTCGTGGGATGTTGCTCGACGTTGTGGGCGGCCGTCCCAACTGCCCCGAGTCGATGATCGCCACGCTCGCGACGGTCGCCCTACCCGACGGCGACCCCGACGGCCCCAAGAGTGTGTTCGAGACGGATCCTCTGCAGGCCGCGCTCGGTGAGCAGTTCAACATCGAGGTGCCGATCATGCCGTGGCCGGCGCCTCCGAAGCGGCAGCTCCGCATCTCGGCCCACCTCTACAACGACCGGGCCGACTACGAACGACTCGCCGAAGCCCTGACCATACTGCTGGAGAAGCAATGAGTTCCGTCGCGGAATTGGATACCGGACACGTGTTGGACGAGCTGGTCCAACAGTTCGCCGACCCTTTCGCCTTCTTCCGTGAGCTCATTCAGAACGCCATCGATGCCGGTTCGCTCGAGGTCGATGTCGCGTTCGAATGGGAACCCGCCGACAGCGGGGGGCGCCTGACGATCTTCATCGAAGATTGGGGCGAGGGGATGAACCGGGAGATTATCGAGGGGAAGCTGACGCGCCTCTTCAGCTCGGGCAAAGACGACGATTTCACCAAGATTGGGAAGTTCGGAATCGGGTTCGTGTCGGTGTTCGCGATTCGGCCCGATGCGGTCTGCGTCGACACCGGCCGCGGCGGTGAGAACTGGCGCGTGTTGTTCGGTCCCGACCGAGATTGGCAGCTGATCGAGCTCGACTACCCGGTGGAGGGTACGCAGATTCGAGTCTTCAAGACGCTCGAAGACGAGAAGGCGATGACCGAGTTCGTGGCGCGGTCGCGCAACGTGATTCGGCAGTGGTGTCGGCACGTCGAGGTGCCGGTGCGTATCGAGGGCGAGGACGTGCGTGAGCCGTTCGTGGTGCCGAATGCGCTCGTGACCACGAAGTACGAGGAGGAGGGCACGCGGATTTCGGCGGCGATCGTGAATCAGGCGGCCGGTCCGTATGGCTTCTACAACCGCGGATTGCTTCTCCAAGAGGGGCCGGCGAGTCCGTTTCCGTTCATCGGGTTCAAGATCGATTCGCGGTATCTGGAGCACACCCTGACGCGCGACCAGGTGGTGCGCGACAAGCACTACCAGAAGGCGATGAAGCTCATCGAGAAGGTCGTGCGCGAAGACCTGCCCGAGGCCGTGATGCGCGGGATGGAGGAGGAGGCTCAACAGGGGAGTTCGGACCGGTACCGGACGCATATCCAGGCGACGATCTACGGGTCGGTCCGGCTGGATGAAGACCGGCCGATCGTCCCTGTGTTGGGCGGTGGAGCCGTGAGTTTGAAGGAGGCGCGCCGGGCCTCGAAGAAGGGTGGTGTGTTCCTGTCGCGAGAGCTGGACGAGCTCGCGAAGGAGCTGAGCGGGCGCGACCACACGTTCGTGTTGGACGGTCGGCCCGATGGAACGCTGGCCGACCTGTTGACGCGCTGGGGTATCGAGGCTCGAGGGCACGGTGAATCGTACTCGATGGTGCGCGAGATCGAGACCGCGGAGGTGCCTGGTGGCACGGCACTGGTCGGTGAGGTCGAACGACTGGTGCGGGCGCTCGGCGGCAAGCCGACCTGGGTCGGGATGGGCACGGCCGGCCCTACGCAAGCCCTGCACTCGCCGATGCTCGCGCTGGAAGACCGTCGTGAGGTGTTGGCGCACGGGACTGTGCCGCCCCCGGGTGTCGCGGCCCTGATTTCGGCGCGCCACATCGTGATTCAGCCGACGCACGACGTGACGAAAGAGGCGCTGAAGATGGCGCGGCACGAGCCGGAGTTTGCGGCGTATCAGCTGCTGAAGGCGGCGGTGTTGGTGACCGGGCTGGAGCCGGTGAGCGACACGATGATGGCGACCGCCGCGGTCGAAGCGAGAGAGTCACGTCGAACGGGAGGTGCGCGATGAGTAACGACCTCCTGAACAATCTAGCGGGCGAAGGCGCGTTGGCGGCGCGCGGCGAGTTCCAGCTCGACCGCGAGAAAGCTCGCGAAAAGATGGAGCAATTCCAGCTCGTCGATCCGTACATGTACGTGCTCGAGCTGGTGCAGGGCGCGCACATGCTGGGGGCGACGTGGATCAACTTCACGGTCGACTCCGACGAGCTGCGGATGGAGTTCGATGGGGCCGGGCTGAAGCGCGATGAGCTCGAAGACGTATATGGGGCGGCGTTCTCGCGCGACCCGGATGAACGGGTTCAGGCGCGGCGACACTTCGCCATCGCGCTGACGGCCGCGGGTGCCCTGAATGCGGCCGAGATTCGGCTGACCATGAAGCATGGGAACGGTGGCGCCGAGCTGTTGATTCGAGGCGACAAAGAAGAGGTGAGCGAGGTGGCCGGGAGCGACCGGAACGTCTTCTACATGAAGGAGAAGTTCCGGATGGGCCACATCGTGGAGTTCTTCAGCCACTATGATGGGTCGTTCCGCGAGGCGAAGCTCGTCGAGGAGCGATGCCAGTACGCCGACACCACGATCACGATCAACGGGCGGCGCGTGAGCAAAGGCCTGCATCTGCCGTCCGAGGCCAAGCACGCGACGAGGCTGCAACACGAGAAAGACCGGGGGATCCTCGGGCTGACGAACTGGGACCTGTCGGCGGCGTCGGTGCAGTCGGAGGTGCGACTGCTGCAGAACGGCGTGTGGATTCAGTCGCTCCACTTTGGGTCGGACAACCTGGGTTTCTTCGCGGTGTACGAGAGCCCGCGGCTGACGAAGAACCTGTCGCAGTCGGCGTTCGTCGAAGACGACGTGCTGATCGAGATTGTCGAGGGGCGGCTGCCGGAAGCGATGTACGAGTCGATGGTTCCGTGGGTGGAGCAGATACGCGTGACGGGCTCGACGTACGGGGCGTTGCGGTCGATCGCGACGCAGACGTGGAGGCGCCAGCTGGCTCAGAAGCTCGACTCGAACTCCACTACTGGTCGCCTGGCCAAGGTGATGGAGACGCTGCCGGTTTGGCCGTCGGCGACGGCGGTGACCGGTAGTGACGTGCTGGTGTTTGGGGCGTCGCAGATGGTGCCCGCGCGCAGGTTTTTGCAGGGTCCGCCAAATGGGAAGGCGTACTTTGCGACGCGTCGATATCACGGGTTGGAGTTCGACAAGCCGGTCTTTTTGAACCGGTCGGACACGATCGACGCATTCCGGGTGCTGATCGAGTACTCGCGGAAGGATTGGGACGATCTGACGGCGGACCTGGATGCTCGTCAGGAAGGTGCGCGGAACAAGCTTCGCTGGCAGAAGAGGCCGTGGACGGCCCCTCCGAAGACGCTCCACAAGCATCGGGTGGAGTTCGAGGTGCACGGGTTCCGAGTGGAGCTCTACAGCGTTTCGGACCGCAAACAGGGGCTCGTGCTGGTGCACGTTCACGACGGAAACGTGCTGAATTCGGGGCGGGTGCCGGAGCAGATTCCTGCGGCGCAGGTGGTGATTCACGGGAAGTTCGAAGTGAACACGACGTGGGATGCGCCGCTTCGTTCGAAGGCGATCGAAGAGGTGTACAGGGCGGTGATCGACTCGCTTCCGCAGCTGTGGTTCGAGGTCGCTCGGGACCCGCAGCCGAACGCGAACGCGCAGTATCAGATCACGATGGCGGCGCTGCAGTTCTCGACCGGTACGTATTTGAACTTCGCGCTGAAGGCGTTCGGATTTGCCGAGGAGACCGTGACGAACGAGGCGGTCGCGGCGATGAACGATGAGGAGTCGCCACTCTACATACGGATGGGTTCGGGCTCGTACATGGCCAAGTTCGGGGATCGTGCCGAGCGAATTCAGACGAGGCTGCAGGGGCTGAATTCGTTGGGGACGGCACGCGTGATTCCGACCTCCGCGGGCATGACCACGCTGGCGAAGTTGGCCGAACATCCGGCGAGTTCGCAGGGGGCTTGGACGGCGAATCTCGGGGCGCTCGAACGTCACGGGCAGGCGCTGAACGCCTGGCGTCGCGGGCCAATCGTGTCGGAAGAGTACCCGTACGGATATCTGATCGACGCGGTGTTCGAAGATACGACCGACGCGATTTATCACCTCGAACGAGAGGGCGCGCGCATCCAGTACATGGGGCGGGAAGCCAAGGATCACGCGCGGATTTTCGACCTGCCAAGGTACGTTCTGAAGGGCGAGATCACGGGCAAGACCGACGGGCGTGTCTGGAGTGCGCGGTGGGGTGCGCGGCGCGGGAGCATGATGACTTCGGGATCGCTCACTGCGCTTCACGCGCAACGTGAGCTCGAGCGACGGATGTTTGAGCACTCGTTTTCGACGGTCGACGTCGTGGTTTGGGGCGAAGCGGTCGAGCCGAATAAGACCTACACCGGGGCGAAGAGCACCGACTGGCTGCCTGATCTGAACGCGGCGGTGAACGACCAGCTGAGATCGATGGTGGAGGCATTTTGCGCGGAGCTCCACGATCCAGACGCACCGGTGAAAGAGACAGGCGAGCGTGTGTTCTTGTGGGAGCTGATATCGAACGCGTTCGTGCGTGAGAATCCGGTGGCCAACTTGCCGTTCGCGAGGGACACCCAGGGCCGCACCTACTCTGCCCGTCAGCTCGCCGAGCTTGCGGGGGAGAGTCAGTTGTTCTGGGTGATTGAGGGGCAGCCGTTTCTCGAGGACCTCGTGTCGGGAGGAGCTCCGATCGTGGAGCTGCCGTCGGAAGAGGTCGTGCCGTTCTTGGAGACGATCTGCGGCCGAGGGTCGATGCGCGACGTGACCGTGACCCCGGACCGCTCGCGGCAAGTCAAAGAGAGTCGGGCGCGGTTCTACGCGCAGGAACAGCGTCTGTTGGACGTGCCGTATGCGATGGCGAAGGCGACCGACGAGGAGGATGGTCTGACCGTCGTGGCGGCACTCCTTGCGGTCGAGCCGGAGGTTGGCTCGCTGTCGACGCTCATCGTTTGCAGGGAGCGGCGAGAGGTGGCGCGCGAACATATGCGCTTGCCGTTTGGGCGGTTCGAGATCGTCGTGAACGGTGAGAATCTGCGACTCGACGCCGATTGGCGCCGGCCCACGAACATGGTTGCTTCTCGGAACCTGGCGCTGAGCGCGTCCGAGAAGGTGGTGTGCGAATACCTGAAGAACGCTCAAGAGGAGTCGACGCGTAACGCGACGGTGCGCGAGCGCGTGATTTCGTGGGCTCGGACGGCGATCTCGGACCCCGATACGGAGTGGAGATGGCCGACCGCATGGGGGTTGCTGCACGACATCCCGATCTGGCGGACTTCGAACGGCGAGTGGCTGTCGATTCAGGGTGCGTGGGCGACGGCGGACTACGGTCCGCTACGGTTTGCGGGGCCGAGCGATCGGGTGCATTCGACGGAGCCTTACATCGTGGCGACGGGGGGAGGCCTGTTGCTGTTGCGCGAGCTTTTCGACGACGAACTGGTGTTTCTGGGGCAGTCCGTGGGTCGCCACATGGCGATTCCGGACGACGAGGGCGAGGCGAGCGTGCAGCTTGCGCGTGATGAGGAGGACGTCGTTCCGGTCTGGGAGATCGATGTCGAAGAAGCGGTGCAGGCGAAGGAAGCGCACCGGCAGGAGGACCCCAATGAGCTGTTGCTCGAGGGGCTTCGGGAGATGATTCGGGACGTTTCGGCCGGCGCACGTGGGGCGCTCGAGGCGAAGTACACCGACGAGCTGAAGCTGTGGGGCAACGACCCGAAACGGGTGGCGCGCGTGGCATCAGATCAGGTGACGTTGATGACGGATCATGTGCTGACCACGTATGCCTTGGGCGACAAAGACGACCCGATTCGTCGGGCGTTTTTGGCCTCGGCGGTGATGACGGTGATCAATCATCACTACGAAGAGGTCGGAGACGAAGACGAAGAGAAACTGCAGGCGCAGCTGTTGCGCCATATGAACCGAGCACTCGAGGCATAGATGAGTGAGCACTCTCGAATTTACCTGTCGGCTCCGCATTTGGGCGACCTGGAGCAGAAGTATGTGCAGGAGGCGTTCGATACGAACTGGATTGCGCCTCTGGGGCCGAATGTCGACGGGTTCGAGGCGGAGTTTTGCGCTCGGACGGGGGCGTCGCATGCCGCGGCGTTGTCGTCGGGGACAGCCGCGATTCACCTGGCGTTGCGCATCCTTGGAGTGCAGCGCGACGACGAGGTTTTGGTCAGCGACCTGACGTTTGTGGCGAGTGCGAATCCGGTGCTCTACGAGGGGGCACAGCCGACGTTCATCGACTGCGAGCGGGAGTCGTGGAACATGGACCCGGACCTGCTGGAGGAGGCGCTGCGGGAGCGCGCTCAGCGGGGCAAGTTGCCGGCGGCGGTGATGGTAGTGCACCTGTACGGGCAGTGTGCGGACCTCGACCGGATCGTGGCGGCCTGCGCGAAGTACGAGGTGCCGTTGATCGAAGATGCCGCCGAGGCGTTGGGTTCGACGTACAAGGGGCGGCACCCGGGGAACGACGGGGTGTGCGGTATCTTCAGCTTCAACGGGAACAAGATCATCACGACGTCGGGCGGCGGGATGCTGGTTTCGGACGACGCGGACTTCGTCGCGAAGGCGCGAAAGTTGGCGACGCAGGCGCGGGATCCGGCGCCGCACTACCAGCACAGCGAAGTGGGCTTCAACTACCGCTTGAGCAATATCTGTGCGGGGATCGGGCGAGGGCAGCTGGTCGTGTTGAGCGAGCGCGTGGCGCGGCGTCGGGCGATCTTCGACCGGTATGTGGAGGAGCTGGGCGACGTTCCGGGCTTCGAGTTTCAGCCGGAGGCTTCGTGGGGAGAGCACACGAGGTGGCTGACATGCCTGACGACCTCGGACGAGACGCCAGTCTCGAACGAAGAGATTCGGGAGCATCTGGCGAGCTTGAACATCGAGTCGCGGCCGGTTTGGAAGCCGATGCACATGCAGCCGCTGTTTGAAGGCAGCGAGTTCGTGGGGCCTGGTCGGTCGGAGGATCTGTTTCGGCGGGGGCTTTGTTTGCCGAGCGGGAGCGGGATGACGGACGAGGAGCAGGGGCGAGTGATTGCTGCGGTTCGGGCGAGCGTGTCGCGGTAGCTCGCTTTGCTCGTTTTCGGGGTGGGCGCTGCCATTTGAATGCGTCATCCGGACGAGCTCGCCGACCTCGAGGATGAACACGCAGTTCGAGGAGTGAAGCAGTTGTCTGGTGCGTAGATGTTGATCTCGTTTCGCATTCGTAGTCCCTCGGGTCGATTGACCGCCGAACTGGCAGCCATTTCGATCTATCGAATCGGGTGGCCCGAGATCGCAACGACGTACCGAGGTAGAGCACATCCCTCACACGGATGGGGTCGCTGGTTCAATCCCAGCCGCGCCCACTTCATGCAAGACCCGCATAGACACTGGTCAAACAGGTCTACGCGGCTTTCGCATTTCTTGGGCCGAATTTCGCCTTGGGTGTATTCTTGGGTGTAGTGAGCGATCAATCCTGATTCCCGGTCAGGCCTTTCAAGAGCGGCGCGAGGTGCGTGATTCGAACGGTGAACATTCTGTGGGACCCACCCAGTTTCGAGTGGGACATCGGTCCCGCGCTGAGAGAGGCAAGAAATGAGAAACCCCCTCGAACTATCGAGGGGTTTTCGGAGAGCGGGAGACCGCATTTGAACCGGCGACCTCAACCTTGGCAAGGTTGGGGTCCGCCCATCCGAACGCGCGGCCTCCACGCTGACACGAAAATCGGCGAGTCCAGGTACCAATTTGGGTACCAAATGGACTCGCCGATCCTCGTAAGTCTAGTGGGTAGGGGCGGATTCGGACCGTCGATACCGGCCTTTTCAGGGCCGTGTTCGCTGAAACACTCGTTCTGGCCGAAAGATGGCTCACGGTGGGAGAGTACTGCCGTGTCAGGGTAGTGTTCAGCGACCAGAGACCATTCGGCTGGACACCGAATTGGGGCGGTGACATTCAATGGAACGACCAAGACTGTCTCGCACGACGACAACGGACGTGCGACTGACTTCCTGGACCATTCTTTACATTGGGGGCCGTTCTCACGACTTGTCGGAACCGAGAGGATTGGCGGTGACGTCACTGATCACGAGATAAACCTCTACGACGCATCCGGCAGAATCGCTGCGCGGGTTGTTAGCGACGGAGATCCCAACACTCCCGTCTTCCGCTACGAAGAGATGTACGTCTATGACGGGGAACAAATCGTCGCGAGCTACGATGCTACCGGGCTGCTTTGGGA
>CAYLMO010000106.1:0-15657 GCA_964384605.1 uncultured Bradymonadales bacterium | reverse complement strand
AAACGGCATCGTCCGACTCGTCCGTCGACCGCGAAACGCTCGCCGCACTCGAACAAGCCGGCGGCAACATCAGCGAAGCGGCCCGTATCCTCGGTGTCGCGCGAAGCACCGTCTATCGCCGTGTGAGGTGGAGGGAGTAGGGTCTTGCTCCACCAGGCGCAGTACGCAATTGTCACTCCACGTAGAACAAGTAGTTCGTGCCCGACAGCAGAATGCGTTCGAGATCACTATGGTCTCCAAAACGATCGGCGGTCGGCACAAATGGATTGAACCATTGGCCGACGACGAGGTCATGGTTGGACGGCTCGCTTGGGATCTCGACGGTGAGGGTGGCCCTGTGTGCGGGCCCGAACGACTCGATGTAGCCAGGGAGATAGACAAACCGAGCCGGGCCAACCGGTTTCGCGTTCAGCAGCGGCACCCACACTGTTGTTTGTGGCTCGTCGGACATCGCACGCAGAAAGAGAGTCAGATCGACAACTCCAGATTGGGGTCGCCGACGGGGTATCACGTCGAGTCTGTCGTCTACGAGTTCGTTGCGAGACTCGAGGTCTGACGGATACACCATGCCCGAACCCCGCGCCGGAACGTCTTTGACGCTGCTTTCAAATTCGGTTGGATTCGAATATGTGGAACCTTTGAAACACGGATGGCTGGGGATCTCGTACCCGCCAGCGTACAGACTTATTCGCGAGTCCCTCGACACGAGACGCCCATTCTCTGAGTAGACATGAGCCCTCAACGCGAGGTCGTAGATGCCTGGAGTTTCGAAGGTCTCTCCTGGAATTGTTATCTCGAAACTCATGAAGTCTTGCTTCATGGGGTGCATCGCACCAGATCCTTGATACGTTCCAAGAGTTTCAACCCCCTCCGGCCCCATGAATTGATAGGTCGAGATGACTGGTTGATAGTTCACGAGCAGTGTCAGGCTAGCCCTCGCTGACTCCGGGATGTCCCTGCCCGTCCACCAGCCTCCAAGCAATTGAACGTCTTCACCCGCCTCCGTGAACAGCGAGCGAAGCGCGCCTCGCCCGCCCCTCATCTCGGGCGGAGCCGTAAGGTACGTTCCCGTGGAATTCAATGACCCGTCTGTGTTCACCGCACCCTCGGCGACAAGGTCGCTCCGGCGGGTGATGTCTGCGGCACCGCGCTCGAACAGCCGAAACGGTTCGTCAGTCAGCAGGGTTGGCGACACCGTTTCGTTCACTGAGCTACAAACGAACGCGGGATAGCTCGTCGGGTCGGTACGGACATCGGTACCGGAATCCGTTTCGCCGCCGTCCCGCCCGACATCGGTGGAGAAAGTGCTTCCGACATCGCCATCGTAGCGACCGGCGTCGAGATCAGGCTCCCGAACGGAAACTTCACATGCCGACATGCATGCAAAGAGCAGAAATCCGACCAGTAGGTGCACTACTCCCACGCCGGGCAATCCTGTGCGGGTGCCGAACCGTTCGAGGTCCGAGTTTCGATCTGCCTAGAACCTCGATCTGCCATCCCCCGGTTGCAGACACCGTCACTCATGGAGCGGCCTTGACCAACCGCAGACGATCTCGTTGCAGATCTCGTCGACGGAGATGCAACAAGCGCACCCGAATCAAAAAACGCATTGGAAACTTCGGCATAGTCCGCAACGACCGACCGACGTCGGAAGATAACATCCGTGCCGTTGCTAAACGCGTCGAGACCGCCGATCACACCATTCCACCCGAAGTTGAAGATCTCGCCTTGAGCATAGAACGGAGCGAGTACCAGGCTGTAGTTGGTGGGAAGGCTCCCATCACATGCATCGTTCTGTTCGCTCTCCAGAGTGTATCTCGAAAAGACTGTTGAACATCCGCGACCGGAGAACGCGTCATCCGTATCATTCTGACACGCAGAGCTCGCATTCTGGCCGAACACCATCGCGGGTTGCGCCGTTCCGTCGCGGAGATACAGCTTCCCGCTTCCGTCCGAGATCAAAGCCCAGAGGAAGTTCGAGGTCTGGTCAGCTGCCCACGTTCCGGTGCTCGCATCGAACCTCCCGAAATCACCGGTGACGTCGACGACGATATTGCGACCTTCACACGGGTCCAGACTCTCCGGCACCGGCCCGCTGAACAACAGGGACTCCAGATAGGTCGTCAGTTCAGCCATGTCGCTCCACTGACCGCCGTTGGTGTGGATCGGAATCACGTTGCTCCTCGGGTCGCTCAAATCGACGCTTACATGGAACGTGTTCGTTGAAGAATCGTAGGTCGACTCGATCTTCGCCAAGTCCCTCCAAGCCGCCGCATCGCTTGGGTTGGGGACCTCTCCCACCTCAAAAATAGCACAACTGTCATACCCATTCACGTTCTCGACCGAACAATCGCATTCCTGAGCTTCCACACATGTCCCGAGTTGTTGCGCAAACGCCGACGAACCAAAGAAGCACGTCAATGCAAGAATCGATGTAATGCTTACGTTTTTCATTTTCCCCTCCAGGTTTGGTTTTTGATAGCCCAAGCAGGCTGCTGGAGGATAGCGCCCCCCCCCCCGGGCACTGTCAAGAGGCCAAAGTGAGCACCAAAACACCGCCACGTTCATCCAAGTCGGGTAACGTCCAACACTCTGTCCAACGAGGAATCATGCGACGCCTGATTCTGCTGACCACCGCACTTGCACTCATCGCGTGCGAAACGCCGAGTGAAGCCGGCGACGACAAGCCAATTGCCGAGACCACCGTGGCGGCCGCCGAGACGACCCCCGAGACCACGGCCGCTGCCGAAACCACGGCTGGCGAAGACGCACCGACCGACATCCAGATCTTTCCGCTGCAGCACGGTAGCTTCTACCTGAAGGCCGACAACGCGATCATCATGGTCGACCCGGTGAAGTCCGCTCTCGACGCCGCCGAAGGCGACGAGCCCAAGGCCGACATCATCTTCGTGACGCACCAGCATGGCGACCACCTCGACCCCGCAACCATCGCCGCACTCCGCAAGGAAGGCGCCGCAGTCGTCGTGCCTCAGAAGGTCGCCGACGAAGCGGGCGAAGCACTCCCGAACCCGACGGTGATGGCGAACGGCGACACCAAAGAATTCGACGTTGGCGTGATCGTCGGAGTCGAGGCCGTGCCGATGTACAACCTCGAGCGCAAGCGCGAGAACGGCGAGTTCTTCCACCCGAAAGGGATGGGCAACGGCTACGTCCTGACCATCGCGGGCAAGCGAATCTACATCTCCGGCGATACCGAGTGCGTGCCCGAGATGAAAGCGCTCGAAAACATCGACATGGCGTTCGTCTGCATGAACCTGCCTTACACGATGACGCCCGATGAAGCGGCCGTCTGCATCAAGGAATTCAAGCCGAAGAAGCTCTACCCGTACCACTACCGCGACCAAGACCCGACCACGCTGCAGACGACGCTGAAAGACGTCTCCGAGGTCGAAATCGTGCAGCTGGAGTGGTACCCGTAGCGCGAAATGCTCCGGAACCGACACGATCGCGACATATTCGACCTCGCCCTCCCCGCTCTTGGCGGGCTCGCGATCGACCCGTTGGTTTCGCTCGTCGACACGGCCTTCGTCGGCCAACTCGGCACCGTCCCATTGGCCGCACTCGGGGTGAACGCATCGCTGTTTGCGTTCACCTTCGTCATCTTCAATTTTCTCGCGTACGGCACGACCCCTCGGGTCGGGCGAGCGTTCGGCGCGGGCGACCGCGAGGCCGCGGGCCGCGCCGTGGTCGAGGCCTTCACGCTCGCCGCGATTGCCGGCGTTCTCGCCCTCGCCCTTCTGCAGATCTTCGCCGTCCCCATCCTCGAGCTGATGGGGGCGAGCGGCGAGCTCGCCGGACCCGCCCTGGATTACCTGCGGATAAGGGCGTGTGCCGGGCCCGCTGTACTCTTCATGACCGCCGGGCGCGGCGCGTTCCGAGGGTTCCAAGACACCAAGACGCCCTTTCGAATCGCCATCGCCGTGAACCTGGTGAATCTGGCGCTCGACCCGCTCCTCATCTTCGGCTTCGACTTCGGCCTGCGAGGTGCTGCGGCCGCAACGCTCATCGCGCAATGGGTCGGCGCGTTCGGCTTCATCGGGTTCATCTACCGCCGTCGCGTGGAGTTCGGCGTGCGCGCCCTGTTGCCACGGCTCGCGGAGTTGCTGCCGTTCCTCGGCGTGGGCGGAAAGATGCTGATCCGCACCGGCGCGCTCATCGGCACGATGACGCTCGCGACGGCCACGGCGGCCCGAGTCGGCATCGTCGAGGTCGCCGCCCACCAGGTCGCCAACCAGCTCTGGATGTTCATGGCGCTCGCCATCGACGCGCTCGCGGTCGCAGGCCAGGCGCTCGTCTCGAAACATGTTGGCGCGAATTCTCGGGTCGAGGCGCGGGAAGTTGGCAATCGGCTCCTCCAGCTGGGAGTCGCCTTCGGATGCCTTCTCGGCGGCGCATTCTGGCTCGCCCGCCCCTATCTGCCGGTGCTGTTCACCGATGACCCGGCCGCGACCCTTTTGGTGCTCGAGATGTTCGTCTTCGTGGCGATTCTACAGCCCGTGAACGGGCTCGTGTTCGTCTGGGACGGTATCTTCATGGGTGCGGAGGACTTCGGGTTCCTCGCCGTCGCGATGGTCGTCTCAGCGGTGATTGCGTGCGCCCTGTTGTTGGCGGTGGTACCGATGGGCTGGGGACTTCAGGGCGTTTGGTGGGCGATTACCGCACTCATGGTCTCGCGCATCGGAACGCTGGGCTGGCGCTACTTCACCCGGCCTCTCGGTTGATTTTGTAGGGGTGGATTCCTATCGTCGAACCACCTCAACCGCGCACACCGGCACCCTTCGTGGCGAAGCAACCCGCATCGAGCGCATTCAAGCGCGTCCGCATCACACTGTGGGTGTTCCTGATGATCCTCGCGAACATCGTCGCGGTGTTCGTCGGATTTGCGCTTCACCACATCGGCTGGCTCGGTTCGAACGTGACCGTGGCGTCGGAGATCATCCCGGGCGAGCCGGCGTTCAACAGCTTCGTGCTATGGCTCCACGTGGTCACGGCGTTGCCCCCGCTGGTCATCGGGCCCTGGGGCTTCGTGCGTGGCGTGTTCCGTTCGAAGCTCCGCCCGCTCCACCGCTGGCTCGGCCAGATCTACGTCTACTTCATCTTTGCGAGCGCCCTCACCGGCTTTGCGCTGGCGCTCGTCAACCCGTTCGGATTCTTCGCACGAGCCGGCTTCTCGACGCTCGCGATCGTCTGGTTCGCGACGACCTGGTTCGCGTGGCGGGCCGCCAAGAACAAGGACTTCCGGACGCACCGTGAGTGGATGATTCGGAGCTTCCTCGTGACCATGGCGGTCGTCACGGTCCGACTGCTCCCCACCCCCGAGGGAGTCGCCCTCGCCGACTGGTTCCCCTGGCTCACCTGGTTGTGCTGGGTTCCGAATCTGGTCGCCGCCGAAGTCTACATTCGCATCTCGACCTTCAAGGGCGACTATCGAGAGCCCGATTGGGCGACCGGAATCCGCCTCGCACGGGCAGAAAAACTGAGCGTCGAGGACGTCAGTTAGTCGTTAGACCAGACCGAACGAACCGCCGAACATTTTGAAATACCTCACCGAACGCGCGCGGTTAGGTTCCTAGCAGACTCTTGCGCGGAGAACCCATGCTCAAGCTCCTCTCGCTCCCATTTCGCCTGGTCTGGTGGCTCCTCGTCATCACGACCCCCGTGCTTGCCGTGTGGCTCGCGAGCTCACTCGCGATCTACTCGAACGGCCCGACATGGCTCGCGATCAGCGTGGGCGCCCTCCTCTTCCCGGGCGTTCCGCTCTTGTGGGACGCGTGGGCGACCAAGCGCTTCGAGGCGAAACAAACCGCTCGTGAGGAAGCCGACAAGGAGCGCAGAGACCGCTTCCTGAGCTTCGGCGACCGACTCGTCCTTCGCACACTGTTCGTGAATCTCATCTTCGTGGCGGTGTTGCTCGGCGCATTCCCCGAGCGCGCGTTTACGGCTCTCTCGACCCGCGGCGACTGGCCGCTGGAATACGCGCAGCCGTCGGAGCAGGTGGAGCAGACGCGCGAAGTGATGTTCGCCATGGCCGGCGGCCTCGAAGGCCTGCACAACATGGCGCGCGAAAACCCGTACGCCACCGAAGCGGACTCGACCGACGAAACTGTCCCCGAAGCCGATGAGATCGGCGAGGTCGCTGTCGTCGACGAGACCACGAAGCCCGAAAAACCCGAGGACCCTGCCGTTCCCGACGGCACGAAGCCTGCCGACGGCGAGCCGGCGGCTCCGGATGTACCGGAACCACCGAAGACACCCACCGATGGCGCTTCGTGGCCCTTGCCGAACGAGCTGCATCCCCTCGTTGTGAACATGCCCGAAGAGCAGAAGACGAGCGCCCAGGCGGTCGCCAAGTACATCGCTGCCAACGAATCGGACCCGTTCCTGCGCGTCAAAGCGATGCACGACTTCGTGGCCGACCGAATCGCCTACGACTTGAGCACGTCGGGCGTGAAGCAAGACGCCAACTCGACCTTCGAACGCAAGACCGGCGTCTGCGAAGGCTACGCTCGCCTGCTCGTCGAGATGGGCCGCGACATCCCCGAAGAGATTGTCTACGTGCCGGGCGTATCCCGCGGCATCGGCGGCGAAATCTCCGGCGGCGGGCACGCCTGGAACGCCGCCAAAATCAAAGGCAAGTGGTACCTCATCGACCCCACGTGGAACGCCGGCTTCTACAACGGCGGCGTGTTCAAAAAGGAGTACCGAACCGACTATCTCTTCACGCCACCGGAAATCTTCGGCGTCGACCACCTGCCCGACAACGAGCGGTGGCAACTCATGCCTGAGCCGATCACGCGCGGCGAGTTCATGCGACGACCGATGATGCGAACCGGCTTCTATCGAGAGGGCCTCGTGCTGCTCGAGCCAGACCGCTCCCAGATCAGCGTCGGCGAGACCGCGACGATGGCCGTTGCAAACCCGCGGCGACGGAAGGTGATCGCGAACCTGGTACAGCCCAGCACGGGCGCCAAAGTCAGCGATTGCGACCTCATCCCCGGGCGCGAACGCGAGCGCATCGAGTGCAAAGTGCCGTCGTCAGGCACCTATCAAATCCAGCTGTTCGCAGGAGACCCCAAGGAGCGGACCTTCCCGTTCGTCGGGCAAATTGAGGTCGTTCGGTAGGGCGGAGGAGGTCGTCAGCTGACCTTCCGATCGCGACGCGGTAGCGGCGACACGTCGCCGTTCGGCGCGATGGCAAACCGGTTCCGGTCTGCGGTCAGCACCTCGACCCCGCCGTCGGCGAGCTCGATGAGCTGAACCACGGTCCTGTCGAACTCGCGGCGAATCTCGGTCAGTCCATCGGTGAGGACGA
Source organism: uncultured Bradymonadales bacterium (assembly GCA_964384605.1). Classification (GTDB taxonomy): domain Bacteria; phylum Myxococcota_A; class Bradymonadia; order Bradymonadales; family Bradymonadaceae; genus CAYLMO01. The sequence goes on along the minus strand of CAYLMO010000106.1, from coordinate 8,324 downwards.
CCTCACCACCTGTCAGCGAGAACGCGACACCATCGTCGGTCGCGATGGCGACGACCGGCTCGAGCCCTTGCAACGCGTAGAGCTCCACCTGGTCGGTCTCTCGCCGTCGAACCCGTAGGTAGTCGGCTTCGACCCACACTCGGTCGCCATTTCGCTCCAGAACATCGACTGTCGCTTCCGACACAGACGACTCGGCCAGGCCGCCAGAAGGCTCCGAGAGATCGCTCCCTTTCAGCACTTCCGAGTAGCCGAGCGCTCGGTCCGTCCGACTCGCCACCTCACTCATCTCGGGGCGCTCGCGTGGGTCCACCTCGAGCATGTCTTCGATGAGCGAACACACCGCTTGTGGGTACTGAAACCCGGAGAATGCTTCGAGCGACGGACGTCGCCAAGCGGCGTGGCGGCTCAGCGATTCGTCGATCGAATCCGACAGGAATGGCGCAATCTTCGTGACCGCTTCATAGGCAATCAGGCCCAGCGAAAACACGTCACTCGGCGGACCGACCTCCCCGCCGATCGCCTGCTCCGGACTCGCGTAGGCCGGACTGCCGAGAAAACCTGCCTCGGTGCCATCCTCAGCTCGAAGCGCAATCCCGAAATCGATCAACACCGCGTGCGGCTCGCCCGCGGCGTATGGCCACGAAACCAGAATGTTCGACGGTTTCACGTCGCGATGTGTGATGCCGTTCCGATGCACCCGCGCGAGCGCCGACGCGATCTGTCGAAAGACCAACAAAAATTGAGCCGGCGACAGCTCCGGAAGCAATCCAACCAGCGACTCGCCCTCGACATAATCCATGACGATGGCGAGCTGATTGGACGCAGGCGAAAAGACATCGACCAGGCCGACAATGTTGGGATGGTGGAACGCCGCGAGCGCCGTAATCTCGCGCTCCGCGCGCATCACGGCTCGTGCACCTTTGCGATCGTCACTAAAGTGCATCCACTTCAGCGCAAAAGTACGGGGCATGCGGATGCTCGAAACTCGGAACACCGCGCCAAAACTGCCCTTTCCCAGCACTCCACCTATCTCATAGTCGCCTAGCCGATCTCCTACTTCAGGCGCGTGAGTCATTAGAGTCCTCCTTAAAAAAGAAACGCGACCGAGCGCCAAGAAACTCCATTTCGTTGACAATTCCCGCGCACCGCGTGGATACACGCGACGGGATTTCTAAGGGATCTTACGGCCTTAGAGCTCCACAGCCTCGGATCCGCCCCGAATGCGGGCGACGACCCACCTGGTTCCAAACGCAAACACTGTCAGACAGGTCAGTTCGAACGCATGCGACGTAATGAACGTCCGCACGACCTCGATCCACTCGAGCAACGCCTCGCCCACGAAGTACGCCGCCGCGACCCAGATCGCCTGCGCCGGCGCGACGAGGATGTAGAACGTGCGTCGACGAATCCCAGCCACGCCAGCGATGACGCCTAGAATCGGGCCTGGGATGGCGAAGATGGCAAACGCCGAAGCCTTTCGGACAAGGTCCAGGAAGAAGTTCGCACGAGCCTCCGACACCGGCGTCTTCGCCACGAGCCAGGCGAGCGCGCGAGGGCCGAAGGTGCTTCCAAACAGGAAGCCGATCGTGGCCTGCATCGTGGTGATTGCGAGCGCGAGCGGGAAGTAGACGGGGGCACCGACGATGGGCGCGACCATCACGAGGTTCACGAGGAACGGGCTCAGCGCGATGAGCACCGCGGGAGCGTGGGCAAAGAGGAGCGGCGAGATAGCGGCGCCCAAGACGCGGCCTGCGACCATGGTCGGGAAGATCCACGCGATAGGGTGCGTGCGGCGCTGCTCGTCACTCAATCTGGATTCCTCGGGCAGGCGCGAAAACCGTCGGCTCGCTGGGACTTGAGTTCGACAGCTTCAGGCACGTTTGACCGGGTGGTCAAGCACGTCGGCGCCGATGCGTAGGGGCTCGACTGTCACTCCGGCTGGCGGAGTCGGCCTGGAACCTCACAAGTTGCTGCCGCAATCTCTGCCGAAACCGGAAGGGCAATCCGTCGGACCTCGGGGATTTTGGCGAGCTGTTCTACGGCGGCGTGGACCCGTCGGTAGCTCACGTTTGGGGCGTAGGCCACCGTCGCAACGTCGCAAACCCGCACTGCTCCAAACCCGGCAAACGGATTGGAGCTCACGCGCCTCGCCGCCCCCTCGAAGACATGCTCACTCGCGAACCCACACTTGTCGGGGCCCTGCAGCGGCGCGTTGCGCCAATCGCCGTTCCATGGCGCGGGCGCGTCGCCGGCCAGCCGTGCGTTAATGTGCACTCCGGCGTTCATCTGGTCGCAAATCGTTCCCTGGTCGCCGTCGGCCGCGAAGAACCACGTGCCGGACTCCGTGACCACGGCGTGGGGAATCGCGCACGGAGCGACGGGCGCGTCGGTGCGCACACATGCGCCGGTCAACGGGAAGGTCTCGACCCGCTCGGTTTGCTGGGTGCTGCCCGGCCGAACGAGATCGAAGCGCATCGAACCGACCGGAACCAGCGACCACATGAGTGTGGCGACGGCCTCGAACCTCAGGTCGGGCTCGGCTGCCACGGTGACCCCCGAGAGTGTCGGCAGCGACCGAAAGCGCTCGCGAAGTGCCTCGATGGCGTCGAGCTCGTCTTGCACCGCCGTGAGGTCCAGCCGGTTGTCGGCCGTGCGTTTCGCCGCCGGAATCTCGCCGCCGCTCAGCTCGATGACCGGATAGCCCCGCTCGAGTGGCTTCAGGGCCTCGAGCGAAGCCTGGTCGGGCGCACTGGGCGCGTTCTTCAGGGCCTGCAGGAGGGTGGGCGAGCGGTTGGATTCGACGCCGAAGTCCAGGCGCCAGGCCTCGAGGAGCGCGGCATTCCGGACTCTGCGCGTGTCGAACACAATGCCGTCGGAATCGACGATGACGATGAGGTTGTCGGGGAGGTCGCGTTCGTCGCCGGGCGCGTCGCTGGCGGGGTCCGTCGGGAGGTCGGGCCAGCCGAGGTCGGCCGGTTGGTCGGCCCCGGCGGGGTACTCGGTCTCGAGCCAGACGCCGAGCTGCACCGCCGCTCCGACGGCGACCAAGCCCAACACCGTGAGCGCCACGGCGCCACGCAAAACCCAGCGGTTTCGTTTCGATTCGGTCATGCTTGCCTCGGAGTCTCCCAAGCTTCAGGCACGTCCGACCGGGTGGTCAAGCACATCGCTCCTACCGGCACGCCACGCGCCGCACCGGTCGATTCCCGGCCCGCAGCCTTGCTTCACGCCCGAATGTCCCTATAGTCCCCATGCAGCAACGAGCCGGGCAGCCCCACGGGGCGCCGGCTTTCTTTGACAAGTGAAGAGAACGCTTCACACCCGAAGTTTCTCCCACTTTTTCAAGTGAGGGGGCGCACTGGCTTCGACGTGGATACTGAAGCAAACGTAGCGTGTCGCAGGGTCTATGACTGCGTAATAACCTTAGACATCGTACACAACTGCAAACGATAATATGCAGCTTCGGATGGCGGCTTAATAAACCCCATTCACGCTAGCTTCGGCTAGCAAAGCGTTGTGGCACAAGCCACCCGTCCTTGCAGGCTTTGCCTACGGGCCTGCCTGGACGACACACTGTAGGCTTGGTGAAAGCAGCTTCGGCCTTCGAGCTTTCGCGACATTTCGAAGACCCTTCCGTAGCATGTGGCCTGTTCTGGGGCAGCAGCGATGAAGTCAAACTAGGGTAACTCCAATAAACCGGAACTACACACGTAGATGCGTTTGATGGATGGTTCGCGGACGCGGGTTCGATTCCCGCCGCCTCCACTACTTGGGCGGGGGAGATGTAGATTGGCAAGCCAATCCGCATCTCTCCCGCCCTTTTTTGTTTCGAATCTTCACGGAGAACAACGCCAACGCAAGGTCCTGCACTCCGTCATTGACGCATCTCCGTGGTCAACTCGCGCGCTCGATTCGGTTGTGATAGCCAACCGACATGCGCAGACCACGCCCACCGCGGACGCTTTCAATGAAAGTCCATCTAGTCACCTTCGTCGCCCTCTTCACAATGTTCGTCGCCGGATGCGACAAGAACTCGCCGCCGACAACCGGCGATCAGGAGGTCGTGCAGCAGCAAGTGGAAGAGCGGCCCGCGACACCCGGGACGCGACTCAAAGTGCCCGCCGAGCTGGAGTCTGCGTTCGATAGCCCGAACACGCTGGCGATCGGTCGGTTTCAGCTCGGTCCGTGGAGCGGTTTGCAGCAGTTCATCGACACGTTCGACGACCTACGGGTTCCGCGAAGTATCGAGCAGTATCTGACGACAATCGCGAACGAGGGTCCGCTCGAAGCCGCGCAGCTTGTTGCGCCGCAGATGCCTGGCGCTTCGAACTACATCGAGCACGTCGACCTCGAGCGCGATGCGTACGTTCGGGTCAATCTCGACACAACCAGCAGCCAAAGGTGGCGACACGTCTTGAATCTCGGACTGGGGCTTCCCCCCGCGCAGAAACTCGAGGATTCGGTGCACGTCGACGTCTTCGTTCCGGCAACGGATGTCGACGAGCTCGCCGCCGCTATGTCCACAACTGAGGAAGGTGCGCAGGTCGAGGCGCTGGTTGACTATGTCGTGGTCAGATCTTCACCGAGGTCGGTCGCTCAGGCAGCCTCGGACGAGCCGCCCGGAATGACACCCGCGCGACACCACTTCGCGACGAGCGACGGGCTTGCGAGCCTCTGGATTTCAGGCGAGCTACTCGACGTCTTCTTTGGTGTATCGATTGACGAAGAGATGGCGAGCGCCACAACGAAAGCCCTCCCCGAATACGTGACCAGATTGTTGGCGAGCGGGCTCGGTTTTCTGTCGATGCCCATCTTTGATCCGAACGAGTTTCACGACCACAGTTTCGTGTTTCAGGCGACCGAGGGGCTCGGCTTCAGCAGCGTGCACAGCCACACGAGCAAGGGCGTCGAGCTTCATCAGCTGGCGACGGCGCATGAACAGGTCACCCTTCCGAGTCTGACGCCGCCCGGCGGCATGAAGCCCTGGCTCGAGGGTTCGGTGGGGCTCGATTCAGCCGCGCTCGATGCGGCATTTCACCCCGAGATGAAGCGAAAAAACTCGGTCATTGACCTGGTCGACATTCCGGAATGTGTTCAGAACCAGCTTCCAAAGATCGGCAGCGTCAACGCGGCACTTGTCTTCTGCGCGCGGTCCTTTCCGGCGATTGAGGGTGTCATGCCGGTGGCCGCTCGTTTCATTTCGTGGGGCGAGCTCGAAGGATATGGGCCTGACCGCCACGCGCTCGTGATGTCTGTGCGGGGCGACATCTCTGTGGCCGACCTGCAGAAACGGCTCGGTGAGCGTGTCACCGTCACGAAACGAGATGGTGACCTGCTCGTCTTCCAGTCGACCGAACCAAAGGCGAGTCTTGGCAAAGACGTGCCGTTGAAGCGGGCTACCGCCGATGTCTATCTCGATCTGGCGAGGATCCCCGAGTGGACCCAGCACAAACGCGCCCGGGTCCTCGAATCGCTCCACTTCAACTATCGAACGCTGAGCGACCAAACGCTCGCAGATGTTCGGATTATGTCGGAGAAACCGCCCGTGTTGGAGGCTTCCAATGTCGACTTTTCACCACCAGAAGTTCCGAAAGTTGCGTGTGTAGACAACGTCCAGGAGCTGATTTTCGAGCGGGCGGAATTGATGGACAAGGTCGAACGAACCGCGCCAAACGGTCGTGGGAAGCTCCTCTCGACCAGAATCCCCGAGCTGATGAGTCAGTGGCAGTCGGTGACAGAGAAGTGCATCGAGAGCGATCCCGAACGTCAGACGACGTATCGCGAGTCGCTCGGTTTTGCGCACGTCTGGGCCGGTATGTCGTTCTTCGACATCGGCTCAAAGCAGAAGGCGTCCACTCATTTCGCGAGCGCCTGCGAATTGACCGATACGATCGACTGCAAGCAGATGGACGGCGACGGCCCGATGGCCGTCTGCCCCGCTCCGTACCTTGGCGAGGTAGCTGTCACGACAAAGGACTTGTCTGCCGGCGACGTGGTGGATGAGCAGTCGTTTGCCATGGAGTGTAATGCGCTTCAGGAAAACGCTTTCGAGGCCAGTGAGCTGCAGGATTTGAAGGGTCGGAAGGTCCGCGACAGCATCGAGAGTGGGAAAGTGATCTTGGACTACCGACTCGAGCAGTGAGGTTCTCGCGCTGTCGAACCCATCGTGGTGTCGTCCCAGAACCTCTTGTCCTCCACGCGCTAAGGCGTTTTGCGCCCAGAAATGAGCAAGCGTTCGTACCCACCCCGAACCGGTTTGACGAAACCGCCGCCGCGCAATGGACTCAACCAGCCCGTTGCTTGGCCGAGTTCAACAACTTCTTCGGTCTCAACGTGCCATCTCAACAGGGTTCCCTCGTCGCCCTTACCAACATGGAACTCCGGAGCCATGGCATCGAAAGCTTGGATCGCGTACGCCGTCTTTAGCCGTTCCGGAACTTGATGAATGTCGACCTCAACGGCAACCGGGTCGATCACCTGGTACGCCCCAAAATTGTTCAGGCATGCCACCCGGCCATCGGAGGTCCAAGATGCTGCGTACAGCGACCAGATTGTCGTCCCTTCGCCGTACCGGTTGTGATGGTAGATGGGCGTTCCATCAAGGAGATAGGCGGTCAAACCGTCGTCAAACTGTTTGCTCTGATAAACGTAGCTGGTGAACACCACCATCTCGGGACCGGCGAGAAAGCAGTCGTAGGGCTGCACCACCTCGATGGTCACATTGCAGGTCCCGTCCAGCTGATAGATGAGAAGGTCTTTGTCGGCCAAGATGGCGAGGTGACCATGGTCAACCCATCGAACCGCGAAGGCCTTTTCGACGTCGAACATTGTGCCGTACTCGGTCGCGATCACGCGTCGCCGTTTCAATTCGAACACGGCCGCCGCAATCCCGTCGGTATTCAGGTCGATGCTGAGGAGCTCGCCGTCGATAGGCGCCCATTCAGTCTTGGCAGCCGTGATCACGGCTTCTCCGTGAGCTGACTCCAGAGTCGTTCAATTGCCGCAATGCCCGCCTCCATCTTGATGCGTGCCGAACTGTTCGCGCTGTGAACGTTCATCGCTGGCGGCTCGAAGCCTTCGGTCGCAACTTGTTCCTCGACCCACAGGACCACGTCGTAGCCGGTACCACGCTCGTCGTCGCCCAGGTCGTGGTCCAGGCTCAGTTCTGTCACCTCGCCGGTCTTCAATAGCTCAATGGTCTCGTCTGGCCACCGCGTCTGAATCCAGCCCTCAGGCGCCTCGCGCTCATCATCAAGATAGACCTTCATTGTGACTCCACGAGGAACTCGGTTGGCGAGCATTACGAGCAGAGTGACGCGCGTTTGCCCCCGTTTCGGCGTTCGAATAGAACGAATCCAACCGGCTTCTACGCTATCGGGTCGCAACTATGAAGGGAACCGTCCGGAAGGAAGAACATGATGCGCTCACGCGAGCCGCTGTGCTCGACGACCTCGAGCACATCGCGAATGCGAATCGGGAGCTCGTGAACGTCGTCGACCGGTCGGGAAAAACCGCGCTGTTCTACGCGCTCTACCGCAGCGGCGCGACGACCGACGACGACCCGAGCACGGTACAGGCGCTCCTCGACGCGGGAGCCGACCCGAACCGAAAGGTCGAGCGGAAAGACGGCAGCATGCGAAGTCCGTTGCACCAGGCGGCGATTCGGAGCCTGTCTCGCGTTGCGCGCGTGCTCGTCGAGGCTGGCGCGAAGACCGACCGGCCGGGGCTGGCGCATGCGGCCGCCGAGGGCGGCCTGACGTGGCTCGTCGAGCTCTGCCTCGAGAGCACACCCGTTGACAAGCGGAGCGGCGGCTCGACGCCCCTTCACGACGCCTGCTACGCCGGCTCGCTCGAGCTCGTCGACCTTCTGCTGGAACGCGGCGCGGACCCAACCGCGCTCGTGTCGCGCGGCGATTGGGAAGGCTTCGACACGCTGAAATTCGCCATCGTCGGCAACAATCCCGCCGTCGTGGAGCGCATGATGGATCTGGGAGTTGAGCCGACGCTCGACCATCTCCGATACGCGTTGAAAACGGACCGGACGTGGGCGCCACCTAGAGAAGAACTCGAAGACGCGATCTTCGACGTCCTGGAGGTCAACCTCACGCCGTGGGCCCCCCAAGCGCCGATCCGCACCATCGTCCGAGGCATCTGCGCGCGAATCGACGACCCAGACGCCTGTCGCGACGTCGTGCTCGAAATTGCCCAAGCGCAGGCGGCTACCGCACTCTACGAGGCACCATTCGGTCCCGAACCGCTGGAACGAGCGAAGTTCTGGGTCGACCGTTTCGGCTACCCACCGGGCTGCGACGCCCATTTCTCGG
>CAYLMO010000105.1:0-15681 GCA_964384605.1 uncultured Bradymonadales bacterium | reverse complement strand
TTTTCTTGGCGCTGCCGGCACTCGCTCCGTTCTGTACCCACGTTCCGTTCGAGAACGTGAAGGTACGGCCAGCGATCCACCGCGTCGAGCCGGCGTCCTTGTTCACACGCTCGGCTTCTTTGTAGTCGCGTGTCGCCTTGGAGGCGGCAACTGCGGCCTCACCCGATTCTTCGTCGAAGTCGGCACCGTCCATCGGTGCCGCCGCTGGTGCTTCCTCCGCCGCGCCACCAAATCCGGAGCCCGCGCGCTTGTCCGCGCGCACTCGAGGCATTGGACGCCGATCGGCGTTTCGATCCATGAGGGGCTCCATCTGCGGCTGATTTCCTTCCAGTTCGCTGTCGTCGACCGCGAGGTACGACGTGTAGGGCGTGACCAGGCCGAATCGTTTGGCGAGCGAGATGACCTCGTCTTTGAGCTCTTTCTGCTCGCCGTTCAGTCGAATTTGCTCGAGCAGGAAGCCAACCTTTCGGGTGGCCCACAGCTTCGGCATGAACTCGAGCGGAGCCTCAGAGGACGCGTCGAGGGCCAGCGGCTTGTCGCCACCGCCGCCTCCGAAGCGAAACTCGCGACCTTCACCGCCCACGTTGCCGCTCACCACGAGCGGGCGCGTCGGCAGCCGCTTGTAGCGCCCGAAGATCACGATCTGGTCGCCTTTGAAGAGATCGGGCAGCGGGTTCGGGTAGGCGTCGTAGAGGCGCATTCCGCCATCGTCGAGCTTGATGTTCGACAACACTGGCGCCGAGATCCGCGTGTAGAGCGCCGCCACGGCCGTACGAATGTCCTGCTCCGGCTTCACGTAGTCGGGGCGTCCACGACCGACGCGAGCGAGATTGTCCAACAACACCGCGTTGACCTCGTAGCCGACGCCAAACGTGAAGATGCGCGTATTCGCGGCGACTCGCGGCTTCACCGCGTCGACAATCTCGGCGGTTTGCCCAGGGCCGACGGTCGGCGTTCCGTCCGTGACGAAGATGATCTGGTGCGGCTGGTCGCGCGAAGTGCGCTGTTCGAGCGCGGCGACGAGCGCCCCATGAATTGCGGTGCCGCCGGCCGCTCGTAGTTCCGTCGCAAACTCGATCGCCGCAGCCTTGTTACCGTTGCTCGCCTTCACCGGCGCCTGCCGGAACGGTTCCACCGCCGTCGAGAAGCGAATCACATTGAAGTTGTCCTGCGGACGAAGCTTCTCGATGCAGTGCGTAAGCGTCTTGCGCGCCTGCTCGATCTTGTCGCCCGCCATCGAGCCCGACGTGTCCATCACGAACGTGAACGTCTGGCCAATCTCCTCCTGCGCCGGCGCTTCGACCCGCGGCGCGAGCGCGAGCATCACGTAGCCGTCTTGGCCACCCGCTCCGTCGGGGTCGTGCGACAGGAACGACAACCCGATGTCTTCCTTGCTGTAGCTGACGTAGAGCTCGAAATCGCGGTCGAGCTCGGCGTGCATCTCTTCGGAGCCGACGATCACCTTGCCGTCGGACATCCGCGTGGTGCCGATCGTGTGGCTGGGCGAGTAGACCGAGCTGATTGGAATGCTGGAGTTCAGATTCACCGCGACCGTGAAGTCTTTCGCGGTCTTCGCCGCGACGTACTTGCGCCCGGCGGCGACCGGGTAGGTGAAGCGGTACATTCCGCCTTCGCGCTCGAGCACCTGACCGAACTGAATCTCGAGCTTCTGCGTGCCGTTTGGTGGGATCGGGAAGATCGACGCCCGGAACAACTTGCCGTCCATATACTCGACCAGCCCCGGGTCCTGCGTGCGACGCACGATGCGCTCGTAGATCGCTCGCGCTTCGTCTTTCTCGAGCACCGCCCCTTTCGTCTTCTTGCCTTCGATCCAGAGCGAGAACTCGCTCACTGTGCCGCCTTCTGGGATCGGGAAGACGAACACCGCTTCCATCTGGCGGTTCGTGTGGTTCCGGAAGACCTGTTCGACCTTCGTGACCGCCGCGTTGTTCGTGATCGTCACCGTCGCGCGGTGCTGCTCCACGTCGAACGGACGCACGCCGTCGTCATTCGGAATCAGCAGGCCAATCGCGAAGGATTGGCTCGCGGCCAGAAATAGCGCGGCAAAAGCGAAGGTGGAGACGATGGATTTCATGGCGGGCTCTCGCTGGTTCGAACGTTCCATTCTATCAACGAGACCCGCGCAAATCGGATCTATTTTTTTGGGGCGATGCTCACGGAATTCCAGAAGTCGTCGTCAGTCGCTCAGTGACGCCCCCGCTCACCGAGTAGTCGAAGACGTGCATGAAGTCGTCTTTGTTGCTGATGAGCTGTTCTCGCGTTTCGTACGTCAGCACGTCGTTCACGTAGAGGCGAACGGTCACCTTCGAGGCCCCCAGCGCTTTGTCGTCGTAGTAGTGCACACCCGCGGAGTACGTCTTCGAAGCCTCCAGATTCTCGTGACTGATGTTCTCCGGACCCTCGCCGGCCGAATCGTCGAGATCGAGCGATGGGTTGTCGGACGTGTCGCCAATCACGCCCCAATCAGGGCTGACTGCGGCATAGTGGCAATCGTTCATGTTCGATCCCCATGGTCCGGGGTTTCGCATCCAGTGGATGTCGAGGTCGGAGCTGTCGAAGTCAGTCGGGTCGGCATCGGCCGGCGTCGACCAGGTGAGCTGGAGGAAAATCTTCGTGCCGCCATTGCTCGGCGGAACCGCTCGCACGGTGACTTCAGCGGTCTCGCACGGCTCCGAACCTTCGGCGTCCGAAGCCAGGAGGCGAATTCGATACTCCCCGGCCAAATCCGGCGTGAAGACCGGCGAGGCGGCGGCGTTGTTGCTCAACATTGCCTGCGAACCCGCCGGAGCACCGACGATGGACCAGGCGAAGGTCAATCCGCCAAACGGCGACGAAGACTGACTGCCATCGAGCTCGACCGTGTCGCCGGGTTCGACCTGCGCGCTCATCCCAAAACTGCCGCCATTCGCGCTTCGCACGCGCGCTACCGGGGTCACGCAGACGTCGCTCGTGCCGCGTCCGGTCAAGCTCACAAGCGCTGGATCGTCGCTGGCCGAATGCGCGATGACGACCGCGCCGACGTACTCGACCGACTCGAACGGCTCGAAGACCACATCGATTTCGATGCTCTCACCAGGCTGCGCAACACCCTCGCCCTGCACGTTCGCGAAAAAGGAATCACCCTCGACCGACACCGCCTCGACCTCGAGCAGCTCGGTCGTGCTGCAATTCTGCAGCGCGACGGTGCGCACCACCGAAGTCTCGAGCGATGTCATCGGGAAGCTCAAAGACGTCTGATCGAGCCGCGCGCACGGGCCGTCCGACACGTTGTTGGGCGCGACATTGTTGGGCGAGACGTTGTTCGGCGCGACATTGTTCGGCGCGACGTTGTTCGCCGTCGTGTTGTTGGTCGAAACGTTGTTCGTTCCGACGTTCGTAGGGCCAACATTCTTGCCCTTCTTGATCGGGTCGTCGCCGCAGCCAACGGCCGCGAGCAGAGTGAGTGCGATAATCCAGCGCATAAGGCTCTCCGTTCGAATCATTCACCCCGAATATGCGCGACTTAAGGACGCGTTTCATCTGAAACGACCTGAAACTAGGCCGTCCGCATCTCCATCGGCTGATTCAGCAGCCACAGCGCCGCGAGGCTCAAGAGGGCGATGGAGATGACCCAAACCACCAGCGCTCGGATGCGCTGATGCTTGTTGCCGAACATGCGGTGGGCCGTACGCCGCGCGAGCCAGAGCGATCCGAGCTGTCCACACAGGACGAGCAGAATCTGCGCTCCCCACAGCACCGGCATCGGCACCAACATCGTGAGTGGTGACTCCGCCGTTCCGAACAGATTCCAACCCCAACCGAATGGGTCCGACGCAAGCCTCACCAGCTTGCTCCCCTCGTAGAAGAAGTGCAGCGAGTTGTGGGCCAGGTGGTAGGTGAGCGCGACCGGCAATAGCACGTAGCTGAACGCGATGAAGTAGTCTTTGACCTTGTACATCACGTTGCCCGACGCGAACTTCACGGCGATGCAGACGAGGTAGTATAGGCCGACGAACCCCGCGACGAAGGCCGCCATCGCGACCGTAAATGCCGTCATGTAGCCCGGGTCCCAACCCGTCGCAGCGGCCGCTTCGCGAAACGGCGGCACGATGTCGTGCGTCCACAGCGGAATCATCGCCAGGCCGTGGAAAATCGTGATGATCAGGATCATCAAGAGCAGCCACGCCTCGTCGGCACGCTTGCGATGCGGTCCCATCAGGTCGGCCAATGGCGCCCGAATATTGAGCCCGATGTTGTCGTGCGGGCACGTCTTCAAACACTCCGTGCACATCGTGCACGACATGTTCTCGTTCATCGCGCCCATGAACTCCCACGTGGGGCAGGGCAGACCATTCTCGTTTCCGTGGAAGCAGTCCTTCGTCTTGCACGAGTGACAGACGGCCGTGTCCTTCCGCCGAATCTCGAGCATGCCGGTCGTACCGTACGCGCCCGTCACACGACCTACCGGGCACACGTAACGGCAAAACCCTTTGCGGTCGAAGACGAACAGCGTGAGGCCCGCAAAGAGCACCATCCCCAGCCCCATCATCGCCGTCAGGGCAGGGCGGTACGGCGCCTCGTAGACGAGCTCCAGCCACGTCACGCCCAGAAACATCACGATCGCCGGCCACAGGCTCTTGAGCGCCTTCGGCCACGGGCGATGCAGCCCGAGCGGACGCACCTTCCCGCTCAACTTCGCCCCCGCGCGGCTCAGCCAGTCGGGAACTGCCATCCACGGGCAAACCGTGCACCAAATCTCACCCGCGATGAACGCGAAGAAGATGAGCCCCATCCACCAGATGTTCCAGGTGAGCACTGGCGCGATGTTCCGACTCGGGTCCTGATTGCCGAACAACCCCGCGCTGATGACCAACGCAAACAACAGCACGACCGGTACCTGCAGCACCGGCTGAAATGCCTTCGACTTCACGAATCGCCCGAACCAACCCCGCGAAATCTCCCACCGCGGATACTCCCACCGCTCCGACGTCTTCTTCATGTTTCGACGCGGCTCTCCAAACAACACGAAGAGCAAGAGCGACAGCAGCAATAGCGCCACGCTGCCCACGTAGAAGTAGGTCGAATCGAGCCCCGGCATGAGTGCAGTCTTCGGCTTCTCGAACGTCTTCGCATCATCGAGCGCGGCCGGATCGAAGAACCCCGGCTTCTCGTGCGGCACGAGATGCATCCCGCACACCGGACAATCCCCGGCCTCGTCGAACGTCAGACCGTCGCACTCCATCGGACAGATCCACGACTCGACCGCCGCAGCTTGCGTCGTCTCATTGGGCTCTGGCTGGGCATACACCAACACGGGCGTCGCCAGCACGAACACCAAACCAAGCATCGAGAGCCATCGAAACATTCAGTCGTCGTTCTCATCCAGACGCAAAAACACGGCGCCCTGAATCAACATGCTGACCACCGCGATCGTTCCGAGCCCGGCCACCGCCGCGATTCCCATCGTGTACAGCCCCGTATGCTCGGTCACGAACATCGACCCAAAGCCGATCATGCTCGTGATGAACGCCGCGCTCACCGCGAGCATTGTGGCAACGAAACCGGCGAGGTCGCCCGGGGATTCCTCGCAACGAACCATCAGGTGGAACGTCGCATCGACCCCTAGCCCCAGCCAGATCGGCAGGACCATCAGATTGATGAAGTTGAACTTCACGCCCAGCAGTCCGATCACTCCCAGCGCTGCCAAAATCGCCGCACTAATCGTGATGACGAGCATCAGAATCCGACGCGGCCGACGGAAGGCAACGAACGCAGTGAACAACAGGCCGAAGATGGTGATCGCCAACATCCGTACGCCGTCGCGCTCCACCAGAGCGATGATGTCGAGCAAGATGAGCGCATCATTGATGCCACGCTCCGGCTCGGCGTCCGGAGTGCCCGGCGGGAGGTCGTAGGCGATCTCGGCCAGCTGGAACATGATGTCGGCATCGGTCAAATTGCGGCTCGGGAAGATGAGCACGGTCGCCCCCTCTTCGCCCTCCTTCATCTCGAACGGGGCGCGAAGCGGCACCGGAAGCTTCTCGACCGTCACCGGACCGGCCTCGATCGTTCGCACCAACTGCTGATACGGATCCGCGAGCTCGCCCTCGGTTCGGACCTTCTTCGGCAGTCGCTCGATGTCTTCACGGAGTCCCTCGAGCACCTCGAGCTTCTCGGCCTGCTTGGCCGGGACCAGGTCTTGAAGCGTGAGCACGTTCTGAACGGCAGCGCCCGCGGGGAGCGTCTCCATTCGATTCCGCGCCTCGGCCGCGATCCTCGCCGCGTGTTCCGGCGAGTCCGCGAGCACGACGGCCGGAATCAGCGACAGGTCCACCATCTCGGCGACCTCCTCGTCCAGATCCCACGCGGGACTGTTCGAGGCCTGAATCTTGGCCATGTCGTATTCGATGCCGATGTTCGGCAGTCCCGTGAGCGCCACCGCACAAATGACTGCTGCCGCGACGAGCATGATGCCCGCGCGGAAACGACGTGTGGAGAGGGGCGGCAGCTCTTGGAAACGAGCCGCCATCTTGGCGTTCATCGTCCGCTTCGGTTCCAGCTTCGTGTCCGCCACGAGGAACAGAATTGCCGGAAGCACCACCACGTTCGCCGCAACGATGAGCGTCATTCCTCCCAGCGCGATGATGCCGAATTCGAAGAAGGCTTGAAACGAAGACGATGCCAGACTTCCGAATGCAATGACCGTCGTCATCCCCGCATAAACACTGGCCCGGCCCGCCGAGTTCAGAGTCGTGACGAGCGCATCTCGCGGCGCCAAACCTTCGTGCCGTGCCTCGAGGTATCGAGACATCACGTGGATGCCGTAGTCGATCCCCAGCCCGAGAATGATCGCCCCGAAAAATCCGGTCAGAATGTTGAGCGACGAAAAGACCAGATAGGCCCAGGCAAACGCCCAGGCAGTGCCCATGAGCAAGGGAATCACGACCAAGAACGACGCGCGGAACCCGCGGAAGAAGAACAGCAAGAAGAGCGTCAGGAGCACGATCGCCACGACCGTCGCCTGGCCGAGGTCGTTCGTCAGAGATACCTGCTGCTCGACACGCTTTTTGTATCTTCCGGTAAAGCCGACCTCCACGCCCTCGAACTTCGAAACGCGCTCCTCCACGAAGGGCTCGATGTTGGCCATCAGCTCCTTCGACTGGTCCATGTCGGCCGCCGGAAAGTCCGCGAACGCATAGACCAGGTAACGAGTCTTGTCGTCGTTGTGAACGTATGACTCGGGGTTCACATTCTTGTAGTTCGACGTGATGTCGTCGAGGTTGACCTCGGGTGGCTCCTCGTCTTTGAGGCTGGCGAAGAGCGGGTTTGCCTGCTTCTTCTCCCACTTGATGCGCTTGCGGAGCCGCTCGGCCGCCTTCTCGATATCCTCGAGCTCGACGTAGAGCAGCTTGTGGCTCTCGAAGAAGTCTACTGGGCGCTTGCCCTCGACCCGGGTCAGTCTTTTGTCGGCTTCGAGTAAGTGCACTTCGAGGTCGTCGACCGCCGCTTCGAGCGTTTCAGCGTCTTTGCCGTCGAGCGCAATCGTGACGCGTCCGACGTATCCGTAGCGCTCTTCGAGCTCGTGGAGCCCCTGCACCGTCGGCGCGGATTCCGGCAGCAATCGCTGCAGGTCCGCCTCGAGGACGAGATTCGAGGCCACCACCCCGGAGGCGATCGTCAAAAGCGTCGCGAGGATGACGACGGAACGTGCGTGACGTTCCAAAAAGTCGACGATCTTGGCTGCGAGAGACATTTGGATGGGCACAGAAGACGTAGAACCGCCGCTACCCTACACAACTACCACGGATTTTGAAGAAGAACCGCTCGGCTCGGTCGATCCACGCGAGTGGGCAGCATCGTGACAGGCTTGGAATCGTGAGATAGGACACCCCCATGAGCATCGACTTGAAAGCCCGATTCGACCGCGCGCGCGCCGAACCCACGACCGAGAACCTGCAGGCAATGTGGCAGGCCGTCTTCGTGCAGCGCGCATGGTACTTCATCCCGGCAAGTGCCGGAGCCACCCACCCGATGGTCGCCGAGATCGACGGTGGCGTGTGGCTCCCGATCTTCACGGACTTCCGCAAGCTCGATGTGTTCGGTCAGGCCAACGGACTGCGCGACTCGGCGGGCGAGATTCCGATGCTCGTCCTGGCGCCGCCCGTCGCCATGCGAAAGGTCCAAGAGTTCGCCGAACATCTCGATGGTGTGGTGTTCAACCCCGGCTCCGAAATCACGTTTCGTGCGCCGGTCAGCGCGCTCGAGCAGTTCGCCGACCACTTCGGAGTCTTCGATTTCGAGGTCGAATGATGTGGGTGTTCGGCTATGGCTCGCTCATCTGGCGGCCGGACTTTCCGTTTGTCGAGCGTGAGCACGGCACGATTCGCGGATGGAAGCGTCGCTTTTGGCAGGCCTCCACGGACCACCGCGGCGTGCCGGGCGCGCCGGGGAGAGTTGCAACGCTCGTGCGAGACCTCACCTCCGAGACATTCGGCGTCGCCTATCGCATCGATGAACCCGAGATTCATGGGGTGCTGGCCGACCTCGACTACCGCGAAAAGAACGGCTACGAGCGTTTCGAGGTCGATGTCGTGCGCGACGAAAGAGTCGTCGCTCCGAACGCTCTCGTTTACGTTGCGACGCCGGATAACGAGCACTTTCTCGGGCCAGCGGACGTGGGCGAAATGGCGGCGCAGATCGCCGGCGCAGTCGGTCCGAGCGGGGCAAACCGCGACTACCTCCTCGAACTCCACGACGCCCTTCGAGGCTACGGAGTCGACGATCCTCATATCTCCGAGCTGTCCGAACTCGTCAGGCAACTGTCCAGCACATGAAAAAACCCCGTGCTTTCTGGCAAAAGCACGGGGTTTCTTCTCACCCAACCCAGGAGAAGTGGCCTTCGGTCGTCACCCTGACCGCTCGTTCCACCAAGAGCTGCTGCTTTCGCAGCGGGTTAATCTTCACACACACACAACATTTTCCTGCAGAACTTGCCGATCATCCAAAATAATTACGCGGCACTTCTGTAGGCATTTCATCCATTCAATTCCAACCGAGCGACCACTCAATATTCAATCTGTCGCTGCAGTCGATCAATACTAATTCAAGTGCGATGCCAAGTTTTGCTCCGGTTCCTCGTTTGTGGCGTAAGTGTCTGGATATGAATGCTAAATTTTCTTCGTGATGTGCCGATAGGCCTGAGACGCCGGTCGTGTAGGTCGCCCGATCGGAAGGTCTATCTGCCAGTTTGGTGGATAGTCGAGTATCCAGTGGCGACCGCTCCCGAGAGCCCTTCGGAAGTTCATGCTGTCGTTGGGCGGAGATCTTGGCGCTCAGACACATCAGTGATATCCCTTGCTTAGCCCCTTCCCGCGTTCTCGCACCGACCATGAGGAGTATCGGTGACGGCTGACCAAACTTCGGAAATGCCCGCTCGGTCGGGCCAGCGCAAGACCGTCAATCTCGATCTGCTTCGAGGATGGTCCGATGCGCAGGACCCTCGACTGCGTCGGAGTCATAAACTCCCGACGATTGCTCGTCTGATCGCAGTCGATGGCGGAGAAGAAGCTGTCATCACGCTTCACGGCCCCGACGTCTATATCGGCCGCTTTCATCCGCAGGCTGGCCCAGTCGATATCGTTCCGACTCAGCTCGCAGATCACGAGATCTACAAGTTCGCTGCACCTCACGCGCGCTTCACCTACACCGACGGCGATTGGGTCCTGGTCAGCACCGCTCCAAACGGCGTCGTCGAGATCGACGGAAAGCGCGTGCGCGACGTGGGGCTTCGCAACCACCTTCCGATCGGCGCACGTGTTCGCCTCGGCGTCGTCGAATTCGTCTTCGAGCAAGGACCCTCGACATTCCAAGAGTGGACCGAAGCAAGGAACGCGCTGCTCGAGTCGAGCGAAGGACCAACCCTGTTCTTGAAGCGCGCCGGATCTCTGGCTGGCCCTACCTTCCGGTTGCGACGCGACGTCTCGAACGTAATCGGGCGAAGATTCCCCGACCCGCTCGCCATCGGTGCTGACTGGCCGATCGCGGATCAACCGGACTGGAACCTCTCCGGACTGCACGACCACGAAGCCAAGTTCATCGGCTTCCGACACGCCGAAATTCGCAGCGCTGAAAACGACGAGTGGACGATCACGCCGATCTCGCTGCGGCAGAGGACGTATCTCAATCGCGTGGAGATCGTCGGCCAAACTCCGCTCCTCCCCGGCGACGAAATCGGGCTCGGATCCGTGCTCTTCCACTTCCACCACCCGGCGGACCTCGAAGCGTCGACCGACCATCGAACCGCCGAACTACCCGCCGTCGTCGACTGGCAAAGAGAACACACGAGTCCGGAGCTCGAACCGGTCCCTCCTACCCCCGAGGAAGACCCCCCTGGCGAGCCACCGGAGAATGACGACGACCTCTTTGGAGGTGGCGATGACTGACCTCGAGGTCGGCTCGGAATTCGAATTTGGGGGACGAAAACTTACGGTCATGAGAGTGATCCACTCGGGCGGCAAGAGCGCGGCCTACGAAGTGGAAGATGATGGCGAGCGCCGACTCGTCTGGACCGGCTCGACTTCGTACATCGAGCTCGTGATGGAGACGTTCGTCGACATCGAGGCGCCAGGCCTGCCGACGATGCTCGAACACGAATTTGCCGAGGGCACCGGCATCGTGCTGTTGAGCGCGCCCCCCATCGCCGCGGCACCATTCACCAACTCGACCTGGCGCGCGGCCCCGCCAGAGCACGCTGTTCGGGCACTTCAGGATTTCTCGTTGGCGCTCGGCGCGCTCCACGACTCGGATATCCGGCTCAAGGGTGTGCGACGCGAAGACCTCTCCATCGACCTGCTCACCAGCACGATCTACTTGGTCGCGGTTCCCAAGTTGCGCCGAGAGCCGAGGCCGACAGTCGAGAGCGTTTGGCGGGACATTCGCATCATCGGAGAGCTCGCCTACGAAGTGTTCATGGACGACGACTATCCGGGCGGCCACGAGATGGCGGCGATGCTTCAGGACCGCTCGGCGATCGCCGAGACCGGCATCTACTTCCCCGGGCTTCCTCAGGTGTTGGCTGGGTGCGTCTCGCCGTACGGTGACCTCGCTTATGCGGATGCAATGGACCTCTGGGAGGGACTCGAGCAACTGCGACTCGAGCTCGCCCGCCCGTGGATGTTCGAGGTTGGCGGAGTTTCGACCGTCGGAAACTACATCTTCCGCAAGAACAACCAGGACGCGTTCGGCCACACAGTCTTCACGACCACGCAGGGGTCGGCGAAGCGCACCGCGGGCTTCTTCTGCGTTGCCGATGGAATCGGCGGCATCCAAGACGGTGAAAAGGCGAGCGGGCTCGCCGTGCGCACCGCATGCGAAGTTGTCGCGCGAGTTTGGGCTCACGTTGGCGCGCAGACTCTGCAGAACAAACTGACCGAGTATGTTCGGGCGGTGGCGAAGGTCGTGGGCCAGCGATTGGCCCTCGAAGGGGAGTTCAACCCACTCGACAACCGCGGTGGAACAACGTTTAGCGGACTTCTGGTGGTGGATGACCGCGCAGCGGTTTGCCACGTTGGCGACTCACGAATCTATCTGCTGCGAGACGGGAAACTTCGCCAACTCACGCGAGACCACACGCTGGCCAACATTCTGGTCGATCTCGGTGAGATCGAACCGGGCGAAGAGGCCGATGAACTTTCGAACCGGACGATCTCGCGATTCCTGAGTACTTCTGGCGAAGTCGAATGGGACCGCGTCGACGGATTTCGAAAGGACATCCAGCTCAGGATCGACGCGCCCGTGGATGGGCGCGGGATGCAAATCGAGCGCGGCGACGTCTTCATTTTGACGTCCGACGGAGCGCACGGCGAGATCGACTCCAGAGGTATCGAACGCCTCGCTCGAGAGGTTCCGGAGCCGCACGCGCTAGCTCAGGCGATTGCCGACAATGCGCTTCGCCAGGTCGGTCGGGACAACGCTACCTGCGTCGTCGTTCGCGCGACCTGACCATGTCTGGAATCTCGCCTCGCGAATCGATTTCTGTTAACAACTAGGTATTCCATCATTTCAGCGCGTGATTTGCATGAAACGCATTGCTCTTTTGGTCGCGCTTTTCGCGATCTCTGCCTCGTTCGGGTGCTCCGCAGATAGCGGAGACAATCAGCCACCAGTCGTTGTCGGCGTGCCGAGTGAACAACGTATCGAGGTCGGCGAGACGCTACGCCTCACCCTCAGTGCGGCCGACCCGGAAGGCGGCGACGTTTCGTTCGACTACACGTGGCGACCTGAAGAGGCGAACACGACGCTCGACCAGGCGACGTTCTTCGCCGCCGGTTCGGAGGCGTCTTTCGAATGGGCGCCCATCGCGTCCGACGTGACTTCGGGCGAACCCATCCGAGTGATCTTCATCGCGAAAGACGATGCTGGGGCGGTGACCGAGAAGACCATGGCGCTCACGGTGTCGGCCGGAAACGGTGTGCCGCGCTTCACGAGCAACGCTTCGGAGCTCTACGACCCCCGTATTGGCGGCAATCTCGAGTTCGAGGTGAAGGTCCGCGACGACGACTCCACCTCGGTTCAAATCGAGATGGACCAGGAGACGGCTCCCGTCGGCTCTTCGTTCCAGCAAACCGACGATTTGGCGGGCCGATTCACCTGGGAACCATCCGGCGACCAGCTCATGCGACGCGTGCACTCGGTGACGTTCCGGGCGCTCGATGAACAGAACAATGAGGCCGAACTCAAGGTCTCGATTGTCGTCCGCACGAAGACGACCATCAACGTGAAGCGTGACCAAACCGAGCAGCAATGTCCGGGCGAAGCGGTCATCGCTCACGAGGCGATTCGCGCTCAGAATACGCTCGCGAACTACGGTGTTACGGCGCAGCTGGTGGGCGACTCCGATCGGTTCGACGAAGTGTTCGTCTACTGGACCACGGCTGATGCGTTCAACGGCGACTTCGATCCGATGGACGAGGAGAAGCGTCTGAACGCGGTGAAACTGGAAGAAAAGAACGGCGCCTGGACCGGCGAGATCCCCAACCAGGTCGACCTCGTTCCGAGTGGAGGAACGCTCACGCTGGCCTACAACATTTGCGCGATCGACAACGAGGGTTCGGGCGACGATGCGGTGGTTTGCGCTCCTAGTTCTGGCGACCTCGAAATGTTCTACACGTTCGCGGTCTACCGCCCCGATACCGAGACCGACTGCATCGAAGACACGATCGACGTCGCGATCGGAAACGACACCATCGGCAACGCGACCGAGATCTCCGAGAGCTGGTCCTACTACCGAACTTGCAACGAGAACCCCGACTTCCACTCGCTTCAGGTCCGCCCCGGCGAATCCTGGCTCGTCGCCGCTGTCTATCCTGATGGCCAGCCCATCTCGTTCGAAGCACTCGATGGCGACATGAACGCGGTCGAAATGAAGACCTCGAGCTGCACCGGCCTGGCTTCAGCCGAGATCTCGGTGCCCGACGGTGGGTCGATCACGGAGTTCTACGTCCGCGCGAGCGGCAACGATGTGAACTACCAGATCAAGGCGTTCAAAACCCAAGGCGGCACGGGCGGATGCGTGGACGACGCAATCGAGCCCAATGACACGGCGCTTGACGGCACCTCCGTTTCGAATGGTGACACCGTGACCGGCGAAATCTGCAGCTCCGGTGACATCGACATCTACGCGATCGACCTGAATCCTGGCGACAACGTGACGATCGCGATGAACCACCCAGCGGCGACGGCGAATCTCGACCTCGAGCTCTACGCACCCTCGCAGTTCGCGGATGTAGGAGCGATCGGCGGAGGTGTGGCCTTCACGTTCACGACCATGATCGACGACGAAGTGCTGGAGCACGAAGCGACCGAGTCGGGGACCTATTACCTGATGGTCTTCAACAACAACGACAACTCGGTGCAGTACACGGTCGACTTCAGCGTGCAGGCCGCTCCGCCGTGCCCCGACGGAGATACATACACATCGG
Source organism: uncultured Bradymonadales bacterium (assembly GCA_964384605.1). Taxonomy (GTDB): domain Bacteria; phylum Myxococcota_A; class Bradymonadia; order Bradymonadales; family Bradymonadaceae; genus CAYLMO01. The sequence goes on along the minus strand of CAYLMO010000105.1, from coordinate 1,702 downwards.
CTGGCTCGAACCACACGCAGACCGATGCCGCGTTGCTGCCAACTCCGGCGGATGACTCGCTCGTTACCTACGGCAACCTGGAAGTCTGCCCTGGCAAGCCCGACTGGTATCGCCGGACCGAGTTCGCCAACCTCTTGGTTCTGGGCGAAGTCGCGACGACTGGCGGCGATGGCTCCCTCTCCGACGTCACTGTCGAGGTCTATGATCTCGGCGGCGACCTCATCACGACAGGCACGATGTCGGCGTCGGGGGACACGATTGACTTCGACTTCACCCCGGCTACTGTCGGCGCGCACTTCTACAAAGTCTCTACTACTGCGCGCGTCACGTACGAACTTGTCCTCGCGCGTTAACCTCGACAAGGACGTCGACATGGACCCCCGCACATTTGTTGTGCGCGCCCGCCAGCTCCTCACCATGCCTGAGGAGCCGGATGAGCTTCGCGAATACGACCCCTCCACCGACCTCGAATCCCGCGACGCAGCCCTCATCGGGCTCATCGAAGACGGCGCGGTCGTTGTACGCGACGGCGTCATTTCTTGGATCGGCCCGTGGGACGACCGACCTGACGTCGATGGTCTTCCGATCATGCAGACGATGGTTTGCACGCCCGGCTGGATCGATTGCCACACGCACGCGGTCTTTGCCGGCCATCGTGCCGCTGAGTTTGCCCTGCGTAATGCCGGTCGACCCTACGTCGAAATCTTGGAGGCGGGCGGCGGCATTCTGAACACGGTCGATGCGGTCCGACGTGCCTCGACGCGAGACCTCACCGAATCGCTCATCAGTCGAGTCTTCGATTCGATCCGGCGCGGAGTGACCACCCTCGAGGTCAAATCGGGCTACGGCCTGACGACGGCCGACGAACGAAAGCTGCTCGTGGCCGTCAAGAATGCGCAGCCCGAAGTGCCATGCGAACTCGTCCCGTGCTTCCTCGGCGCCCATGCCATTCCGCGCGAATACCGCGACGACCGCGACGCCTACGTCGACCTGGTCTGCAACGAAATGATTCCGCGAATCGCCGACGAAGGACTCGCCGGATATTGCGATGTATTCTGCGACCGAGGCGCCTTTACCGTAGAAGAGGCTCGCCGAGTCCTCGAAGTCGGCAAGGCCCACGGCATGATCCCTCGAATTCACGCCGACGAACTCACCGACGCGGGCGCCGCCGTCCTCGCCGCCGAAGTTGGCGCTTCGAGCGCCGATCACCTCGAATTCACACCCCCCGAGGCCATCCACGCCATGGCCGAAGCCGGCGTGGTCGCAGTCATCATGCCCGCCGTGAACCTGTTCCTCGGAACGACCAACGAAGCCGCCGATGCGCGCGCCATGCTCGCCGCAGGCTGCGAGGTCGCGGTCGCCACCGACTTTAACCCCGGCTCGGCGATGACACAGGACATCGGCCTGATGACCACACTCGCCTGCACCATCCACAAGCTCACGCCCGGCGAGTCCCTCCGCGGCGTCACCATCGCCGCGGCCAAAGCCCTCGCCCGCACCGACATCGGTCGCCTCCGCACCGGTCTCACCGCCAACCTCGCTCTCTTCGACGTCCCCGACTACCGCTCCATCCCCTACCACTTCGGCGAAAACCACATCGAAGGCGTCGTCTCCAACGGCGAGTTCGTCTACTGGACCGAAGTCGAATAACCCATACCCTTCCCCCACGACCCCATACCCTCGCGACACGGGGCCGCGTTGT
>CAYLMO010000104.1:0-15994 GCA_964384605.1 uncultured Bradymonadales bacterium | reverse complement strand
TGTGTGGGAGAGTAGGTCGCCGCCAGCATTTTTTACCGAGACGCCCGTTCATCACCCGATGAACGGGCGTTTCGCGTTTCTTGGCCAATCGGGTTTTGGGTGTCGTGCACTCCAGTCCGCGCTAATCTCAGATTCTCCGACGCCGATGAGGTTCGTATGGTCGACAAGCTGGACACGCTCGCCCTTCACGCTGGAAGCCAGAAGCACGCAAAGGCCGTGGCTACTCCGGTGTTTCACTCTTCGACCTACGAAATGTCCGAAGGAGTGGCCTATCGCGATATCCGATACGCTCGACTCGGGAACTCTCCGAATCATGAAGTGCTCCACGCGAGGCTCGCGAAGCTCTGTTCGGCCGAAATGGCGCTCACCTGCGGTTCGGGTATGGCGGCGATCTACACGGCGCTCGACGAGCTCGTGCCGACAGGCGGTCGGATCTTGGTTGCATCTACACTCTACGGAGGAACATCCGGTCTGCTCGCCAGGTGGCAAGCCGCAGAACGGGTATTCATAGACACGTTCGATGCCGCCAAGGGCATGGTCGAGGGACAGTCGGACTACGATGTCGTCTACGTAGAAACGATTGCCAACCCCACCATACAACCGGCTCATCTTCCCAAAGTGGCGGAGATTGCGGCAGCTCGCGGGGCGAAACTGGTGGTCGACAACACGTTTGGATCTCCGGTGATGGTCCAGCCGACCACACTTGGCGCTGACGTCGTGGTCCACAGCGCGACGAAGTATCTGAATGGACACAGCGACGTCACTGCTGGCGTCATCGCCGGTCGAGCAGACCTGCTTGAGCCCATGCGGACGCGGCTCGCTTACAATGGGGCCATGCTCGACCCTGGGGCGGCTTATCTGCTTGAGCGCGGTATGAAAACCCTCGGGGTGCGCTACCGTCGGCAGGCGGAGACTGCGGCGTGGTTGGTGTCACAGATTCGCGAACGTTCGGATGTGCCGAAGGTCTACTTTCCCGATCTCGACGACGCCCCGTGGTTGCGCTCGAGCGGAGCAATGTTCTCGTTCGAACTTCCAGAAGATGTGAATCCCGCGGCGTTCTTCGATGCGCTGAAGTACTTCACCTATGCGCCGAGCCTCGGCGGAGTGGAGTCGTTGATCATTCGTCCAGCGTTCGCATCGCACGCCGGAATGTCTTCGGCCGAGCGCGAAGCGATGGGCATCTCCGATGGCCTCGTCCGTGTCTCCTGTGGACTCGAAGACCCGAACGACCTTCGGGATGATCTGTTCGAGGCCTTGGCGAAGGGGGAGCGGTGAGGGAATGTCCCAGAAACTGTGGTCCGCTGCAGGCTCGCGAATCGAGCGGGATTGAGGTCGACCTCTGTCCCGTCTGTGAAGGTATCTGGCTGGATGCCGGTGAGTTCGACCCGCTCGTATCTGAACGATTCGCCGGTGAACCACTTGAACAGTTTTGGAGAGAGTCAGCGGCCGGCTCCAGTTCTCGCGACGGAGCGGCTTGTCCCGTAGACGCCAGTCGGATGGTACTCGTCGAGTTCATGTCGATGGAGTTGGATTGGTGCGAAGAGTGTCACGGAGTCTGGATTGACGGACTCGAGCGCGCGCAGCTCAGTACGGAGAAGCCTGCTGAGCCGATCGAACACGAGCTCGAGCTCGACTTCGAAGCGGTTCAACAAGTCCAGCGTGTGGAAGACGTGGACGTGGTCTGCGGCGCATGTGCAGAGGTCGTGTCGAGGATGAGCGCAATGAAGCGGATGGACGCTTTTTGGTGTGAAGCGTGTGTGATTCGTGGCGATTATCCTGGCTCTCACGGACCACCGGTTTCTCAGCGGATGGCCGAAGCGGCCAGACTTCTCGCACAAGGAGAGGCATCGCAGGCCGAGCGGCGACAAGCCCAGCGAGCGCTCAAAGATAGCCTGCAGAGTCGGGGGTGGATGCGAGGTTCACCCCCCAATGATGTCGGAATCGGCGTGGGGGCAGTCGCTCGTTCGCTCAAGACACTCTTCTTTGGCGACAAAGACCGCTAACTATCGGAAGATCACACCACCGGTCACCGAAACGCTTGGCCCGAAATCAATCTCTTCGGGTCCGCCGACGGGGAAGAAGATCGTCGCGCCCAATGTCGCGAACTCGTAACGACCTTCCACACCGGCTCCTCCGGTGAACATGAAATAGCCCTCGAGCGTATCGTTATCGAGATTGCTCAGGTCCGGGTCGAAGCCATTGTTTCGAACGCCGCGCTGAAGCCCGAAGAACGGGAAGAAGTGCACGTAGTCGTCAAACGGCGAAATCGTCACCGACGCGTGAACGTTCGGATAGATGAATGTCTTCTTCTCGAACGACTCGAATCGATAGATGGGTGGGCCAGGATCATTTGGGTCAATCGCTCCGCAACGCTGCTCGCAGACGTACGTGACCTGAGGGATCGAGGCGAGGTTCATCTCGAGATGGAACGACGGAGTGAAGATCGTGTCCTCGATGGGAACGTTTACTCGAACCCCAGGACCACCCACGAACGAGTACTCGTCTTCGTGTTCGGGCGGAAACTCCAGAACGCCTGTCACGTTGGGCTCCGACCATTTGTAGCTCGCGAAGCTGAACTGGGCGCCAAACTCGACGTACTCGTTCACGCCGCCGTACACGCCGCCACCGAACTGGTATCGAGGTATGAGCACGCCCGCGAAGCCCTCTTGCGGAACGTTTTCGATTATCTCGAAAATGTCCCCGGGATCTGAAGTCTGCGACACCAGACCGATCGAGCTCGCATGCCCGAAGGCCCGAATTCCGCGGCTTCCGATCGGTCCACCGACGTTCGCCGGCGGGGTAGGGCGAGTCACCAGTGCCGAACGGCGAATCGCAGTTGCTGGCGGACAAGCCTGCAGGAGTGGGAACAACACGAGGAGGGCGAGTAACGCTCCGGTCTTTCGTTGCATCGGCGTACCCCTTCAGTCTTCGTCAATGATAGGCCGGACCATGTCGATCGTATGGTCCGTAGTGGTTCCGCCATCCACGGCGGGCATCGTCTGAGTGTCGCCCGTACTGGGCGGCTCGAAGCGCTCGAGCTCCATCCGTAGAGACCTTGCCGACGCGGGTCGCCGCGACCGGTCTTTCCGCATCATCATGTTGATGATCACGCGGAGCGGTGCAGGGATTTCGAGGTCGTTGGGAAGCAAGGACGACTGCGGTTGCAGTTGTTGATGAACGATCGTGTATCGATTCGTGCCACCAACCGCAGTCGTTCCGGTAAGCAATTCGTATGCAATCAGGCCGATACTGTAGATATCGCTCTCAAACCCGAGGTCTTCGCCGCGAAGCTGCTCCGGCGACATGTATCGCGGGGTTCCGACGGCTTCACCGGCCATCGTGAGATCTCGTTCGACCTTGCCCTGAATGGGGGAAGTGACCTTCGCTACCCCGAAATCGAGCACCTTTACCCAATCCGGATCGCCGTTCATCCGGCGAATCATCACGTTTCCGGGCTTCAGGTCGCGATGCAGGATTCCCTTCGAGTGGGCCTCACTGATGCTCTCCAAGATCTGACGCACGATGTGCACCACCCGCTGGTGGTCGATAGCCCCTTCGCGATCTTTTAGTTCGTCCAGCGTGACGCCGTCGATGTACTCGAAAGCGATGTACAGCAGTCCGTCTTTCGAGGCTCCGTAGTCATAAACACGGACGGTGTGCGGGTTCTCGAGGGCCGAATAGACGACCCGACCTTCGCGGATGAAGCGCTCTTCCCACTCGTTTGTCTGCTTCTCGTTGCCGTATCGTGCATGGACCTTCAACGCGACCTCTTGGCCCGTCACTCGGTCTTTCGCCTTGTACACCTTGGCAAATCCACCCGATCCGACCACGCGCTCGATCGCGTATCGACCGTCGAAGAGTTCTCCGGGCGTCGGAAGCGTGGTCCGCTTGGGCACTTTCTCGACGGTCAGGCTCGGGACGTTCTTAAGCGTGTCGCTGTTCTCGGCCAGCCACTTCTCGAGCGCATCACAGAGGAGAGTCGCCGAGCCGTAACGATTTCCAGGCCCTTTTCGCAGCGCCTTTTCGACAATCTTCGAGAAATTTGGAGGAGAGGGCAGGTCGTCTGGCAGTTCCCACGGATGCACGGAGAGATGAATCTCGCGACAAAGCTCGATGACGGAGGTGGGAATTGCTGGCTGTCCTTCGAGCATCGACCACATCACGTGTCCGAGACTATAGACGTCGCTCGCCGGTGAAGCCGGATGTTCCGAAAACTGTTCTGGGGACGAGAAGGCCGGTGCCGTCGGAAACACGGCGTCGCCGCCTGTGATCCCCAGGCCTGCGAGGTACGTCCGATCGCCGATCCAAATCGTGTAAGGCGAAATGGCCAGGTGCAGCAGACCTTCCTTTCCGACCGCCTGCAGCCCTCGACAGATGTCGGCCACTCGCTCCGCGACCTCCATGGCATCCATCGGGCCGTTATCTCTCAGATAGTGTGAGAGAAGTTTCCCGCCTCGGTCCTCTTCTACGATGTATGCAAGACGGTCCTCGATGACGCCGTAGTCGAAGGTTCGAAGGAGCGACTGGTGACGAACGGTCGTGGCGCGTTTCGCGAACTTGGTGAACGACTCCGCTGCCCCGGGTCGAATCAACCGGCGCATGCGCACATTCACAACGGTACCGGTTTCCTCGTTGGCCGCACGGTAGAGCACCGCCCCCTCGCCACTGGCGAGAATCTCGTCGAGCCGATACTTCCCGGCGACGAGCAATCCCAATCGATGGGTAGCGGTAGCGTGCATGGGTCCAGAGATTTGGTTAGCCCTCAGTGTACGTTGATTCCGCGGGGCGGACAAAATGAAACGAAGTCAGGATGGGAACTCCCACAGTCGTCGCTCTTCGGCCTTCATGGCTGCTTCTTCAGCGGGCTCGGCGTGATCCCAACCAAGCAGGTGAAGTAGTGAATGGATTGCGAGAAACTCGACCTCTTCGAGCAGGCTCCAATCGAGCGTGCTGGGGTCCACCCCGAGTTCATTGGCCACTCGGTTGCGATGCTCGTGGGTGGAGACGAGGCGTTCGGCGTACTCCAGACTGATGACGACATCTCCTAACGGGGCGTCTGGAGAAGGAAGCTCGCCCGCTTCCCACAAAGGAAACGACAACACGTCGGTTGGCTTGTCCTCGCCACGCCATTCGGCGTTGAGGGCCTGAATGTGCTCGTCGTCCGTCAGCAGGATCGAAACCTCGGGGTCATCGAGATCCAAGGCGGGGAAGAGACTTTCGACCTTCGTCTTCAGCCGATTCAGAATCGTCTCCAGATCCGGATGCTGGCTCGCCGTCCCTTCTGCGCGGTGCTCGACTGGCATTCTCTTCCTCAATCTCTTGGACGGTCTCTTCGTCGATGTCCCAAACGTCGGAGGTTCCTTCCTGAAGTCCGATGTCATGTTTCGCGATTTTCTCGGTGTCGAACTTCGGCCGGGGGGTGACGCGGGACTGGCGCTGGGTCGTGCGTTCGGCCCGACGGGTCTCACCGGTTGGAGGCTTTTCTTTGGCTTCCTTCGTCGGTTTCTTCTCCGAAGGGTACTCAGGACGATGGTGGTAGATGCCGCTCAGGATCCGAATGAACGCCTGAGCGATGTCATTGAGGTCTTTGAGCGTCAGGTCACACTCATCGAGCTGTCCATCGGTGAATGCGTTGTTGATCATGCGCTGCACGAGCCCCTTGAGGCGCGCAGGGGTTTTGTCCGGCATCGAACGACTTGCCGCTTCGATTCCGTCGGCGAGCAGGCAGATGGCCGTCTCGCGCGTCTGCGGTCGTGGTCCGGGATAGCGGTAGTCTTTCTCTTCGACTTCCTGGATGTCCGGATCTTCCTGTTCTTTCGCTTTGAAATAGAAGTAGCGAATGAGGCTCGTTCCGTGGTGCTGCGCGATGAAGTCTTGGATGACGACGGGCAAGCGGTGTTGCCTCGCCATCTCGATGCCGTCTTTGACGTGCGCCTTGATGACGAGCGCGCTCATGTTCGGTTTTAGCCGGTCGTGCGGGTTCTCACCGGCCTTCTGGTTCTCCGCGAAGTACTGCGGGTTCTTCGCCTTCCCGATGTCGTGATAGTAGGCGCCCACGCGTACCAGGAGCGGATTGCAACCGATGCTTTCGGCTGCTGCCTCGCAGAGCGAGCCCACCATCATGCTGTGGTGGTACGATCCCGGCGCCCGCATGATGAGTTCACGCAGGGCAGGGTGGTTCATGTTCGCGAGCTCCAGCAGCTTGATGTCGGTCGTGTAGCCGAAAGCCCACTCGAAGAGCGGCAAGACGCCCAACACGAGGAATCCGCTTGCGAGTCCGCCTCCGAAGGCCAGCGCCAATTCGAGGGCCGTACCCGGCCTCAAGAACTCGCCGCCAAGCAGGAGAAATGCTGAGACCAGAGCCATGTTCACGGTGCCGACGATGACACCGCTCCACATGAGCGCCATCCGGTTTTTGACCTGACGAACCGTCGAAGCGCCGACCAGACCGCCAATGACCGCGTACGACAGCATGAAGAGGCTATTGTCGGCCAGTACGCCGAAAAGCACTCCGAATACGATGCAGAAGATGACGGCGTGTTCGCTATTCAGGACCAGCCGGACGAACATTCCGCCGGCGGCCACCGGAATCAGCAAGAACCAAGCTTCGCCGGGCACAACCGCGACTGTCTCGACGAGTGCCCGACCGAGCGCAATGCCCAGTCGCCCAATCCCGATCAGCAGCAACATCGTGGCGCCCATGAACACGAGATCTTTCGGGCGCGGCCGGAACTTTCGAATGTTTCGTCGACCGAAGATGTACATCGTGAGGAGCAGCATCAGGCTCAGGAGCACGACGCCAACTACCATCTGAGTCTGGTCCAGGTAGGGCGACTCTTCGGACATCTTCTCAATCACCCGAACGTGCCGCTCGGACACGAGGAATCCCTCGTTCACGATGATCTGACCCTTTCGGAAACTCTCCTCCGTCAGGACCGGTTCCACTGAATCGCTGGCCCGCTGCCGTCGCTCGACCGTCGCCTCTGGGGCGAACATCGTATTGGGCGTGATCATCGCCAGACCTGCGCCCATGACCGCGTCGCGCAGCGCAGGGTCAGCGCCGGTCATCTTTTCTGAGACGACTTGTTCGACCAGGTTTGGGACGGCTTCCATCGGCGTGAACTGCTCTTCGACGGAGCGCACGCGATATTCGACGAGAGCTGTCGAACCGCGGAACTGCCGTAGATACACACCAGTGTCACGAAGTTCGTCGATGACCGTGCGATTCGGGACGATCACGGAATCCATGACCTCGGAAACCGCGCTCGAAAGGGCGTTCTCGGCCTCGGCTGAGAACGAAAACCGAGCGAACGTGGCGAAGTTCTCGTCCGAGATTCGAACGTCCACATTCGGGTCGAAGACCTCTTCGCGCAGGGAATCGGCGATGGCCACCCGCTGCGACGCGGGGACCAGCTCGAGAAGTGCGTCCGTTCGTTCGAATTCCGGCGTCGACGCTTCGAGTGCTTTTAGGCGGTCGGGAGAATTCGTCGCGAGCTCAGTGCGAATCGTGTCGGCGATCGCCGCCCGAATGGCGGAGAAACCTCGTGAAACTCCATCCCGTCGTTGCTGGGCAACGTTGGTCTGCCAGTCGTACACCGGTGCCACATCCTCCGCGGCGGCCTCGCGCTTGGCGGCCGTCTCCGCGGCGTTGACTTCGCGATAGGCGAAGTCCCGGGTGGCTTTCACATCGAAGGGGGCAACTTCACCGATGACGAGATCGGATGGGCTCCGACCGCGCAGGTCGAACCCGGCGGTCATCACAATCGCGAGCGCGCCCACGAACCCAGCGAACGCTGCGAACTGGTAGAGCGGCTTCTCGAACTGTGTGGCTACCGCTTCGCGCTGCTCGTAGAGCCAGCGCGTGATGCGTTCACCGAGGCTGATTTTCGTCGTTTTTGCCATGAGTCACATCAACACACGACGAATACCGGCAACGTGACCGCGTGACGTATCGCATGAAGCTGTTGTGGACGATCTTTCGCCCAGTGTACCGCAACAGTCCCGAAAAGCGCACAAAAGCTTCAAGACGAGCCCGATTGCGATTGGTCCGACTTCTCGTAGGCCGCGATGATCCGCTGCACCAGATGATGTCGCACGACGTCATGCTGGCTGAACTCGCAGAACGAAATGCCGTCGATTCCGCGCAAGATCTGGTTCACTTCGACGAGACCACTGCGGCGTTGCGAAGGGAGGTCGACCTGCGTGATATCGCCGGTGATGACGGCTTTGGAGTCGTTGCCGATTCGCGTCAAAAACATCTTCATCTGCTCTCGAGTCGCGTTCTGCGCCTCGTCCAAGACAATGAAGCTGTCGTTGAGGGTTCGGCCGCGCATGAAAGCGAGGGGCGCAACCTCCACAACCCCTCTCTCAATGAGGTTCTCCGCCTTTTCGCTCTCGACCATGTCGAACAGCGCGTCGTGCAAAGGCCTCAAGTAGGGGTTTACCTTTTCCATCATGTCGCCAGGCAAGAATCCGAGCTTCTCGCCGGCTTCCACCGCGGGGCGGGTGATGATGATTCGTTTCACCTTCTTCTCGAACAGGTGCGCCAGTGCCATCGCCATGGCGAGATAAGTCTTGCCCGTACCGGCTGGGCCGATTCCGAACACGATATCGTTCCGTCGCATCGCGTCGACGTAGCGCTTTTGATTGATCCCCTTGGGGCTGATCGAGCGGTTCCGAACAGACACGAAGACCGTGTCGAGGAAGATGTCCTCGAGACTGGTGTTCGGATCACGTTCGAGCATTTCGATCGATCGCTTCACGTCTTGCTCGCTCAGAGAGAAGCCTTTCTCCCCGAGGCGATAGAGCTGCTCGAGCACGTTGGTAGCCACTTCGACGTCAGACTGACCGCCGGCGATGGAAACCTCCTCGCCGCGCGCACCGATGCGTAGGTCGAGCATCTGCTCCAAGACCTTCAGGTTCGCGTCACGATGCCCGTAGATGTAGTAGGCAACTTCGGCGTCTCCGAAAGAGACTGTTTGTGTCGATTCCGTCACTTCTTCTCCGATTTCTTGGACGGCTGTTTCTTCTCGTCTTTCGCCGGTTCCTTCGAATCCTTCGAGTCTTTCTCGTTCTCGTCGTTCGACTCGTCCGAATCGGCGGGGCCCTCAGAACCCGTTTCGTTCGGAGTATCTTCCACGACTTCTCCTTCGGGCGAATCGCCCTCGGGCGGGATCCAGTCGAGTTGGTACGACCTTCCCATCCGCTGATACGAGAAATGTCGCGCGCCCAATGGGTAGAACAGGTCGCTCTCCTGAAGAAGTCCTTCGTCTACCAAGGTCTCCAGCGACGATGGGTACTCGTCGAAGAGCTTCTGGTACACGGCAAGCGCGAACGTGATGCGGTCGCGTTGTGCGTCGACGGCGTACACTTCAAACGCCGAACGGTCGGCTTGTGTCGTGAGCGTGAAGAAGCTCGTGCGTCGGAACTGGTGGTAGGTCCACAGCCCCGTGACCACCACCACCGCCACCAATACAGCGGTCACGGTGTGGTGAAGCACCACGGCACCGACGCCGTGTTTGCCCGAAACTTCGGCCTCATCCGGCTCAATCTCTCGATTGTCTCGACGGATATCGAGCTCGAAATCGTCGTCGTCATCTGGAACTGGAATGGGATCGCGATGGCGTGGGCTCATTTCTTCACCCCCGGAGCGACGATGGGTTCGACATCCTGACCGGCGGCGCCCAGGGCGATAACCACCCCCACCACCACCAAGATCCATGCGACCACGACTTCACCGGCCCAGTGTGCCCAGATGATCTCCTGCGCCGGGCGAATCATGCCCAGTGGCCGCCATATGAGCAGAGCGCCAAACGTTAGGATGAAGGTGAGCGGGAAGCCCACATCGGAACGTCCAGCAAGGTGGTGACCGAGGCCTGGGGTCAATACCGAGAGGACGCGTCGCGCGAGTCCGAGCATCGACTCTCGCCTCCCCAGAACTCGCTCGTTGTAGATGCGAGCGTGGTAGTCGAGGCCAGCGCCGGTGACGAACGTCCTGTAACAACTCGTGCACAGCCGATGATTGCCAGTCTTCTCATGCGCTTCTTTGGGGTCTCTAGGCAGGCCGCAGCGAGGGCAGGGCGTGCTGGTCTTTCTTCCGAGGGCAAGTGGAGCCCCGAGTCCCAAGATGATGAGACCCAGCCACCCGAGGGGCGCGCCCTGCTCGAACGGAATCTTCGGGCCAGCGAGCGAACGCCAGAATGGTTGGATCGGGCGCATCTGCGGTTCCGAAGCCAAGTGCTGCTTCCAGAGGATCGAAGTCGGAAGCTCGTCGACCATCAGATAGCTATTCACATCACGACGCTCGTACGACAGGAAGCGATTCACGCGGGAGACTTCGCGAGAACTCGCTTCGGTCAGCGCCGCGCTGGCCTCGTCTACGCTGTCGTTCATCTGGTGCGCGCGCATCACGTTGAAGAGTGGGGCAGCACTCTCGGGGACGCCGTAGCGAGCCTCCTGCAGAACCTCAATTGCTTCGTCGGTCTTCGCCCGTGCAACGAGCGCTGCGCCGCCGAGCGTCTGTGCATATGGTTTCACCGAAGGCGACCACTCATGTGAGAGCGCCTCCTCGGCGACCCGTTCCACCGACTTCCGCTTGCCCGTCCGATACTCAGCCAGCAGCACGGTGTAGCGCAAAAGCTCGTTGTCAGGACTCTTCTCGAGGCGTGAGTTGAGGTCTTCGAGGCAAGCATCCTTGCAGCCGGTATGCTGAACCCGAAAGAGCAACTGCGCCTCGCTCCCCTGGTACGTGGCGAGGTTCGTCATCCACTTCTCGACTGCGGGAAGCATGATGAGGGAACCAAACACCAAAGCCGTGATTGCGCGCTCGTGTAGGCGCTGCGGGACCGAGGCGATCGCAAGAAACGTCAACGCCGCGATGAGAGGCGACTGCAACAACAACCCAGGCACAAGCGCCAAACCCACCAGGATGACTACCGCCTGATTGCTCGAGAAACCTCGCGGCAGCACTCGAGCGATGTCGTACGCGACCGTCCCAAACTGGCGAATCACCTGTCCGAGCATGAACAACAACGAGGCGGAAAAGAAGGCGAGCAGGGCATAGAGCAATAGCTTCAGCGACCAGGGGAACAGCATGTCCGCCCATTCGGTGCCAGCCTTCACTCCGTCGGCGTATGCAACCGCGGCCCGCGTGAATTGCCCGGGGTCGTTCATGATGATCCAACGTGCCTCCGCGAAATGCGGATACGGGAATCTCGGCGCCAGATCTTGGGCGGATTCGAAGAGCGAGTACGCGGCGTCGGGAGCCTCTTGTCGGCCAGCCTGGGTCGTGACCGCAAACGAGTAGGCAGCTTGCTGTGGTCGGCCAAAACTGCGGCCATCTTGCGCCAGCGCACGAAGCTGTTCCGAGCCATCCTCGCCCTTGTCGAGCACGCGCTTGAACAACCTCCAATTCACATCGAGATTGACCTGTTTGACTGACGAACGTCCGACCGGCTGTTTGGTCGCCTTCTCTCCCTGAATCTCCGCCTTCTCGAGCATTTTCTCGAGCGATTGATCCCGCTTTTGCGCATGCACATTGGGTGTCGCGAGGAAGACCACGCAAGCGATCAGGAGCGATAGAGCCGTCGCCAAGGAATGGCGGGCCCTGAAGAAGTACTGCGCTGGAGTCATCCTGGTCCTGGCGACTCGGAAGTGGTGAATAGCTTTCGCCCGAACAGTGTACGCCGGATGACGGATGTGTCACAAGATGCGCGACCATGCACGGGTACACAAATGACCACTTCCGAGAAACCAACTTCGCTGCTCCGCCCCGCGCTCGAGGAGGTGGACCCATTCCGGAGAGCCGATCTGCTCAGCCGGCTAGCCGCAGAGGTCGGGTTTGACTGGCCTTCCGCAGAATCCGCACTCGAGAAAGCCCGAGAAGAACTCGACGAACTCGGATCGGAACTCCATGGCGGAACTGCCGATGCGATCGAACAGGAACTCGGTGATCTCTTGTTCGCAGTTTGCAACGTAGCGCGGAAATGCGGCGTGGACCCGGCCGATGCAATCGCGCGCACGAACACCAAGTTCGTTCAACGATTCAACGAAATCGAGAACCGCGTACATTCTTCCGGCCGAGATTGGGACGAGTTCACCCTCGATGAGCTCGAGGAGATCTGGCTGGCGGCCAAGAAATAGAAACGCCCGGCCAGACGGCCGGGCGGAGTCGGTACCATGCCGAAGATGCTTACGGCAGCGGGTGCACGGTCAGATTCTTCACCGCATCGAGCTGGCCATGCTGACCAACCCAGGTGAGGTCCGTACCATCTCGGTTGACCGTCCAGAGGTCGATGAGCCGTGTTGCGAGGCTCGGGTCGCTCGCGGTGGGGTTGGTGGCGAGCAACGCAATCTTGTTCCCCGCCGGGCCGGCGAGAGCGCCATCGATGAAGAGCGTGCACGAGTCCGGAGTGGTGACCATCTCGTTGAAGTCGTAGCAATTCTCGCCAAAGAAGTTCTCCGAGCGGTTGCCAACGATCTCGGAAATCGCGCCGCTTTCGGCATCAATCTTGAGAATCGAAGAGTAAGGCACATTGCCCTCTGCGCACTCGCGGTTCGCCGTCAGGACGAGGTCGCCCTCGGCATCGAACGAAAGCGGTCCACTCACGCTCGTGAAGAAGAACTCGTCGTTGCCTGCGGTGAGCGTGCAACCTGACTGAGGCGGGTTGCCCTGCGTCTGCTCCGCGGGGAGCCCAAGGACCACCCGGCGTGGAATGCAGGTCGCCTGGTCGATCATCGTCTCGCTCGGAATGTCGCACGTGTGCACGGGGCCACAAGCTTCATCCGAAGAGCAGGGGCCTCCGAGGTTCTCGATGTTCGCCGTGTCCACGAGGTGTACCGTCACCTGGATGAACGCGCATCGGTCGAAGCGGCCGCATCGAGCGCCCGGCCCGAGGCACTCGCTCTCGTTCTGGCAAGAGTTGCTGTCGAGCGGCGCGCGTTGAGTAACGAAGGCCATCCGGCTTCCGTCGTCGTTGAACGCCGTGAGAACCGCGCCACCGAAGTACGAACCGGACACTTCCTGATAGTTTTGCGAGTTCACGGTGAAATCGACCGTGTCTTGAAGCATTCCAAGCTCGCCGTACAGCACGTTGAGGGTCTGGAGCGTAGGCTGATAGACCACGACAGAGTCCGACTCGACGCCGAGGTGGAAGTCACCCAGCGTGCTGTCGACGGCGCCGAGCGAGCCGATCGCGATCTCGGGATCCGTGGTATCCAAAGTCCGGAAGTAGGCGACGTTGTTCGTTCCGTCGCTGCGCACGTAGGTGAGCGTGTTGCCCACGACGTCGACACTGCGGACGGCCGCTGCCTCGATGCAATCCGTGACTGGATCGCAGAATTCCACGGGAAGGGTGGTAGTCGGCGCGCTGAAGACGTCGACCGTACCCGGCGTGTCAGTATTGGTTCGGGTGTAGAGGAACTTCGAACCGTCCTCATTCAGCCAGCAACCCGTCCTGCAGTCGAATCCGGGCGGCGAGACAGTTTGCTCTTCGCCGGTTGCCGTGTTGATGACGCGAAGTTCTTCGGCGTCCAGCGAGACCGCAATGCGGTACGAGACCCGGAAATCTTCCTCGGTGACAGGTACGCCGGCGTCGTTGTTCCCGACGTTTCCGGCGTCGTTGTTGCCAATATTCGCTGCGTCGCCGCCCGTCGTCGTGCCAATGCACACCTGACCGCGGCAGACCAATCCTTGCTGGCAATCGGCATCGACTTCGCAAGCCTCGCCTTCGCCGGCTCCCTTGTCGTCATCTCCAGAGCAAGCCGGGAGGGCCATGCCCACGGCGAGCAGCAACATCCAACCAAGTCGTCCAACCATCCGGTTCACCTTCTAGCAATTGATTCAGGACACCCCTTCGCTTTAGCCAATGTGAGGGTCTGAATCAAGCGAAGGGTGCGATAGGGCGGTGCTTCTAGAGCGCCTCGACGGGGGGCGTGAGGCGCACGCCGAGGGCTGCCTAAGGTCACGCAAACAGACACAAGATCCTTGCGACTCGTCCAGCCGTGGTGCTACATCCCCCGACATTAAGGATAACCGGCCCGAGGTCGTACCTCGACGCCCGCATCGGAGACGAACCGTGAATCTTACCGGTTTCGCAAAGCGCTATTTCGCAATCATCGCATTCATCGCTGGCCTCGGCTTCCTCGCCATCCTCGAGGGTGGCGACATGGGCCAGGTCCAGCGACAGGTAAACTGGTTCTTCGGAAACTTCGTCGCGTTCCTCGCGAAAGTCCTCTTCTTCGATTTCTTCTTCTTCCTCGACACCATCAACATCCCGGTGGTGGTGATTGTGCTGGTCGGGGGCGCGCTGTTCTTCACGTTCCGCTTCACCTTCATCAACATCCGAGGGTTTGCGCATGCGATCTCGGTCGTTCGCGGCACCTACGACGACCCGGACGCGCCTGGCGAAGTGTCGCACTTTCAGGCGCTCAGTTCCGCACTCTCGGCCACCGTTGGCCTCGGAAACATCGCTGGAGTCGCAATCGCCGTTTCGCTCGGCGGCCCCGGCGCTGTCTTCTGGATGATGGTTGCGGCCTTCTTCGGAATGGTCTCGAAGTTCGCGGAATGTACGCTCGGTCAGATGTACCGGCAGGTGGACGAAAACGGAGAGGTTCGCGGCGGACCGATGGTCTACCTCAAAGAGGGACTGACGGATCTGGGATTCCCGAAGGTCGG
This sequence comes from uncultured Bradymonadales bacterium, assembly GCA_964384605.1. Lineage (GTDB taxonomy): Bacteria > Myxococcota_A > Bradymonadia > Bradymonadales > Bradymonadaceae > CAYLMO01. Next base: position 1,320 of record CAYLMO010000104.1, on the reverse strand, counting down.
GACGGTTTTGTCGGTGTTGTTCGCCGTGCTGTGCATCGGTGGTTCGTTCGGTGGCGGCAACATGTTCCAGGCAAACCAGTCGTTCGCCGCGATGTCGAAGCTCATCCCGGCGCTTGGCGGAGAGCGCGCCGAGGGAACCGTGGTCGTGACGAGCTCGAAGCCGCACGAGCTTGAGCTTCGCAAGCACCTCATGCAGTTCAAGACCACGCCGGAAGAAGGTTCAGACGCTGAACCGGTGGTGTTCCGCCCGGTCGAAGATGTTTCCGTCCAAGCGACGGATTGGGCTCAGACCGAGTCGGGCTTCCAGTACAAGTTCGACGTGATCGCAATGGCATCTGGACCGTCGTTCAACTTGGACGCCGGGATCATCGATACCGTCGAAACGGCGACCGTGAGCGGTCGTGACGTGGAATGGACCGCACTCGAAGGGGCCAGTGTCGTGAACGCCGACAAGACCCGCGGCGGAACGGGCGATCTCGGCTGGCTCTACGGAATGTTGCTCGCCGTCTTGGTGGGCATCGTCATCATCGGTGGCATCAAGCGCATCGGAAAGATTGCCGACAAGATCGTGCCTGTGATGGTCGTGATGTACGTCATCAGCGCGATGGCCATCATCCTTCTGAATGCGTCGGAAGTCCCCGGGGCGGTTGCCGAGATCTTCCGGCAGGCATTCTCACCCGATGCTGCCTACGGCGGTTTCATTGGCGTGTTGATTCAGGGCGTGCGTCGAGCGGCATTCTCGAACGAGGCCGGCGTGGGTTCGGCGGCCATCGCGCACTCGGCGGCGAAGACCAAAGAGCCGATTCGAGAGGGCTTGGTGGCGCTTCTCGAGCCGTTCATCGATACGATCGTCGTCTGCTTCATGACCGGCTCGGTCATCGTGGTGACCGGCGTGTATGCGGATCCAGCCACCGCGGGACTCGACGGTGTGCTTTTGACGGGAGCGGCATTCGACAAGGGCCTGGCAGGGTTCGCGGACATTGCGCTTTCGGTGGCCGTGGTGCTCTTCGCCTTCTCGACGATGATCTCGTGGAGCTACTATGGGGAACGCTGCTGGTCGTATCTGTTCGGCAACGACCAGACGCAAGCGTACCGAATTCTGTTCTGCATCTTCGTTTGGGTCGGTTGCGTTTCGAGCCTCGGAAACGTGCTCGATTTCTCGGACCTGATGATTCTGTCGATGGCATTCCCGAACATCATCGGCGTTGTCTGGCTGTCCGGTAAGGTGAGAAGGGCGCTCGACGATTATTGGGAGCGCTACAAGAACGACGAGTTCACCGTCTACAAGTGATTCGCTCGTAGAATCAGTGGCTTGCGGAG
>CAYLMO010000103.1:0-16235 GCA_964384605.1 uncultured Bradymonadales bacterium | reverse complement strand
GAGCTTTCGCGGCGCCGTTCCTGATCGAGCGGGCATGCGAAGGTTTTTGAAAGCGCCACCCATTGCGCGCCCGCTAGGTTGCACTTCCACACAGGAGGCACCGTGATTGAAATCGTCGTTGAGCAAGTCATTCGAAGGTCGCCCGACGAAGTGTTCGAGTACGTCTCGGACTTCGAGAACAATCCGCGCTGGCAGAAAGGGATGGAGTCGGCTCGCTGGACGACCGATGCGCCGCACGGCGTGGGAAGCCGGTACGACCAGGTCGCTCATTTCCTGGGCCGAGAGATTGTGACCACCTTCGAAGTCACGGAGTACGAAGGTCGAAGCATCTCGATCAAATCGATCGAGAGCACCATGCCGCTCGACATCACGCGTTCGGTAGAGGAGCACCCCGACGGGGCCCTCGTCCGAGCGCGAGTCGCGGGCAATCCGAGCGGACTCTTCGCGATCGCGGCGCCGCTCATGCGGCTCATGGTCAAGAAGTCGGTGACCGACGACTACGCTGAACTCGCGCGCCTCCTTGAACAAGCAACCGATGGAGACAACCCATGAGTGTGATTCAGATGACCCCCTGCATCCTCGCGGAGGACTGGGCAGGATTCGTAGAGTGGTGTGCACAGACGTTCGACATGCCCGTGCAGTGCCGATTCGACAACGACGGTTGGGGCCGCCTCGCCGCGTCTTCCAAGGGGCTGACGGTCATCGCCGACCGCCATTTCAAAGAGTCGGGCGATGGCGAATCGACCGTCGTGGAGCTCGAGGTGACCAACCTCGACCGGCACGTTGAACGTGCTGTCGCGGCGGGCGCGACCCTCGTTCGCGGCCCACAAGACCTCGGCCCAGACTCGCGGCACGCCTCGCTGCGAACCCCGCAGGGCGTGCTCCTCTGGCTGTTTCAGACCACCGTTTCGGGCACCGATGATGCGCTGAAGGTCAACGACGGGCCGATCCATTTCACGGTGTCGAATCGCTACGATGCCCCGATCGCCGAGGTGTTCGCGGCCGCGACGCAGAAGCAACATCTCGAAAAGACCTTCTGCGACGAGGTATCCGGCGACCTCGCGCAGGGCGAGTCACCGACCTGGCATTGGGACGAGTACGGCACGGCTGCCTTGAACGTCGTGGAGTTCCGGCCCAACGAGCACGTCGCGTTCGTCTGGGAGGCCCACGCACAGCAGTACAACGTCCGCTCGCAGTTTTCGTTTGCGACCGAAGGCGACCGCACGCTGGTGACGATTACCGAGACCGGCTGGAGCGAAGACCCACGTGGCCTGCAAGGCGCATTCGCACACTGCGAGGGCTGGACGAGCTTCCTCGCCAACCTCAAAGCCTACCTCGAATATGGGGTTGAACCGTGGCCGGCCCGGTCAGCGTAGCGCGCCACGCAGCAATCGCAGCCAGTCGAGCTCGGGCGAGACCTCGTCGCTCATCAGGTGCGACAGGCTGACGCCGAAGCGCTTCGACACATCGTTCGAGAGATGCGCTTGCGACGAGAATCCGGCGTCGAGCGCGAGCTCCGTGCCGTGCCCGCGATAATGGTCGGCCAGCGCAAACGCGACGGTCGTCCGCAGCGCCGAGAGGATTCGCTTCGGACTCTCGCCGCAGAGTCGTTTGGTCCTCTGCGACAGGCTCGTCGACCGCACATCCAGCTCGCTCGCCCACGTCCCCACATCGAACGGTAGTCCGAGCCATGGTGCCGCCCACTCAGGGTAGAGTCCCGCTGACTCGACCGCGTGCATCGCGAGCGGAATCGGTGCCGCAGCGGGCGGCCGATGCTCCGGTGTAGGAGGTGTGGTCGCGGGCTCTTCATCTCGATGAAGCACCCATTCCACGCAGTCGATCGGCAGGTAGACGAATGTCTGCTCCGCCTCGAGATCGACCCGATGGCCGGGCCCGTAGAGCGCGGCCGAATCGGCCGTCGCGACGACCACTCCGCCCGACTCCACAAATCTAGATTGTCGTTGGGGGCCCGCAGTGACTACGGCGCCCAGAAGTGGGTCGCGCGCGGCGTCGACTCGGGTGAGCCGCCAGCCGTCGTCTGAGGCGACGATTTCGACGTTGAGGCGCACCTAGGACAGCCAGCGTTTCCGCCGCCGATAGTGCTTCACATCGCGGTAGCTCTTGCGCTCTTCGCCACCGCCCATCCCGAGATAAAACTCTTGGATGTCTTTGTCGGCGGCAAGCTCTTCGGCCGTTCCGTCGATGACGATCTTGCCGTTCTCCATGACGTAGCCGTAGTCCGCGAGCTCGAGCGCCAGCGCGGCGTTCTGCTCCACCAGCAGGATGGTCATGCCCTCGGCGTTCAGCTCGCGCACCAGGTCGCCGACCTGCTCCACAATCTTCGGCGCGAGACCGAGCGATGGTTCGTCGAGCAACAGCACTTCAGGCTTCGACATCAGCGCCCGCGAGATGGCGAGCATCTGTTGTTCGCCGCCCGACAGGTAGCCAGCCGGCTGTTTGCGGCGTTCCCCGAGGATGGGGAAGCGCTCGTAAAACCCCGCAATATCGTCGTCCATGTCGCCTCGGGTGTAGCCACCCGCGCGCAAATTCTCTTCGACGGTGAGCTCGGGGAGGATGCGCCGGCCTTCCATGACCTGCGCGATGCCGCGACGGACGATGTCGTCCGCCGCGGCTTCGTTCAGCGATTCGCCATTCCACTCGACGCTACCTTTGGTGATGTCGCCGTTGTGGATGTCGAGCAAGCCCGTGATCGCGCGCAACATGGTCGTCTTGCCGGCTCCGTTCGGGCCGAGAAGCGTGACGACGGACCCTTTCGGGACCTCCAAACTCACGCCTTTCAGCACGAGCATCACGCTGTTGTAGACAACCTCGAGGTTCGCGATCTTGAGCATCTTTACTCCGCTGCTTCTTCTTCGCTGCCTTCTTCTGCGGCTTCGTCGCCACCTTCTTCAGCAGCTTCTTCGCCGGTGTCGATCTGCACCTTGTCCACGCCTTGCGGCGCGGCGTAGTCCGACACGACGGTCCACGACTTCTTCTCGAAATCGGGCTTCATCACGCGAACCTTGTCGCCCACCAGGTAGGGCACCTTGGTGAAGTTCACCGGCTGCATCATGCCGTTGCCGTTGAATGCGTCCATCTCGTGGAATGCCTTGATGAAGCCTTCACGAGTGATGTCGCCGTTCTCGATCGCCTTCTTGGCTGCCTCGATCTGCGAGAGCCCCTGCAGGTAGCTGAGCAGGATGTAGAAGTCAGGCTGCACGTCTTCGCTCGTACGATGCTTCTCGAACGCGGCGATGAACTCCTTCATACCCGGAACATCTTCGCCCCAGAACGGAACGCCGGTGACCAGGTGGAAGTTCGTGAAGACCGCGGGAGGGATGACCTTCTCGTTGTAGAACAGGTCGATCCAGGTCGGCGTGTTGCCGTACCAAACCGGCATGTACTTGAGCTGTGCGGCCGTTCCGAGGATCGGACCACTCGCCGACGGAAGCGCGGTCAGCATCACGTGCGTCGCACCGGCTTCTTTCAGGGCGGTCACGACAGCTGCGAAGTCTTTCTGGCCTGCGGCGATCGTCTGCTTCGACACGATCTGCACGCCGTGGTGTTCGGCCGCGAGTTCCCAACCGTAGATGCCGTCCTTACCGTAGTCGTCGTCCTGGTAGATGATGCCGGCTTTGATGGCCTTGGGGTCACCCGCCGACTCCACGGCGTGGTCCATCGCGCGCATCGCCTCGAAGAAGTACGGCGGCGCAAGCGGCGGAGTGTACTCGTTCTCGGCCATCTTCGAGCTGAGCGATGCCGGGAATGCCAGCACCTTGTCCTGCTCGAGCATCTGGCGAAGCGGGAGCGTGTTTGGCGTTCCGAACGAAGTACCGACGATCAACACGTCATCTTTGATTTCGCGATACGCCTGAACCGAGTTGCCCGGATTGTAGGCGTGGTCTTTCTCGACCAGCTCGACCTTCCAGCCGTCGGGCAGCATCTCGCTACCCTCGGCATTGACCTGCGCCGCGAGGATTCGCTTACCGATGGCGTACGGCTTGCCGATGGTTGCGGCCGGGCCGGACTCGTCGTTGAGCGCGCCGATCTTGATGATCTTCTTCTCGGCGTCGACCCCTTTGCCGGTCTTCAGGCCGCCTTCCTCGGCGCCCGTCGCGTTGGCTGCGGTGGTCTCATTCTTGTTCGCTTCGGCGTCCGATTTCTTTTCGCAAGCGGTCAGGCCGGCGGCGAGGGCAAAGCAAAGCCCGATGGAAAGCAGGTTCCTGCTCATCGTGTCTCCTTTCGTGCATGTTAAAGATGCACGAAAGGTCGCACGCGTATTAAAGATTTGTAAAGTGGTGCCCTACCGACGGGAGCAAAATGGACGACCAGCCGACAAGTTGGGTGTGGGACACCGAGTGGCGCGAGTCGTCTCCCGAGTTCATCGAGGACCAGGCCACCGGAACGCGACTGCTCCAGCTCAGCGACCTTCATCTGGGGCAGGAAGGGCGAGGCTACGAGGAGCGACTCGAACGGTTTTGCGAACTCATCGAAACGCTCGAGCCCGAGTGCGTGGTGGTCACAGGTGACGTTTCCCACGTTCCGGAAGACACCACGGCGTGGGCGTTTGCGACCGCCTGCTTGCACTCCACCGGAGTGCCGTTCTTTGCGATTCCGGGCAATCACGACGTCCGCGCGCCTCACCCCTTCGACTCGGAGTTCGATAGTCACTTTGGCGAAACACCCCGCATCGAGGCCGTTGGCGAGGTCGATTTGATCCTTCTGGACTCGTTCCGATGGCTCGCCGAGCGCGATCGAAGCGAGCCCGATCGAGCCAGAGGAGCGGATGGGCACTTCGCCCACGGTGCCGTGACCGCAGCGCAACTCGATGAAGTATCGGCGATGTTGGCGGCGCGTTCTGGCGCGCAGCGACGCGTTGTCGCCGTCCACCATCACCTGCACGAGCACCGCGCTGAGATCGGAAGGCCCAGCCCGTCCGCGGAAGACGTGGAGCAGATGCGGCCACTCTACGATGCGGCGCAGCTGCTCGAGTGGTGTCACGACCACGATGTTCGGGTCGTCCTGACCGGCCATCAGCACGCGTGGTGCCCACCCGAGACGATCGGCGGCCTACCCAACGTGCGAGGCACGAAGTCCCTCGCTCCGCACGGAGCCGCGCGCCTCGTCACGGTCGGTCCAAACCTGGCGGTTCGTGACATTCGCCTGCCAAACTAGTTTTTGCGTGCGCGCCCGATCTAGACTCTCGCCCGAAGCGACATCCGCCCACCATTTGAATGGAAAGCTCGTGAAAACCACTTGGATGCTGACCATCATATCCGCCGCAGGGCTCCTTGCCGCATGTAGTGATGAATCCAGCCCGTGTGGTTGGACTCCGGAACCTGCTCAGGAGCGGGCGACTGAAGCGTTGGAGCTAGCCTGTGGCGGCTCCCCTCGCGTTTCGGCGGCCTATGTGCCGGCTTACAGCTGCCTGGAATGCTCGACCGCCGAGACCGAAGGTCTGGAGCTGGCCATCAATCTGGTCGACCAGATGCCACGCGGCGGAGTGCGCGTGTCGTACGGCTCGATTCGCATCACGCTTCCCGAACAGCCGCTCAGCGGGGAGATGGACCTCACCGCCGAAAACGTCGAGTCGTCCTCGTACGAAGTGACTTCCGGACGCATCTCTTGGACGCGCACCGAAGGGATGCCTTACGTCGACATTCCCGAAGACGAACTCGTGGAAGGCGAAGTCTACTCGACCTCGCTCACGTTCGAACTCGACCTCCAAGCGACTGGTGGAACGAACGAATGCCTCGTTTCCACACTGAGCATCACTCAGCTCTCGGACACCGTCGAACTCTCGTCCGAAGCGACGTTCTGCGAACCGTTCGAACTCGAAGACCTCAAAGACATTCGCGTCGGCCACTAGAGGAGAGAAGTGGACCCCAAAGACTTTCGATCGTGGGCCCACGAGCTCGTCGACTGGATGGCAGATTACGTCGAGGATTCGGGGCGTTACCCGATCCAGCCGGACGTCGCGCCGGGTGAGATGCGGGCGCAGTTCGACATCGCTCCGCCCGAGTCGGCCGAGCCATTTGAGCAAATTTTCCGCGACTTCCAAGACAAGGTCGTGCCGGGTGTGACCCACTGGAACCACCCTGGCTGGTTTGCGTACTTTCCGGCAAATCACTCGCCGCCCTCCATCCTCGCCGAGATGCTGACCGCGACCCTCGGAGCGCAGTGCATGTCGTGGGAGACCTCACCGGTCGCGACCGAGCTCGAAGAGGTCGTGATGGACTGGCTCGCGCAGATGCTCGACCTGCCCGACGGTTTCACCGGAGTCATTCAGGACACCGCGTCGACTGCGACGTTGGTAGCGTTGCTGACGGCGCGCGAGCGAGCCACCGACAACCGTTGGGGTAGCGAAGGTCCGCAGGCCGCGAAAGCGCACCGAATCTACACTTCGGAGCACGCCCATTCGTCGGTCGCCAAGGCCGTGAAGCTCGCCGGCTTCGGCCTCGAAAACCTCGTCCTCATCCCGGGCGACGAGCAGCATCGCATGGACGCCGAAGCCCTACGGCAAGCGGTGGAGCGCGACATCGACCTCGGGCACCTGCCGACCGCTGTCGTGGCGACGATCGGCACGACTTCAACCACATCCATCGATCCCGTGCGCGCGATCGGGGAACTCGCGAAAGAGTACGGGGTGTGGTTTCACGTCGATGGAGCATATGCGGCTTCGCTCGGCATCCTGCCGGAGCGCCGAGACCTGCTCGACGGCCTGGAACACGCCGACAGCTTCGTCTTCAATCCCCACAAGTGGTTGTTCACGAACTTCGATTGCTCGGCCTACTACGTGCGCGACGTCGATGCATTGCTTCGCACGTTTTCGACGAGCCCGGAGTACCTGAAGACCGCCCACGATGCCGACGTGAAGAACTTTCGCGACTGGGGCATTCAGCTCGGTCGACGTTTCCGCGCGCTCAAACTTTGGTTCGTCATTCGGAGCTACGGAGTCGAGGGCTTGCGCGAAAAGCTGCGCCATCACCTCGAGCTCGGCGATTTCGTCGCCGAGACGATCGGCGGGTGGAACGACTTTGAGATTGTCGGGCCGACGGATCAGGGGCTTACCTGTTTTCGATGGACCGGCGGCGACGACGCGGCAAACGCTGAGCTGATGCGCCGGGCGAATGAGCCAAACGACGTGCGCTTCACACACACCGCGATCGATGGGCGGTTCGTCATTCGATTTTGCGTGGGCCAGCTGTACACCGAACGCGAACATGTAGAGCTGGGGCTGCGGCGCATCCGTGAAGCGGCGGATTCGCTGCCTCGCTGACTGAGAACTCACAGGCTTGCGGTTCGAGAGACTTTCGCGAGACTATTTGAAGTACAGTCTCGCCCAATCCGGCAAAAAGTAAGGAGGGGTTATCTCACATCAAATTCTGTGGTTGATGGGATGTTTGCTCATCTCGATCGTTGCGATTCCGTGTGTCGCTCAGGAATCGCCGAGCGAAGACCCGGCGCCTCAGGAGCAAGCCGTCGAACGAGAATCAGATGATTCCGAACCGGCCGACACTGAGGAAACCGAACCGACGCCCCTCACCTGGACGACCCAAGTCCGTGGCATCGACGTGAAGTCTGCCGTGAGTGAACAACACACCGGAGTTCTGGTTTTTGGGCCTGACGAACGCTCCGATGAGCTCGTCGAGATTCGAAAAGCGCTGGTAGAGACGGTGAAGGTTCAAGGAGCGAAATCGGCCATTCCCGCGGATTCGTTGGTGGACACGTCCCTCTCCGACGACGTGAAAATCGCAGGGTCGATGTCGGGGCCGCTGCAGAGGTTGGTCATCGCACGATTGTTCGACGAAGACGGGGGCACACTCGTGGGCACGGTCTACGATCGCGAGGGAAGTCCCGTTGGCGGGTTCATCACCACGATCGCGACCGAGGCCGGGGAACGATCGGCTGAGGAACAACGTGGTGTGACCGAGAGTACGCTCGAGGCCGTCGAGTCAACGATCACCAACGAGCATGAGCGACTGGAGGTTCGATGGCGAGTGGGTCGGTCCGCAAATGGAGTCGTTGTTGCGGAGGACTTTCGTGACGAACGGGTCTATGTCGGTCGCGAGGTATACGCGTTGTTGGGAAGCGTTGAGGCGAAGAAGTACGACGACTGGGCCGAGCAATACTCGGATTCGGCGACAACATACCGAAACGTCGGTCTGGGACTGATGGGAGTTGGTATTGCAGGAATCTTGAGCGGCTTTCTGGTCTACGCAATCGTCGGCCCATGCGTTCCAGACCCCGCGACGCAAGACTGCGATGAAGACATCCGTTCCGAACTTGCCACTCCGGCGTTCGTGCTCGGCACCTTGTCGGCTGTCACGGGGGGCTTCTTGTTCTCGTGGGGCCTAACTCATACTCGTCCGCCGAATGAGATTGGTCCGATTCCCACTCCCAAGCTTCGAGAGTACATCCGACATCGGTATCCAAACGCAGATCCCGACGAGGAGGAAGATTCGCAGAAACAGAGCTCGAGGAACGAGGTCGACGCGGTTGTTGCGACCCTTTCGCCACGCTCACTTTCTGGCGGATTCGGTGTCTCACTCACACTGACGTTCTGAGGAGGAGCAATGAACTGTACTCCCCGTTCCATTGGGTTCGTCGGCTTCTCACTCTTGCTGACATTGGTCGCTTTCGCCGCACAAATGGTGCCGACGCCGACCTTCGCTCAAAGCATCGAGTCGGCTCAGGAAGAGAGAAAGGCCCTCTTTCGTCGCCTCGCCCCGTCGGTAGTTTTCATCAAGCAAAAGCAGGTCTCAGGTTCAGGCTTCTTCGTATCCACGGACGGTTTGCTCATCACAAACGGACACGTGGTCGGCGACGCCAAGTCGGTTCGAGTGGTCACGTTCGATGGTACGAAGACGACGGGAACGGTCGTTGAGAAGCACAAGAAGTATGACTTGGCCCTCGTACGAGTTCCTCTGAAGGACACGCCTGCCATGAATCTCGTCGACACGAGCAAGCTCGAAGTGGGCGACTGGGCAGCAACCATCGGTCACGGTCACGGAGGTGTTTGGGCGTTTACCGTTGGAATGGTATCGAACATCTATCCCATAGACGGAATCCGCGTGATCCAAACACAGATCCCCGTGAATCCGGGAAACTCTGGTGGACCCGTGTTCGACCGGACCGGTCGTGTCGTTGGGATCGTGACCTCGAAGGTGGTCGACGCAGATACCATGAACTTTGCGATTCCTGCGGATCTCGCGTTGTCTGCCTTGGAAAAACTGAGAAACACCTGCGATTGTTTGGTGATCGAAGCACCAAACAACTCACCGATTTTCCTCGGTTCGAAGATGGTCGGGGCAGGGCCGGAGCTCAGTGTGCCGATGAAGCCAGGCACTTACGAGGTGTCGACGGTGATCAACGGAAAGAGGGTGAAAAAGACGGTCAAATGGCCGAAAGTCTCCCGGGTTGTCCTAGAGTAGAGATAGCCGCCGAAATCTCCTGGAGTACGCATGTCTGATGACATCGCAGAAGAAGTTGTCAACTGGGGCCTCGAGCCGCCGGCGCCGTTCGACATCACGTCGCTCTCCACCAACGAGCAGACGTTCTGGAAGGAGTTTCCTGAGGACTATCGCGAGACCATCGTCGCGCAAAACGGCGGCTGGCTTTCGGAGTCACTCTACTTCCAGGTGCCGATCGTCTGGGAGAACGAAGGACATCGGCGCGAGGGGAAAGAGACCGAATTCGAAGAACTCTGGACGTGGATTCCGCTCGCCGAAGAGCCCTCCGACGAGGTTGCCAGCGTGCTGCACGAACACTTTGGGCGGCACGTCCAGGAAGAGTTCCTGCCGCAGGGCATCGTCGTGGTGGGCCGCGCGACGCAGAACTGCCTCGTCGCCATCAGCACCCGACCCGAAGACCGCGGCGTCGTGTACTACTGGGAGTGGTACTGGTCGTACCCCTGGTATCGAGACTTCTTCGAAGCCCGCGTTCGTGCAGCGCTCTCGGTCTACGAAGACGCACAGGCGGCCCTCGAGAACCCGGACCACGCCGCACACGAGGAGGTCGTCGACGCCGCGAACTACGCGACACTGATTCGCGTGGCCGAGTCGTGGTCGGACTTCGTGCGTAAGTTGGCGCCTGAGTCGGAGTAGAGCTTCGTCTGACAGGTTGGGAGTGGAATCGACGTCTGGCCGGGGCCTAACGTCTGGTGGGGCCGATGGCCCCACGCAGACTTGGCTCCCGGGCACGAAACTCCAAACTCGCGAGCCCGAAAAAGACGGCGGTCCTCCCTTCTCCGACTCAGAAGACTCAGAAAGTCATGTAGAAGATGCCGAGGCACATCTCGTCAGTGGTGCCTTCACCCCAGTTCCGGTCGTCCGGCGCAATCTGCTGGCCGTCGATGATCGGCTGGTTCTCCATCGAGTTGTCCCAGTGGCACTCCAGCTCGAGCTGATCACCCGGATTCAGCACAGCTGGCTCGGCGAAGTCCACGCCGCCCTGCCACGAGAAGTCCCAGTTCGGGATGTGAATTAGGCATTCGTCTTCGCCGCCAGAACGCTTGATGCGCGCGGTCGCCGATTTGCCCAACAGGTGCATGTGAAGGCCGCCGCCGTGAATCGTGAGCGACTGACCGTTCGACAGGAACTGCGTCGGGTCGTACGCGAACTTGTGCGTCGCGTCCGCGTCACCCGCGCGAATCGGCATCAAGCCGTTCAACCAGCCCGGATTGGCCCATGGCATCCACATGGCGCGCTTTTCGACCTGCTCGTCGACCTTGAACTTCAGCTTCGTTTGGTCGGGCTTCACGTCGCCGTTGAGCGCGTTGTAGTGCACCTGGATGATGACCTTCGAGCCTGGCTCGATGCTGATCCCGGTGCCTTCGGGGAAGTCTTTGCCGAATCCGCCCGGGGCCCATGAACCGAGCCATCCGGTCGACTGCAGGTCGATGCCCGCGGCGCCAAAGCAGGTGTATCCCGGACCTTCGTCGGCTTCGTCCAGCGCGACCGCTTCCGGCGCCGCTTCGGGGCCAGCGAGGAACGCGATGACGTGGTGGACGATCTCGGCGTTGCCCGGCTCGACGCCAAACCCGGTCACGAACTGCTCGTTCTCGTACGGCCAATCGACAACGAAACAGCGATAGTCGTCCGGGTACGCCTTGGGCAGGTATTCAACCGGCATCTCGAGCTCGAGATCGACGCGCGACAGCGTCGCGGCCGTCTCTTCCAGCGGCTCACCAGCGTTCGCGGCGTCGCCCTCGGGCATCCCTTCGTCTGCCCACGTCTGGAACATCGCGATCTGCTCGTCAGACAGCGATGGGTTGTGCTTGTACTCGCGGCACGAATCGTCCTCCAGGAACGGAGGCATCGTCTGCTCGGCGACCACGGTCGCCATGAGGTCCGCCACCGACTTCGTTTCGGCGTAGTTCGTCAGGCTGAAAGGCCCGATGGAGCCCGGCTGGTGACACGTCGAGCAGCGCGCGTCGACCACTGGCTTGATGTCTTTGTGGTACGTGAACGTCGGGTCGACCGCAGCGTTGTTGGTCGCGACGTTCGTCGTTGCGTTCGCGCTGTTGTTCGTCGTCGAATCGTTGTTCGACGCCGAATTGTTCCCCGATTCCGATTCGCTACCGCAGGCGGCGAGCAGAGCCGACGCGCAAAAGAGCAAGACAAGACGCTTCATTCCGTTTCTCCATCAGTCGTTGGAAGAACGGCAGGTTAGCTACTCGTCATCGCCTTATCAATTCCCTTCTGGAACCGTCGCGCGCACTTCCAAGTCGAGCGGCGAGTTGTCCGAGTCGGACACGATCTGCACTGTGCCTATGCGCAGACCCGGCACCGGAATGTTGGCGCCGACCGTCATCGTGGTGGTCTGAAGCGGGGGCAGCGTGGTCGGCGTTTGAGGCAGGTTCGAGATGGTGAAAACACCCACGGAATCGTCGATCAGCTCGATCGATTCGAGGTTCACCGAGAGCGTCGTTCCGCAGTTGAAGATGGTGATCTCTTGTGTCGCAGCCTGGCCCGCCTCGATCTCTCCAAAGTTGACCGCGGGCGGGTCCGTCGCGATGCACGGCGAAGGATTGTTCCCGGTCAGTGCGATCTCGACCGAACCCTGATCGGGGTCGTCGCTGGTGATCGTCAATGTGCCGCGGTGCGTCTCTTCGTTGTTCGGGGCGTACACGACCTCGAATTGGAATTGTTGGTTCTTTCCGAGACTGACGGGTACCGGGTCGGTCGGCAGGAACTGAACCTGGAAGCGATCGGTGTTCTGCGTCACCGAGATGTCGCTCACGATGAGCGGGTCGATGCCGCGATTGTAGAGAACTACGCGCTGCGTCGCCGTCTCGCCCGTGGTGACGGGCCCGAACCGAACGAATCCGGGGTATTCGAGGTCGGGATAAGCGTTGACGGTCTCGAGCCCGACGGTCGCGAGCGGGAGGGTGTCGTCGTTCGAGAAGATCTCGACTCGCCCACGGTCGACCTCGGTGTCGGCCGGAGCGTACTCGACCTCAATCGCGACGAACGTGTTGGGTTCGATGATGGTCGTGCCGTCGATCCAGTTGTCGGTCGCGCGGAACTCGGGGTCGCCTTGGCGATCCAGTTCACTCACGCGCGCTTGCGTGATGACAATGTTCGACTCGCCCAAGTTGCGCAGGACCACTTCGGCCGTGGCGGTCTCGCCCATTCGCACATCTTCGAAAGTGATGACGGGGGGCTCGACCGTCAGCATTCCGGGCCCACCCGGTCCCATGTCGACTTCGGTCGTCGCGTCGGGATCTTCGCCGCCGGAGTCGGATCCCGCGTCGGCATCCACCACGTTGGTCGATCCGTTCGGCTGGGCGGTCCCGTCATCGTCGTCTGAGCATGCAGACACGAGGGCCAAGGAGACGAGCAGAATGAGCAACGATCGATACGACATAGACAAACTCCGGTTTTGAACATCGCTACCATAATCCGAATCGAATCGAACCCCAAGGTTTCTGGCGCGTTTCACCGCGACTCGATTCGAAGTTCGAACGTTGTTCGCTTGACTTCGTTCGACGGTGGCTACTAGTAAATGAACGCTCATTCAGCGGGTGGAATCCCGCGGCCCCTTCGACCCTGCGGGTGACGATGTCCGAGGCAAAGAAGACCGGATCCAACGAGAAGCGCGAACGTATCCTCGAGGGGGCACTGCGCGCGTTTGCCAAGAAAGGCTTCTACAACACGAGGATTTCCGAGGTGGCTGCCGAAGCTGGCGTCGCCGACGGGACGATCTACCTCTACTTCAAGAACAAAGACGACGTTCTGATCTCGCTTTTCGAAGATCGGATGGAGTGGTTGATCGAACGCCTGGTGAGCGAGCTTCAGAAGCTCGAAGACGACGTCGAGACTCGCATTCGTGCGATGATTCGGCTGCACTTCGAGCTGGCTGTCGAAGAGCCCGACCTTGCTGAATTCATCACGGTCGAGCTGCGGCAGTCGTCGAAGTTCGTCAAAGAGTACAACAACCCGAAATTTTACGATTACCTGAGCATCCTACACGAGCTGATCGTGCGTGGTCAGGCCGAAGGGGTCGTCCGCGCCGACGTGGATGCTCGCCTGGTCAGCCGTATGTTGTTTGGTGCGCTCGACGAAGTGTTGCTCTCGCTGACTCTCTCGCGGGCTGGTGGCGAAGATGTTGCCGACCGCTCTCAACAAGTTGCAGATGTTTTCATTCAAGGATTGCTCGCTCGCTAGGAGCGCTGCCATCGTTTTCATCCCCAATTGGAGGAAGCTGTGAAGATCCTCACGACGGTCAAACGGGTCACCGACCCGGATATGAAGGTCAAAATCAAGCCAGACGGCACGGGAATCGTGACGGACGGCGTTGAATTCAAGATGAACTCTTTCGACGAATACGGAGTCGAGGAAGCCATCGTGCTCAAGGAAGATCATGGCGGTGAGGTCGTCGTGGTTTCTGTCGGGCCGAGTGCGGCGACCAAAGAGATCCGAACGGCGCTCGCGATGGGTGCTGACCGAGGCATCTTGGTCGAGACCGACGCGGACTTGGACTCCGATGCGGTCGCTCGAGTGCTCGCCGAAGTCATCAAGAAGGAGCAGCCGGACATCGTGGTCATGGGCAAGCAGTCGGTGGATTCCGACCGCAACCAGGCTGGTCAGGCGCTCGCGGCGTACCTCGATTACCCGCAGGCGACGTTCGCCTACGAGCTTTCGGTCGCAGACGGTTGGGCGACGGTCGGTCGAGAAGTCGACGGCGGAACGGCCACGAAGCGCATCAAGCTTCCGGCCATCGTCACCGCGGACCTCCGACTCAACGAGCCGCGTTACGCGAGCCTTCCAGGCATCATGAAGGCCAAGCGTAAGCAGCTCGACACGATGACCCCGGACGACCTCGGCGTCGACGTGACCCCGAAGGTCAAAGTCCTGGCCTATGAAGCGCCCGAAGAGCGCGCTGCCGGTCAGATCGTCGAGTCGGTCGATGAACTCATCGACAAGCTCCAGAACGAAGCGAAAGTCTTTTAATCAGACGAGGTATCAAAATGGCCAACGTACTTGTTGTTGCCGAACACGTGAATGGTGAGCTCCGCAAAGTCACGCGCGCGACCATCACGTTCGCAAAAGAGGCCGCTGGACTCCTCGGCGGTGAAGTTCATGTCCTCGCCCTCGGCGATGGAATCGATGGTGTGGTCGAAGAGCTGAAGGGCACGGAAGGTGTCGCGAAGGTGCTCTACGACAACAACGCCGCTTACGCGAACTACCTGGCGGAGAACTACACGCCTGCTGTTGTCGCTGCTGCCAAGCAGAACGATGCCGGCCTCGTGTGTGCTCCTTCGTCGACCTTCGGAAAGGACCTTCTGCCCCGCGTCGCCGCAAAGCTCGACGCAGGCATGGTCTCCGACGCCATTGCGGTGTGGGACGATGGTGGGATCAAGTTCAAGCGCCCCCTGTGGGCCGGAAACGTCATCACGACCGTCGAAGTTTCGACGCCCGTGAAGGTCGCTACCGTTCGAACAACCGAGTTCGACGCTGCTGCCGACGGCGGTGCTGCTACGGTCGAGAATGTCGACTTCGGCGTGTCCGCCACTGACGGAGCCGAGTTCGTGAACTTCGAACAGGTCAAGTCGGAGCGCCCCGAACTCACCGACGCCGCGGTCATCATCGCTGGTGGCCGTGGACTGAAGTCGGGCGAGAACTTCGGAATGATCATGGAACTGGCCGACACCCTCGGTGGTGCGGTCGGCGCCTCCCGCGCCGCAGTCGACTCGGGCTACGCCCCGAACGACTGGCAGATCGGCCAGACCGGTAAGGTCGTCGCACCGAATCTCTACGTTGCTGTCGCGATTTCGGGCGCAATTCAGCACCTTGCGGGCATGAAAGGCTCCAAAACGATCGTCGCGATCAACACCAATCCCGACGAGCCGATCTTCCAGGTCGCCGATTACGGCCTCGTCATGGACGCCTTCCAGGCCGTCCCAGAGCTCACTGAGAAGCTCAAAGCGGCGGGTCTCGGCTAACTCCGCCCAGATCTTGTCCCAAACGGCGCTCCAGAAATGGAGCGCCGTTTTTTGTCGTACCCAGATAAACCCAACTATTTCGTCCAATACGTTTGTAAGTACGCCCGCTAGCTGTTACATAGTCGGCGCGCACCGAATAGGTACGCATCTCAAGGACAACCGGCCTTACCGGGATCAAGATTTAGGATTAAGAATTAAGAAGCACCGAGCACGCTGCAAGCAGCAACCTCCCGCCTTCCTTTTCATCCGACAATATTGAGCTCCGCCGCAGTGCGTGCGGGGATCCGAGAGACAGGGACGCTCGAAAGGTTCGAGCCGACCATCTAACTTTTTGTGCGAACATTTATCGCGCGAATCAGACTCTCCTATTGAGAGCACAAGGAAAAAACATGGAAACGAAAATCGAAGGCAAAGTGAAGTGGTTCAACGAAGACAAGGGCTTCGGCTTCATCGAGCGCAACGATGGTGGTGAGGACGTGTTCCTTCACTTCTCGGCACTCAACAGCTCGGGCTTCAAGACGATCGCCGAAGATGCACGCGTCGAATTCGACGTCGAGCAGGGACCGAAAGGCCCGAAGGCAACCAACGTCGTCGAAATCCGATAATCATCGGATAGACACAACGTCGAAAAAGGGCGCTCCGCAAGGAGCGCCCTTTTTTTGTTCTCTACCAACCCAAAATTCGAGGATCCCTGCACGGGCGAAGGCACTCGGGCCGTTCTACATCACATCCCGAACGTACTTGCCGACCGCCAATGGCGATGCGGCAAGCGCACCGAGTACCCCGC
>CAYLMO010000102.1:0-16349 GCA_964384605.1 uncultured Bradymonadales bacterium | reverse complement strand
CCACCAAGACGAAAAAGCTTGGGAAGGCGCTCTCCCCGAGGTCGTCGCGACCGACGGGAACATCGTCCGCCGCCTGATCTCTGATACGCAACACATCTACTTCCAGCAGTTCGAAGACCCGAACACCGGTAAAGTGTTGCAGGGTCGAGTCGAGATGAGCGTCGAGGAAGGCATCGCGCTGCTCGGCTACTCGATGTTCACCGACGTCGAAACGGTCGCCATCCTACACACGGGCGACATGCTCGAGCCGGGCTGGATCGCATTCCCGTTTACGAAGAAGAGCCGCAGCGCCGTACCGACGATGCCGATCCGCGTCGCATCGATCCCCAAGGCTCGCCTCGTTGGAGGAGCATCAGTCGTCTGGGACCGCTCGAATCGCGTACTCAAAGCCGCCATCGAACAGCGCGGCCAGACGTTCCTCGAGTCGGACCACGCGTTCAACATGATCGAGCACCTCGTTCATTGGGAGCTACGCGCCCGAATCGGCCACGACGGCAAAGAGGTGAAGCTCGTCAAGGACGCCGAACCGCGCGACCTCAAGCGTACCGAAGAGTTCCGGCTCGAAGGGACATTCGACATCGACGACGTGATCCTTCGGGAGTTCCGCGACGATCCGACGCTCAAAATCTGGTTCGTCGTGACCTTCGACCGCGAGCTGTTCTGCCTTCCCGAAGACTGGCTCACGTTCTGGCTGAACGTCGATCTAGTCGATACGACCGTGAGTGAAGCCGACGACGGCTAGTTGCTGCAGCCTGACGTGTCGTACATACATCCCGCATCACAGGCGAGCGTTCCGCTCGCGAACCCCAGAGAAATGCAGCTGGCGAGGTTGAGCTTCGTGCCGTCGCACTGTTCGTTGCCGGTGACGAGATTGTCGCCGCATTGCGCGCAGCTCGACGTGTCGATGGTACACGTCGGCGAGCAGGTCAGGCTGCCGCCGAGCATGAATCCCTGCGTCGCGCACGTTTCGCCGCCAAAGTCCGTGCCGTCGCAGGCCTCGCCAGCGTCCAAAGTGCCGTCGTTGCAGTCGTAGCAACCGTCGGTGACAAAGCCACAGGACGCGTCGCAGCTCAGTTCGCCGCCGTCGAAGCCAAAGTCGACGCAGGTCACGCCGTCGAGATCGATACCGTCGCAAGATTCGGCGCCTTCGACCGCATCGTTGCCGCAAACCGTGCAGAGGCTGGTTTCGAACGAGCAGTCAGCCGCACAGCGGAGTTCACCCGCCGTAAATCCTTGCGAAACGCACGTCTCGCCATTGAGCAGCGACCGGTCGCAGAGTTCGCCCGGGTCGAGCTGGTCATCGCCACAGGTGGTGCATTGCGCGACATTGAGCTGGCACATCTCGGTGCAGGATACCGTTCCGCCGTCGTAGCCCAGGCTGACGCACGTTTGATTGTTCAGGTCGTCGCCTTCGCAGTCTTCTTCGGGGTCACGCTGTCGGTTGCCGCAGGAGTTGAATCGGCATTGAGAGAGATCGTATCGGCACGACTCGGTGCAGCCGACCTCGCCCACATCGAAGCCCTCGGATTGGCAGGTCGCGTCGCCGACATCCTCGCCGTCGCATCGCTCGCCGGGGTCGACTCGGCCGTTCCCGCAGAGGTCGCAGGCGTCGGTCACGACACCGTCGCAGGTGTCGTTGCAGGCGAGCTCGCCGGAGCCGAACCCGAAGTCGCCGCAGGTGAGTGGTCCGAGGTCGCTTCCGTCGCAGATTTCGCCACCTTCGGCCACGCCGTTCCCGCACTCGGCGAATGCGACGTCTTCGAAGGATACGTCAATCTCCTCGTCGGCATCGGCAATCCCCGCGTCGTCCGGGCCGGTGCCAGCATTGCCGATCGTACCGTTGTTGCCTTCGTCACCACCACATGCGCAGAGGAAGAGTGCGACGAGGATCAGGAGCGCGTTTCGCATCCGAGGCCCTTGTTGAGGTTTGCGTACGCTGATGGTGCTAGGGGACCCATCTTGGGTCAAGAGGGCGTTCTCAGTGCGCGTCGTACTCGACTCGATCGAGCGCTACGAACAAGCCGGTCACGGTGCTCCACTGGATGAAGCGGACGGCCATGTGGCCGGTGGCGTAGGCGGCGACCGAGAGTGGGACCGTCGGGTCGATTTCGAGTCCAGCGACGACTGCCGCGGTCGCGAGTCCGACGGCGGATTGCACACCGAGAATCCAGATTCCATGTCGACGAGACCAGTCCCAGGCCTGGGCGATGGCGTTGAGAACTGGGCGGTCGCGGCCTGCGACCAACCACTCGGCCGGCTTGAGGGCGAACTGAATCAGCATTAGCGAAATGACCATCACCTGCGCGCCCGCGGCGAACAGAACCGCGATTGCGAACGCAAAGACGAACGTGGTCACGGCGCCGAGAAAGATGATGGATGGCAAGCGCAGCAGGCAGCACTTGAGCGCCTCGCCGAGCCCGAGTGGCTCGTCGTCGATGACGACTCGACGAACGGCCGCCGGGAGGGTCATCTGGACGAACGCCATGACGACCATGGTGATGACGGCGAACGGTAACCACGCCGGGTATCGCCCTTGAAGAATCGCGACGAGGTCGCGGATCGTCTCGGCCTGTGGAGTTCCGATGGCGACGGCCGTCATCGCGGCGACTTCGATGGCCGCGATGATGACAAACAGCGGCATGACGTTGCGGCCGCCGCGACGAAGCAGCTCGCCCCACCCTCGCGCAACCGATCGAATGCTCATCTCGCTCATGACGCCCTCTTGACCATCAGTTCACCCATCCGCAGCCCAGCGGACGTCATGATATCAAGATTTCCGGCATAATTCGGCAGGTAATCGCCGGCGCCCTCGACCTCGAGGAATGTCGTGACTTTGGTGCCCGAGAAGGTGCCCTCGCCAGGGATGCGAAGCTCCTCGATCAGTTCGAACACGGGCGGTTTCACCAGTCGGTAGCCCGGGACATATTCGGCTACCTTGGCGACCGCGTCGCGGATGGAGGCTTCCATGGCGGCCTGGTCGTCGCTCTCGACGAAGGCGTAGACCGTGTCGCGCATGATGAGGGGCGGCTCGGCGGGGTTCAGGATGATGATCGCCTTTCCGCGGTCGGCGCCGCCGACCTCTTCGATGCCGCGGGCGGTCGTTTGCGTGAATTCGTCGATGTTCGCGCGGGTCCCCGGGCCGGCGGACCGGCTCGAGATGGAAGCCACAATCTCGGCGTAGTGAACGTGCGCGACCTGGCTGAGCGCCCAGACGATCGGGATGGTGGCCTGGCCGCCGCAGGTCACCATGTTCACGTTCTGCGCATCGGTGTGCGCTTCCAGATTCGCGATCGGCACGACGTACGGGCCGATCGCAGCCGGAGTGAGGTCGACGATGACCTTGCCGTGCTTGGCGCAGATCTCGGAGTGACGATGGTGCGCGCCAGCGCTGGTCGCGTCGAAGACGATCTGAACGCGGTCCCACTCCGGAGCGTTCACGAGCCCATCGATGCCTTCGTGCGTGGTGGCCACTCCCAGTGAGCGAGCACGTGCGAGCCCCTCGGAGTCGGAGTCGATCCCGACCAGCATCGCGAGCTCGAGCACATCGGAGCGCTCGAGAATCTTGATCATGAGGTCGGTTCCGATGTTGCCGGAGCCCAGAATCGCCGCTGCAGTCTTGGTCGTCATGCTTCGCCCTCGCGCGTTGGTGGGTGGAGTCTAGCGGACCGAAGGGAGGTGTCTAGTCGAGCGCCATCTGGATTTCACGACCAATTCACATCGCCTTCATCGCACCTTCGCACTCATCCGTCAGAGTCCTCCTCGTACACAACGACCACAAAGGAGACTCGAAATGAACAAGCACGCCAAAACCCTCGCAATCCTCGCCGTCGCACTCGGAATCTTCGGATACGGAGTGACGAGACTGTTCGGAACCACTGTCTCGTCAAAGTTTAATAGCGCCCAGGTGCAGACGGCCTCGGAAGTCACGTTCGGCGGGCCCGTGGGCGACTGGAGGCCGGCCCGTCCAGCTCAACAAGTTCAGCGTGCCTCGGCCGCACCGACGAACCCCGTCGTCGATGCAAGACACGACCGATTCTCGACGTTCGCGCTCGATGTCGACACGGCGAGCTACACGTACTCCCGGGCGCTCATCGAGTCGGGCGGCGTGCCGCTGGGCGAAAATGTCCGCGTCGAAGAATTCGTGAACTACTTCGAATACGACCGTCGACCAGCTCGGGCCGGAACTCCGTTCGGCGTGCACATGACGGCGTCGCCGTGGCCGCACAGCGACGACCTGACGAAACAGGTGATGCGCGTGCAGCTCGACGCGAGAGAGATTGCGCAGGACCAGCGCAAGCCAGCACACCTCACGTTCCTCATCGACGTATCGGGCTCGATGACGGCCCCGAACAAGCTGCCCCTAGCCAAGAAAGCGCTCACGCACCTGGTGCGACAGCTCGGCGAACAGGACACGGTCGCCATCGCTACCTACGCGGGACGAACGGCGCTCGTCTTGCCGCCGACGCCGGCGAGCGATCGTAGCCGAATCGAAGCCGCGCTCGAGGACCTTCGGTCGGGCGGGGGCACCGCGATGGGTGCGGGGATGGACCTCGCGTATCGCGCGGCCGCAGAGAGCTACGTCGCGGGCCACATCAACCGCGTGATCGTCGTCAGCGACGGCGACGCCAATATCGGCGCGACCTCACACGAGGGAATCCTCCAGACCATCCAGTCGCGAGTCGACGACGGCATCCGCATGACGACCGTCGGCGTTGGCATGGGCAACGTGCGCGCGACCTTGATGGAGCAGCTCGCCGATAAGGGCGACGGAAATGCCTACTACTTCGACGACATGCGCGAAGCGAAGCGCGTGTTCGGCAAGGGACTCACCGGCACGCTCGAAGTGGTGGCGAAAGACGCCAAGATCCAGGTCGAGTTCGACCCGAAGCTCGTGAAGAACTACCGCCTGCTCGGCTACGAGAATCGCGAGATTGCGGACCACGAGTTCCGAGACGATTCGGTGGACGCGGGCGAGGTTGGCGCGGGTCATCAGGTGACGGCGGTGTACGAAGTCGAGCTTTTCGAACCCGTTCAGGCGCCCTACGCGACCGCGCACGTTCGTTGGATGGAGCCGGACGAGTTCGAGGGACGCGAAGGTCACTACAAGATGAAGCGAAGCGACATTGCGCCGATCTTCTCACAGGCCTCGCGCGACCATCAGTTCGCGATTGGCGTGGCGCAGTTCGCCCTCGCCATGCGCTCGCCAGATGCGGCGTCGATGACCTGGAGCCAGGTGATCGAGACGGCGACGGGTGGATTGGTTCCGCACCGGCCGGAGCGTCGCGAGCTCATCGACCTGATTCGCAAGGCCGCTCCACGCGGTTGACTTGCTTTCTGTCGGGCAAATCCGCTTAGATGCGCGGGTGATGGCCGACGACGAAACACAAAAGCTGAACGAACCGACTCGCCCGGGACCTCTCCCGGGCGGTCCGTATTTCTTGCTCGCGATGACCGCGACGCTGGTTTTGGCGGCAGTTTTTGTGCCCGAAGACGTGGTGTTGAGCCTGGCGGAGGTCTTCGAAACGCCAGCCGCACAGACCGACTCATTCGACGCGATCGTGGTGAAGCTCGACGACGCGCTCACGGCCGGCGAGCCGCTGCCCGTGAGTCGCGCTGGCTTTGCGGAGTATCATCATCTCGTGGCAGCGCGCCGGCTCGCTGGTGTCGGCCGCGCGACCGGTGAGGAGCTTCGGCGGGCATCGGCGATCTTCGACGACTTCCGGGTTCGTATCGCCTCAGAGGAGTCCGAAGGCTCCAAAGACGCCATGCGCAAACTCCGAGATGAGACGCTCGACGAGGCGCTCCCTCGGGTCGAACTCGCCGCGATCACCGAGGCAATGGCGCTGCTTCGAGCTCAGGTCGAACGCGCCGAGTTTGCCGGCGCTCAATCGCCATCGAAGGCCGAGGCCCCGCAGGGCGCTGCGATGGGAGAGTGTGGCACCTGCCATCTCGAACTAGTGGACTTCGACGGCCCACCGCTCGACCTCGCCCACCTGTGGCCCGATTTGGACGCCGAACAGCTCGGAGGCGGCACCAAGCTACCGACCATGATGGCTGCGGCCGAGACTGACGACTGCGCGTCGTGTCACGAGCCCCACGAAAGCCCCGACTTCGGCGTTTCCGACGAGATGCGCGCGGACAATGTCGGGATGTGGGTGCATGTCTCGGAATTCGAGGGGCTGATTCGAGCACAGGTGAAGGTGCAGAACATCGAGGCGTCGCACCGTATCCCTGCGGGCGCGCCCGAGCATGCGTACGCCATAGCGGTCTCTGCCGCGGTCGACGGGGAACCACTCACGGAGTGGTGGGGAATGCGCTTGCCGGAGCGGTTGAGCGACCTCGGGACCGCCGGGCTTTTCCTGGGCCGCGACACGATTGACTCGGCCGGCGAGTACACATCGATTCCGTCGGAGATTGCTGGCATCCAGAGCGACACTCGCCTCGAACCGAAGCGGTTCTACGACGAGTATTTCCTCTTCCAGGCCCCCGCCGAAGGCGTCGTCACCGTGACCGCGACCGTCTGGTACCTACCCAACGCCGGCGAACCGAGCGGGCGTAAGATTCAAGTCGCCAAGAAAGAACTACGCGTCCAAGGCCAATGAGGCTCGAGGACGCGAAGGTGATGCTTGGATCGCGGGCTTAGCTACGCTTCAGCTTCTTCGCCTTTCGCACCAGCTGCAGGAACTCACGACGGTCTTCGCGGTTGCCGGCGGCCGACTTTGCGACCTCTTCGACGGGGTCGAGCGAGAGGTTCTCGGCGTACGGCGAGTTGCGCATGATCTCGGCAAAGGTGGCGACGGCGGCGGCGAACTGAAGGTCCTTCGAGGCTTCTCCGAGCTTCCCGCGGACGTCTGCATCGCGAAGGTGGAACTCTTGCTCGGCGGCTTTGTGGCCGTTGGGCTGCTTCGCGCGGATTCGCACGGTCGCGAGCTTGTTCTTCGCCTTCGGCGACAGCTGCACTTCGTAAAGAGCGGTCACGGTGTGGCCTGCGCCAATCTCACCTGCGTCGACTTTGTCGTTGCGGAAGTCCTTGTCGGCGATGTCACGGTTCTCGTAGCCGATGAGGCGGTACTTCGGGACCATCTCAGGGTCGAACTCGACCTGAATCTTCACGTCTTTCGCGATGACCTGGAGGGTACCGTCGACCTGCTCACCGAAGATGCGGTTCGCCTCTTTCATGCTGTCGACGTAGTAGTAGTTGCCGTTCCCCTTGTTGGCGAGCTGCTCCATCATCGTGTCTTTGTAGTTGCCCATGCCGACGCCGACGGTCGAGAGCGTCACGCCTTCGTCCACGTACTTCTTGATCTGGGCGAGGATGTCTTCGTGGCGCGAGCGGCCGATGTTGGCGTCGCCGTCGCTGACGACGATGACACGGTTGACGTGGTCACGCTTGTGGTTCTCGAGAGCCAGTTTGTAGGCGGCCTCCATGCCCGACGACATGCCGGTGCCACCACCCGAGCTGAGCTGATCGATGGCGTCCATGATGGAGCGTTTCTTCTCGACTCCGGTCGGCTCGAGGATGATCTCGGTGCGGCCTGCGTAGGTTGCGAGAGCGACCGTATCGCCTTCCTGAAGGTTGTTGGTCAGGACCTTGAGCGCCTGCTGTGCGAGGGGCAGTTTGTCGCGCGAGCTCATCGAGCCCGAGACGTCGACGAGGAAGGTCAGGTGGACCGGCTTGCGCTCAGCCCGCTCAATGCGCTTGCCCTGTACGCCAACCCGCAGCAAGTACGTGTCTTTGCGGGCGGTGAAGGGGCTAGGCGCCGCCTCGAGATGCACGCCGAACGCGCCCTGGTCGGGGTTCGGGTAGTCGTACTTGAAATAGTTCACGAACTCCTCGACGCGCACCGAAGCGGCGGGCGGGAGGTAGCCTTCGTTCAGCTTGCGGCGAGCGATGGTGTAGCTGCCCGTGTCTACGTCGATCGAGAAGGTCGACAGTCGGTCTTCCGACGAATCGGTCATCTGATTCACACCGTAGTCGGTGTATCCCTCACCCGTGCTTGGGTCGGCGGCGGGGGCCTCTCCGCCGAAGACGTCTTTGTCGTTGCTCATCAGCATGTCGAGCTGCCCGGAGGCCTTTTGGGCTGGTCGGCCTGGAGCAATTGAGCTGTCCTCGCGTTTCGCCATTTGGCGCTCTTGAGGCTTCGGCCGCGCTTCCGCCGCTGCCATCGGCTCGGCCTCGGGAGCGTCTGCGGCCTCTTCAGTCTCGACGGCCGAGACGGCTTCGCCACCCCGATAGTCGTAGTCTTCATCGGCGGGTGCGTTGTCGTAGTACTCTTGGGTTCCACCGGCTTCCTGTTTGGCTTCGGAAGGCATGTCCGAAGCGCAGCCAGCGATGAGGGCGAGGGCGAGGAGGGATGCGATGCGGCGTTTCATGTTCGACTCCGTGGTCGGTCCGTCTGGTTCGTTTGGTGACGGTCCTATCCACGTGAGCGCGGCGGAATGGATCTAAACTTTTTTGGCACTCCTCGCTGTGCGCGGTCGGATCGGTTCCGCGGCGGCGGCGACTGCGACGATGTCCGAGGCAAGCGTTCGCCGCGCGTTCCGTTAATGATCTTCGACCGTTCGGAGAACGGCGTACCCGGGCCGGATCAAGCGGGCTCTGGACGGGCGCTTCGAGAACACGGACCGCGTCGCGTAGTGCGGACCGAGTGGGGCGCGGGCTAGAGCGTTGAATTTCGAAGGGAATTCGGAGAACTTGTAATCTCCGTATCCCAAATAGAGAGACCGCTGGTGCACATCTCCGTCTTCGATTCTCAGCTCTCGATCAATCCACGGCCAGTTTTGATTGGAGGTGCCGCGCTCATCGCGTGTTGCGCCTTGGCCTGTACGCCGGACGACGACCCGACGAACAATACCGACCCAAATGTGGTTGCGAACAATCAGACCGATGCCGGGACGAACAATTCGACGCCGGACGGCGGGACGGTAACGAGTCCGGAGGTGACCGGGACGATGTCGCCCACCGATTGCCAGACCGACCTCGAAGTGATTCGAACGGAAGACAATCAGGTGAGCGAGCACCCCATCGCGTACCGTGGCGATTTCTTTGGCTACGGCGAGCCGAATGGCTTCGCGGCGCTCATCTCGCTGGTGGACGATTCAGTCCTCATCGAGGCCGGAAGCCCCGTACCTGGCGGAACCCAAGAGACGATTATTCTCCGCGACCTCACGTGGGCCGTCGCGCCCGACAACGGCGACAATGAACTCGACTATCCGGTCGCCATCCAGGTCGAAGCCGACGACGACAACTCGCTCGCCGTGCGCCGGGTGATTCTGTATTCCGACGGCCAGGGAGGACTGACCTACGGGGTTGGCGAGGGTGACTCGACGAGCGCCACGCCCCCGCTGGTCATCGACGGGCTGGGACGCATGCGGCTCGGGCCGGACGGGGCACTCTACTTCGAAGCGACAGTCGAGGGCTCCAACGAGACGCACATTTTCAAGAAACTCACCCCGTCGAGCTCGACCATCGGGATGATTCGAGAAGGGCAAGCACTTCCGGCTCTGGAGGGAGACGACTTCACGATCAGTGAACTCGCCAACTTCGAGCCGACGGGATCGAACAGTTTGGTGGCTCGGGCCGAGTTGTCGGACTCGTCCGGTGCCGCCGCAGGATTGGCCTACCTCGAGGCAGACGGATTCGAACGGGCCTATTGTAGCCTCACGGATGCCGAAATCGGGTGTCTGGGCGTGATTCCGGTTCTGGACGCGCCCATCGACATTCGGGAGGCCGCGGCCACCGCCACCGGAGCCGCCGCCGTCTTCCGCCAGCCGGACCAAACGATCTTCACGGCCGGATTCGGTCAGGAGGGGTCGCAGCGCGCGATCGCAGTGGGCGAAACGATCGCGGATGTGACGTTCAACGACTTCGGGCGCGTGCGAATCTGCGACAATCGCGATGTCTACTTTGTTGCCAACGTCAGCAAGGCGGGGCGCGCATATTCGTCGGACGAGTTGTTCCTCCTCGACAACGAGCTCATGCTTACGCAGGTGACGAACTTCGCGTCGCTGCTCGCGGTCGACGAGCTTCGCGGTGAAGTGCCCAACGAAATCCGAGACTTCGCGCTCGGACACGGATGCGACGCCGTGATGTACACCTATGGCCCCTCGGGCCCGACCTCGAGCCAAGGATACGAGGGCTACTGGATCAGCTATCGGGATACGAAAACCATCGAGATCATCGACGAGACCCCCGGCCGAGCCAACGGCAATGGGAGCTTCGACGACGTCGCGCCGGCCAATAGTGGGCTCGACTCGAACGCTGGACCAGACGAACGGGTGACCATCGGGCCAAACGGCGAGTTCTATTTTGTATCGAAGTTTGGCGAGATGGCGATGGACGAGAGTTGGAACTACATCCGCGCGACAAGGCCGGCCTGCGCGAACTGATTTTCACTCGAGCTCGAGCGTGCTGCCGGTCCCTGCGGGCCGGCAGTCATGCTCTGACGCTCATCACTCGGAGACCGGCAGATAGATTTCAGTCTTGAGCTCATCCGTTGCGACCTCGCCCGGATCGTCGACGTAGATCTCCCAGCCGGCTCCCGGCGTTTTGCCAGATTCTGCTGCGTGTTGGAACACGCGGCCCCAGGATTGGCCCATCGAATCGTAGCCACCGACGTGCGTGAGCGTGAGGACTGCGCCGCCCGCGGTGACTCCGGTCGTAATCTCGCCGTCGACTTCAACCTCGCCGGCGACAAATACGCCAGCGTGCGTGTCGGCAACCCCTGTTTCCATGTCCATGTCGCACCAGACCGACATCGGGGCCGAGGTGGGCTCGATCCCCTTCTCGGCAATCCATTGCATCACTTTCGGGAAGACCTCGGCGTAGAACTCCGCCAGCTTCGAGGTGTGCACCTTGCGGCGAATACCAACAAACGGGCGCGGCTGCAGTTCGATCAGTTCGATATCAGACATGTTGGCTCCAGTTTTTGCGTTGAGACCGAAAGATAGCTCAATCCGATCCTACACAACACCTAAGCTGTCACCAGACCGGAGTCCGCGCTCGGGGCAGGATTGGCTGACGCGTCCGCATGTCTCGGCGCTTACGGGCTATTCCGCCGGCTCCGGCGCCGAGATGACCGTGCTACGAAGGCGCCAGATCAACGCGAACAAGCTCGGCACCACGAACAGCGCCATGATGGTCGACAGGAACAAGCCTCCCAAGAGCACTGCGCCCACGCCGCGATAGAGCTCCGAACCGGCTCCGGTGGCGATCGCCATCGGCGCCAGGCCGGCCAGCGACGTGAAAGCGCTCATGAAGATCGGGCGTACGCGGTCTTGAACTGCTCCCCGAACCGCATCGTCGAGCGCTTGCCCGTCGCGCAACCGCGAGATGGCGAGGTCGACGATCAGAATCGCGTTGTTCACCACCACGCCGATCAATATGAGGAAGCCGACGGCCGTCATGATGTCGAGCGGCTGCTCGTTGATGAACGTGTCCACCAGCAACAGGCCGAGCACGCCCCCGCCTGCCGCGAGCGGAATGGTGACGAGCACCACGACCGGCGCGAGGAAGTCCTCGAAGAGCGCGGCGAGCAGCAGGAACGAAATGATGAGGGCAATGACGAGTACCCAACCGAACTGCTTCTGGGCTTGTTGAAGCTTACCTGCGGAGCCGCCGAGGTTGACCTCGACGCTCGGCGGAATCTCGCCGGAGGCTCGGAGCGGCTGCAGAACCTGCGATTCGATCGCCTCGATGGCGGATTCGAACGGCATATCGTCGGGCGGCGTGACCTGGAGCGTGACGGAACGTTTGCGCTCGACTCGACGAATGACGGTCGGGCCTAGCGTGGTCTCGACTTCGGCGAGCACGGAGAACGGAACGACGTTGCCAGACGGCGTCGCGACTGGCGCATCGCTCAACAGGCGCATCGGATCTGCCGTTGGGTCCACGCTCGCCTGCGAGCGCAGCTTGACGTCGATCTTGGCCTCGCCTTCCGGGCTCCACTCACCGATTTTACGGCCGTCGATGTAGACGTCTGAGACAAGCGCGAGTTCGGCGGAGTTCACGCCGAGCTCGGCGACCTCGTCGCGTTTCGGGCGAATGTGCATCTCGGGCGCGCCGAGGTCGAGCACCGGGACGGGCCGGATACGAGCGCCGGGAACGGCTCCGCGAAGCTGGCCAAACATCTTGCCGCCGAGCCCGATCAAGACGTCCAGATCTGGCCCGGTGAGTTCTACTTCCACCGCCCTGCCCTCGCCGATTCCCGACGCGAAGAGCGCGGCCTGCGACGCGAAGTTGAAGACGCCGGGGATGCGACCGTGAAGCTCCTGCATGAAGTCGCGAACGCCCTTGATGTCTTTCACATCTTGGGCAACGCCGCCGGCGAAGAAGAGCGACGGGTCGCCGACGAAGAACGAGCGTTCGAGCGCGGGCACGCCGTCGACCGACTTGCCCGTGTGCTGCATCATGATTTTCTGATTCTCCATGCCGATTCGACGCGATTCTTCAACCGAAAGCCCTGGAGGCGGCAGGATGATTCCGAAGATGAGGTCGCGGTTTCCGGTCGGCAGGTACTCCATTTTCGGGAGCAGCGTGAAGGCAATGGCACCGGTCGCAACCACGGCCACCGTGACGATCACGATGGATCGCCATGCCTTTGCAGATAGCCATGCTGCGCTGTTCGAGATCGCCGTTCGAACCTTCTCGCCCCAGTTCGCGAGCCCCTTCAACGGAGGTTCCTTGTCGGACGCTCTGGAGATGAGGACTGCGGCGAGGCTCGGGATGATGAGCGTCGAAACGCCGAACGAAATCACGACCGAAAGGGCGATGGCATACGCCAGGTCGCGCAGAATCTCGCCGACTTCACCCTGCCAGAAGATGATGGGGAGGAAGACTGCGGCGGTCGTGGCGGTCGAGGCGAGGAGCGCACCTGCGACCTCTTTGATGCCGTTCCAAGCGGCCTCGCGCGCGCTGTTGGTACGTTTGCTCCACGAGTCGATGTTCTCGAGCGCGACGATGGAGTTGTCGATCACCATGCCGATGGCGAAGGTCATGCCTGCGAGGCTGACCACGTTCACGGAGCGGCCGAGCGCGGCCATGCCGATGGCGGTGCCGAGCACGCAGACCGGAATTGCGAGGCTGATGACGAGCGCGCCCGTGACGCGCCGCAGGAAGAGGAGCAACACGATGATGGCGAGGATTGCGCCGATCATGAGGTTGTTGCCGACGACGTCGATCGCGCCGCGGATGTAGTCGACCTGGTCATCGACCACGACGATCTCGAGGCCTTCCGGAGCGAAGCGCTCTTCGTTGAGCGTCTTGACTCGCTCGCGAATCTGCTCGGTCACTTCGAGGATGTTGTAGCCAGCTTCTCGCGACGGAAGGAGCGCGATTGCGTCCTTGTCGTTGGCGATCGCCATG
This sequence comes from uncultured Bradymonadales bacterium, assembly GCA_964384605.1. Lineage (GTDB taxonomy): Bacteria > Myxococcota_A > Bradymonadia > Bradymonadales > Bradymonadaceae > CAYLMO01. The sequence goes on along the minus strand of CAYLMO010000102.1, from coordinate 2,986 downwards.
TCGAGGGCCTTCGCCTTGCCGACCGACACGGTCGCAACTTCGGCGAGGCGAATCGGAATGCCGTCGGGCGATGTGCCGATGACCACACGTTCGAGCTCGCTCGCCTGCTGCGGCTTGAGTCGGTTTCGGACGATGAGTCGTCGTTTGCCGACGTCGAAGTCGCCCGCGGAGATGTCTGCGAGTTCGCCGGACACGACCTGCGCGACGCGACTGACCGAGATGTTTCGAGCGGCGAGCGCATCGATGTCGATGTCGATCTGGAGCTCGTCTTTCTGACCGCCCCGCACGCGAACGCTGGCGATGCCAGGAATCCGCTCGAGCTCGGGGATGACTTCGTTGTCGACCCACGTTCGGTATCCCCTTGGCGAAACGCCCGGATACTGCGACCGGATGATGATGACGGCGAGTGGCGGACCGGCAGAGTTGCTAGTGCTGATGACCGGTTCATCGACGTTTTGAGGATATCGCGGGACCTGGCTGAGCTGGTTCGAGACTCGAACGAGGGCCTGATCCATGTCGGTACCGACCTCGAACTCCAGCGTGATTTCGCCGCGTCCGAGCGACGAGTTCGACTCCATGCTGGTGAGGCCTGCGACGCGCTTGAGCACTTCCTCCTGCGGTTCGACGACTTCGCTTTCGACCTCGACGGGCGAGGCTCCGAGCCATGAAGTCGTGACCGAAATCGTCGGTCGCGCGATGTCGGGCGTGAGCTGAATCGGCAGCTCGAGTACGGAGAGCGCGCCGAAAAAGAGGACGAGGATCATCACGGAGATGACCGATACGGGCCGTGAGATCGCCTGAGCGAGGATGCCGCGGGCAGCGTCGAAACGGGTGGGTTCACTCATTTGGACACCTGGAGCGGCTGTCCGGGTCGCAGGCGTTCGTTGCCGGCACGTACGACGGTGTCACCGGTCTTGAGGTTCGGTGCCTTCACGAGGGCCTTGCCTTCGTTCTGAGCGACGACGGTAACGTCATGTGGTTCGGCCTTGCCGTCGGCGACGCGGAAGATTCGAGCGCCGCTGATGCCGAACACGAGTGCGTCGGTGGGTACGACGACGCCATCGGTTTCGCGCTTGAGTGCGATGTCGACTTCGACTGCGTCGCCTTCGCGCAGCCAGGCCGGAGGTTCATTGGGGAGCACGCGGAGGAGCGCAGTGCGGGTGCGTGGGTCGAGGCTCCCGACGACTCCAGCGACCGAGGCTGGGGCCGTGTCGTCGCCGCGAACGATGGTCACCGGCGGCTCGCCATCGAGCACGTCGAGCACGTCGGAAGGTACGCGAACGTGCACTTCGAGCGCGCCCTGCGAAGCGAGTTCGATGGCGGTGGTACCGCTGGTGAGCCACTGTCCAGGGGAGGCATTTCGGCTGGCGACGACGCCATCGACGGGGGCGACGATGCGCATCTGAGCGATCTCTTCGCGGACACGACGAATGGAGGCCTCTTGACCGGTCGCGGTGGCGACGAGCGAATCGCGCTGGGCGACAGCCTGCTCGGCTTCCACTCCCGTCGCTGCTCCGCTTTCGCTCAAGGTCGAGAATCGTTGGGCGTTTCGCTTGGCCTGCTCGAGGTCGACATTCATCCGTTCGAGCGAGGATTCTTGCTCACGAAGCTGCGCGCGCAAGATCGAGTCGTCGAGCTGCACCAAGACTTGGCCTCGTTTGACGGCGTCGCCTTCTTTGACGTTGACCTTGGTGACGAGGCCCGAGCCACCGGCCGCAAGAACGGTCGACTCGGCGTTGCGCACTTCTCCCAGGAAACGACGCTTCGAGATGAGAGAGGTCTCAGAGATGTCGACCACTTCGACCTTCGCAGGCGGCGGTCCTTGCCCCCCGCTTGCGGCCTCGGCCTTCTCTTCTTCGGAACACGCGCAAAGAGCCAGCGCGAGTACAAACACAAATAGTGGTTTCATAGTTCGCTCGATAGTTCTCGACGGTGATGAGATTCCTCAACTCCGAGATGGATTCGTCGGCCTGTGATTTGGCGGGGACCGAGGATCTGCAAACTTTTTCTAAACACCCGAAATTTCGGAGATCTAGGCTGTTCGGTTCGAAGTAGCGGTACTACCGACTGCGCCGGCCGCTGAGAGGAATGTGTCGAAGGAGACGAATCAGGCCGGTTGCCCGACGAGTACGAGCATGTCCGCTGGAGTGCGGTTTTTCAGGCGCCGGACTTCCCACGAGTAACCATCTTGCAGGTCGGCCGTGAGCTCGCCCAGATCGGACTCGGAATACGTGCGCACGTTGGACACGGTGCCGTCCCAAGCGACGAACAACGGCACCAGTGGAATGACGTAGGTGAAGAAGAACTGATTGAACGTCATCGGGCGCACTTTCAGCGACACGAAGAACGAAAAGATGAAGGTGGGGAGGAGACCAATCCACCAGAGCGGGATCGGTGGAGCGGAGTTGTCGCTGAGCTCGAACGCCACGAACGGCGCTTTGTCATCGTGCGCGCTCTTCAGAATCTTCTTCGCGACATCGGGCGGCATATGGTGGAGCGCGCAGCAGATGCTTCGTACTGCGTTGTCGGCGACCCTGCCGGGATCGGATGCATCGACAGATTCCGTCACGTAGTGCATCTGCTCGTGATCCCGCTCCACACGAGCCGCCGCTTCGGTGTTGGGATAGAGGTCGGTGAGCACCAATTCCACTTCGCGCCCTCCGGCGCGCAGACGCTCGACCACGTCGATCATCGGACCACCAGCGCCAGAACACAGGTCGACGATTCGACTGTGGCCCGATGCGGTGAGCACCTCGTCGACAACTGGACTCAGCTTTTCAGGGGTTCCCACAAGGTCGTGTATCGCAACGATGTAGCGGGTGAGGCACTCGCGGAGCCAACCAGGAAACCAGGGGAAGTCTTCGAATTCGAACAGGTGGATTCGTCGCATCGCGTCGCTCGTTGGCGGTTTTCGTTGCCCGTTTCTCGTTACTTCAGATTGAAGCGACGAGAAACTAGCGACGAACGAAATGATGGCGATTCTGGT
>CAYLMO010000101.1:4391-16404 GCA_964384605.1 uncultured Bradymonadales bacterium | reverse complement strand
GCGACCTCCGGCGTGACAGGCCGGCATTCTAACCGACTGAACTACCACCCCTCATCGTTGGCGCGATCTGAAATCAAATCGCTATGTTGCCTCACAGACTTCGCGAGGACTTTCGACATTCAAGCGGGGTGGACGGGACTCGAACCCGCGACCTCCGGCGTGACAGGCCGGCATTCTAACCGACTGAACTACCACCCCTCATGAAAGTGGGCGCAACAGGATTTGAACCTGTGACCCGCTGCTTGTAAGGCAGCTGCTCTCCCGCTGAGCTATACGCCCGCGCCGTTTCCTTCCCTGCAAAACGGACTGCGAGTTCTAAGGGTGAATAATGGAGGCGTCAATAGAAAAAGTGCGGGGGAGCCGCACTTTTTCGGTTCGAAGATCGGCGTGTATTCGCCGAAGAATTCTAGTGAACGTTCGGCTCGTCGATCTGAACGCGGGGTTGACCCGGGATTTTCGCTGGATCGTGAAGGACATCGGGGGGCAGGAGCGGTTGTGCGAGTTGCTCCATGAAGCCGGCCGGATCTTCGAGCGCGAGCGCATGGGTGAGCACTTCGTCCATGTGTTCGACCGGGACGATCTCGAGCGATTTGCGAACCGACTTCGGGATGTCCTGGATGTCCTTCTCGTTCTCTTTCGGGATGATGATCTTGGTGATGCCGCCGCGGTAGGCCGCCATCGCCTTCTCTTTCAACCCGCCGATCGGCAACACTCGCCCGCGCAGCGTAATCTCGCCGGTCATGGCGACATCGTGCTTTACGGGAGTGTTGGTGAGCGCCGAGACGATCGAGGTCGCCATCGTGATACCGGCCGAAGGGCCGTCCTTGGGGAGAGCGCCTTCGGGGAAGTGAACGTGGATGTCGACCTTCTGGTGGAAGTCGGGGCTCAATCCGAGGTTCAGGGCGCGAGCGCGGACGTAGGACATGGCGGCCTGAGCCGACTCCTGCATCACGTCGCCGAGCTTACCGGTGATGATAAACTTGCCCTTACCGGGCATCACCGTGACCTCCGAGACCAGCATGACGCCGCCGAACTGGGTCCACGCGACGCCGTTGGTCATGCCGACGTGGTCGCGCTCTTCGATCTTCGAGTCTTTGTGGCGCTGTGGCCCGAGGTAGGTCGGGATCGACTTGGCCTTCACGTTGAAGGACTGGTCGGTGCCGCCCTCGACGACCTTTCGGGCGATTTTGCGGCAAACCGAACCGAGCTCGCGTTCGAGGTTACGAACACCGGCTTCGCGCGTGTAACCGTTGATGACGCGATCGATGGCGCCCGTGGTGAAGTGGACGTCGATCTCTTCGATCCCGTTGTTCTCGAGCTGTTTCGGCACCAGATAGCGCTTCGAAATCTGGAGCTTCTCGAAATCGGTGTAGCCAGGAATCTGGATGATCTCCATACGGTCGCGTAGCGGCGCCGGGATCGTGCTCAGATTGTTGGCGGTGCAGATGAACATCACCTTCGACAGGTCGTAGTCGAGGTCGAGGTAGTGGTCGCTGAACGTGGCGTTCTGCTCGGGGTCGAGCACCTCGAGCAGTGCGCTCGAAGGGTCGCCGCGGAAGTCGGTCGACATCTTGTCGATCTCGTCGAGAAGGAAGACCGGGTTCGACGACTCGGCCTTGCGCAACGACTGGATGATCTTGCCGGGGAGCGCGCCGATGTACGTACGGCGGTGACCGCGGATCTCAGCCTCGTCGCGGACGCCGCCGAGCGAAATGCGGACGAACTTGCGGTTGGTCGCCTTGGCGATCGAGCGACCGAGCGAGGTCTTACCGACCCCGGGAGGGCCGACGAAGCACAAGATCGGGCCCTTCGGCGTTTCGACGAGCGACTGCACCGAGAGGTATTCGAGGATTCGCTCCTTCGGCTTGTCGAGGCCGTAGTGGTCGGCTTCGAGGGTGGCCTCGGCTTCGCGTACGTCGAGTCGATCTTCGGTGTAATCCTGCCACGGAAGAGCGAGGACCCAGTCGATGTAGTTGCGAACGACGGTGGCTTCGGCGCTCATGGGGCTCATCATCTTGAGCTTCTTGAGCTCGCGCTCGAGCCGGTCGCGACCTTCGTCGGTCAGGTTCTTCTTGTTGATGCGGTCTTCGAGTTCGTCGATCTCGTTCTTGAACTCGTTGGCGTCGGAGACGTCTTTCGCCATGGGCGAGTCGAAGGTCTCTTTCTGAGACTTCTCCATCTGCTTTTTGACGCGCGAACGGATCTTTCGTTCGACCTGGAGGATTTCGATCTCCTCCTTCATCAGCGAGATGAGTTTTTCGAGTCGTTCGGCGGCGTCTTCGGTTTCGAGGACGAGCTGCTTGTCGCGAAGTTTCAGAGCGAGCTGAGCGACGATGGTGTCGCCGAGTCGCGACGGGTCGTCGATCTTCGAGACGAGCGAGAGCATCTCCGGCGGGATGCGCTTGTTGAGATTGACGTACTGCTCGAACGTCTCTCGAACGCGTTCGATGAGCGCGGCCATGTCGACATCGGGATCGATCTTGTCGGCGAGGTCGGCGACGGAGACGTCAAAATAGCCGTCGTTTTCGTGGTACTCCTCGATCCGGACTCGTCCTTTGCCGCGGACGAGGACTTTGACGGTCCCGTCGGGCAGCTGGAAGAGCTGATCGATGACTCCGACGGTGCCGACACGGAAGATGTCGTCGGGGGTCGGGTCGTTCGTCTTGGCCTTTTTCTGGGCGGACAGCACGATCTCTTTCGTGCTTCCCATCGCCTGTTCGAGGGCGTTGATGGATTTCTCGCGGCCCACGAAGAGCGGGAGAACCATGTTGGGGAAGACGATGATGTCCCGCAGGGGGAGAAGCGGGACGCGGCGGGTCTCGATCTTCGGATCGGAGTCGTCGCTCTTGGGCATGTCGGCCTCTGGATGTGTGTGCGGGACAGCCTTGTCCCGTCTGTGTGTTCAGGCGGATTCCGCGGTTTGTTCCGCGAAAGGAATCGGAGTTTCTTCGGCGTCGACCACCATTTCCTCGGTGATTTCGACCTTGGGCAGGTCTTCGCGACCTGGGATTTCGTACATGTAGTCGAGCATTACGCGCTCGAGGATCGACCGAAGGCCTCGTGCTCCCGTCTTTTGCTTGAGCGCCTGACGGGCGACCGCGCGCAGGGCGTCGACGTCGAACGAGAGTTCGACGCCGTCCATGCGGAAGAGTCGTCGGTACTGGCGGACGAGGGCGTTCTTTGGCTGCGTGAGGATCTGGACGAGCGCGTCTTCGTCGAGCTCGTTGAGCGTGGCGATGACGGGAAGGCGGCCGACGAACTCGGGGATGAGTCCGTAGCGCATGAGGTCTTCTGGCTGCGCCTCGGCGAGGAGTTCGCCGATTGGGCGTTCCTCGGCTTTTTCGATCTCGGCGCCGAATCCCATTCGCTTGCTGCCGATCCGCTGGGACACGACATCGCCGAGTCCGGTGAAGGCGCCACCGCAGATGAAGAGGATGTTGGTGGTGTCGATCTGGAGGAAGTCCTGCTGCGGGTGCTTTCGTCCACCTTTCGGTGGGATGGAAGCGACCGTCCCTTCGATGATCTTGAGGAGCGCTTGCTGCACGCCCTCCCCGCTTACGTCGCGGGTGATCGAGGGGTTTTCGGACTTGCGAGCGATCTTGTCGATTTCATCGATGTAGATGATGCCGCGCGAGGCGCGTTCGACGTCGCCGTCGGCGGCCTGGAGCAGGTTGACGATGATGTTCTCGACGTCTTCACCCACGTAGCCGGCCTCGGTGAGCGAGGTGGCGTCGGCGATGGTGAAGGGGACGTCGAGGATGCGCGCGAGCGTCTGGGCGAGGAGCGTCTTGCCCGAGCCCGTGGGGCCGATCAGGAGGATGTTCGACTTTTGTAGCTCGACTTCACCCGAATCGACTTTGGTCTCGATGCGCTTGTAGTGGTTGTGGACGGCGACGGCGAGGATCTTCTTCGCGCGCTCCTGCCCGATGACGTACTCGTCGAGGACGTCTTTGATGTCTGCGGGCTTGGGAACGTTTTGGACGCCGGTGGAGACGTCTTCGCGTTCGAGCTCGTCGTCGATGATGCCGCCGCACAGACCGATGCACTCGTCACAAATGTAGACGGTGGGTCCAGCGATGAGCTTCTGGACTTCGCGTTGCGATTTTCCGCAGAAGGAGCAGCACAAGTTCGCGTGCCCTCCTCCGTTACCCTTCTTCGACATGACTTTACCGCATTCGCCGGTGGTGTGGGGCTATTCGCCCCAGCGTTCCGCTCCAAATACTTAGGGAGCGTGAGATTACTGCAAGAGAAACAGTGCCGTATCGGGCAGCATTCCTCAAGGTTTTGGACCGTTCAGCCCTCGTTCTGCAGCTTTTCGACGACCTTGTCGATGATGCCGTATTCTTTGGCTTCGGCCGCGTCCATGAAGTAGTCGCGGTCGGTGTCCTTTTTGATGCGCTCGGCGGTCTGGCCGGTGTGCTGCACAAGAATATCGTTCAAAATCTCGCGGATCTTTAGAATTTCGCGAGCTTGGATGTCGATATCGGAAGCTTGTCCGGAAACTCCACCGCCGCCGATGAGGGGCTGGTGGATGAGGATGCGCGAGTTTGGAAGGCTGAATCGGCGGCCTGCCTGACCGGCGGCGAGAAGAACCGCGCCCATTGAGGCGGCCTGGCCGAGGCAGATCGTCGAGATCGGCGGCTTCACGTATTGCATCGTATCGTAGATCGCCAGGCCAGCGGTGACGCTGCCGCCGGGCGAGTTGATGTAGAGCGAGATCTCTTTCTCGGGGTCTTCCGACTCGAGGAAGAGGAGCTGCGCAATGATGCTGTTCGCAATCTGATCGTTGACCGGCGTTCCGAGGAAGATGATGCGGTCTTTGAGCAGGCGGCTGAAGATGTCCCAGCCGCGTTCGCCGCGGTGGGTTTGTTCGACAACGTTTGGGATGAATGCCATGAGACGATTGGACCGTGACTGTGAGGGGATCGTCAATTTCTGTGCGCAGCTGACGTGCGCGACGCTACGTTAGACGCTACGCGTTCGTCCATCAACGGTCGAGCGAACGCGAGCGGACGAACAACGTAAACGGGGCCGGCCAAAAGGCCAGCCCCGTTGTGGGTTTTTCGTGCGTCGTGGGGCGAATTTCGTATTCGCCGCAGCGGATTAGGCGCTGATGCCGGCTTCGACGAGGCGTTCGATGAGCTCGGACTTCTTGCCGCCGACCTTGAGGTCGTTGTCGCGGAGGAGGTCCTTGAGTTCGGAGACGGTGAGGGCCTCGAGCGCGTCGACGTCGACGGCCTTGGCGGCCTTCTTCGACTCTTTCTTGGGCGCCTCTTTCTTCGGCTCGTCCTTCTTGGCCTCTTTCTTGGGCTTGTCAGCCTTGGCTTCCTTCTTGGGTGCCTCGGCCTTCTCAGCGTTCATCTTGGCCATGTCGGCTGCGGCTTTCTCGGCCTTCGCCTTTTCTTCGGCTTCGCGGCGCTTCTCGACTTCGTCCCAGCTGATCTCGTTGACGGTAGCGTCGTCGAGGAGCTTGTTGAGGGTCTTCTCGAAGAGGGCCGAGGCGGAGACTTGCTGGAGGCGCGAGCGGTCTTGCTGGATGAAGCGCATGTACTGCTCCGGCGAGACACCGGCGTGCATCGACTGGTGCTCGATGTACTTCTTGATGTCTGCTTCTTCGACCTTGAGGCCCTCTTTCTCGGCGATCGCCATGATGAGGAACTCGGCGCGCAGCTGCGATTCCTTCTCTTCACGCATCCCGTCGCGGATCGTCGAGAAGTCGATGTTGAGCTGCGAGACGTCCATGCCCTGCTGACCGAGCTGCTGGAGCTGCTGGCGGATGGCGTTGTCGATCTGCTCGTTCACGAACTGCGGCGGGAGCTCGAAGTCGTGGGTTTCGAGGAGCTTCTCGATGAGGTTGTCTTGCGCGAAGTGCATCGCGGAGTGTTCTTGCTGCTGGCCGATCTCTTCGCGGATCTTGGCGCGCAGCGCGAGGAACGTTTCGGCTTCGCCGGTATCGACGGCGAAATCGTCGTCGAGCTCGGGGAGGACACGACGCTTGACCGACTTGATGTCGATGTTGATGTCGAAGGTGACGCCGCGGAGTTCTTCGACGGGGAAGTCGTCGTCGGGCGTGAGGGTGGCGGTGACGCTGGAGCCGAATTTTGCGCCTTTGAGGGCTTCTTCGATGCCGGCGATCGAGTTGCCTTCGCCCATGACGACCTGGACGTCTTCGCCTTTGAAGTCGGCGAGGGCTTCGTTGTCGGTGTCGAGCGCTTTGAAGTCGAAGGTGACGGTGTCGCCGTCGGCGACTTCGGTGCGGTGCTCGATGGGCTCGAGGGTGGCGTACTGTTCGCGCATCTGCTCGAGGCGGTCTTCGATGTCTTCTTCGGCGACTTCGATGGCCGGCTTTTCGATCTCGAGGCCGAGGTAGCCGACGGGGTCGACCTGTGGTCGGAGCTCGAGCACGACTTTGAAGGCGAGGCCGACGTCGCTGGTGGAGACGGCGGTGACTTCGGGTTGTGCGATGTAGATGACCTCGGAGGTTTCTTCGATGATCTCGTCGAGGTACTTGCGAACCATCTCTTCGATGACGTCGCGTTGGACGGCGTCGCCGTAGCGCTGTCGAAGAACGGGAAGAGGAATCTTGCCCTTTCGGAAGCCGCGGATTTTGACGCGTCCGCTGAGTTTACGGAGTGCCGAGTTGACGGCGCCTTCGTATTCGTCTTTTGGGACGGTGACTTCCGCGAGGCGGGTGAGATTGCCAGTTTCCTGAAGTTCGTAAGGCATCGGTCAAGCTCCTTCGAATCAATCCATTCGAGTCATCGATTCGTGGGCGAAAGTGGCCCAAAACAATTCGAGCCGAGTCGATGCGACTCGGCCCGACGAATCGGTAATAATCTAGCGCACCCGGCAGGATTCGAACCTGCGACCTACGGATTCGAAGTCCGGCGCTCTATCCAGCTGAGCTACGGGTGCTTTCGTTTCGGCCATTCCGTAAAGACCGTGTTCGCTTCGCCATATTGGCGAATCGAGGGTGGATGACGGGATTTGAACCCGCGACCTCTGGTACCACAAACCAGCGCTCTAACCGACTGAGCTACACCCACCATTCCGCCCGAACGAGCAGGCGGGCGGCGAAAACTAGTCGGGGTGTGCGTTTGTGTCAACACGTGCGTTTCTGGTTTCTCGTCTCTGGTTTCTCGCGGCTCGACTCTCGGCTCTTCATTCTAGTTGATCGTTTCTTGTTTGCCGTCTGCGACAAATCCGATTCCCCAGCCATTTGAGGACGTTGCGTGTTTTTTCGCAACGAAGTCGTCCGGCGGTCGATAACTACATGCGACGGCAGGTGCATCGGAGGCGATTTGGGAGACTACCGAAAAAGTACAACCTGGCAGGCCGCACATGGACTCGTGCTGACCGTGTACGCGAATACCGAGCGAATGCCGAAATCGGAGGAATTTGGTCTAAAGGCGCAGATTCGGCGGGCGAGCGTCTCCGCAGCCTCCAATCTCGCGGAGGGGATGGGGAGGGGTTCGAGTTACGCCGAACTGGACCGATTCTGTGCTATTGCCGCCGGGTCGGTGGCAGAAGTCGAGTACCAGGCCTTTCTGTGCCTCGAACTGAACTTCATCACCCCTGAGGAGTACGGCTCCATCAAAGGAGCCGTGAACACCTGCCAGAGACGCCTGGTGGGTTTTCGAAAATGGCTGAAGTCGCGTCGATCCTGACAATCGAGCTTAGCTGTGAACACCAGAATCCAGGAACCAGAAACCAGTATCCCCCTACAGTTTCACCACCTTCTCCGAGCGCGGCAGCGCGTCCCGCGCATCCAACACCAGATCGACGTGCTCCAAAACGATCGAGTAATCGACGTCCTTGTGATTCGTCGCGACGATCGCCGCATCGATCGTCGCGAGAAAATCGGGCGCGAGCGGCTGCGAGACGGCGTCGAGTTCAGGTACCTCAGGCACGAACGGATCGTGATAGAGCGGCTTCGCCCCCCACTCCTGTGCGAGCAGCTGCCAGATATCGAGAGCGGGCGACTCGCGCAGGTCGTTGATGTTCGATTTGTACGCCATCCCCAGGATCAGGATGTTCGCATCGCGGACGGCTTTGCCTTTGTGGTTGAGCTCGCGGGCGAGCTTCTGGACCACGAATCGCGGCATGTTGCCGTTGATGTCGGTCGCGAGCTCGATGAAGCGGTTGTAGAACCCGTACGACTTGGCCTTCCAGGAGAGATAGGTCGGATCGAGTGGAATGCAGTGCCCGCCGATACCTGGGCCGGGCGTGAATTTCATGAAGCCGAAAGGCTTGGTTCCAGCGGCTTCGATGACGCGCCAGATGTCGATGTCCATCCGATCGCACATCATGGCGAGTTCGTTGACGAGCGCGATGTTGACGGCTCGGAACGTGTTTTCGAGGAGCTTCACCAACTCCGCTTCGCGGGCGCTGCCGACGGGATGCACGGTGTCGACGACCTGTGAGTAGAGAGCGACGATGAGGTCGGTCGAATCGGGCGTGACGCCACCGACGACTTTTGGGGTGTTCTTCAGCCCGTAGTGTTCGTTGCCTGGGTCGACGCGCTCGGGGGAGAACGCGACGAACACGTCGCGGTCCAGGGTGAGACCGTAGCCTTCGAGGAGCGGCACCACGTTCTCGTCAGTCGTGCCGGGGAACGTGGTTGATTCCAGCACCACGAGCGTCGGGCCGCTCAAGTGAGGCCCCATGCTCTCGACTGCCGACTGAATGTAGGAGAGGTCGGGATCGCGGGTCTTGCGAAGCGGCGTCGGAACGCAGATCGAGACCGCGTCGGCCTGCGCCACCGAGCTGTAGTCGGTGGTGGGTGTGTAACGTCCGCTCTCGAGCGCCGCCGCAAGTTGGGAACTCGGGATGTCGAAGATGTACGAATCGCCAGCGGCGAGCTGCGCGACACGGCGCTCACTGATGTCGACGCCGAGCACGCGGAAGCCGGATTCGACCAACTCCATGGCGAGAGGCAGGCCGACGTAACCCTGACCGATGACGGCGACGGTTGCGTCGCGCTCTTCGAACTTTTTGAGCAGCGTATTCTTCGACACGTGGTGGTCCTTGCTAAGCGTGTGAATCCTGATCGTTGCGCGTCTGTGTGCCGCGCATCAGCGGCGGATGACGTGGAAACCGTTCTCTCGCCAACGTCGATAGTTGATCGTTCCGGTCGGATCAAAAATGCGTTTCGTGCGGACGAGGCCGGCCGCGTGTTCTGCGTCGAGCTCGCCGAATGCCGTGTGGCCGCATCCGACGACGACCAGGTCAGCGCCGGTCAGAGCTTCGTCGAGTTCGACGAGATCGTCGTCGACGAGATGCGGATCGTAGGCGCGAATCTCGAAGTCTTTGTCGTCTCGCAGCCGACGGAACAGCTCGAGTCCGGGCGAACCACGGAGATCGTCGACGTCGGGTTTGTACGCGAACCCGAAGAAAGCGAGCTGCACGGGTCGGTCGGCAGAAGCGACGATCTCGCGGATACGGGCGTGCATCACCGACGGTGCTGCGGCCGAGAGTTCGCGTGCCGTTGCGGTGAGGTGCGCGTGTCCTGCGCCGGCGGCAGCGAAGGCGCGCGAACTTGCGGGGAGGCAGTGTCCGCCAGCGCCGAGTCCGGGTCGGTGGATGTCGACGCGTGGATGCGTGTTGGCGAGTCGAATGAGCTCGAATGGGTTCGCGCCGGTCTGCAGCGCGACAGTCGCGACTTCGTTTGCGAAGGCCACGTTCACATCGCGGAAAGCGTTTTCGGTGACCTTCACGAGCTCGGCAGTGGTGACGTCGGTCACATGCAGGTTCCCCTCGACGAAATGTCGATAGAACGACGAGGCGCGGTCGCTACAGTGACCGGTCAGGCCGCCGATCAGGCGATCGAGCGAGACGATCTCGTCGAGGATTCGACCGGGCGCGACCCGCTCGGGAGCGTGGGCGAGCGCGAAGTCGACGCCTGGATCCCATCCGATCTCGGTGAGGGCTGGGAGGAGTTTGCCCATGGTGGTGCCGGGCGGCATGGTCGACTCGATGAGGACGAGAGCGCCAGCGTGCATGCGGCTGCCGACGGTCTCGACGGCTTTCATGAGCGACTTGAGGTTGCCGGTCGCAGGCACGCAGACGAGATAGACGTCGGCCTCGGGGCAGTCGGTCGAGAAGGAGAGGTGATTCGAGCCGACAACCTTGGCGAAGAGTTCTCGCAGGCCGGGTTCGTCAAACGGAATCGTGCCGTTGCGAAGGTTCTCTATACGTTCGGAGTCGCGGTCGACACCGATCACGCGGAGGCCCGAAGAAGCGATGACGGCAGCGGTCGGGAGTCCGATTTGCCCCATGCCGACGACGACGACGCGTTCGATTTGTTCGTTCATCTTCACCACCCTCATTGGTTGTCGAGCGAAGTACCTTGGAAACTCGAGCCGAGGCAAGGCCGGCTGCTATCGAATCCAGACACCAGTGTCCGGAATGGCGGATTCGCGAACCTGCCATGGCCCCCTTGGGGTGGGCGCCTGTTCGATCGACGAGAACGCCGCCGGGACCGAGTAACTGCGGGTCTCCGAGGGGTTGAACCAGAGCAAGACGAGGTGGAGGTGCGGCTCGAGCGTGACGCCGGAGTTCCCGACGCGGCCGAGACGCGTGCCTGGTTCGATTCGTGTTCCGGGGACGATCGAGGAGTCGACGCCGTCTTGTCGGAAGTGGAGCAAGTAGGCGTAGAAGTTGCCGCCCAGATGGATGCCAACAAGGTTGTTCACCGCGCCGTCAGGGTACGAGCCCGGCGTTTGGTCAACGCCAGATTCGACGACTTCGAACACGGTACCGCCGATGGGCGCGTAAGCAGGTGCGTCCCAGACGAGGTGGTCGGTGTTCTGTGCGCCATTGCCGGTGAATCGTCGGCCCTGATCGTCGGTGAGCTGTAGGTCGTAGGCGAAGTCGCCGTAGCCGTCTTCGTCGAGGTGATACCCATCGTTGCCCATCACGACGTAGGCCCGCTCGCCGAGCGGGTTGCGGTCGAATTCAAATCCGCGCTCGCGCAGGAATTCTCGGTACGAGAGCTCGACTGGCTGCTGCGCGACGAGGCGCGTGACGTCGTCGGAGTAGACGAATGTGAATGACCGGTCGGCGTCGCTGAACTCGTATCGGTCGGGGTCGAACAGGGCGTAGACGAGTCCGCCGGTGCCCGGGTTCCACCATCGGGTGCGATCGTACACGGCGACGATCTCGCCCGAAGCGAATGTGCCGTCGGAGAGTTCGGCCGTGACGTGGAGGGGGGGAGCTGGAGCGGGCGTGTTGCCAGCGTCTTCGGGGGATCCGGAATCGTCCGATGCTGCGTCCAGAGCGGCGTCTGCTGGGAACTCGCCAGCATCGTCGGTGATGGCGTCGGGGCTGGCGGCGTCGGTTCGGGCGTTGTCGTCGCCGAGATCGAGGTCGTCGGAGATGTCGATGGCCGGGTCGGCAATGACGTCTTCGCCGCATCCGAGAATCGGCGTGCCGAACGCGAGGATGAACACTACGATGGATCTTCTCACAACCAACTCCATTGGGCGTCACGCTGCACTGGCGTGCGATTAGTGTAAGCCACGGAGCAGTGCAATGAAGAAGTGGTTACCAATCGCCCTACTCGCCTTGTCTTTTGCGTGTTCGGGCAGCGATGGAGGGACCGGTTCCGACGACGGTTTCGATTCGGGAACGAATGACACGGGGGTCGACATTTCCGACGCGGGGGCGGACATGCCATTGGACGTCGGTGGCGCGGATGTCGATGCCGGCCGCGAAGAGTGCGCGCCCGGCGAGTTTGTGGACGGAAGCGGGTGCACAGCGTGCGCCACGGGGACGTTCTCCGGGGCCGTAGATTCTGCGACGTGCACTGCGTGTCCGGCGGGTTCGTTCGCCGGCATGGAGGGAGCAACCGTCTGCGAAGCCTGCCCGGTGGATACGTTTTCGTCGCAGCCGGGCGCGTCATCTTGTACGGCTTGCCCAACCGGCGAGACGACTTCGGGCGAGACAGGGGCCGTGGCATGCGGCACGTGCCCGGAAGGGACGGAGTTCGACGAGGCGACGGCGACCTGTGTGG
>CAYLMO010000101.1:0-4291 GCA_964384605.1 uncultured Bradymonadales bacterium | reverse complement strand
TCAAGACATGGAGGGCGCGTCGATGTGCAAGGATTGCCCGGCGAACACGTTCAGTGGGCCGGGATCGACGGCTTGCGATCCGTGCCCGATGAATCAATGTTCGCCGCCGGGGTCGAGCAGCTGTACCGCCTGCTGAGGATACGATGAACCGCACCATTCTGGTCGTGTTGGGCACTCGCCCGGACGCCATCAAGCTTGCGCCGGTGTTGCGTGAGCTGAGGGCGCGCGATGTTGGGGTGTATGCGCTGTCGACTGGGCAGCACCAGGAGTTGCTGGCGCCGCTCGAGGGGCTGCTGGATTTGCAGCTGGATCGGTCGTTGGACGTGATGCGGGCGGGTGCGTCGTTGACGGAGTTGCATTCGGCAATCGTAGGCGGAGTCGATGCGGTGTTGGGGGAGGTCGAGCCGGCGTTAGTGGTGGTGCAGGGGGATACGAGTACGGCGTTCGGGGGTGCTCTGGCGGCGTTCTATCGGGAGATTCCGGTGGCTCACGTGGAGGCGGGGTTGCGGACGGGATCGATTCATCAGCCGTGGCCGGAGGAGTTTCATCGACAGTCGATTGCGCGCTTGGCGGAGCTGCATTTTGCACCGACTGAGGCGGCGGCGGAGAACCTGCGTCGTGAGGTTGTGGGCGGCGAGATTTGGGTGGTGGGGAACACGGTGGTGGATGCGCTTCGGTGGCTCGAGGCGGATACAAATCAAGCTGCGCGGAGCTTTGGAGGGCGGCCGTACGTGCTGGTGACGTGTCATCGGCGTGAGCAAGCGGGGGACCACTTCGAGCGGGCGGCGAGGGCAATTCGAGAGGTGGCGGAGGCGCGGCGCGACCTCGACTTCATCTTGCCGGTGCATCCGAACCCGGTTGTAAGAGCGGCGGTGGATCAGGGGTTGGAGGGCGTACGCAACCTGAAGCTGGTGCCGCCGATGCCGTACGACAGTTTCGTGGCGGCGTTGCGGGGGGCGGAGGCGGTGCTGACAGATTCGGGTGGTGTGCAGGAGGAGGCGTCGGCACTCGGGCGGCCAGTGTTGGTGATGCGTGAGGTGAGTGACCGTCCCGAAGCGGTGGCGCTGGGCGGGGCGGCGATGGTCGGTTTGGACCCGCGGGCGATCTTGAGTGCGTTGGCGAATCCGCCGATGGGAGATGCGCGCGACGTATTTGGGGACGGCAACGCGGCTGCGCGAATCGCGGACCGATTGATCACCTGGACGCACGATTGACCGACGCCGTGTTCGACTGAGATAGATGAATCAAACTCAGACCGAACGAAGGTGTTACTCATGAAGCAAATCATTTTGCTGATAGCGATCGCATTGGCGACTGCGTGCGGGGGCGAAGACGGGACGGCGACGGAGGGGCAGAACAGTTCGTCGAACAGCTCCACGGCGAACGCGTCGACGCCGAACAACGGGACGAGCGGCGAATGTACGCCGAGCGCGGAGGTGTGCGACGGGGTGGATAATGACTGCGATGGCGAAACGGACGAGGACGCGACGGATGTGCAGACGTTCTATGCAGATGCGGACGAGGATGGTTTCGGCGACGACGCGGTGACGGTGGAGGCGTGCGATGCGCCGGAGGGGTATGCCGACCAGGGGGGCGATTGCGCGGATGATGATGCGGCCCGGAATCCGGGGGCGACTGAGATTTGCGACGAGGTCGACAACGACTGCAACGACGAGGTCGACGAGACGTTCATGACGCTGGGGGATCCTTGCACGGAGGGGCTGGGGGTTTGCGAGTCGGCGGGCGTGATCGTTTGTGCCGACGATGGAACGGCGACGTGCGACGCGGTGGCTGGCGAGCCGACGGAGATGCCGGAGTCGACTTGCGATGGCATCGATGCGGATTGCGATGGAGTCGTCGACAACGGTTGTGACGACGACCAAGACGGTTGGTGCGATGAAGATTTCACGGTGACGACGGATACGTCCGAGTGCATGGCGGGAACCCAGGTCGGGGACTGCAATGACGAAGACGAGCTCGTGAATCCGGGAGTGCTGGTTGGTCGTTGCGATGGTCAGGATGACGATTGCGACGGGGAAACCGATGAGATCGAGGAGGCGGATTCGGGGCTGGCGACGCCGGAGTATGAGTTCCCGCCGGGTTTCTCGCTCGAGCTGCAGGCCGACGTGAACTACCAGTTTGCGAATGAGCGGCTGTCGGGGGTGTTGGCGACGCCGATGGATGACGGTTCGTGGTGTATCGCGGCGACGAATCGGATGAGCGGCGTGAATTACATCGTGCGGCATGACCCGAACGGCGTGCTGCCCACGCACGTGTGGACGTCGGGCGGAGGTGCGTTCCACGTTCGGGATATGGCGGCCATTGGGAACCACTGCGGTGCGTTGATTGGGAGCGATTTCGCGAAGCGCATCTATGTCATGGATGTGAGCACGGGGGCGGTGGAGGAGATCGTCGCCGAGCAACAGATGGACCAGTCGCAGAATCGGCGGGCGGGTCTGAGCGCGATGGTCCTGAATGGGGTCGACACGTTCGTCATTACGCTTCGAATCAGCACGACGGAGATTGGGTACCAGACGGTGCCGGCGGCGGGGACGACGGCGGATATCACAGCGCCGGTGACGATCTCGACGTTCGATGGGGACGGTTTGAGCGTGTCGGACTACGTGAATGGTGCGCTCTGGGTTCAGATTCCGCAGCTGGACATGAACAACACGTTGCAGCGGCGTGTGTACGAGGTCGACGTGGCGACTGGCTCGGTGACAGCGCGGGGGCAGTTTTCGCTGGCGTCGTCGGACGGGTGGGTTGGCGCATTCGGATGGGACGGAGGCTCGGTCCGTGGAATGCGGATGCAGCAGCCGGACCCGATTGGGAGCGCGTTCCTCAACATTCAGCGCTGGGACGGTTCGGCGTGGGTGGAGCGGTTCGGACGCCTTTATATTGACCGCTTTGGTCCGTCCGACCACCTGTCCGCGACGACATGGCTGGTCGACCCGTTGAACTCGCCGGGGACGTCCGAGTTTTGGGTGGTCGACTCGCGCCGAGATGCGATTGCGGTGCACCGAAACGGGCGGTTCGAAGAGTCCCTCGAGCATAGCGGATTGAACTTCGTGAACGGTGGGAATGTGCAACGTCACGAGCTGATCGCGGGGCAGAACTTGGGCGACGTGTTCCAGTTGCTCTTCGTGAAGAAGGCGGTCTTGAGCTCGAATGGGACGGATCTGACCTCGGTGGTGGGGGTGGCGGAGTACAGCTGCTTCTAGTCTCAACTTTCTGGGACGAAGCCTCAGTTCCTCGAGGATCGAACCCCTCTCGTGTGCGTTTTGAACGCCCGAGAGGGGTTTTTGTTGCTGGCATACGACTTGCGGATGTTTGGGGTATCAACGAATGCGCCGAGGTGCCCAATGAAGCGACTGATGCTTGTTCTGGTGTTTGGATTGTCTGCCGCGTGCGGTGGGGACGACGTCTCGAAGCCCGAGTTCTCGCCCAAAGAGAAGGCGGAGTTTGAGCAACCGTCGACGACGGAAGATCTGTGCGACGAGCTCAATTTCTATGGTGACGGTGAGTGCGACTTGTGGTGTCCGAGTCCGGATCCGGATTGTCGCGGAGGGCAGCCGGAACCGGAGCCCCAGCCGCAGCCGGAACCACGTCCGGAGCCGGAGCCGCAGCCGGAGCCGGAGCCCGAGCCGGAGCCGCAGCCGGGGTTCTGCCCTGACCCCGATGCGCCAAACGTTTCGTACATCAGCACGGATCCAGACGAGTGTGCGGTGATCGACTTCGCGTGTGCCGAGGGGTGGGAGTACATCCCCGATCCTGAGTGCGGATGCGGCTGCTTCTTGCCGACCTGTGAAGATGCGGCCGATTGCAATGAAGGTCAGCGTTGCGCGGTCGACGGAATCTGCCGAGGCGAGGAGTGTGCGGCTGTGTGTGTGCCGGCGACCTGCGGACTACCTGGAACGGCTATCTGCCTGGCAATTCCAAGCTGCGACGATGGTGAAATTGCGGCCGAAGTGAATGGTTGCTTCACCTGCGTGGATGCGGATACGTGCGTGGACGAATTCTCGATGTGCGCTTCGGATGCTGATTGCGTGGACGGATTCTGCGATGCGTCGACTGCGCAATGTACGTACCCGAACTGTGATGATGGGCAACCCACCGCGTGCGACGCGTTGCGGCCAGACTGCGGAGACTATTTCATCGGAGCCGCCCGCGACGGTTGCTGGGCGTGCGTCGACCCCCGCACCTGCCTCTCTCCCAACGTCCCCGGGTAGCCTGCCCATGCGCGCCTCCGAGGCGCGCATGATTTTGCGGTGGTTTGGCCGCCACCAATACG
>CAYLMO010000100.1:2757-16667 GCA_964384605.1 uncultured Bradymonadales bacterium | reverse complement strand
GTCGGTCGCGACGACCTCGGGGAGAGCGCCTTCCCAAGCTTTTTCGTCTTGGTGGCGTTTCCAAACGAGGTGTTTGAAGTTGCCGGAGGATTTCAGTTTGCCGACGGTCACATTCTCCCCTGTGGTCATCGTCGTCTTCACGCTATCGAACATCCGCCAGTTTGGCTAGGCCCTATGCTGGCTTGCGGGCGGCGCGGTACGTGCCAGCGGGGTCCAACGATGCGTTGTTGACCGCGCTTCGCCGCGTTCCTACGATAGCGCCGCTTGGATGACTGGATTTTCTTGCTGGAGCAGTAGATGACTCGCCGAAAAACAACCCGAGACCTGCGGAAGATGCGCGCAGCTGGGGAACCCATCTCGATGGTGACCTGCTACGACGTCACGTTCGCTCGCCTCGTTGAAGCGGCCGAGATCGATGCGATTCTGGTCGGTGACTCGCTCGGCAACGTCATCCAGGGTCACGACACGACGCTCCCCGTTACTGTCGACGACATCATCTATCACACGCGCGCAGTCATGCGCGGCACTCAGGGCGTGCACGTCGTCGCCGACATGCCGTTCATGAGCTACCAGGGCAATGACGACGAGGGTGTCTACAACGCGGGCCGCCTGCTCAAAGAGGGCGGCGCTCAAGCTGTGAAACTCGAGGGAGGCGCTGAAATCGCGCCCCTCGTGGAGCGCATCGTCCGCGCAGGCATCCCCGTGTGCGGTCACCTCGGCCTCACGCCGCAGTCTGTCCACGCTTTCGGCGGGTATCGCGTGCAGGCCAAGTCCGATGAGGCGGGCGAGCGTCTCATCGCCGACGCGAAAGCCCTGCAGAATGCTGGCGCCTACATGCTTGTTCTCGAAATGGTCCCGGCCGAACTCGCCACGCGAGTCACCGAGGCGCTCGACATCCCGACCATCGGAATCGGTGCCGGGGCAAACACCTCCGGTCAGGTCCTGGTCATCTACGATCTGCTCGGTCTCGACCTCAGCTTCAAGCCCAAGTTCTTGAAGCATTTCGCGACTCTGCAGAACAACGTCACCGAGGCGCTCCAGTCGTACCGCGACGAAGTCAAAGAGCGTTCGTACCCCGATGACGAGCACAGCTTTTAGGCGTATCCATGAAAATTGCTCACTCGATTGAAGCGTTCCGGGAAATGCGCGCGGAACTGCCCGGGCGTGTTGCGTTTGTCCCCACCATGGGGGCGCTCCACGACGGCCACCTCTCGCTCATGAAGCTCGGCCTCGAACAGGCCGACCACCTGGTCGTGAGCATCTTCGTGAACCCCACGCAGTTCGCACCCAACGAAGACCTCGACGAGTATCCACGCGACACCGAGGGCGACACCGCGAAATGCCGACAGGTCGGCTGTGACATCCTCTTCATGCCTACCCCCGAAGTCATGTACCCCGAGGGCAAGAGCGCGCAGCCGACAGTCGTGTCGATCGACTCGATGACCCGCAACCTATGCGGCCGAGCGCGTCCGACCCACTTCGACGGCGTGACCACCGTCGTGTCGAAGCTCTTCAACATCGTGCGCCCAGACGTCGCCGTGTTCGGCGCCAAAGACTACCAACAGCTGGCAGTCCTTCGGCAGATGACGAAGGACCTGAACTTCCAGATCGACATCGTCGGCGGACCCACGCACCGCGAAGACGATGGCGTTGCCCGCTCGTCTCGAAACCGCAATATTCGGCCGGAGTACCGCAACAGTGCCATCGCGCTCTCTCGCGGACTCGCTGCCGCCTGGAGCGCATTCCAAAAGGGCGAGAAGAATGGCGATGTGTTGGCGAAGCTCACGCGCGAAGTCATGGTCAGCTATCACGGCGTTGCGCTCGACTACATCGAGTGCGTGCATCCCGAAACGCTGGCCCCGCTCTCGGGTCCCGATGCTACCGATTCGACCATCGGCGAAGACGGCGCGGTCATGGCCGTCGCCGCCAAGCTCGGACCGGTGCGCCTGATCGACAACCTCCGGCTCGATCGACCCCTCCCCGAAGAAATTCCGGAGCCGTGATGCGAATCTGGACCCTCATCGCAGCACTTCTCCTCGCGACCGCCTGCACCGCGGAAGGCGAACTCGAAGACGTCGACGCCGGCACCCCAGACTTTGGCACGACGCCGAACTCCGCCAACGTCGGCAACTCCGGAACCGACGCCGGGAACTCTGGAAACGCCGATTCGGGCCCGACCGGCAACAACGGCTTCGAAGGCGCCACAGAGCTTTGCGACCCCCTCGCACCCGCATGTCCTGAGGGCGAGAAGTGCGTGCCGAACCCGTCGACGGGTCAGTCGTTGTGCGTTTCGAGCGGGACCGACGTCGCGATCGGCGACGCCTGCTCACGTTCGACGGACTGCGTCGAAGGTGCTTCGTGCATTTCCGACGGCGCCGCATCGACCTGCCGTGAACTCTGCACGCCTGGCGAAGTGATGAGCTGCGACGGAGCAGAAACGTTCTGCACCCAGACGCTCGGCTCCGATCCATCCCTCGGCGTGTGCGCCCCCGGCCCGGAATCATGCGACATCTACACGCAGTCGTGCGCAGACGAGGCCTGTGTGCTGCTCCGCAACCCGGTCGATGACCAGGTCGGAACCTATTGCGGGGATGCAGGCTCGGTCGCGATTGGCCAGCCATGCGGCAATGGGGCTGGCTCATGCGTGGCCGGCGCGATCTGCATTCAAGCGGGATCCGACACCGGACCGACCTGCCATCAGGTATGTCGAGACCCCGACGTTACCTGCTCGTCCGGCGCATGCACCGGGTCGTCGCAGGCCGGCGTCACGTTCTGCATCTAGGGCATGTCGAGCTCGTCCGGGTCGCCCAGGTAGTCACCCGTCATCACCTCGAGTTCGGCCGGATCGCCGACGTAGAATCCCAAGGCTTGCTCGAAGGTCTGAGGTTCTGTGACCGGCTGAGGCGGTGGAGTCTCCTCCGCCTCGGGCTCTTCGAACTGCTCCCAGTCAACCTCCATCGGAGCGCCCGCCACGACCTCGTACTCTGGCGTGAACCCAAACAACTCCTCGAGCTCGGCGACGAAGCGGTCTTCGGCGTCCAGGATCTCTTGGAGCATCGTCGACTGTTGCGACTCGTGAATTGCCGGAGGCTCGGTCGGGCAGCTCGTGTCGCATGCCGGCAGCATCGCGAGCAGCGGAACGAATGCCGCGGTCGCAATGATTCGTCGAAGGCCCTTCTTCTGCGCGGCTGGCACCTCTCGAAACACGGTGTACGACGGCTTCGCCGGAATCGCTGGCTTGGAATCGGCAAACACGACCTTGTCATCGCCGCCGAACGCATAGGTGATGCACGGCGTCTCTTCGCCCTTCGACGCCGCCAATAGCGCGCGCGCCTCTTGGCTCGTCATCGCAGAGAGGTTATGGACGTGCTTGCTGCAGACGTCACAGAATCGGCGCTTCTCGTCGCCGGTCATCTCGTCCCAGCGTTCGCTGCACGGTTCGGCAATTTTCAGCTTCTTTCGATCCATTGATTCGCTCCTCGTGTTTCCTTTGGACATCGATAACAACGCAGAGTCCGCCAACCGGATCTAAGAAAGTGGAGTCGACGTGGAAGAAACCTCGCAAAACCTGAATTCCGGCGCTGGCCCTGACGGCCAGGAGTCGCGACCCGAAGGTACCGGCGGCTCGATCGTCGTCGTCATCTTGCTGGTCTGCATCGCAGCTGGAACCGCCGCGTGGTTCTCGATGGACCACGGTCGCGACATCTTGAGCAAAGACACCGGTCGAAACTTCGCAGCTGCCTTCGAAAAGCAGTGCCAACCCAATCACCCCGTCGATACCTGCAAAGCAGTTGCGGGAGAGCACCACACGCCCTGCCTGCGCGGTGCTGCGTCGGAAGCCGAAGGCGGTATCGAGTACGACCAGAAGGCCTATCTGAAGTGCATGCGCGATGCGCTGGACAGCCGCGCGCAGTAGAACCTAGCCTTCGCCCGCTGAGCCGGCTGAAACACACCAAACGAAAGAAGAACTCATGGATGTATCCAACGAAGACGTTCTCCACCTCGCGACGCTCTCGAAGCTGAAGTTGAGCGACGAAGAGGTCGAGTCGCTCAAGGGCGACCTGACCGCGCTCATCAACTACGTCGACAAGCTCTCCGAAGTTTCGTGCGAAGGCGTGGAACCGACGACGCACGCGGTCGAACTCAACCTGCGACTTCGCCCCGATGAAGTTGGCGAAGCGCTCGATCGAGAGGCGATTGTGGCCAACGCGCCCGACGCCGAAGACGGCATGTTCCGAGTCCCGCGCGTCGTGAACGACTAGGAGTTCCCCATGCAGACCATTTCGAACATGCTGGCCGACTTCGCCAGTGGCGGTTCGTCCGAAGCGGCCGTAGCGGCCGCGCTCGACCGCGCCGAAGGCAATGAGTTCGGCGCCTATCTGGCCGTCGCCGACCGAGAGTCGGCGTTGGAGCAGGCACGTGCGGCCGACGCCGCACGCGCGGCCGGCGAAGAACTCGGACCACTCGCCGGCGTGCCGTTTGCGCTGAAAGACAACATCGTCACCCGCTCGATGCCCGCCACGGCGGCAAGCAAGATTCTCGAGGGCTATACGAGCCCGTACGACGCGACGGTCGCGACCAAGCTCGAGGCTGCCGGAGCGATTCTCATCGGCAAGACCAACCTCGATGAGTTCGCGATGGGCTCGTCGAACGAACACAGCGCGTATGGTCCGGTGAAGAACCCGGTCGACCCGACGCGCGTGCCGGGCGGCTCATCGGGCGGATCGGCCGCGACGGTCGCGGCGGGAGACGTTCCCTTCTCGCTCGGAAGCGATACCGGTGGCTCCATCCGCCAACCCGCGGCACACACCGGAGTGGTGGGGCTCAAGCCAACGTATGGCCGGGTGAGTCGCTACGGACTCATCGCCTTCGCGAGCAGTCTCGACCAGATCGGAACGTTCACGCACTCGGTCGAAGACGCCGCGCGCGTGCTCGAGGTACTCGCGGGCGTTGATGCGAACGACATGACCAGCTCGGACGCCGCCGTTCCAAACTGGACCGAAGCGTGCGGCAAAGACCTCGCCGGGCTGCGGGTCGGCGTGCCCACGGAGTACTTCGACGTTGCCGAAGGCGGGCTCGATCCCGACGTGTCCGCCCGCGTTCGCGAGGCGATCGATGGCATGGCCGACGCGGGTGCCGAACTCGTAGAGATTTCGCTGCCGCATACCGAGTACGCCATCGCGACGTACTACGTCATCGCCACCGCCGAAGCGGCGAGCAACCTCGCCCGCTATGATGGCGTGCGCTACGGCATGAGAAAGGAGGGCGCCGACCTCGCCGAAATGTACGAAGCGACCCGCAGCGCCGGGTTTGGCGCCGAAGTGAAGCGACGAATTCTGCTCGGAACGTTCGTGCTCTCGGCGGGCTACGCCGACGCCTACTACACGCGAGCGCAACAGGTACGCACGCTCATCCGACGGGACTTCGACAGCGCGTTCGAGAAGGTCGACGTCATCGTGTCGCCGACCGCCCCGACGCCAGCGTTCCCGATCGGAGCAAAATCGACGCCCCTGCAGATGTACCTCGAGGACATCTTCACCATTGCCTGCAACCTCGCGGGGTTGCCGGGGATCAGCGTGCCCTGCGGAAACACGTCAGAAGGTCTCCCGGTTGGGCTGCAGCTCATGGCGCCAGCGTTCGACGAAGCCACGCTTTTCCGCGCAGCTTCTGCATATGAAGCCATTCGAGGAGGTGCCCAATGAGTGTCTACGACGAATACGAATCGGTCATCGGGCTAGAAGTCCACTGCCAGCTCGCCACCCAGACGAAGATCTTCAGCCCGGCGCCCACTGCCTACGGCGCGGAGCCGAATACGCAGGTCGCGACGGTCGACCTGGGCCTTCCGGGCGTGCTTCCCGTGCTCAATCGCGAGGCGGTGGGTATGGCCATCAAGGCCGGACTCGCGCTGCAGTGCGACATCAACATGACCAGCCGGTTCGCGCGGAAGAACTACTTCTACCCGGACCTTCCGAAGGGCTACCAGATCAGCCAGCACACGCTGCCGATCTGTGAGCACGGCAAGCTGCAGATAGAGCTGGAAGACGGAGCCACCAAGGCGGTCGGCATCACGCGCATCCATATGGAAGAAGATGCCGGCAAGTCGACGCACGCCGGCCGGGCGAGCCTCGTCGACCTCAACCGGGCGGGCGTTCCGCTCATCGAGATTGTCAGCGAACCCGACCTGCGGAGCGCCGACGAAGCAGTCGCGTACCTCAAGGAGCTCCGCACCATCGTGCGCTACCTCGAAGTCTGCGACGGAAACATGGAGGAAGGTTCGTTCCGATGCGACGCCAACGTCTCCGTGCGAAAGCGAGGCGAGTCTGAGCTCGGAACGCGTTGTGAGCTGAAGAACATCAACTCGTTCAAGTTCATCAAAGACGCGATCGAGTTCGAGATTCGACGGCAGGTCGACCTCATCGAGGCGGGCGAGTCGATCGTGCAGCAGACGCGGCTCTACAACCCCGACCGCGGACAGACCTACCCGATGCGATCCAAGGAAGAGTCGCGCGACTACCGCTACTTCCCCGACCCGGACCTGCCGCCGCTCGTCGTCGGCCAAAACTGGCTCGACGCGACGCGCGACCGCATGCCGGAGCTGCCTGCGGCGCGTCGCGAGCGGTACGTGAAGGAGTACGAACTGTCGGAGTACGACGCCGGCGTCCTTTGCGCCGAACGCGCCATCGCCGACTACTTCGAAGGCGCTACCGATGCCTACGCCGACAACCCCAAGGGAGTGGCGAACTGGGTCATCAACGAAGTCCTCCGACTGGTCGATGCCGACCTGCTCCCAACGACCTTGGCCACCGCGGCCAATGTCGGTGAACTCGTTCGACTCATCGACACCGACGTGATCTCCGGCAAGATCGCCAAACAGGTGTTCGAGACGATGGTCGAAGAGGGCGGCGAGCCCGAAGAGATCGTCGAGGCCAAGGGGCTGAAGCAAATCTCCGACACTGGTGCCCTCGGCGAGATCATCGACCAGTTGATGGCCGACAACGCCGACCAGGTCGAAGCCTATCGCTCCGGCAAAACCGCCCTCATCGGCTGGTTCGTCGGGCAGGTGATGAAGGCCACCCGCGGCAAAGCAAATCCACAGGCTGTGAACGAGTTGTTGCAGGAGAAGCTCAATGGCTGAAGCGTTCGAAACCTCCGTCGTACCGTTGCGCTGGGAGGGCGACCTCGAGAGCGGCACGCTCTTCATGCTCGACCAGCGTCGACTCCCCAAAGAGGAGTTCTGGCACGAGATGTCCACGGCGCGAGAAGTGGCCGATGGCATCCGCGACATGGTCGTTCGCGGAGCGCCGGCCATCGGTATCGCCGCGGCGTTTGGCGTCTTCCTCGGCGTGCGCGAAACGGGCGAGGCGTCTGAGGAACTGTTCGAAATGCTCGCGAACACGCGACCCACGGCCGTGAATCTGTTCTGGGCACTCGAACGAGTTCGCGCTCTTTTGGCGGCCAATGGCGACGACAGCAATGCGGCGCGTCTCGAGCGGCTGTTTGGCGAGGCGCAAGCAATCTTCTCCGAAGACCGAGCAAACAACCTCGCCATGGGCGCGCATGCGCTCGAGCTGTTTGGCGACGGGGTCGAGATTCTCACTCACTGCAACACGGGTGGGTTGGCGACCGGCGGCTACGGAACGGCACTCGGAATCATCCGTGCGCTCCATGCCTCGGGCCAGCTCGAGCACGTGTGGGTCGACGAGACCCGGCCCTACCTCCAAGGGGCGCGACTGACCGCGTGGGAGCTGATGCAGGACGACATTCCGTCGACGCTCATCACCGACAACATGGCTGCCCATTTCATGAAGCTCGGGCGAGTACAGGGCGTCATCGTGGGCACCGACCGGGTCGCGGCCAACGGCGACGTCGCAAACAAGATCGGCACGTACGGCCTCGCCGTTCTCTGCAAGCACCACGGAATTCCATTCTATGTGGGGGCCCCGATCTCCACAGTCGACCTGGCTACCAAGTCGGGCGATGACATCGAGATCGAGCAGCGGTCGGCTCGAGAGGTCACTCACGTCTACGATGCCCAGATCGCCCCGGACGGTGTGCGCGTGGCCCATCCGGCATTCGATGTGACTCCGGCGGAGCTCGTGACGGCGATCATCACCGAGGCTGGCGTTGCGACGGCGCCTTACGAGGCTTCGTTGACCGCGCTCGTCGAAGGTACTCGCTAGAAGAATACGGTCGCCCACAAGCAGAGTAGGGCGACCGAGAGACCGACGAAGAGCACGCGCAATCGTGTGATTCCGACGAACGCCCACGCGCCCAGCATCGACACGAGACTCAAGAATAGCCACTCGCCTCGGATCATCGCCGTCGCCACGACGAACGTCGCGACGATCGTGCCGGCCAGGCGTGGCCAGCGAGGCGAGGTAGCGAGCGCAATCGCGACGACCGCCTCGACGATGAGCGTTCCCCACACGATCGCCCAGCTGATGGCGCTATCCGAGGGAAAGCGCTGCATCGGTATGAGGCGACCCGCGACGGCCCAGTTCCATACTCGCGTGTTCGTACCGGGGGCATAGCCGCCGAGCCATTCCATGGCGCCGTGGGCCCATCCGCCGGTGCTCGTCATCATCGCGACGTAGCTACCATCCATCCACGCGGGACTCGCCAGCTTTTGGAGCGTGGCGAGCACAAAGACGGTGGCCAAGAGGACCGAGGTTTGGCGGGCTCGAAGTGACCAACGCTCGTCGCTGGTGGCGAGGATGAGTGCGCCCAAAGATGCGACGACGAGGTGATTTGGAACGTTCCAGGGGAGCAATGCGACCGCGGCTGCGCCTGCGACGAAGAGCCCGCCCGCGGTGTAGACGAGTCGGGTCGACCCGAGCCACAGCCCGAGAGCGCAGATCGCGAGACCGACGTAGGAGAGTGGCGAACGATTGAGGAGCTCGGCGAAGTGTGCCGCAAAGACGAGAAACGCAAGTCGGCACAACACTTCATTGTGAAGGCGGTTCGGCTCTACCACTGAACCTCCCGAATCGTTTCGATCGTGAGCTCCCGGGACTCAGGGTCGAGGCGCGGAACCACGACGGCAGCGCGCCAACCGGTGGGGTCGTCGGCCAGGCAGGCTACGGCAAAATTTCTGAGGTTTGCGTCGGTTGGATGCGTCACGGCCTGGCGGAGAAGGTCTTCGCCGCCCACGCATTTCGAGTCGATCTTGCGGCCTCGAATCTCTTCGTCGCCTCGGGTGAACGAGACGTCGCGCGCGTTGGGGTGCGGCTCGCTGTACATGCCCATTCCGCCGACGCGCCAGCGACTGGCGCCTACGGTCTGCACGAGGGCGAAGTGAGCGATTGCGACGAAGACGAGCAGCATGCTCGGGAGCGCAACTCGCCAGCGGTCAGTCAAAGTCGAAATCGCTGCCGGAGCTGCCGCCGCTCGACGGTACGGGAGGAGCCGAAAGGTCCAGCTCGGCGTTTGCCGCAACGAACTCTTCGCCGATCGCCATCACCACGTCGATGAAGCACGTACCGGCGGCGAGAGCGACAATTGCGAGGTCGGACGACAACACTTCGGCGCTCGAGGTGAAGGCGCCATCGACGATGAATCCACAGCTGCCGGAGGTCTGGGCGGTGACGGGAAACGCGACGCAATACGTCGTCGAGAGGGCTCCCGCGGTCGGGAAGACCTGAATGTTGCCCAGCGGGTCGACCGAGAGCGTATCAATGGTGCCGGGCGACGAAACGTTGACCATGCGGGCTTCGCGATCAACGACTCCGAGCGTGACGGGGGCGCCGGTCAGCCCCGACTCGGGGTCGACGAAGACGGAGAAGGCGTCTGGGGCGTCGGCTGCAACGTCCAGGATGATGTTGCGGTGATTGCTCGCCTCGACGTTGACCGTCGCTGCTCCAGCCGGTTCGACGACCACCGGATAGTATCCCTCGCCGAGCGAAAACGGCTCGAAGGAAAAGCCCACGACGGCCATCTCGCCGCGAAAAGCGGTGTCCGAACTGCACTCGGTGCGGAGCGTGATTCCGGTCGGCTCGACGGTCTCGACCTGGAAACTGTCGTTCTGCGTGTCGCCCGAGGCGTTGCCCTCGAACTCAATGACCGCCGAACCCGCGGACTCGCCTCGAACGACGATCTCGGACCCGCCTGAACGGACCACCGAGACGTGTTCTGTCGCCTGAGACGATGCGTTTCGAATGTCCGTGTCGGTCAGTAGCGAATAGCCGGTGTGTGCGTCGAGAAACACGAGCGGCAAGGTGGTTCCGGCCGCGACCGGGCTCTCCGGGCCGTAGATGAACCAGCCGTTCTCAGTATTGCCGTCGTTGGACCACGAATCGCACGCTCCACAGCTACTCATCAGGGTGAGCGCGACGAGTGCTGCGAGTTTGCGAAACGTGGTGGGCACGACTTACTCCGAGCGGAACGTGTACGTGATCGTGATGTTGACCGTTCCCGTTCCGCCTTCGGCGGCGTTGCCGTACTTGGTCTTCTTCGCGACGTCGACTGCACACTTCACCACGCTCGAATCGGCAAGGTCGGAGTGAAGCTTCTGAGCCGACTTCACCTTGCCGGAGTCGTCTACGTCGACCTTCATCAGGGTGCGACCGGTGCCGGCGAACTGGTTCTTTCGGACGGCGCTGGCGTAGCACTTGTCGAGTTTGTCGTTGTTGTCTTCCACTGCCTTCTTGGCCGCGGCGTCGTCGGCGAAACCGTTGGCGTAGACCGCGTCGAGCTGCGCCACTGGCTTGCGCTTGTAGCTGCTGCCGTTGGCCGAGAAGCTCTTCGTCTCTTTGCCTTCTGCATCGGTGACGACGATCTCTTTCGAGGTGACTGCGACGATGTCCAGCTTCTTGTCGCCGTCGAGGTCCACGGCGTGAATCGCCTTCGGCTCGGCCTTGAGCTCCACCCGACCGAGCGCTTTCTTGGCCGAGCGAGAACGAATCGCGAAGGCTTTTCCGTCCGCGAGGAAGCTCTCTTCGGCGGTTCCGTCACCGTTGAGGTCGTAGAAGGTCTTTCCTTCGAGCGAATCGGTGCCGAGCGGCTGAATCGATGGTGCTTCTGGGTCGCTCACCTGCTCGTCGTCGGAGCCGGGGGTGAGCACGTCGCCCGTCGTGCCGTCGAATCGCGCGTATGACTTCTGGCCGCGAATCTTGCACTCGATGTCGCTCTTGAGGTCGCCGTTGACGTCGCCTGCGCGGCACCAGTTGTACGATTTGCCGATGCTGACTTCCCAGACCATCTGGCCGTCGTGAGTGAGCATGCGCAGCTTCTTACCCTGCAGGCAGAAGACGTCGCCCTTGTCGTCGGCAGCAAAGTCGCCGGTGAGCACCTGGTCGCAGCCCTTCTTGTCGAACCAAATCGGGTCCGAGTTGGACTTCAGCACGAAGGTTGGCTTGCCGGCGCCGATGATCTCGACCTGGCCGTCTTTGTCCAAATCCATGAGCTGGAGCGGGTCGTTCTTCTCGCCCTTGGCCTGGTTCCACGTGTACGCGCGCCAGACCGTCTTGTCCTTTCCGACGAAGAACAGGCCCGTGCTGTTGTGCACGAGCACCGGCGTCGCCTTGTCGGGCCACGCGAACACGTCTTGGGCGCTAGCCTGCGAAGTGAACGAAACGAAGGCCGCTGCGGCGGCTACCAACATCATCGATTTGCGCATCCTGTCTCCATTCTTTCTATCGGCGCGATGGGCGCATCTTCGTATCACTCGCATCGCCGGTCAAATGGCGCGGGACATGAAGAGGCGTGCGCTCGGCACATTCGAACCGATGCGACTCACGAGATCGGTTCATGGTACAACTTGGAAGCTTCTCGTGGCCGATTCCTCCAAGGTGAACCATGCTCCTGAAGACAAGCGTCGCTACTCGCAGTTTGTTCCTCGTGCTGGTTTCTGCGTGCCTCGTGGGGTGTGCGTCGGAACCTGAGCCGCAGCCCGACTCGGTCGTCGGCGGTCCGCCGCAGGTGAGATCGGCGGACACTGCCGAAGTGAAAGAGTCCCGGGACCCGCTCGATTTCGAGCAGGCGGATACATCGAAGTGCGCCGCGAAGTTCGGTGCTGATCCGATCGAATCAGCGAAGTGTATGAGCGCGCTGTCGACGAGTCTGCTCGAGGAGCGGGACGCGTCGTACGTGTCCCTCATCTCGCCGGATGCGCTCGTGACCTTGCAGTTTGCGCAGCCCAATGGTGGCTTGCGGGCGCGTCAGACAGACGGCTACGGGCTACAGCGGGAGCTCTTGGCGGAATTGAACTCGATCGGGCGCGACGCCAGCTACTTCTCACGACTTGCGGCTGCGAAGAAACGGGCCGATGCGACCTACTGGAAGACGGAAGACGGCGCCGTGGCCATTTCGCAGAAGATTTCGCTCGAGAACGGTTCGGTGGAAGAGTTGGTTCGGTATGTCGCGATGGTCGACGGCGAGCTGCGATTCACGAGGTATCACTCAATCGTGTTCCTGAGCGGTATCTGAGATGCGTCGGAGCCCGGTCGAGTGTCCGGCGCTCTCATTCACCAGCCTTCATTCGAGCGATGTTTCGACGCGTCAGGTCTAGCGCGTGGTGGTCCTCGCCGAAGAACGCAATCTGGTGCTGTAGCGCCTCCTCGAACAATTCGAGCGCCCGCTCTCGCTCGCCGAATTCGGCGTGGATAGAGCCGATATTCTGAAGCTCGAGCCAGGTCGCCGGAGCCTGGCCATACTTCCGCAACTTGTCGTCGTACATCCGCTGCTGCAGTTCGAACGCGCGGCGGTCCTGTGTGCCGATGAAGTGCTGAAGGAGTGTCTCGAGCACGGCAATGCTGCGGTTGTCCTCCCCCAACTCGCCTGACTCCTCGAATGCGTCGAAACGAGCGAGTAACGCGACCACCGCTGCGTCGGGATCACTCTCGAGTTGTGCTTTCATCCGGTCGAGCTCGAGGTACTCGTTGATGGTCTCAATCTGTTTGTGCGCCCATTCGTCGTTGGGCCAGGCCTGCACGTAGCGTCGCAGGACGAACAGCGGAGTGAGCAACAATCCGCGCTCGCCGCTGTGCCGGACGACGACTTCGATGTCGCTCTCCGGGTTGGACCAATTCTCGAACGCTACCGGAAGCGCGACGTCGAGATAGTCCCAGATGTACTCGGAAACATCCGCGTTCGGCGCACGTTCGGCGATCGCACCCAAAGCCCGTATCCACTCTGGAGTCCAGTGCGTGGCCCAGGTCGCCACGGTGGCGGCTTCGTCGACAGCGCTCTCGAACGGATCGTCGGAGCGTGTGTGCACCGTCGTTCCGCCGCCGCCGAAGAGTGGGCCGCGAGACATCATCGGTTTACGGAGCAGGGCAAGAGCGCGTTGAAACTCGCCGCGATGGAGCAGGGCGCCGGCGAGTCGGCGTGTCGCCGAGTCTCGATTCTGGTCGTCACCGAGGTTGGAGTAGGCCTCGACGGCGCTCTCGGCGTAGCTCTCGGCTTCGTCCCACTTTCGGACGGTCATCGCGCCGCGGGCGACCATCAACGCCGTTTCGGCGAGCTCTTCGTCCCCTACGTTGCCGACCTGAGCGCGATAGAGTTCTTGGGCCTCTTCGTAGCCTCCGTCGCTTCCGGGAGTCGTGCGAATCTTGTGCTTTCGGAGCGGCCATGTCCGCTCGTCGTCAATCTTCGAGCGCAATAGGGCCGAACGGATGAACCATTCTTCGAAGCGCCGCTGCGGACGTAGTTTCGTGAATTGCGAATCGTCCGCTTCGATCGCGGCACGCGCGAGCTCGAACCACCTTGTGTGCGGCGCGATCCGCAGAAGTTGCTGTACCAGCCGGCCGTCGGGAGAGGTCTCCCGGTCGGCGAGAATGGGGGCGAGGAAATCGCGCCAGGTTTCATGGTCGCCTTTGGCCAGGCTCCGGATATCCATCGAGCACTCCGCTGTTTTCGTGTCCTCCAGATATCATGATGGGCTCGTCCCTCGCCATCCTGCAAAAAAGGTCCGG
>CAYLMO010000100.1:0-2657 GCA_964384605.1 uncultured Bradymonadales bacterium | reverse complement strand
GTCCTCCAGATATCATGATGGGCTCGTCCCTCGCCATCCTGCAAAAAAGGTCCGGCGCCATCCTGCAAAAAAGGTCCGGAAGACCTCCTTCCGGCAGCCCGTCTGGTCGAGGAGGTCTTCCGGTCTTCCCCGATTACCGCCCATTTGGGATTTGCAGAGGTCTTCCGGACGAACGGCGAATCCGCCGTTAGCCCATCACTTGAGCGGTTAAGACGAGGTAGAGCACGAGCGTGACTATCGCGACGATGATCAAGTGCGACACGCCCAACCAGTAGCCGATTCGTGAGTGCCAGAGACTGTTCTCGTCGTTCTCGTTTCGGGCTAACTGCGTCCCTCGCACGCCGTAGATCATCGCGCCGAAACCGGTGATGAGCGTGACTACGGTCAACAGAACGCCGAGAGGCAGCGCGATCGGAACAAGTGAAATGGCGCAACCGAACAGGTTGCCCAACCACGTGAACACACCCCAATTGTAGGCTCGACGCGCGTCTGGGCTTGCGGTCTCCTCAGACGGTTGAAATGGACTCTTCGGCATCGGTTGGTCGCGCTGGTAGACATCCGATTGGATGCTCAATGTGCGTCCGGGATACCCGGATTCAAGGGCCGGAATCGCGAGTCTTCGAAGGGCGCCAAAGCCACGCGGTGTAGCTGAAGAAGATCGCGTGGGCCAATCCTACTGCGACGTATCCGATCCAAATCTCGCCCGACCATATCGTCGCAAGACCGGCGCCGACGTAGATGATCGAAGCCGTCGCGAGGCGGCGGCTCGTCGAGAGCCCGATCGCGCAGGAGGTCATGCCCATCACGCAGATTTCGGCGAGAAGGATGTAGACCTGCGGTGGCTCGAACTCTAGGGCGCCGGCACGAATCAGATAAAGCGAAACCAAACACGAGGTGAAATACGCCATGAGCCGGCGGTTCGCGACGTTGATGAACAGGCGACGCCAGAACAAGATCATGCCACCGGTCGAGATGGCGAGCAGGCGCCAGTAGGCCGCCATCCAGTCGCGAATCGTCGTCGCCTCGGCCCCGGGCCTACTCTGCCAGGCTGCGAGAAAGCACAGAAATACGAACGCAGTAGCGAGCAGGATCACCGCACGCTGTCGCCCGCGAGTGCCTGTTCGCAGGTCGAGGTCCCGTTCGAAACGCTCGAGGTAGTCGACTCTCTCGGCGCGCTCCTCGAGCTTGTTTGCAAGCGCGTTGATCGCCTCGGCGAGCTCCGGGTTAGGTGTGGGGAGCTGCTCGTATGCAGCACGGGCGGCGCCGAGTTCCTCTCGCTCGATTGATCCATGCACCCGCGTTTCAATCGCATACTGCAGTCCGTCGGTCGCACCCTGGTTTCCGTCCCAAATTGTGAGCGCCTGACGGAACCCGAACTCCGCCTCGAGCAGCTTCGTTGCGGTCGTCGAGGTCTCCCGGTCGTCCGACTCGATCTCGTGAAGAAGGTCCCACGCGGCGTCGGCCAGCTGATACGAGGTGCGGTGTTCGAGGTAGTTGGAAATCGCTGTGGAGAACTCCTGCACCGACGCAAAGCGCTCGACTTTCTCCTTCGCCATGGCCTTCTGCGCAATCTGTGCGAGCTCGAGCGGGACGCTTTCGTCATACTCTTTCGGCACGGACTGATAGGCCGCCATACACACTGCGAAGAGCGAGCTCCCTTCGTGTGGTGCCTCTCCCGTGAGCACCAGATGGAGGTTCGAACCAAGCAGGTAGACGTCTGTTCGTTCGTCAATTTCAGACGCGTCGTCGATTGTCATCTCGGGGGCCATGAAGGCCGGCGTGCCCGCGAGACCATTGGCCGAGGCGATGTTCGGGACACCCTCCGGAGTGTCCGGGTCCAGGCTGAGCGCGATACCCCAGTCGAGCAGATACACCTCGCCAAACTCACCGATCATCACATTCTCGGGCTTGATGTCGCGGTGGACGATCTTGCGCGCGTGGGCGAACCGGAGCGCGTTGCAGACTTGCAGCATCACCCGAAGATGCCACGCGAGGTCAGCAGTCTCGCCACTCGGCGGCTCCGCTCGGCCAGCCAGAATATCTTCCCAAGCCGTTCCCTCGACGCGCTTCATGACGAGTAGTGGCCGCCCATTCTGATGTCGCCCAAGGCTGTATGCCGGCACGACATTGGGGTGCTCCACCCGCCCCATGATGAATGCTTCATCGAGCACACGGACGTGCGAGAGCTGGTCGTGACCTTTTGGTTCCTTGACCGCGACGAGGCGACGCAGCGCGGTCTGTTCGGCGAGCGAGACGATACCCATACCGCCCTCGCCAAGCGTCTCCACGATTCTGTAGTCGGCGTTCGCCTGCGGCGTGATGGCGTCCATCTCCATGGTCACGCGAGGCAACGCGTCGAGGGCGCGCGACGACGACTCCTGCGACGTCACCACCGTGGGAGTGATCGTCTCATCGTGGGCCATCTGGAGGGTCCTCTCGTCGAGGTCCAGAGTGGCAAATATCTGTTCGAAATCATCTGACACGAGCGGAGTATAGGCCGGCCCGCCCGCCCGCGTCACAAAAAACCGGAAGTCCTCCAACCGGCATATCCGCTGGACGAGCGCGCATTCCCAACCATCTGAAACAGAACCGGAAGTCCTCATTGAGGCGGATTTGCTGGGCGAGCTCGCTTTGAGGGCGGATTCGACTCGGTCGAC
>CAYLMO010000099.1:0-17065 GCA_964384605.1 uncultured Bradymonadales bacterium | reverse complement strand
AGCCCACAACCGCGAAGCCCACCACCGCGAAGCCCACCACCGCGCAGCCCATAACCGCGAAGCCCACCACCGCGAAGCCCACAACCGCGCAGCCCAAAACCGCGAAGCCCACCACCGCGAAGCCCAAAACCGCGCAGCCCACCACCGCGAAGCCCACCACCGCGAAGCCCAAAACCGCGAAGCCCAAAACCGCGCAGCATGGCATGCATGTTGCGGACTGCCTCTGCAACTACGCTCATGCTGCATCGCGCTCGGACATCGGTTTCCGAGCGTGGAGTAACACTACCCTAAGGAGCAATCATGCGTGCTGGGGGGACCATCTGTTTCGTACTCGCGACCTTACTTCTGGCGTTCGTTTCGAGCACCGCTGGAGCGCTCGAAGATCAAGACGTCGAAGTCGTCGGGGAGCGGGCTGAGTCACGCTACGTCTTGACGATTCGAGCGCCGGCCAACTCTGCCTTCACCATCGAGGTCAACGACGTCGAGGTCGCAAAGTTCAGCGTGCCGGAGTCGGGCGAGCTGCAGCAAGAAGTCTGGCTGGGTAAAGAGGCCGCGACCGTTCGCGTGCGCTCGGAAGACGGGCGTGCGGTCTTCGCGAAAAATGTGGCGGTCGATGGGGTGCAAGAAGTTCTTGTCGAGAGTGAGGCCCCTCCGAGGCGCGACCTCAGCCCACAAGAGACTCGAAAGGTCCTGCTCATCAGCATTGCAGCACCCCTCGTCGGATGGATGGTCGGCGTACTTCTCGGGCAATCCGTGCTGAAGCAGATGGGCTATGCAGACGGCCGCATTCAAGGGATCGGCAAGCGGAGACGTACCGCTCATCTACTGGTCTCCGGGTTCGCGCTGGGCGGTGTCGCGCTGGCGACCGCGGCCACGTCGGTCTACCTCGACGGCCAATGGGTGTTGCCCACCGCGGTTCCGGTGGTTGCCTACGCAGGAATCGTGAGCACCATGCTCATCGCCAAGCCGGAATCGTCTGATTCGATCGACATCATTACCTACACGGTGGCCTATTCTGGGCTGGCGATCTCCGCGTTCATGCTCTGGGCGACGAGTCCGGGTTCGAGCGGTCGCGATCCGCTCATCTGGGTTGGTGGAGCCCCAGAAGACGGCGGAGCCTCGCTGCATCTCGGGGGCACGTTTTGATGCGCTGGATACTGTTCGCCATCGTCTTGCTCGCCCCGGCGACCGTTGCCGCGCAATCGATCGTCTACCCCTTGCCAAATCAAGTCGTGGCGCAAGGCGAGCGAATTCGCGTCGATGTGGTCGGCGAGCCTGGTTCGCGCTGGACGGTGTTCGTGGGACAGGTCGCCTGGGAGGCAGCCGTGCTCAACGACGACGGTCGCTACACGTTCCATGTGCCGCCCTGCATGGTCGATCGATGCACCATCTCGGCCGAATCCGAGGACAGTGTGAGTGAGGTTGTCGTTCGAACCTCGCCCGACGCGACCGTCGGTGGCCCTGCTCCCCCCGAGATTGCGCCGCCGTCGCTTGGCCAACTTGCCATTCTGCATCCCGAGCCGGGAGGAGTTGAGGAGTCGACGGAGGTCGTCGTGATGGGGCCTCCAGGCGAGGTCGTGAACGTCTCGGTGAACGGACTGATCGTCGCGCATGTCGTGCTCGACTCGGCTGGATTGGCCACCACCACGGTCGAGTTGGTGCGGATCGGCAAAGCGGAGCTCGCCGCGATTGCGGACGACACGAGTGTTTCTCGAACGATTGTTGCGCCGATACGGGCGGCCGATGCGTCGCGTCGCACCGCAAAGTGGCGTCCGGTCCGCATGGGAATCGCCTCCGTTTTGGCCGTCGGGGTGGGGATTTTCGCCTACGTT
Organism: uncultured Bradymonadales bacterium; assembly: GCA_964384605.1. Lineage (GTDB taxonomy): Bacteria > Myxococcota_A > Bradymonadia > Bradymonadales > Bradymonadaceae > CAYLMO01. Next base: position 15,233 of record CAYLMO010000099.1, on the reverse strand, counting down.
GGTCTCGCGACGGGACCAGAGGACGCCCGCAACTATCGGCGCGCCGCGCTGGTGTCTGCGATCGCAATTCCTGTGGCCACGTACTTCCCGTACGCGTGGTCGCTCGACATCGAGTACTTCGTCATCGCGCCAATCGCTACCGGATTGAGCATAGGGCTGTGGGCGCTGAGCGACGCACTGTCGGACTCGCTCACCTCCCCCGACGCCCCGGAGCAAACCAGCCGGTTTCGGCAGCCCGATACCGACCTGCCCTACATCGCGCTGCCTTTCGTGGTCACTGGCATAAGTCTGACGATGTACGAGCTCCTGGCGAACCGGCAGGAGCGAGAGTCTTGGCGGGTCGGGCCGGGGCCCGGCGACGTTGGAGTGGCGGTGGGGAGGGAGTGGTGATGCGCTGGATTCTCGTTCTATTCGCGGTAGTTGCATACACACCGGTCGCAATGGCGCAGGAGCCAGACGTCGTCCGGATTGTCTACCCTCAGGCTGGCTTTCACTCCAAACGACCCGAGTCGAAAGTGGTCGTCGAAGGTCCGCCAGGGGCGACGGTGCGGGTCACCGTGGATGGAGAGACCGTGGTCGAGAAGGTCGTCGATGACGACGGCCGAATCGAGCATGCACCCGTGCACTTCGGGTTGGAGTCGCAAGTGGGCGCCGAACTCATCGGCCGAGATGCGCCGCGCGCGTCGGTCTGGTTCACCGCGCCGCCGCCGAAGATCCGCAGGGGTGTCGACACGATGCCGTTCGCCGTGGCGGCAGCTTGCGCGGCCTCGACAGTCTTCGCGGTCGTCATCGTTCCGTTCGAGTTGAAGGGGGACAATACGGAAGACATCAATGAAGACGAAGCGTGGTTGAGCGCTGCCATCGGTACGACGTTGGGCCCCATAGCCGCGACGGGGTGCCTGTACAACGTCGAGCGTAATCCGGGAGACCTCTGGGCGGCCTATCTGGGCAGTGCGACCGTTGCTTCGATCTTTCTGCTGCTGGCGCAGACGCAACCCGACGTCGAAAATCGCAATACTTTGATCGCGACGGCCGGACTTATGTCGTGGTCGGGAGCGTTGCTCGGGCTGTATCTGTCGGTCCGATATGGTGATGACTGGACCGGTCTGAGCGTTGGCGACGACTTCTGAATTCGCAAAGCGACGCCAGGACCCGACGATTTAGCCCTCGTGTTCCGTCGACTGCTCTACACAAAGAACACCACTCTGCCGCCTATCCTCCCGTGTCCATTGACCGTTTGACGTTGCCATCGTAGCATTCGGCTGTACTCGAAAATCTGCCGAAATGCCGAAGTTTTGAGCGTCATTACACGTGCATTTTGGGGGCACCCTAAAGAGGTTTGAATGAAGTTGAGAGCGACTCTGTTCGCCCTCATCGCGGCCAGCTTCGCACTATCGTGCGGCGGCGGTGATGGGGACGACAATGACAATTCGCGCGCGGCGATTTCGCCGCTCGACGGACGAGACCTCGAGGGCCGAGAAGACTTCGGCCCCGTCGGGAGCTATGAAGAGCTCGAAAAGGTCAGCCCCCTCCAAGACACAGATGGCGACGGGTTGGTCGATGTCGACGAGATCGTCGGCTGGCAGATTCGCGTCGACGCGACGGCGAGGCCGCAGGGTATCGAAACCCGCACGGTGACGTCCGATCCGGAGGTGGCAGACACCGACCAGGACGGTCTGCCTGACGGGCTCGAGCGGATCAGCGGTTCGGACCCGAACATCGCCGACACCGACGGCGACGGCTTGAGTGACCGCGACGAAGTGTTGCGCTGGGGTACCTCGCCGGTTTCGGTCGATACCGACGCCGATTCGCGAGGCGACGACCCGTCGGCCGCTCCTCGCGTGGAGTTGTTCGACGGCGCCGAGCTCAAGCTCGACGCCAACGGTAACGCCGCGTACGACGGTACCTCGCCCGTGCTTGCCGATACCGACGGCGATGGCCGCTCGGACTTCGAAGAGCTAGCGATCGCAAACCGTTCCGGCCACATCGCGGACGTACCGAAAATTTCGGTCGTTCCCACGCCGAACACGTCGCTTGGCATCTTCTTCACGACGACGCAGACGACCGGTTCGATGATGACCGAGGAGTTCTCGACGGAGCTCACCGCGACGCAGTCGAACGAGCTGTCGACGACGATCGGCACGACCTCCACGCTTTCCGGCTGGGTTTCGAACTCGCTCGACGTCGGTACGTCGACGACGGTGGAAGGTTCGGCATCAGGTGCTACGTCAGAAACGACCGCCTACTACGAACAACGTAGCGCGGTCGGGATGCGGCAGGAGCAGTCGATGCGGATGAGCGTCGACACCGAGACGTCCGCCGAATGGGGCGTGCTCGCCGAGTCGATCAGCGAGTTCACACGGAGTAAGTCACGCACGATTTCGGGCGGTCGAATCACGTTTGCGACGCAGATTCGCAACGATGGCCCGATCACGGTTCGCGTGCGCAACCTCGCGCTTTCGGCGAGCCTCTGGTCGGCAGCTACCGGGACGACGCGCCCTGTCGCCACGATGCGTCCTCGACAGGAGCCGATGGAAGGCTACACGCTCACGGCAGGTGAGTCGGTCGACGTGATCGTCGAGGCTCAGCTCGCCACTCCGGAGCTTCGGCGCGTGCTTCGCAACACGTCGACGTTCGTCATCAGCGCGACCGGATACGAGGTCATCGACGCGGGAGACGAGCAGTACACGCTCACGCAATCCCGCGTGGATGAGCGCACGAGCACGATCCTGATCGAAGGGCCGGACGGCACCGAGTCGTTCAAAATCGCGACCGGATCCATGCGCGATGCCGACGGCAACCCGATCGGACTCAGCGTGGGCGAAGCGCTCACGGCCAAGGACCTGAGCTACTCGTCTGAACCGCTCGACCAGCCCGTGAACTCGCAGTTCGACCGCGTCGTCAGTTTTGGTGGCGGCGAGACGCAGTTCCACGACGGCACGGCTCCCGCGATCGATACGAAGCCGTACGCGAAGGGCAACTCCCCGGGCGACCGTCAGGTGCGTCAGGGTTGGGTGGCACTCATCCGCCGAGCCGACGGCCGAACGGAAGTGCGCCCCGACATGTTCGACGCGCGCATTTTCCCCGGTGACTACGTCGCCCTCGTGTGGGGCGAAGACCAGGACCGTGATGGTGTGTCCCACGTCGAAGAAGCCTACGCAGGCACCTCGGACCAAGACACCGATAGTGACGACGACGGGCTGAGCGACTTCTGGGAGTTGCGCACGCGCTGGCGCGTCCAAGTCCAGGGCCAGCCGGTTCGCGAAGTGACATCCTCGCCCACCAGCGCGGACACGGACGGCGACGGCGTGTCCGACTTCGACGAAGCGTACGGCGCGCCGAATTCCGAAGGCTTGTTGTCGGGTACCGACCCCCGGTCGCCCGACACCGACGGCGACGGGCTGACCGACGAGGAAGAGCTCGCCGACCCGAACGACGATAACGATCCGCTGATTCCGAACGTCACGACGCTCGCTCCGCAGGACTGCATCTCGAACAAGTACTCGGCGAATGCGAATGCCGAGCCGATTCAGTCGTTCTACCAGATCGTCGACAGTCCGCTCCTCATCACCGCCGTGGTCGTCTCGTTCGAGAACGGCCTCGTCGAGCGATTTGAGCATGTGCCGTCGAATTCTGTGTCTCGAACGCTCCTCTACGATTCGCCGGCGTTGGCGATGTTCGGAGTGGATGGCTTTGGGAACCAGACCGAGCTGACATTGTGCCAGACGGAGGTGTTCCAATGAGAACCTTCAAGACTCAGTGGATGACACTCGCCCTCGCGGTCGGACTCGTCGGCGCATGCGGCGACGGAAACGATGGCGGCGAGAGCACGTTCGAGACGGCTCGAAGCTACCTCGTGCCGGTGGAACCGTCGGTGCCGGGCAAGACGGACGTCGAAGTCTTCGACAGCAAAGGACGACTCATCAATCCGCGAGGCGACTCGGACGGCGATGGGATTCCAGACGAAGACGAGGTGAACGGATACACGATCACCGTCGATACCAACGGCTTTGCGGTCGTAGGTGACACGGAACAGCTCGAGGTTCGTTTCGTGACGAGCGACCCGCGTTTCGCGGATTCGGACGGTGACGGACTGACGGACGGCGAAGAGCGCGCGGTCACGAGTGACCCGCGTCGCGTCGACTCCGACGGCGACACGCTGCCGGACTTTGACGAGGTCAAGCGCTGGCAGACGAGCCCCGTGTCGGTCGACACGGACGGCGATGCCCGCGGAGGCGACCCCAACAATCTTCGCCCGCCGCGATTCCAACTGTTCGACGGGGCCGAGCTCAACCTCGTGACCGACTCGAACGGTCGGCTGCGACCGGGCCCTGGAGCCACAAACCCGAACGACCCGGACACCGATGGTGACGGGCTGAACGACTACGAAGAGTATGGAAGTTCGGTCCGCAAGCCGACGGTTGGGGAACTCCCCCGCGTCCGCCTGCGACGCTCGCCAGGCTCGGAGATTGCGGTCGGTCTCGTGGTGACCGACACGAAGGGCAAAGTGAACTCGGACCGATTCGCGGTCGGCGTGGAAGAGACGTTTGGCGTCTCGACGCGCACGAGCACACGCGCCGAATCGAGCGCGTGGTTCGAGAACGAGATCGAGCAATACAGCACGGGTTCTGCGACAGCAGGGTGTTGCGGGCTCGACACCTCCGCCGCCGGAACGGCGGGCGGTGGCGTGAAGGTCTCCAACGAGACCGGCTTTGAGACCAGCCTTTCGATGGATGTGGAACAGTCGCTGTCGGCTCGATTCTCGGCGACGGTCGAGTCGGCCGAGCGGGCCGAGAAGTTCGACGAAGTGACAGTCACAGCCGGGACCATACGCATTGCGGTCGACGTCGTGAACGACAGCTCGGTGCCGATGCAGGTGCAGGACATCACGTTCGGCGTCTACGCGACGTCGCGCGGGGCGGTCCGACCGCTGACCGAACTATCGTCGGACGAAGACTTCGTCCTCGGCCCTGGTGCTCAGAAGACGCTGTTCCTCGAGCGAGACGACCTGGAGATTAAGCCGATCAAACAGTTCATGCGGGCGGCGTCTGGGCTCATCATCTCGCCGTCGTCGGTGAACATCACCGACGCACAGGATGTGAACCGCGACTTCCGTTACGAGGCGGTCGCAGGGCGTGCTGCGCACCTGGTCGTCGACTTCGGCGCGCAGCGCGTCATCGAAGCCGACATTGCGGCACCCCAGTTCTCGCCGGGGTCGGCGCGACGAGTGGGCGATATCCTCCGGGAAGCAGGGATTCCGTTCAGCGTCGAGCTAGAGCCGGACACCGACCCACCCTTCTACAAGCTGACGCTGGATGGTCAGGAAACGGTGTTGCACCCCGGTCAGGCCGCTCCGCTCGACGAGATTCTGCCCTACTCGGCTCGTTCGGGATGGGGCCCAGGCTTGCGCCGAGTGCAGCGCGGCTGGTTCTTGCTCATCGAGCGAGCCAATCCGCGAAACGACGAGAATTTCTACTACAACCCGGTCGAAGCGGAAGTGTTCGCGGGCGACAATGTGTCGCTGTTCTACGGCTACGACTACGACCGCGACGGCGTGCCCGGAGTGGTCGAGCGACGGTTTGGCTCGAGCGACTTCGAGGTCGATTCGGACGGCGACGGGCTGAGCGACTTCTGGGAGATTCGCGAGAGCTGGGCAGTCCGCGTGGGCGAAGACCCGGCGTACTACGTGACCGCGAATCCGGCATCGCAAGATGCTGACGGCGATGGGCTGAGCGACGCTCGTGAGTGGACGCTCGGGACCGACCCGAACCTCGCAGATACCGACCGCGACGGTCTGGACGACAGGCGCGAATGGCGGGCGCAGCTCGACGGATCGACGATCGAAAATCCGACGGACCCGCTCAACTACACCGCCGAAGCTCAGGTGACGTGCACGTTCGAAGACGGGACGGTCGACAGCCCGCAGGTTCTCTACTCACTCCCCGATTCGCGAAGTCTGAACGACGTCGGTTCGATCGGCAGTCAGTATCGAGCCCGTCGGACGTTCGAGCGCGCCGAGTTGACCGACCGGGGCGGTTGCTCCGTGGACGGTGGCGGAACGACCGCATGTAGCTGGGCGACTGGCCCCGTGGGAGGTCAGAACGACCCGCTCTACGCGATCCCGACCGAGGTCTTTTCGCTCGACTTGGCAGCAATCGCAGCCTCACCGGAGCAGATCATCGTGGGCTGCGGTGGGAACTGCACCTTCGAGGTGCCATTTGGCTACAGCGAACGCTGCATGTTGGGTGTCGTGCACGCCGGCAAGCAGGTTCAGTCGGGAACCGCGTTCGTGGTCTATGACCGCGTGACGTTCGTTCCGTGCCAGCTCCTTCGCAGCAGCACCAACGGTACGCAAGCCGACGTCGTGACGGCCGAAAGCCCGATCGCCCGGGAGGTCGAAGACACCTTCCGAACGGCGACTCCGGGTCCGGTCGTTCGGACCAATTCGCAGGTCGTCACGATCGATGCGACCGCCGGTGACGTCGAGCTCGTCGCGCTGGAGTGGCGCGATTCGAGCGGCGCGATGATGCAACGAACGTTCGACGCGAGCATGTCTCTCACCGAGACGTTCTCGCTCGACAACGCCTGTTTCGACCCCTCGATGCTCGAGGCAACGGCGATTGATGCTTTTGGAACGCGAACTTCAGTGACGTGCGCGTTTGCGGAGGGTGAACAATGCATACCTTGAACAAGAAGTGGCTGAGCCTTTTGTTTGCCTCCCTTTTCTTCGTCGCCTGCGGTGACGACGAGCCGCAGGATTCGACGCCTTCCGGCTCGGATGCAGGCTTCGACGTCGGTATTCAGCCGTTCGACGCCGGCACCGAGGGCCCGGGTCCGCTCGACGCCTCGTTCCTTCCGAACGATGCCGAGCAGTTCGAGCCTGAAGAGAGCGATCTCGAGCTCAAGTACGGGCTCGGTGAGTCGTGCGATTCGGATGCGAATTGCCTGACGGGCTCGTGCGCTTCGCGAGCACTCAACGTGCGGCCTTCCTGCACGCAAGACTGCGGCGCGGGATGCGAAGAAGGGTTTACGTGCGTCGACGGCAACTGCTTTTCGGCCGCGGCGATCGGTGTTCGGTGCGAACCCGGATTCTTCGATATCAACGGCCTGCCCGAAGACGGCTGCGAAGTTGCCTGCGAAGGCACCGGGCCTGGCTCGGCCGAGATTTGCAACGGCATCGACGACGACTGTGATGGCGAGGTCGACGAGGAGTCGATCGGCGAGGGTTACGCGTGCAACTTCGGGTCCGAGAACCAGTGTGAGACCGGCGTTGTCGCCTGCCAGAGTGGAGCGCTCGCCTGCACCCGCGTGAGCGGTCCGACGTCGTTCCCGGAGCTGTGCAATTCGATCGACGACGACTGCGACGGGACGGTCGACGAAGGCTGTTCGTACGAGCTCGTGATGGAGCCTCAGCTCATCACCTACCCGACGATCGCGTTCGCGGGCACCGGTGGCGGCAACATGGTCTCGCCGACCGCTGCCAACGTATGCCCCGACGGCCAGATGGTGAGCACGGTTACGGTTAATTTCTATCAGCGAAACAATTGCACCAACTGTTCGGGCGCCGCGCGGACAGACTGCCTCAACGGGTTGCGTGTCGCCTGCGACACCCGAGGGGTCGCGGATATCTCGTACGAGTGCACCGAGCCGCAGATCGTCTCGGAAAACAACAACCCGTGGGACAACTACATCAAGCTGGCCCCGACGACGACGACGCCCGGACCCGTGGTCTTCGGCGATAGCAACATCGGCACGGACGTCGGTCGTCGACCGTTCGTGTCTCAGTTCGGAGCAGGCGGCCTGCGGCTTGGCAACGACCTACGCTTCGGTCAGTTCTTCTACCCTGGGTACTTCCTGCGGCCCGGCATTACGCGCGAAGTATCGGACTCCGGATATTCCGGCTCGATTCCCGCGTTTGGTGACACCACCGCTGCGGCGGCGCAGTCCTTCGTCTGTGGCCGGTCCGAGGTGCTGGTCGGCTTCTACGGCAACGAAGGGAACAGTATCCGCGAGATCGGTCCGGTTTGCCGATATGCGTGGGTGCGGGCGAACTGACCGCCGCTCGACGTTTTTCGCGCGGACCTCGGCATCTGGCCGGGGTCCGCGTTTTTTTTGGGGGCCGCCTCGGCGCTAGAATCTCTCGGCGATCGCCTGAGCCGCGAGATATCCGGTCGTCCAGGCGCTCTGGAAATTGAAGCCGCCGGTGACGCCGTCGATGTCGAGGAGTTCGCCGGCGAAGAAGAGTCCGTCGCACAGGCGGCTTTCCATCGTTCGCATGTCGACGTCGTCGGTGCGCACACCGCCGCAGGTCACGAACTCGTCTTTGTTGACGCTCTGGCCAGTGACTTCGAATCGCGCACGGCTGAGCTGTTCGACCAGCGCGGCCCGATGCGCCTTGGAGCATTCGGCCCAGTTCGTGGTCGACGGCACGCCGGCTGCTCCGACCAAACTCTGCCAGAGCCGCTTCGGAAGTGCTTCAAACGGAGTGCGGCTCGCAACCTGGCGGCGCGTCCAAGTCTTGTCCTGACCGAGCACCTTGAGCTCGGATTCGAGGTCGACGCCCGGGAGCCAGTCGACCTCGAGTGAGAACTCGTAGTCGCGATCGTGGAGCTCGCGCGCTCCCCATGCGGAGAGCTTCAGGATGGCGGGGCCACTGAGCCCCCAGTGCGTTACGACGAGCGGGCCGTCGGCGCGGAGGTCAGTGTCGACGACGTGCGTTGCTACGTTCTCGAGGCTCACGCCGGGCAGGTCTTTGATGCGCGGGTCGTCTATCTCGAAGGTGAAGAGCGACGGAACAGCCGGTTCGAGAGAGTGGCCGACGGACGAGGCGAGCGCGGCTCCGGGGCCGCTCCGAGTGCCGCCGGTGGCGAGGAGTACCGTCTTGGCGCGGTAGCGGGAGTCGTCGCGGCAGATGATTTCGAACCCATCTTCGGTGCGGCGGAGGAGCTCTGCGCTCTTGCGCGTGTGGAGCACGACGCCGACGTCGTCGGCCGCCTTTCGTAGACAGTCGATGACGGTTTGCGAGTCGTCGGTGGTCGGGAACATCCGGCCGTCAGACTCGGTCTTGAGGGAGACATCGCGCTCGCGGAACCAATGAACGACGTCGTGCGGTCCATGTCTGTGGAATGGCCCGATGAGCGCCTTGTTTCCGCGCGGATAGTTGGTCGCAAGCCACTTCAGTTCGGACGTGTCATGCGTCACGTTGCAGCGGCCACCACCTGAAATTCGGACCTTTTGCAGGACGCGACTGCTCCGCTCCAAGATGAGGATGCGGGCCTGGCCGTAGGTGGCCTCGCCGCAGCGGATGGCGCCGTAGAAGCCGGCGGCGCCTCCGCCTACGACGATGAGGTCCCAGATTTCGGGGGTTGCCATAGTGTGTCGCTACTTCGAGGATCGACGCGACTATTCGAACACCATCACGGGTCGAACTTCAACGCGACTCCCGTCGTGGTGGGGCATTTTCTTGGCCCACTGGATCGCCTCGTCGCGCGTCTCTACGTCGACGAGATAGTACCCGCCGAGCTGTTCTTTCGTCTCGGCGAATGGTCCATCGGTCGTTACGGCGTCTCCATTGCGCCACGAAATGGTCTCGGCGCTCTGCGTCGGCTGGAGTGCGTCCCCCGCGACGAAGGCCCCGGCGGCCTTCAAGTCTTCGGTGTACTGGAACCACTCCCCCATCCAGGCACCTTGCTCTTCTTTGGAGAGCTGGCCCATGTGTTCCATGTCTTGGGCTTCATTCGAGTAGATCAGAAGGATGTATTGCATTGGTATTCTCCGGTGTCGTGCGCCCAGGCGTTTCCCGGGCATTTCATCAGTGAGACGAACGGCGATTGTTGATTTCGACAGCGGCCGACAGAAAATCCGAAAAAAATCGGAACAGGCACCGTAGTCGGAACTTCTACTGCGCTTTGGGCTGCGCCGCGTCGACCCAGGTCAGGTCAACTGCGCGCTGCAGATCGTCTGGCGTCATCTTCACGAGAAAGCCGCGCTTTCCGCCATTGATGTAAAGGAAGTCGAGCTCGGCGATGGACGCCTGGGCGTAGATGGGTATGTCGTTCTTCAGCCCGAATGGCGAGGTGCCGCCCACTTGGTAGCCGGAGTGGGATTCGGCGACCGAAGGCGAACACGGCTGCACCTTTTTGGCGCCAACCTCTTTGGCGAGCAGGCCAGTCGCAACTTCGAGGTCGCCATGCATCAGGATGACAAGGGGTGCGGCGGTGTCGTCTTCCATGACCAGGGTCTTGATGACGATATGTTCGTCGACGCCGAGCTCCCGGGACGAAACACTCGTGCCGCCGCGGGCTTCGTAGCGGAAGAGATGGGGCTCGAACTCGACGTTGGCGGCTCGTAGTGCGCGGACAGCTTGAGTCGTCGGAAACTTCTTCTTCTTTCCCATGGTCCTATTGTTCGTAGCACGGTGAGAGGCTCGAGCAATCGGGCTCGGCTCGATTGCAGTCTGCGTACTCGACTGGGTTGTAGATGCTGCAGGTGCAGCCGCGCCCCGATACTCCGCACGCCCACGCTTTGGCTATCTCTGGAACTCCGAAATTCCCTTGCCGAGAGAAGAACATCTCGTCGACGGAGCCGGCGAAGTCGAAGGTCATGGTGTTTACATCGCCGATGCTCATACGCCGGTCGTCGGCAGCCTCGAGGTAGGCCACGTTGGTAACGCGATCGACCTGCATTCCGTTGACGACGAGCGTGACGTTCGCAATATCGCCGGTCTCGTTCGACAGAACGATCTTGCACGCGACGTGGTGCCATATTCCGGCGTCGATCGCGATGGGCACACTCGCGGTTCCTGAAATGCCGTTCGCGTCGAACACGACGCAGTTGAATGCGCCGCCGAAATACGTGAGCACCCAACCTCCAAGGCCGGTTCCGCCACGGTTGAGCACGCGCGAACTCAGCCCAGGGTTGTCGTGTCGGAACCAAGCTCCGACGGTAAACGCTCGGTTGGGCCGCGGAAAACCATGGTTTGTGCTGTCGAGAACGTAGGCCTGGCCACTCGCCACAGCGAGGGCTCGCGACCCATCGATTCCGTCGGTGAAGCTGGCAACGGGCGACTCGAACTGAATCGCCCCGGCTGCGAGGGAGTTCTCGAAACCCCAGTAGTTGTCCACCGGAACAGGAGATGCGTAGAACTCGTCTGGCCCTGCGTCTGCGTCGCCTGCGTCGTCTGATCCGCTGTCGCTCGAGTCGGCGTCGCGTGCCGTGCCGGCGTCGCGCCCTGAGTCGACGACGCCGCCGACGTCTTCGGTGATTTGGGCATCGGTGTCGCCGCCAGCATCAGGCCCGGCACCGGTCGGCGGATCGTCGATACAACCGAACGATAAGAGCACTGCAAGGACGAAAAAACGCCGCACGGGAACACTCGCTGTGGGTTTGAGTCCGCTCATCATAGGTACGACCGCGACGGCAAGCAACGCGACGGGGCCATGCCTGGGTATTGGCGGTCCCAACTGAAGCAACGGAGACACGGTCTGTTGTCCCCGGTTACACAACCACACCTCACCCTACAGCTCTCAGGAGCGATCTGAGCCTTGGCATGAGATGTGCGACATGCACCTACAAACGTGTACGTCCGCGGCTTGGCTTAGAGCTGCGACCTTCAACCGAGGTTCAGATGCGAATCAAACTACTCATGCTCGCGATCGTGATGTCACTGCCTGCCGCCTGCGGCGATGGGACATTCGGACTCGACGGGATGGAGGGCGAGGTCGAGCGCTCGAGCATCGAGGGCACCGAGGTGTTCTATGTGAACAACGGACTGGGCGTGGCGCGGCTCGAAGCCGACGAGCCATTCGAGTCGATCGAGTTTCACGTGTCGCTGGCCGATGCGGACCTGCGCGCGCTGGACAACGCCGGGAACGAGGTTGTCGGGTGGGCGAGTGTCGCGGGGTTCATCGATGACAGTTCGCCATCTTCTCACGAGGGGACGCTCGAGTTGCCTCGCGAAGCGACCGTGGTGGAGCTGCGCATGAACACCCGGGTGGAGTTTGCGCGGGTCGTGGTCGGCGACACGCACGGCCATGACGGCGAGGTACCGATTCCGGAAGGGGCGACCACTACTTTGGCCGCGCACGCTGGTCGCTGGGTACCGCCAGGAAACATCGTGGCGGCCGGGAATCAGCAGTACCTGCCGTACTCGGGCGCGCCGAGTCGATGCAGCGGCACGTTCCTGCCGGGAACGCGGGCGCTCGCGGAGCACCTGAAGGCGCGTTTTCCCGGCGCCGTTAGCTATGGGGGCTACAACTGCAGGGCGAATACGGCCGACCCGAGCAAGATCTCGGTGCACGGGTCAGGGAGGGCGATCGACCTGTTCGTACCGCTTTGGAATGGACAGGCCGACAACGACTTGGGCGACCCAATCGCAAACTACCTGGTGGCGAATGCGGAGCGCTTGGGGATCGAGTTCATCGTGTGGGACCGCACGAGTTGGGGAGCTCATCGTGCGGCGCCGAAGCATCGGGCGTACGGCGGGCCGCATCCGCACCACGATCACCTGCATATCGAGCTTGCGCCTTGGGCCGCGGGTGGAGGCGCGACCTTCGACAAGTCGCCGCGCGGGTACGTCGATGCGACGACCTGCGGAGGAATCTCGGGGTGGGCGCAGGACCCGGACGCTCCAAACGCAGCGCTGGAAGTCTATGTCTCGATCGGCGGGCCGGTGTTCTCGCCCGGCGCGCATGGGCTTTGGGCGCGGGCTGGTGAGCATCGACAGGACCTCTGCGATGCCATCGGGTCGTGTCGTCACGGTTGGTACGTGAAGATGCCGCATAGCTTGATGGATGGGAGGTCGCGTCCGGTGCACGTGTACGCGATGGATGCGACTGGTGGTGAGAGTGCGGAGTTGGTGCACAGCGGGCGGACTTTGAAGTGCGGTGCGCCGGCGCTGCCGTATACGGGCCGACAGGCAGTGAAGCGGCACATTACGAGTGGGCATTCGTTGCGGGCGTGGGGCTTTCAGTGGAACGACATCATCCACGTGAGTGACGACGTGCTGGGGCGATATCAGACGGGCACGCCGTTGCCGCATAGCCCGAAGCTTCGGAGCGATGGGCCGGCGATTCACGTCGTGGAAAACGGTACGAAACGACATGTTCCGAACCCGCGTGCGATGAATGCGTGGGGGTTGAATTGGGGTGCGGTACAGCCGGCGGACCTGGGAGGTCACGCTGCTCGGCCGGCGCTGGAACAGCGGCCATACCTGATCAAGGGGAGTGGGGCCGCGGTTTATCTGTTGTCGCCGAAGTAGCCGAAGTAGGCGGAGGGTCAGGCGGAGAGCGCGTTCGAGATGAGGAGTCCGACTGCGACGAACCAAGAGGCGAGGAAGGCTCCGACGACCCCGATGACCACAACGGGGTGGCGATCGAATGCGGTCATGATGCGCGCCATGGTCGACTTGGTCGCCGTGAACGGACACTGAACCTGGATTTCGCCCTCGGCGCGACGTTCGAAGATGTCGAGCATGTCAGCGACGCTTTGGTAGCGCTTCTCGGGGTCTTTCTGCATGCCGCGTGAGACGATCCAGAAGAGGTCGGCGGGTACGTTCGGCTGGAGCTTGCTCTTGGTGGAAAGGCCCATCCCCGGGGTCTTGTTGACGACGGCGTCACAGACGGCGACGAGGTTGGTGCACTCGCCGAGGTAGTGCTCAAGGAAGAGAAGTTCGCGCAAAATGACGGAGAGCGCGTAGATGTCTGAACGTTCGTCGACGGCTTGGCCGAGCACCTGTTCGGGGGCCATGTAGGCGGGCGTGCCTACGAGGGCGCCTGCCTGGGTTTCGAAGGCGCGTTCGAGACCTTCGGTTTCGGCGGCTGGTGCTGCGTCTCCGAGGGTCGCGAGGTCCTCGTCGCGCTTGATCGGCTTGGCAACTCCCCAGTCCATGACGACGACCTCACCGTAGGGGCCGACCATGATGTTGGCGGGTTTGAGGTCGCGGTGGATGATGCCTTGGGAGTGGGCGTAGGAGACGGCTTCGAGGATGTCCATGAAGATGTCGATACGGCGTTCGACACCAAACTTGTGGTGCGTCTCAGGGTCGTCGGCGGCGAGTCGGGCGATGATGTCTTCGAGTGTCTCGCCGCGGACGTGGCGCATGACGAAGTAGTACTCGCCGTTGGCATCGACTCCGACGTCGTGGATGGGGACGACGTTGGGGTGATCGAGGCTGCCGGTGACGCGCATTTCGTCGATGAAACGGGCGATGGCGCTCTGGCTCGAGGCCTTCGAAAGGAGTCGCTTGATGGCGACGTCGCGACCGATGTCGAGGTCGCGTGCGCGCAAGACTTCGCCGATTCCGCCTTTGCCGAGCTGGCCGCGCATGTCGAAGCGGGCCGATGACGGATTATGGAGCGTTGGTTGGCCGTCGACGAGGCTGACCTTGGGGAGTACGGCGGGGATGGTGGTCATGCTGCCTGGTTCGACTTGAGTCTCCATCGAGGCGTCGGCCTCTGGCACCGTAGCCGCCATCGCGAATGTATCGTCGTCCATCATCATCATTCCTTCGGCCAGAGCGTTCTCATTAGAAAACAGTGTGTCTCCACAACCTTTCTTCGGCGCGGACGTCTGATGATCGCAACTAGACACTAGTGAAACAACTCTCATCGGGAACAAAATGAACACCAAACGAAACACTGTCCTCGCCGCACTCTTCGCAATTGGTCTCGTTTTCGCGGGCGTCACGCCTGCACAAGCGGATGAGACGAAGGGGGCGACCAACGTCAAATTGACTCAGGGCAACGGCACGATCGAGTTCGTGGGCGCGAAGGTAACTGGTGACCACGATGGTGGTTTCAAAAAGTGGACGGGCAAGGCGGTTGTTGGGAAGGACGGTGAGCTGAAAAAGCTGTCGTTCGTCGTGGACACGACGTCGGTGTGGACGGACAACGAGAAGCTGACGGGTCACCTCAAGAGCCCGGATTTCTTTGACGTGGCGAGGTTTCCGACGGCGAGTTTTCAGTCGTCCAAGATTGTGAAGTCGGATGCGGACGGGGCGACGCACCAGGTTACGGGCGTGATGAACCTGCACGGGGTGATCAAGAAGATCAGCTTCCCTGCTACCATCTCGAAGGATGGG
This sequence comes from uncultured Bradymonadales bacterium, assembly GCA_964384605.1. Classification (GTDB taxonomy): domain Bacteria; phylum Myxococcota_A; class Bradymonadia; order Bradymonadales; family Bradymonadaceae; genus CAYLMO01. The sequence continues at coordinate 154 of CAYLMO010000099.1, read as the reverse complement.
AAGACCCTGAAAGCGAGCACGGAGTTCAACATCCAACGCTTCGATTGGGAGATTGAGTACAAAGGAATGGCCGACAACCTGATCAAGGACGAGGTTCTCCTCAAAATCAACCTCGAGATCCCCCTGAAATAGCGCGCCTCCGAGGCGCGCATGG
>CAYLMO010000098.1:0-17087 GCA_964384605.1 uncultured Bradymonadales bacterium | reverse complement strand
TCGATCTCGTCCCGGCAAGCGAAACCGACAAAAGTGTGTCAGCCGAGTAAAGGGGGATTTCGAGCGAGACGATGAAGCTCTCAAGCAAACCATCTGGCTGAGAGGAAGTCGATGTCGCGAGCCGCACCAGAAGCGTTCCGATGTGAACTCACGAGCGAGATTCGCGCGTGTTTGAAAGATGATGGTGCCCTTCGTCTGATTGTCGATACTGCCGCCGAAGCGCTTGCAGTTCCGATTGCGACCTTCTCCCTGATCGAGCATGGACATCAGTACTTTGTCGCCCGAAAGGGACTCGACGCAGACCACACCCCTCGGTCGATGGCGTTCTGCAGCTACGCTATTCTGTCATCCGGCCCGATGGAGGTGCTCGACGCGGCGTCTGACCCAAGATTCTCAGACAATCCGCTCGTCACCTCTGGCCCGCGAATCCGATACTACCTCGGCATTCCGATCCGGGAACGCGATGGGCATCCCATCGGGACGCTGTGTCTGATCGACCAGGTTCCGCGGGGTCCCGTGGACGATCACACTATGAGGATGCTGGAGCGCCTCGCGAAGATCGGCGAACAGATCATCGACCTCGAAAGAGAGATCGGCCGCCCGCAGCCTCCATCTGTCCATGAGCCGGATCTCACTTGGCGAGAAGTGATGGACCTGTTGGTCGATGACTGCCGCACCGCGGTGGATGCCGAACTCGAGTTCTCCGTCGACCCGACGCTTGGACGGCTGCCGGCGCTGGACTCCCAGCGCCTGTATCTGCGCGAGGTGCTGCGTCCCCTCTGGTCCGCCGTGGATGTCGGCGGGCGCCTCATGGTGAGCGCAATGCGCGTCGACTCCCGCGTGGGAGTCTTCGTCGCGGTCGACAGCTCTATTGGAATCAATCCCGAAGAAATCGTCGCCGAAGTGAGCGACGACCGGTCCGGCGGAACTGCCGAGTATCTCCATCACAGTAGTGGCGTTCAAGAGGTTCGAGTTTGGTTCGACCCTCGCCGTTTGAACTCGAGCCGAGGAGGCTGAAGTGCACCATTCGCTAATCGTTGAAGACAATCCGGCCGATGCCGAACTCTTGATGATCACGTTGGAAGCATCAGGGTTCGAATCGACATTCGAAGTCGTGTCCACGATCGCCGAGGCACTCGACCGCCTGAGCAATGTGGACATCGTCTTTTGCGACTTGTCGCTCCCAGACGCTTCGAACGTGTCCAGCGTGTTCGACCTCCGGTTCCGTGACGTCGACGTCCCCGTGATCGTCGTATCGGGGCATCAGCTGGGCGACGAGGTTACCTCTTGGGGAGCCGACGGGTTCGTCTTCAAAGACGCGCTGCGCGGTCGCGGATGTCCAAAACTGCGTCGACTCGTGGAGCAAACCATCGCCAAAGATGGCGATCCATTCGTGTGGGCGGAGCCGATTCCGGCTCTTTGATGGGGTGATGACCATGCGCAAAGCCGAAACGAGCTGCGGAGCCAATCCAGCGCTCGAGGGAGACGTCGCGGGCGCAGTTATGGACGCTCTCCCACACTGCATGAAGATTCTGTCGCCCGACGGCAACTTGCTCTTCATGAGTAAGAACGGCCAGACGGCGATGGAGATCGATGACTTCGGCACGGTCGAGGGCCGACTCTGGTGGGACCTGTGGCCATCGGAACAGCGTGAGGTACTCGTCCGCGCGGTCGACAGGGCGAAGCAGGGAGTCCCAGCTGTCTTCGAGGCCCCCTGTCCCACCGCGAAAGGGACCATGAAGCACTGGCGAGTGCAGGTCTCCGAAATTCGAGGCGGCGAGTTTGACGGCCAGCTGCTCGCCGCCTCTCAAGACATTAGCCCGCTGGTCAACGAACAATCCGAAAGGAAGCTCGCGGAAGCCCGCACTATGGCGATGAGCCGCTTCTCGCACCTGGTCGCCCACGAACTCCGGAATCCCATTCGCCAGGTCAAACTGCTGTCGGAACTACTCTTGAGACGAGTGGACGAGCCCACCGACCTTCGTGAGGTGGCGACCCAGATTCAGTCGAGCGCCTCGGACCTACTGGAGCTTGCGGAAGCGCTCGCTGAAGTACACCGAATGGACGGCACGATGGAGCGGCGCATCGTGTCGATTCAGGAGGTCGCCCGCGCGGCAAACGCCCGGTCGGGCCCGGTGCCAGTCACGATGGTCGCACGCGTCGACGACTTCATCGTCGCGGACGCAACGATGCTCGAGACCATTTTCGTTTCGCTCTTCGACAACGTCGTTCGGTTTGCCGGGGAGGCCCCAACTGCAAGCATCGAGATTCTCCCGGAGCCAAACGGCATTCGAGTTCGCTTCTCGGACGATGGACCGGGCTTCGATGTCGCGCACCGAGACGAAGTGTTTCAGCCCTTCATCCGGCAACCGAACGCCGACGACGTGCCGGGGTTTGGGCTCGGTCTCGCCGTCGTCGAACGACTCGTGGGCGCCCACGGTGGACGGTGTTGGCTCGAACGAGACGGCGATCGCGACTTCGTGAACTTGTTCCTGCCACAGGTCATCCAATGAACTCACGACCGATCCGTGTGCTGATTGTTGATGACTCCGCCGGCGACCGCCTGCTCTTCGAGTCCTGCATCGACAAACAGGTCGACCTCATCCAATCGAGCTGCGTCGAGGATGGGTTGGAGAATGCCCGGTCCACCGAGCTCGATGGCATCCTGCTCGACCTTCGAATCACCGGCCTCGACGGCTTCGACTTTCTCGAGATGATTCGCAGCGAGACCAAGTCAACCTGGCCGCCTGTCATCGTCTGGTCTTCTTCCGGAGAACAGAACGATGTGGCGAGGGCCTACAGGGTCGGTGCCAACGTCTTCGTGCAGAAGCCGAAGTCGTTCTCCGAGATGGAATATCTCGTCGAATCCATCCTCCGAACGTTTCGGATGGCCAGAACTCCTCGGCCCTAGCGGACCCGACCCCATTCGGCATCTTGCGGTACGATCCGTTCCAACGGATAATAACGTCAGCAGATTGACGCTTGCCGCGGCGGTCTGCCGTCACTATCCGCGTCGACGGCGAGGAGCTCTCTATGAGCGACCATTCCGAGTCCGAACGATCATTTGTTGAAGATTTGTACCTGGAGAGCGTTCTCGAAGAAGACTCCGAGAGCGACCAGTGGCCTATCATCTGCGCGGACCCCGCGTCCAAGCGCGTCATGACCGTGGCCCGAAGTGTTTCGGGCACGCCGGCGACAGTGCTGCTCACCGGGGAGTCGGGAGTCGGCAAAGAGGTTTTCGCCCGATTCATCCACCGGTCGTCGTCTCGCGCTAGTGGCCCATTCATAGCAATCAATTGTTCGGCGCTTCCGCCAGACCTGCTCGAATCGGAACTATTCGGGCACGAAAAAGGAGCGTTCACCGGGGCCGTGAAACGGCACGAAGGCGTGTTCGAACGAGCGAACGGCGGCACGTTACTCCTCGACGAGATCACGGAGACGACCATGGCCACACAGGCCAAGCTTCTCCGTGTGATCCAAGAACGAGAGATCGTTCCAGTCGGCGGGAGCGCACCGAAGAAAGTCGACATTCGCATTATCGCGGCCTCGAACCGCGATCTGGGTCGCATGGTTGACGAGGGAAATTTTCGGCGAGACCTCTACTACCGAATCAATGTCTTCCCGATTGCAATTCCACCGCTCCGCCAGCGTCCCGGAGACATCGAGCCCCTCTTCCGATTCTACGTGGAAAAGCTCTCGTCGGTCTTTGGGCGCAGCGACGTTTCGGTGGACGACTCTGCGATCGCGCGCCTGCGCGAGCACGACTTCCCCGGGAACGTGCGCGAGCTCGTCAACGTGGTGCAGCGCGCGATGATTCTGTCCACCGAGTCGCCCCACATCGACGCGAGCCACATCGTGATCGGCGACGGGCGAGAGAACCTGTTGCGCCTCGAAAGCGCGGCCGAGATCGCCGCCGACATCCCGATTCCGGAATCGAAAGAAACCGACGACCGCGTCTCGTTCAAGATCGGAGAAGACTCGTTGTCCGACGTTCGCCGCGTCATCATCCTCGAGACGCTCCGCCGATTCGACGGGAACCGCACGCAGACCGCCGACGCCCTCGGCGTCTCGGTTCGAACCATTCGAAGCAAGCTGAAGAAGTATCAAGACCAGTCGGACTAGAAGCTAGTGCAGATGAATCTGCGCCTACTCTTCGAAGCCTCGGATTGGTTCGAAGACCAGGCGGTCAGAGGTCCGTCTCGGCGAGGACCATGTCCCGCTGATGCTCGGCAACTTCGCTCTGCGCGTACTCGTCGAAGACCCCGCTCGACAGGCCGAACTGCACGAGATCCGGGTCGAGTTCTCCGTCCTTCACCATGAACCTCAAGATGCGAAGTACGCCTGAAAGCGGCGTAGGGTCTTTGTACGGCCGGTCGGCCGCCGACAGCGCTTCAAAGATGTCAGCGACCGCGAGAATTCGCGCTTTGAGCCCTAGTTCTGCGGCCGAAAGCCCTCGCGGATAACCCTTTCCGTTCAGTTTCTCGTGGTGGCTCGCCGCGATCTCGGGAACGTCGGACAGATGCCGACTGAACGGGAGCTGCACCAGAATCTCGTACGAGACACGGGCGTGGTCGCGGATGATCTCGATCTCGTCCTGGGTGAGCGTGCCGCGTCGTATCGCGAGGTTCTCCGTTTCGTCGGGCAGCAGAAGAGCGCCTTCATGCTTCTCCGAAATCTCGTGCAGCCGGTCCATGTTCGCGTCGAACATGAATTCGGTGCCCTTGTTGATTCGTTCTAGAAACGCAAAGTCGCTGCGCAGCTCCTCGATTTCGGCTTGAAGTCTCTCTTCGATCGCCTCGGCGTCTCCACCGAGCAGCTTTGCTTCGAGCGCGCGAATCTCAGCCTCCCGCTCGAGGCGCACGAAGCGCTCCCGAACCAGCTCGATTCGGTCAAAGATCGTGCAGAGCTTCGTGGGTTTGTCGACCACCCACTCGGGCGTGGTGACCTTGCCAATGTCGTGCATCCAGGAGGCCACTCGCATCGCCTTCAGCTCTTCCTGCGTGAACGACACGTCGGCGTAGGGACCTGTGTCGGCCTTGTTGATCGCCTCGGCGAGCCGCAGCGTGAGGTCGACCACCCGTCGCACATGCCCTGCCGTATAGGCCGACTTCTCGTCGATCGTCATCGCGATCGAGCGGATGAAGGCCTCGAACTGCTCTTCCAACTCTTCGAAGAGTTCAGCGTTCTTGACCGCTACGGCCGCCTGGCTCGCGAGCGATCTGGTGAGGTTCTCGAACAATCGACTGAACTCCACGACCTCGCCGGTGGCCATGTCGGTCGCATTGATCAGCTGGAGGACACCGACCACTCCGCCCTCGAAATGCATCAGCGGCACGACCAACATCGACGTGGTTCGATATCCCGTGCTCTCGTCGAAACGCCTGGGTCCGTCGAAGTCGAACTCGTCGTCGTCGCCGTGCACGTCGCGAATATTGACGACGCGTTCTTTGTGAAAGGCGAACGTCGCCACGTTCGAAAGAACCGGCTCGTCATCTTCGTACAGCGGGATCGGCTGGAACGAATCGCCGAGCTCTTCATCGGCGGCCCCTCCCTTTCGAATTCCCATGGAATCGTTCTGAACAATCGCCCACTCGAGCGACAGCCGGTCGTCCGAGACCAGGAAAAGAGTGCCGCCATCGGCCCGCGTGAAGCGTCGCAGCTCGTCGACGATCATCTCCAAGAGCACGTCGATGTTGCGTTCGCTCGACAGCGCGCAGCCAATCTCGACAAGTCGCTCCACGAGCGTTTTCAGTTCTTCGACGTTCATCATGTTGCTCGCACTCGTTCGCCGTTCGGCAGCTGAAAATAGGGCACCCACGCCAAGACGAAGTAGGTGACGTCGACGTCGTTTCGATCCGGCGTGACGAACGTCGATCCGATGGGATGGCGGAGGGGGTTGAAGTCGCCCGCGATCTGGTCGAGATCGGCCTGCATCTGGGCGGCGAGCTCTTCGTACTTCTCCTGTTCGCGAGCGTGCTGCTCTTGCGCTCGTTCGACGTCGTTCTGCTCCTTCATGTTTTTGGTGACGCCTCGAGTGACTCGGCCGACCGTGGAACGTCGCCGGCCGAAAAAGCTCGAAAGGAGGGCGCCGCCGACGTCCATCATCGCGTCGCGTTTCACGCGGGCGACGTCGTCCTCTTCTTTCGCCACCTTTTGCTCCGCGCGAAACACGCGGTCTTCGGCGGACCGGAGCTTCTGCTCCCACTTCGAACGAGCCGCATCGACGGCGTCATCCCGCTGCCGCCGCAGCTCTGCATCGCGGCGCGCCCTGAAGCTCTCGATTGTCTCGCCCGGAGTCGCCTCGAGCTTGAGCGTCGGGCAATTGGGCATTTCGAGGCGTTCGTTGCGGTAGAGGTGATCTTCGAAGCGGTCCTTCAGATCGTCGAAGGCACCGGACTTGCGCAGGCCACCTGGCGTGGCGAAGTGTTGCCCCGAATCAGGCGGGTCAACGAGGAACGTATCTGGCGCTAGATCCACCCGGAAGGCGCTCTCCCAGTTCACCATGGTCGGTGAATCGTCGATCGACGCAATCAATCCGACGTTTCGCGACTCGGAAAGACCCTTTCGAGGGTCGTCGAACTGTACCCGAGCGTGGCCGTAAGCCATCGGTCGATAGAGCAAATGTGAACCATCGGGCTGGGGTCGGCCGATCGAAAGGTATGCTTCGTCGACCCCGTCGATAGGGGCCGGACGGCCGGTACCGGCGGCGGGCTGGGGAGCTGCCTTGGTCGCCGCCGGTTCGGCGGGAATGGCCGCACGGCCCGTCGGCGCATCGGGGGTCTTGTCGGCCATCAGGCGCTGGATGTCGGCGCGGGTCAACGGACCCCGCAAGTACGACATGACCCATCGAGTTTGAAACACCTCCGGTGCGTCCTCATGCACGTTGTGCAGCAAGAACTGCCGCCCCTTCAAACCGGCGAGCGTTCGCTCGATCGCGCCGCGGTCGAACGAGCCCGACGCCTGAGCCGAAGCGGCTTCGAGTCCCTCCATCACCCGCGCGACATCGCGCTCGGTCTGCAACCGGCCCAGGAACCACGTTCCGGCGTTCGAGATCGCCTTGTAGTCGATATCTGCAGGGTTCTGCGTGGCGAGCACGACCCCAAGGCCAAACGCGCGCGCCTGCTTCAGCAGCGTCATGATCGGCTTCTTCGACGGCGGCTGGGCCACCGGCGGGACGTATCCGAAAATCTCGTCCATGTAGAGCATCGCTCGGAGACTCGAACTCCCCGGCTGCTGGCGAGTCCATCCGACCACGCGTTGGAGCAACATCGAGACGAAGAACATGCGCTCCGAGTCGTTCAGGTGCGCCACGTGGAAGATCGAAATTCGAGGCTTGCCCTCCGGCGTCCACAGGAACCGACCCACGTCGAGTGGTTGCCCTTCGAGCCAGGCCGAAAAGCCGGGAGACGCCACCAGCGAGTTCACCCGCATGGCGAGCTGCATTCGGTCTTTGGGGCCGAACACATCGTCGACCGCCATCACGCCGATCGTGTCCATTGGCGGCCGCTGAATCGCCCGAATCATCCCCGCGAGGTCGAGCCCCTCTCCGCGCTTCCAAACGGTGGCGAGGACGTTCGAGAGGAAGATGTGCTCGGGGGTCTGCAGCGGGTCCCCGTCGACGCCCAAGAGCGCGAGTAGGCTGGTCGCGGTAGATTCGACGCGATCGCCAAAGGCCTCGGCGTCGTCCCTGATCTCGGGGGGCGGGGCGGCGAACGAATCCAGGATCGAGACCGGTACCCCAGCAGTGCTTCCGGGCGTGTAGACCGTCATGTCGACTTTGGCCCGCAAACGCGCGATCCGGTCAGCCGTTTGACCCCACGACGCTAGACCATCACGCCAGGTGTCGGCCTGGGCGGCGGCGTATTCTTCGACCGACTGCCCCTTTCGCCGAGCCGCTTCGGGATCAACCCAAGGCTCCAATGACGCGCCATCGAGCTTCGGAAACGTCAATAGGAGGTTGGAGAGGTCGCCCTTGGGATCGATGACGATCGCAGGGACGTCGTCCATCGCGGCTTCTTCGATCAGTCCGATGCCGAGCCCGGTCTTGCCGCTACCGGTCATGCCGACGCAGATCGCGTGCGTCAGCAAATCGCGAGAATCGTACAGAAGCGGCTCCTCCGAGCCGACCGGACTGCCCAGGTAAAACAGCCCGAGCTTTTCGAAAACAGCTTCGGAGCGCGTACTCATCTAGTCCTCCCACTTCGTTGGCGTTCCGCCATATTCGGCGAGCTTCTGCAGCAGCGCGTCGGGCTGATCGGCGATCACGAGCGTATCGCGGTACGTCCCACGCAAGAATCCCTCTTCGATCATGTGGTCGACGTACGCGAACAGGGGATCAAAGAACCCGTCCACGTTCAAAAATCCGATCGGCTTGTCGTGCACCCCAATCTGCACCCAGGTCCACATCTCGAAGAACTCATCGTGCGTCCCCGCGCCCCCCGGCAGCACCGCGAATGCGTCTGCCCGTTGCGACATCTCGAACTTCCGCTCGTGCATCGTGTCTACACGAATCAGCTCGGTGACTCGCTCGTGCGCGAGCTCACGATCGGCCAAACCGTGCGGGATGATCCCGATGACCTGAGAACCTCCCCGAAGGGCGGCATCCGCCGCAATCCCCATCAGGCCAATCCGAGCGCCTCCGTAGATGAGTTCGTGCGAACCAGCTGCGATCGCTTCACCGAACCCCTCCGCAGCCGCAGCGTACGCCGGCCGATTCCCTTCGCTAGACCCGCAAAACAAGCACACTCGCATACGTCGAACCTCGTCTTTGACGGCGTAAATGAACCGCTCGTTTTATAGCACGCGCATGCGCATCCATCGATGCAGGACTCACCAGTTCGGTTGGTCGACTCGATTGCTTCATCAGGCAAATCGCGCTCTATTGTAAGGTAGCCTCAAACAATGGTGCACCGTGCTTGGACGAATCCCCAGCGTAGACAATCTCCTCTGCTTCCTCGCCGCAGCAGAACACCTGAATTTCCGCCGCGCGGCCGACTCTGTCGCGCTCACGCCGGCCGCATTTGGGCAGCGAATCAAGCAGCTCGAAGACGACCTTGGTGTGGAGCTGTTCCGGCGTACGACGCGCGTCGTGGAGCTCACGCCGGAGGGGCACCGAATGGTTCCTGCGGCAAGGGAAGCAGTCGCGAGCGTTGCGCACTGTGCCGAAGTGGTGGTGGATGACCACGCCGTTCCCGTGACCCTGAAGCTCGCTACTCGATACGAACTGGGGCTTTCGTGGCTCGTGCCGGCCACGCTCGCGATGCGTGACGAGCTTCCGCACGTAACGGTCGATTTCTACTTCGGGTCGGGCCCAGACATTCTCGAACGGCTGCAAGCTGGAAGTGTCGATGCGGCCGTGACTTCGGCCCCGATGGCGCACAAAGAATGGCGCGCGGAATTCTTGCACCCGGAGACCTATAGCTTCGTCGGAGCCCCGGAGCTTCTGGCGGAACGGCCCTTCGAGCGTGCGGAGCATGCGCGCGGTCACACCCTCCTCGACGTCGACGCTTCGCTCCCACTCACGAGGTATCTCACGTCGGCGATCGGTGAGATGGCGTTCGCCGAGACCAGGCTGTGCGGGGCCGGAATGGCGATGCGTCTGCTCGCGCTCGAAGGGTATGGAGTGGCTGTTCTGCCGACGTATATGGTCGAAGCCGATCTCGAGGATGGTCGGTTGGTGCAGCTGTTCGCCGACAGGCCATTGCTCTCAGACTCGTTCCGACTGCTCTACCGGAGCACATCTGTGTTCGCGCCCGCGCTCCAATCCGTCGCCGAATTCCTGCGTTCGCGGCCTTTGGAATGATCTTCTTCAAGAAATTCGTTCGCCTTGCACAAATCTCGCGACTGCCTGCGACCAATGGTTGAACCGCGAATCTCGGAGGGCGCGATGCGCTACATGGTTTTGTTGTTGGTCCTCGCTTCGGCTCCGGGCTGTGTCTACATCGACGGCGAGCCCGATTGGTCGAGTCGGGAACAGGTGTCGCTAGAGCCTTATCGCTCGGTGGTGCTCGATGGAGGGTTCGGTCACGTCTTCATCGAGGTATGTCGCGAGTGCGAACCGGCGGTCTTCATGGAAGAACGGCCTGCCGAGCCAATCAGGAATGGTGACGTGCTCGTGATCGACTCTGGTGGGGTCATCGCGCGCGACTCGAGCGACATCAAGCTCGTGACGACCGATCTACGCGAAGTCGTGCTGAACGGTTCGGGCGACGTCACCATCAAAGGTGTCTTTGCGCCAGCGTTCACGGCAATCAACAACGGCTCGGGTTCGATCGATGGCGAAGGTGATGCCCGTGACGTCACGATCGTGAGCACCGGGTCGGGAGAAGTGGATCTGCGCCGTATCTCGTCGAAGACCGCCACGGTCAGTCTGAACGGCTCAGGCGACTCGGAGGTGTGTGCCTTCGAATCGATCTACGGGGCGGTCAGTGGGTCGGGCAGCCTCTACTACGCGTGCCATCCTGACATCGTCGAGGTTGCCGTGACCGGGTCGGGCGACGTGGATCCCATCTGAACCGCAATCTTTCGAGGGCATCGTGAGCTGTGGTAAACCCGTTCCATGGTTCGAATCGATGTACATGTGCCTGACGGTGGGTGGGCGCTCGCAGACGTGACTAGCGCCGTGAAGGCGAGCGGGATCGACGTCTATTTCGATGACGTTTCGCCGGGCCCATTTGGGCACACCACGCTATCACTCGCGTCACTCGAGGCCCTCGTCCTGGCGAGCGACCTGGCCTGGTGCTCCGCCGACGAATTGCACGGCGTCATCATCGAAGAGCTCAAAGGTGGCGAGTTCGACAGCTTCGTGCTGCCGATGCTCGAGCCCGAGCATACCCGCCTCGTCAACTCCTTCATGGTCATCGTGCTCGCCGATGCTTTTCGGCGGCGAGTCGGGGAACTCGCGGAGCTCCCAGACGTCGACGGTGAACTCGACACAGACGGGCTCGACCTGCTCTTGGAGCTCGAAGATCGTGGGATGTTCCTCGAGCGGGTGCTTCGGCTCGCACGGGCTTACGTCGAGATGCGGGTTGGCCATGACGAATCGAAGGTCGCCGATAAGCAGTGTGCGCAAGGGCTTGTCGCGTTTCTGATGCTCTTTCGGCGGGCGACGATCCGCTTGGCGCGTTCCGGAGGCGTTCGGGCACTCGTTCGCGTGCTCGAGGAGGGCGGGGTACGGGTCGCCGGATACCCCTACGACGGGCTCGAAGTCCGGGCGCTTCGTAGCGATGGCGCCGGACTCCTTCCGATCCAACCGAACGATATCGTCGGCAACAAAGAGTACCTCGAAGCCGGCATCCGCCTAGCGCGGGACGTAGCGGGCTATGACTTCGAGAGCCGAAGCAACCCCAAGCGGATCAACCCGATCCTCTTTGGTTTGGGGCGGCCGGGCTGCGGAAAGACCGTTACGGCCCACGCCGTCGGAAACGACTTTCTAGAGTTCTGCGCTGCCCGCGACATCCCGGCGAAGTTCGTCGTCGTTCGGCGAACCGACTGGGCGTCGAGCTACCAAAACGCGTCGGCCGTGAATCTCGTGCGGCTGTTCCGAGAAGAGGTGTACGGGTTCGACGGAGTCTGCGGCGTCTACTGGCCCGACATCGATACGGCGTTCGCGTCGCGCGCGAACGACAACCTTCGCAGCGAAGAGAAGCAGAACCTTGGCGCTGTGTTTGGCGTTTTCGACGGCACGTTGCTGCCCAAAGACGGCAAGTGGTTCCTCATCTGCGACGCAAACAATCTGCACATGGACGAGGCCACGATCAGCCGCATCGCGCAGAATCCGTTCACGGTCGCTGGCCCGACCGAACCTGCCCACTTCGTCACGTTGATGCGCGATGTCATGCTCAAAGACGTCGGGAGTTTCCTGCCCGCCGACGAGTCCGAATGGACGGAGATTGGCGAAATCTGCGTCGAGCAGGGATTGAGCGGGCGAAACGTCGATTCAATCTGCGGAAACATTCGGGCCTGGGTTCAGGACTTCGAGTACCCCGACGAATACTTCACTGCAGACTCAGAAGGACGCCGTCAGATTCTTGAATCTCTCGGTCGACACTGCTCCAAAGAGAAAATCCTCGACTTCATCGAGGATTTCTCTGCCTTCCGAAAAGAAGCGGAGCGACGGTCTGAGGAAGAGAGGTTCGACCGAGAGGTCGACGCGATCGTACGGCACCTCAACGCTAGTCGAGCTGCCGCACATCGGGCTGCTGGCTCAGGCGAATGAGACGCTCTCGAGCTCGCTCTCGGTGATTCCCGTGTTCTTCAACATCTGATCGTAGAAGCGCTTCACGGTGTCTTCTCGGACGAATCCGTTCGAGCTGCTCTCCTGCTTCTCGGCGAGGTCGATGTCGCGGAACGACGGGATTTGACCGAGCCGCTCGTTCGCCGACCGAAGCTGTCGCACCGCGGACGTCGCGATCATCTCCTGAAAGCGAATACCTACTGGCGTCGCCTGATTCCGAAGCGTTTCGAAGGTCTCCCGGTCGACTTCGATCGTCACGACCCGGCCGCGCGCCTGAAGCGTCGCCGTGCGAGGAGAGTGGTCCACGAGGGCCGCCTGCCCGAGCAATCCACCTTTCTCAGCAGCACCGAGAATCACGGTGTGACCCGCGATGGTCTTGCGAATCTCGACCTCTCCATCCGCGACGATGAAGCAGCGGTCTGCCTTCGCGCCTTCGCGACAAAGAACGGCTCCCGGCTCGTATGCACGACAACGAGCGTGCGTCGCCAGCATCTCCAACTCGGTGGCCGAAAAATCCATCAGGCAGTCCAAATGGCGGAAGTCGATGCGGCCCTCGTACTGTGCCGAAGCCCCATCCTTCTGCACCACCGGTCGCGGCACGGCCCGAGCGGCGGTCGTCGATGCGTACCGCGACTGAACTTGCGCGTTCACCCACTGAAGGCGCTTCGTGAGTCGCTCTGAAATCGAGCGTACGATCGACCCATACGCCGACGGACTCGACTCGCGCAGCATCCGCAGCGTCTGAAGGTCGAGGGTACCGACGACCGAGTCTTCCTTTGCATACACCTCAGCCGAACGCGGTGCGGGATCGATGCAGGTCATCTCACCGACCACTTCGTTCTCGGCCACGACGTACTCGTCGCGATCGGTTGTCTTGACCCCGAGCGATCCGCTCACGAGTAGTGCCAACGCATCGCCATAGTCTTCTTTCGCGAACAAGACTTCACCGGCGCGAAGTTCCCGCTTCGCCATGACGAGGCCGATCACCTCGAGGTCCTGTTCGTTGATCGTCGAGAAGAAGTGCGAGCGCGAGAGGACGTCCTTGTCGATTCCAGTCTTGGTGCTCATTGATGCTCTCCTGGTGAGTCTCAGTGTGCCGTCAATCAGGTATCGGAACGCCGCTCCAGACTCTTTAGAAATCGAGCAGATGAATCCGCGATTCGAGATCGTTCTACCGGTCGTTGTATTTTTGCCTACCGATTGGTAGAAACGATTCAACCAGAGGGTAGGTATGTCTGAACCGACCGATATGCGAGCACAAATTCTCGCTGCAACAACGAGGCTCTTCGCAGCTCATGGCTACGAGGGGACGTCTCTGTCTGCGATTGCGAGCGAGGTCGGCATCAAGAAGCCGTCATTGCTCTATCACTTCTCGTCCAAGGCTGACCTTCGTTCGGCGGTCATGGGCGAGCTGTTGTCGCGCTGGAACGACGTGTTGCCGCGCCTGCTACAGGCCGCGACGACGGGCACCGACCGCTTCGACAGCCTGGTCGGCGAAGTGATCAAGTTCTTCGTCGACTCGCCCGACAGCGCGAAGTTGCTCAATCGCGAAATGCTCGATCGACCCGAAGCGGTCACCGCGATGTTCCAAGAGTACCTCGCCCCCTGGCTCAATATCCTGAGCGACTACATCGCTCGCGGGCAACAAGAGGGAAGCGTTCACCCAGACATCGACGCGGAGACGTACGTGCTGCACGTGATTCACCTGATTGTGGGTGGCATCGCTGTTGGCAACGTCACGCGCGCCGTTGTTGGAGGCGCCGACGCACAGGACCGCGTCATCGCCGAGATGGTTCGGATGGCGCGCACCTCTCTCTTCACCGCGAGCCACCATTCGATACACAAGCAGGCCGCCGAATAGGCCAACGGAGCACACCGTGGGTAACTTTTACACCGACAACGAAGACATCCGATTCTATCTCGAGCGCGGGATCGACTGGGAACCGCTCGTTCGGGCGATCGAAGACGACTTCAACGATCCCGATGGATTCCAAAATCTCGACGAGGCTCTCGGCTTCTACAAAGACATGTTCGAGATGTTCGGACAGTTCGTGGCCGACGAGATGGCGCCGCATGCCAAGTCGATTGAGCACGACGGCCTAGTCTGCGAGGACGGCGGAGTGAAGCAGTCCGAGCGTTTCGACCAGATCTTTGAGCAGATGGGGCAGCTCGGATTGTTCGGGCTTACGTTGCCGCGTGAGCTTGGAGGGATGAACGCTCCGCTGCTCACCTACATGCTCAGCTCCGAAATCGTGTCGCGCGCAGACGTCTCGTTCGCGGCGCACTATGGCTTCCACGGCGGTATCGCAGCCGCGCTTCTCGTCTACTCGATTGAGGAGGGGACGACGGAGATCGATCCGGAGACCGGAAAGATTCTGAACACGCGATTTCAGGACGCGATTGAAGAGATCATCGCCGGAAACGCGTTCGGGTCGATGGATATCACCGAACCCGACGCCGGCAGCGACATGGGCGCACTTCGAACGGTCGCCCGACAAGACGAAGACGGAAACTGGTTCGTCACGGGGCAGAAGATCTTCATCACGAGCGGCCACGGGAAATACCATGTCGTCATCTGCAAGACAGAGAAAGACGGTGACGACGACTACGGTCTCGACAAGCTCTCGACCTTCATGGTCAAGGCGTACGACGACAATCCTGATGGCACCATCACGCGGTACGCGCACGTCGATCGCATCGAAGAGAAACTGGGCCACCATGCGTCGGCAACCTGCTCCGTCTTGTTCGAAGACACTCCGGCACACTTGATCGGCGAGCGGGGCGACGGCTTCAAACACATGTTGCTCTTGATGAACAATGCTCGGATTGGCGTTGGATTCGAAGGCATCGGCATCAGCGAGGCTGCATATCGCCTGGCCAAGGACTATGCGGCCGAGCGAGTCGCGTTCGGCAAGACGATCGATCGCCACGAGATGATCGCGGAGTACCTGAGCAACATGCAGAACGACATCCAGGCGATGCGGGCACTCGCGGTCGAGTCGGCATACAACGAGGAGATGTCGTTCCGGACCAAGATGGCGATGAAGCGCCGTCCCGAAGTGCCGATGCCCAACATGGAGCGCGAACACCGGAAGTCCAAGGCTCGAAGCCGACGACTCACACCGCTGCTCAAGTTCCTCACGGCCGAGAAAGCCGTCGAGATGTCTCGAATGTGCATCCAGATCCACGGGGGCGTCGGCTACACCACCGAGTACGGTGCCGAGAAGCTGCTTCGCGACGCTCTCGTCCTCCCAGTCTACGAGGGCACGACGCAGATTCAGGCCCTCATGGCGATGAAGGACACGCTCGGCGCCATCTTCAAGAACCCGCAGAAGTTTGTGCGGAAACTCGCGCAGTCCCGGTGGCGTGCGGTGTCGGCACGCGACCCTCGAGAAAAGCTACTCGCCAAGATTCAGGCGACCTCGATGGCGGCTCAGCAGGAGTTGCTCAAGAAGACTGCGGTCGACAAGTTTCGGGACATTCGAAAAGAGCCTGTCACCGCGTGGATGAACGCGCTGAAGACCGACTGGGACCCGAAGCGCGATTTCGCATGGGCAATGCTCCATGCCGAGCGTCTCACCCACATCCTGACGGTCGAGGCGATCGCAGAGATTCTGTACGAGCAGGGCTTGGAGCACCCCGACCGAATGGCGATCTTCGACAAATACGTTGCGCGAAACGAGCCACGTACGCGCTACCTGTTGGAGATGATCCAGACTTCGGGCGAAGACCTGATTCGCGATCTCCACCCGGAGCTCGATGAGGCCGCGGCAGCGGCCGAGTAGCCTTCGCTACTCGCCCGAGCCGATGATCCCAAACACCTTGCTCTTCCCCTCGCCTTCTCCGCTTCCCGCGGGACCTTCGAGGTCTTCCGGACACGCGACCAGCGCGCCGAGTTCGCAGGCTTTCGCCATCGCATCCGGACCGCCGCTGCCGAGCTCGGCCCACACGTAACACGCGACAGCGTCGCGCTTTTCGCAGCGCGCAGGTTCGACTTCGTCCACCGACAGCTCGTTCCTCGAGTCGTGCCAGTAGGTCAGCGTTTCTCCACAGTACTTCCGAATGGCACCAACGTCGGTCGGAGTCTCTGGAACACCAGCCAGCACGTCGGCATGCCATCGCAGCGGGTCTTCGGCTGGCACGCTCTGCAGTGTGGCGGGCACCCGTGAGAGCACGGCGTGCGCTTGCTCGGCAAGAATCCGCTCGTACATCTCTAACTGGTCAGCCGCCAGCTGATTTGGAGGCTGAGCCTGGACGACCGTGCAGCCCATTCGTGCGAATAGCTGAGCCTGTCGAAAGGCCAAGACTGGTTTCGCTTCAGGCTGTCTTTCATAGGCCTGTTTCAACGAGGTCGAGAGCGTCGAGTACCGCGACAACTCGCGGTTGAGCACGATCTTCAAGCCTTTGCTCGGCAACTTCTGGTCGATGAGTATCGGCTGCCGAACGAACCTCGCAAACTCGTCCTCAACCGACGAATCAATGCCTCGGTCGGCGCCATACTGGCCGGGCCCCGGTTCGGTGGCCTCGGTCGTCGACGACACGTCGCCAGGATTCTCAGCGTCGGCATCGACCTCCGCTCCACCGCATGCCGCCAACAACAACGTGAATGCAATCACTCGATTCATCTGTCACTCCTCATGTCCGCCGCGAGTGTATCAGCTGGCACACACTTGTTCAGCCAGCCTCAACAACCACATCCGGAAGACCTCCTCCCCGCTATTTCACTAGCCCATCCGCCCCTTCCCAAAAAAAGTACGCAACGATTTCGGCCAACGGCCGAAAACCTCTCTGACTACAAACACGGAGAGGACCCATGACTCGCCCCAAAGAACACCTTCCCGGCCAGGTGGCC
>CAYLMO010000097.1:0-17097 GCA_964384605.1 uncultured Bradymonadales bacterium | reverse complement strand
TTCGTCGACACGACGAAGACGCCGACCGCTCCGTAACACCGGCTCAGGCTAGAAACCTCAAAGCCCGCTCTAATCGAGCGGGCTTTTTCGTGGCGGTCTATCGGGTCCACGACGAAGAATTTGGCTTGGAGTTGGCGGCGCACTCCGACTGCCAACACCTCGAATTGACGGATATCTTTGAATTTCAGAGGTTCGAGAACGTCCCTTGGGCCCGCAGACGAGACGGAACGCCATGACGAGAACGCATCACATCATACTACTCATCGCCACGCTCGCAGTTGGGTGTGGGTCGGACACCGGAAAGACGGGCGACAACAGGGTCGACATCAATGTCGAAGATGACGCTGGCACCGACAGCGGAGTCTCCGACGACGACGCCGGCACGTCGGGTGGCGACTCGGGAGCCCCAAACAACGCATTGCCCGACGGGTGCATCGCCAACGGCATCGAGCTCGAAACCACATTTGCCGAACAAGATGCTTCCCGACTGGCGTTCGGCGGAGGCACCGCGGCCGTAGATGGACTTACCGACGAGCTCTACTTCGTACACCGCACCGCTGAACCGGCGGTCGGAACCCTCGAGCTAGACGCAAACTTCGCCGACTGCACGAACTGTCTGGTCGTTCAGACCGGATGCGACTCCGAGGGCTGTCTCGCGACCTACATGGCGCAGACCGGTTCCATCGAACTCCTGGAGCTCGGCGAGACCTTGCGAGCCAGCCTCTCTGGTCTCACGCTCGAACGAGTGGCGATCGATGAAGAGGGCCAAACCTCCGTCATCGACGGAGACGCCTACTGCATCGACGACCTCGACATCTCGGCAACACTCGAGGTCGACCCATGCAGCGACTGGCCTGACCCCTCTCTCGCTGACACGAACTGCGGCACGGCACCGCTCACCGTGACGTTCAACGTCTCCGGATTCCAGGCCGAATCCGAAGAGTTCGTCTACCTCAGCATCGATTTTGGCGACGGCGAAACCTACTACTCCACCACCGATGCCGTGACCTCGCACACCTTCCAAACTGGCGAGTGGGATGTCCAAATCGAGGCCGTCGGATATATCGCTGGATCGCGTGTGACGCTCACGACACCCGAGCGAATTCGAGCGTACTGAACCAGTCGACCATCGCCCTCGCGCACCCGAAACCCCGCTCCTCCAGCAAACTCGCCGCCGCCGTCAAACTTTTGACGGTGCGCCCGCAAGTCGTTAAAATACCTTCCTAAGTTGATAGCGCAGAGCCTGCGTCCCGGCAGAACCACTGCCCGCCAGGCCTGCGGTGTCGGCCCTCCGCCAGCAAGTTCGGGCGAGTTCGAGTGAACTCGTTTGGTACCGATTCTTGAGATGGGGAGCGGCCGCTTTGCCTGGAGGCAAAGTCTATGGAAGACCGAGAGAAGAAAACCGTCCTGATCACTGGCGCAAGTACCGGCGTCGGCCTTGCGATTGCCCGCGAATTCATGGCGGACGAATCCGTCCATCTCATCCTCACTGCCCGCCAGTCGTCGCTTCATCGGTTCGAGCGCGAAGGGATAGTGGAGAACGACAGGCTGTGGATACGGCCCCTCGACGTAACCAATCGGCAGCAACAGATCGATGTCGTCTTCGAGATCGAAGAGACCTTCGGTGGCGTCGACCTACTCATCAACAACGCAGCCATCACATACCGGACGGTCACCGAGTACACGACGCCCCAAGAGCGCCGGCATCAAATGGCGGTCAACTACGAGGGGCCGATGGAGCTCGCCACCCTCGTGCTGACCAAGATGCGAGAACGCCGAAGCGGTCAGATTATCCAGATTTCATCGGCTGCCGGACTCGTCTCGATGCCGACCATGGGCATCTACGCATCCTCCAAGCACGCCCTCGAAGCCTCGTCCGAAGCGCTTCACTTCGAAGTCCGCCCGTTCGACATCAAGGTCTCGCTCGTCATCGCCGGTTTCATCAATTCACCGGCCTATACCAAGTCAGTCGTCGGAGCGATTTCGCGCCTCGCCCAACAGAGTCCAACCGACTGCTACTACCCGCACTTCAAGTACATGAATGCCATGATCGCCCGCTTCATGCGTTGGGCCGTCGCCACCCCCGAGTCCGTCGCGAAAACGGTCGTGCAGCTCAGCAAAAGAAAACGAGCACCGTTGCGGGTCTTGGCTACGTGGGACGCACGACTCATGTGGTGGTTCCGGCGATTCATCCCGCACCCGGTCGCCATCTGGCTCACGTATCAGCTCCTCCCGAATATCCGACGCTGGCGCGGCAAACGCTCCGACACCAGCATGAGCGGCGAGTTCCGAGCCATCACTCGGGCTGAAAAAGCCAAACTGCTGCGGGGGCGAGCGCACCGTCGAAAGCGTCGCACTCGTAGGATTGGCGAAGTACAGACCAAATCGCGATAGCACGCTCAATTGACCTCGATTCGCTTGCCCTCGTCATGCAAGCTACAAGAACCGGAAGACCTCGAACCCCAAGGCTTCAGAAACTCCGCCACCACCAATGGTTGTAGGCGATTGCGACATCATCGCCTCGGCCCGTCCTGGGGTCCGACGCGGACAACGCGGCATCGCCGTAGAACTGGATGGAATTGTTGTCCGGATCGTAGTCCCAACCGTTCTGCGTGGAACGAGGGATGAAATCGCCATTCTTGAAGACGATCAAACTCGAGGTGATTGGTGGCTGCGAGAGGTACAACGTCTCACCGTCGGCCACATTCTGCGTATTACAGCGGTCATCCAGAGTATCTGACGCGTCAGCGATGGCCGTCGCGTTGGTGATGTCACGCATCTCGAATCGGATCCGCTCTCGGGCAACGAAATCGGCACTTGGAGAGACTGCGACAAGGACGATCCTACGGTCGAAGGACCGCCGATCCCAATCCACCACGGCGACCGAGACGTAGAAGTCCGAGTGCGTAGTGGACGAGGATGGTCCCGTTACGCTGATCCCTGATCTCTCCATCAAGATGTCGTTGCGAAGCTCTGCGACCGTCATCGGCGAGCTCGTCTGAACCACGTAGTCGGCTTGGAGTCCCGAGCTGCGGTCCCACATCGTGAACGGGACGACCTGACTCGTCACCACCGGAACGCCGGCGGGCAGCGTCGTGTCGGCGAACCCCATGTACGGGAGTTCGTCTGTGTATGCGAACCCGAAGACCTCCGTGACGGAGCCGTCGAGGGTACCCGCAGTCCGAGTCGCCGAGGTCGCGGGGTCCGAGATGTCCGTGAAATCGAATGTGATCGAAAATGCGGCTCGCCATTGAGTCGTCTGGGGAACGGCCTCATTCACCGGGGCGGGGCGCAGTCGACCGGGATGGGTGGGAGAGCAAATGCTCACGATCCATTGGTCACCGTCGTTTTGGACGCCGTCCGTGCTCGCCTTGGTCGGGTCGAGTCGAAGGCGAACTTCGGTCTGATCGTCGACGCCGTCTCCATCGGTGTCGGAGTCGTTGGGGTCCGTCCCCAAGCGTAGCTCTTCGAGATCGGACAAGCCGTCGCGGTCGGAGTCGTTGTCGCACGGGTCGGTTCCGAGCTGAAACTCGTCGGCATTCGACAACCCGTCGTAGTCGCAATCGACCTGGGCCGCGATGTCGGGATCCGCGACCGCACAGTCGGCTCGACAAATCATGATCTCGTCGATCGCGCCGGTGTCGCCAGATGAGTCCGCGGCGTCCATCTGAGCGTCAGGGACTGGAAGTTCGGCGTCGATCGTGCCGAGATCTTCGACATCGCCGACATCGGCGAGATCGGACATGTCGGTTGCACCGACGTCTGCAAATCCCGCGTCGCCGACCGGAGGTTGCCGGTCGATTCCGGCATCGTCGGAACATGCGAAGAGGCACGCAATGGCGCCGAACATCCATGCTGCCTTGCCCCGATCATTTCCCACGATCTTCCCAAGTCGAATAGCCAATCGCCACGTCATCACCTCGTTCCCCGGGCTGTGTCACCCGTGGACGAGCGTCGCCGAAGAATGCGATCGAATCGGAGCCCGGGAAGTAGTCCCACCCGTTCACCCTCGACCGCGGCACAAACTCGCCGTTCTTCATGATGTTGAGGCTCGCCGAGATCGGCGTCGTCGGCAGTCTCACGACGCCGACGCGTCCGGCAGCCGCTGTGATGATGTCTTCGATCGTCGCGGTCAGGTCATTGCCGCAGACCAGCGACGAAGCGCCTCCGGTGGCGTTCGCCACCTGTCGATAGCTCTCGCCGTTGTCGCCGATTCCCGGGCACGTGCCGTCGTTGTAGATCGCGAACAGCGGCACGCCGACACCCGTGAAGAAGGTGATGTACTGGGCGATGAGTGCCTGCCCCGCAGGCGATGCGAATCCGCCGACGTTCTTCACCGACTGTGCGTCCTCGTCGGTCATCACGATGGCGATCACCTGAGCGTCACTCCGAATCCGCACGGCCTGTGGCGTCGTACTGCTCGACATGTACTGAATGCCAAGCATGGCGTTCTCGAGCCCGTACTCACTGCCTCCGATGCAGCTTCCGCCGGGGCAAACGTAGTCGAAAATCTCGCCCGTGAAGCTCGCTTTGTCGGTGTGCCACCCCGGGATCGGACGAATCCGACCATCGATCGCTGGTCCGGTCGACGTCACACCGATGCGGTAGTCGAGGTTGGTCGTCTGTAGCCGGTCGAAGAAGTCCTGCGCTGTGGCGACCATCGTGTTGAAGAAGTCCTCCATCGAACCCGAATCATCGAGGATCCAGTAGAAGTCCACTTTGGGCCGCACGCCCGACAGGTTCTGCGGCTCACACTTCGAGTTGCGGATGTCCGCCGCCCGAGCGAAGCCGGTCGTGTTCGTAAGGTCGTCCATACGGAACTGAACCTTCTCGCGCGTATCGAAAGCGTCGAGAGGCGCCACGGCGGCGAGGATGACGTACTGATCCATGTCGGTCGCCACGCGATGCACGGCCGTCACGTTGACCTGAAACTCGGTGTAGGTCGCGCCCGACGAAACAGGAAAGCCGCTCCAAGTCTGCGGGGCCGTCTCCTCGAGAATCGCGTCGCGGACCTGCCGCGTGCTCACCGCCCGGTTGGTGCGAATCTGCCAGCGTCCCCGAACGGCCTCTTCACGATCCCAAGTCTGGAACACGCCCTCCACCGACTGCCTCAGGATCGTGCTGCCCGATGGGAACTTGACCTTCGCGATCTCCAAGTCGGGCGCTGAGTTCAGGTTCGTGCCGTCGTACGTGTACGCAAACGCGGCGACCTCGGAAGCGGTGCCGTTGAAAACACCCGCCGAAACATCCGCACCTTGTGCCGAGCTCGACAACTCGTGGAATGCGTACTGCGGTGGCAGTGCCACTCGCCAACGCCCAAACGCTGCTTCGTTCTCTTCCACCTGCGTTGGCCCGAGCTGAGCGACATTGGTCTCGCGACACACGTTCACGATCCATCGATCCCCATCGAGCGTCTGGTCGCTCAGCGTATCTGGATTCGTCGGATCGAACTTGAACTCCAGCTCGTCGAAGTCGTTCAGCCCATCGGCATCGGAGTCCGGATCGGCAGGATTGGTGCCGTTTTGCAGCTCCTGGAGGTCGCCCATGCCGTCGCCGTCGCTATCGTTCTCACAGCTGTCCGATCCGAGCATGGCCTCCTCGGAGTTGGTCAGTCCGTCGTGATCGCAATCCAGCTTGTTCGCGTAGTCCGGATTCTGATCGTTGCAGTCCGCGGCGCAGATGAGGAAGGGGTTGAACGGCCCAGCATCGGGCTCGCCTGCATCCGGCTCCCCGGAATCGGGCTCCCCGGCATCCGGTTCCTCGCGATCCATATCGGGTTCCGGGTCGGGACGCGTGTCCTGCCCCATATCTTCCACCGGTTCGGGATCGGCCGTGTCCGTTCCTGCGTCCTCCGCGATGTCGACCGGCCCAGAATTTCCGCTGGGTTCAGGGTCATCAGCACACCCGGCGACAAACAACAGAATGGCGATCAGCAGAGCTGTTCTCATGGCATTCCTCACGATTATTCGGGGGGCTGGTACGACGAAGACGAATGGCCGATCGTCTGTATTTGTAAATTATTGCAAATCACGACCTGCGTTACAAGTTCGAGGCCGCGGAAGTGCCCTGAATCGAACCGCTTGATCCAATAACGCAGTGCGCTATAGTCCCCCCTTTGGTTACATCATCCGACACGCGCGCCACATTTTTCGCCGCGCCACGATGGAGCTGTAGATGCGCCTCCGAAATTTGTTTGTCCTCCTCGTTCTCCTCACGTTCGCCCTTTCGGCATGCAGCGATGACGCCGCCACGGCCGGCGGGTCCAACGCCAACATCGTCGACGTCGACGCCGGAGACGACTCGTGCTCCAGCAACGGCGACTGCACGCCGCCCGAAGTTTGCCTCTTCGACTCGGCGACCGGTGAGCTCGCGTGTGGCATTGGCGACGGCAGCAAAGGAACCGGCGAAGCGTGCATGGACGGCAGCGAATGCGCCTCCGGAATCTGCCTCAACGGCCAATGCGCCGACCCCTGCGCCGGCGAGGAAGACTGCCCGGCGGGATACACCTGCGAAGCGAGCATGGTTCCCACCGACACCGGCTCGGTGACCATCAACGTCTGCGTCCCCGAGGGCGCACCCTGCCTTAGCGACAATGACTGCACCGGCACCGACGTCTGCGTCGTCGACCGCGAGACCGACCTCATCCTGGGCTGCGGCAACGCCGTCGGCACCGGCAACGTCGGCGACGTCTGCACCGCAGACGCTGACTGCGCCAGCAATCTCTGCCTCGACGGCACCTGCTCCGCACCTTGCGAAGCCCCCAACGACTGCAATGACGCGGGTTCGACCTGCGACAACACCACCGTCACCACCGGCAACGGTATGGCCGACCTCAACGCATGCGTTCCGCGCGAAGAAGGCACCTGCCTGAGCGACGCAGACTGCGCCGGCGGCCAGCGATGCGTCGCGACCAAGACCGCCACCGACCTCATCTTCACCTGCGGCTCCGGCAACGCCGGCGGCGGCGAGACGGGCGCGACCTGCAACGCCGACACCGACTGCGCGCAGAACCTGTGCGACGGCGGAACCTGCATCGGCCCCTGCCAGTCCACCGGCGACTGCTCCACCGGCGACAACTTCGCCTGCGAAACCCGCAACGTCGACATCGGCGGCGGCAACTCCGACAGCGCGTCGGTCTGCACGCCTCCGACCCCTTGCTCCGAAGACGACGACTGCCGCGTCGGCGACGTCTGCTACGTCAACAGCGACGGCACGAACGTCGAGACCATCTGCCGCGACCCGAACAACGGCGGCGGCGACCTCGGCCAGCTCTGCACCGACGACGCCGGTTGTGCCAACAACCTGTGCGGCGACACGCGCTTCCGCGACGTTTGCCTGGTCCCATGCGCCGACGACAGCGACTGTACGGTCAACGGCTTCGTGTGCGGCTCCGTCGACGTCGACGGCACCAGCGTCGCAGCCTGCGTCGCCGACACCTCGACCCCATGCACCTCGAACGACGACTGCGGCACCGGCACCACCTGCGCCATCATCGAAAACGTCGCCGGCAATGGCCTCGAATCGGTCTGCGTCCCATCCACCGGCGGCTCGCCCACCGGCGTGATGTGCACCGCCGACGACGACTGCGCGAGCCTCGTCTGCCTCAACGACCGCTGCGCCGCACCTTGCGACGACAGCAATCAGTGCGCCAACAACCAGCTCTGCAACAACAACACGATCACCAAAGACGGCCAGTCCGGCGCCTTCGACGTGTGCGAAACGCTCCCTGTAACCGTCTGCGATTCCTCTGACGATTGCGCCGACGGCGTGCGGGTCTGCGGCCTCATCCAGAACATGGGTGGCACCGCCGACGCCTACTGCACCTTCCCGAACCCCGCGCCCGCCGCTCAGCTCGGCAGCGCGTGCGTCCGCGACAACGAGTGCCGCGAGAACATCTGCCTCGATGTCGCCGATGAATGCTCCGTCGTCTGCGCCGACGACGGCGATTGTGGCGTCGGCCAGATCTGCTCGACCTACAACGTGCCGAACAACACCCTCGGCTTCTGCATCCGCGGCTGCACCAACAACGCCGACTGCCAAAACGGAAACATCTGCACCATCAACGGCGACACCCGCGAGAACGCCATCGACACCGTTTGCGAACAGGTCGTCGGAGCGAAAGACCTCGGCGAGACGTGCGTGAACGGTAGCGAATGCGAGACCGGAATCTGCCTCACGACGACGCTCTTCCGTACCGGCGCGTCCTGCACCACCGCTGCAAACTGCAACGCCGGCGAAGTCTGCGAATGCCCGGTCGACCAGCCAAACTGCACGACCGGCAAAGAGTGTGGCACCGAGACCAAGGCCTGCACCCGACTCTGCGACACGGCAACCGGCGGCGCCGACTGCGTCAGCTCCTTCGCTGGCAACCAGCTCACCGCCTGCTCGCCCGACACCGTCGTCGCGCTTCCGGACCAAAGCGGCGTCGTGAATATCGCGAGCTGCTCCGCACCGTAGGCAACTTCACGTGACTCACCGCTCGCCGCCCCGTCGCGGCGAGCGGTGGGATACTAAAAACGAACAATGTATTTGTTTTCAGACTGATTCAGATGATCTGAGCGCATCCGGTCGCTACCTATGATGCCGGACACTCAGTAGGACGACCGATGAACCGATTGATCTGGATGCTGCTCTTCGTTTTTGTCGTCGCGTGTGGCGATGACGTTGGCAATAAGGGCAAGACCGCCTCGAACGTTGCCACCAACGGCAACCCGAACAACACGTCGGCGAACAACCCCGACAACAACTCGACCGCCAACAACACGTCGACGAACAACGTCGTGACGGAGTCGTGCGGCAACGGCGCTCTCGACCCGGGCGAGCTGTGTGATTCGGGCATCGCGACTGGTCCGGGCTCGTGCCCGAACTCCTGCGCCGCGCAGGTCTGCCAGACCGCCACGGTCACCGGCACCGCCGCAGCGTGCACCGCATCCTGCACCTATACCGACGTCACGGTCTGCCAGGGCGGCGACGGCTGCTGCCCCGCCGGATGCACCAACGCCACCGACTCCGACTGCTCCGCAACCTGCGGCAACGGCCAGGTCGACAACGGCGAGACGTGCGACGGCAACTGCCCGACGATGTGCAGCGACAACAACGTCTGCACCCGCGACTCGCTCATCGGCAACCCGGCCGCATGCTCGGCCTCGTGCCGCTACGAAGCCATCACGCAGTGCGTGAGCGGCGACGGATGCTGCGCGCCCGGCTGCACCGCCGCCAACGACAACGACTGCGGCGCCATGTGCGGCAACGGCCAGGTCGAACCCGGCGAGGTCTGCGACGGAAACTGCCCGGCCACTTGCGTCGACAACAACGCCTGCACCGCCGACTCGGTGAGCGGCTCGGCCGCAACCTGCAACCTCGTCTGCTCCAACACGCCGATCACCGCCTGTCAGAGCGGCGACGGATGCTGCCCTGCCAACTGCTCCTTCCCGACCGACATGGACTGCCAGTGCCAGCCCGCCGCCTGCGGCACGGCTGGCCGTGAGTGCGGAAATCCATCCGACGGATGCGGCGGTACGCTCAGCTGCGGCGGCTGCTCGGCCGGCTTCACGTGCTCGAACTTCACCTGCGTGCCGACCAGCTCCGGTGGCGCGATCGGAGACGCCTGCACCACCGACGGCCAATGCCCCGCTGGCGGATACTGCGGCCTCAACCCCAACTTCAAAAACGGCTACTGCTCGAAGTCGTGCATGTTCGACAACGACTGCCCCGGAGGCAGCCACTGCGGCAACAAAGAGAACGGCGTCGGCGAGTGCCTCGACAACTGCTTGATGAACTCGGACTGCCGCGACGGTTATGCATGCTGGAACTACGATGGCGACCAATCCGGCGCCAACCAAACGGGCGTGAAGGAGTGCGCACCTTCGGGCGTGGGAACCGGCAGTATCGGCGACGCGTGCGCGGGCGTCTGGCAATGCTCCGGCGGCACTGCCGCTGCGTGCTACCGCTACCAGTCCGGCGCGAGCCTCTGCACCCAAGAGTGCAACTCGTTCCTTCCGAGCTGCCCAACCGGGTCGGTGTGCTACCCCGACGCGTTCCTCACCGGATTCTGCGTCGACGAATGCACCGTGTCTTGCCGCAGCGGATTTAGCTGCCAGCAGATCACCGACTTCAGCGGAAACGTCGTCGGCAACGGCTGCGTTCCGAACTGACCCGAACACGTCCGGGAGACCTCGAAGTGCCCGTAGAGCCTGGCTCTGCGGGCATTCGTGTTTTTAGAGCGCTTCTTCCTGAGCGGCCGCGATCGCCTCCGCGCGCATCGCCCGTTCGACCTCGCCATGCCCCCGCGCAACCTCCGCCGCATGCCGCGCCTGGTAGGCAATCTCCGGGTCGACCGCCCGCGACTCCTCGATCGAGCGTTCGGCGAGATCGAGCTGCTTGTCCCACAGCTCCCACCGCTCGAGTCCGGCCGCCGCGACCGCAATGCACACGTACAGCAGCCCGAGGTGGCTCCGCTCACCGATCTCTCGCAGCACCACCACGCCCCGCTCGAGCACCGGCAGCGCCGCTGCCCAGTTCTCGAGCGCCAGGTCGCACAGCGCGATGTTCAACGTCGGCAGGATCGCTCCACGCGACCCGATACTCTCCAGAATCGCTACCGACCTGCGGTACGCATCCCGCGCCGCGACCCAGTTTTCCTCGCGCCGCTCGAGCTCGCCCAAAACATTCGAGACGGCCGCCATCACGCTCCGCTGGCCGTACCGCTCGGCCTCATCGACCGCCTGTTGAAGCACGGCCCGGGCCTCGTCGTTGTCACCGCGAGCGATCAGGCTCCCGGCCTTGCCCTGCAGGGTGATCGGAACGCCTTCGGGATAAACCTCATCAAGCTGCCGAACCGCCGAATCGTAAAAGGTCAGCGACTCGTCGAGATGCCCCTTGAACCGCAACACCTCCGCTACTCCGTAAGCTGCGCGCCCGATTCCGCGTGGGTCCTGGAGCTTCGAGAATAGTGACATCGCCTCGCGATACCGATCTTCGGCCAGATCTGCTTCGCCCACCTTTCGCGAGTAGTTCGCCCGGTGAAGCGCAAACTCGGCGTGATGCTCGGCCCACGACTTCGACTGCGATTGATTCCATCCTCGCTCGATGTACTCGTTGGCATCGTCGACCAGGTTCATCTTGAGGAAACACCGCGCGGCCACGCTCCAGTTGACGCCCCACCGTGGGTCGTCTTCGGCCGCTTCGAGCTTCTCGAGCGTCGCTTCGTGCTCCTTGAGCCATCGGCGTGCCTGGTCGAAATCACCGCTGTTCGTACGCATCAGCGCCGCGGTAGCGAGTGGCTCGAGCGCGTCGGCGAGTTGGCCGCCGAGCATTCGATGCGTCGCGATTCGCTCCACGATATCGACCCGCTCGCCGTACCGTTCCTGCAGCATCGATACGCACGCGCCGTGCACCTGCGCCTCTCGCCCCTCGCGCTCCACATCGGCCAGCATCGCCTCGCGCAATAGACCGTGGTGAAAGCGCCACGAGTCGGATTCGCGGTCGGCAAGGCCCCGCTCGATCAGCCGCGCCATCAGGGTTTGCGGTACGCGCAGACCAGCCTTCGTCGCTGCGACCTCCCACTCGACGTCATCGACCTCCTGGCCAAGCGCGGCTGCGATCTGGAGCACGTGTCGAACCGAGTCGTGGAGCTCGGGCGGAAACGCCGCGATGAGCCGCTGCACGCGCTCGGTCCAAACCGCTCGAATGTCTTCCGGAATCGCTCCCGATTCGCCCTCCGCGAGCTGAAAGCCTTCCGCTCCGAGCTCGAGAATCCCGCGCTGCACCCAGTCCCCGACCAGCTGCAGCGCAAACAGCGGATTCCCGTCGGTGCGCTTCGCCACCTGCTCGGCGAGCTTCGGTTCGA
Source organism: uncultured Bradymonadales bacterium (assembly GCA_964384605.1). Taxonomy (GTDB): domain Bacteria; phylum Myxococcota_A; class Bradymonadia; order Bradymonadales; family Bradymonadaceae; genus CAYLMO01. The sequence goes on along the minus strand of CAYLMO010000097.1, from coordinate 5,249 downwards.
GATGCAGCATCTCCGACACCAGGCTCTGGTGTGTCTGCTCCGGCAGTCGGTCGATGCGAAGCGTGTCGACATCCTCGCGCTGGGCCAACGAAATCAGGGCCATCGCGGCATCCGCATCGACAGCTTCTTCTCGAATCGTCAGCACGAACAGCGTGGGTGGTGTCTCTTCCGAAGCCAGCGAATAGTTCACGAACTCGAGCGCGTCCGGACCCCACTGCGCATCGTCGATCCAGATGTACGCGGGCCTCCGCGCGAGCCGTTCGAGATACCGGTGCAGCACGATCCACCGCTCCGAAGGCCGTTGAAATCGCACCTTCGCCTCACCCTCGATGGTGGGCACGAGCATCTCGGTGATCGCGAGGCAGTCGTACGCATCGCGCGTGTCCAGCTCGCCGGCCGCCGCGAAGAACTCGTCGCGCACCCGGCCCAGCGTCTCCTCCCGGTTGAGCCCACCCACTCGCAGGTGTCTTCGGAGCATCTGGGCGAGGCCGTCGGCGGCACCACCTGAGTCGGCGTGACGCGCCACGAAGATCTCCGCCGCGCCCACCTCGTGCGCTCGCTCCATCCCCCACTGCGCGAGTCGACTCTTGCCGATTCCGGCCGGACCTCGCAGCAGGATCGCGCGTGATTGCCCGGTCTCCCAGACCTTCCCAAGCGCCTCCCATATCGCTGTCCGCTCAGCATCCCGCCCCGTCATCGGGACCGGCCGCAGTCCGTACAGACCGATGCCCGCACCAATCCCCTTCACCGACGTCAGCGCATCTTCTCGCCGCTCCCAACGCTCGGGGAGCGGCGGCAAATCGGCATCGAAGCGACCTTCTTCGCGGGGCGTGGTCGGGTGTTTCGCCACCTCGAACGCCGCCGTCAGGTCGACCATCGTCGCGGAGTATCCCGACACCATACTGTGGAGTGGCTGCGACGGGTGGTCGGCCATCGTGGCCGTGAAATCGACCGAGCTCCATTCCTCTTCGGTCAGCTCCGACAGCCCCGTGCCGCCAAACAAGTCGACCTCCTCGCCAAGGTGCGCGTCGTCGATCTCGAGTAGTGCCCATGCGGCATCGGCGGCCCTCTGGAAGCGGTCGCGCGGCCTCTTGGCGAGGAGCCTGCGCGCCCAATCGGTGAAGCCAGCCGGCACGTCCAGACGTGGCTCCAGGTTGGGAATCTCTTCGAACAGGTGCCCGCGCAGCACTCCTTCGAGGGTCCCGGAGTAGGGCGGGGCTCCACCGACGAGGTAGTACGCGATGCAGCCGAGCGCGTAGAGGTCGGTCCATGGCCCTTGCTCTCGCCACTTCCCCTCGACCTGTTCGGGCGCCATGAACCGCGGAGTGCCGCTGATCTTGGCGTCGCGCACGCCCCCTTTTTCGACCTCGTGGATCGCCTGCGCCAGGCCGAAGTCGGCGAGCTTCAGGCGTGGCGCGCCGGTGCCGTCGGATGTGAGCAGCACGTTGCCTGGCTTCAGGTCACGGTGAATCAGCCCGCGCGCGTGCGAGTGGGCTAGTGCGTCCAGAATGCTCAACAAGATCGCCCGGAGTCGGCGCCAGTGTAGCCCCTTGACCACTCGGTCGAGCGTCCCCAGCCGCGCAAGCTCCATCGCGACCCACGGGCTCCCTTTTGGCAGTGCACCTTCCGCCCGCTTCCACGCCGTCTCGTCGACCATCCCGGTGTCGAAAACCAGCACCACGCCGGGGTGCGCGAGCCTCGCCATCGCGTGCACTTCGTCGCGAAACGCGGCGATTGCGTGTGGCTTCTGGGCGCGCTCCGAGGTGACGACTTTGACGGCGACCTCCACATCCTGATGGGTGTGTCGACCTCGCCAAACGTGCCCCATTCCGCCTTTCCCAATCCGCTCTTCGAGCAGGAAGGGGCCGAGCTTCGTTAGGTTCATGCATTGATACTAGCGCCGAATTTGCGGCTTTACATCCTCGGCGATGCCCCCCCAAATGGTGGAAACTGCGAAGAGAGGTCGATTGTGCGAAGAATTCTAGCGTTGTGCCTACTTCTCGCGGTCGCAATGGGGTGTAGCGACGGCGATTCCGAGGGCAACAACGAGCCCGCGACGACGAACAACGAACAGCCGATGTGCGACGGCGACGACGTCGCTGCGAGCCAGGCTGACTGTGAGGCCGAGGGCTGTGTCTGGCGAGTTGGGCAGGCCCTCGACCCCGACACGTGCAACGTTCGCAGCGACGAGGTCGGCAACTGTGCCGCACCCGAAGCCGAGATCATTCCGGGCCCCTTCCTCGGCATCGTGAACCAAACGGTGTACAAATTCGACGACGGCGCGCCGCAGGGGACACAAGTCTGTCCCGAAGACAGCAGTCTCGCGGCGTGCGACTGCCCGCTCTGACTTTCACGGCGCACCACCATGCCAACAGCTCTCGTTCACCGGCCCGCGCACACGATCGAGTCGATCATCGATCGCATCAAACTCCTCTACCGGGAGTGGTTCGGTTGGAAGCAGCCGATTCGCGTCGTGATCTACCAGGGCCACGGCAGCCCGGGCGGCCGCTTCACCGTGCTCGGCCGTGTCCTCGCCGGTGAACCGCTCGAGGAGCCGGCCGTCGACGCTCCGCTCGAAGAGAACATCCGCCAGATGGCGCGACGCATGCTCTCCAAGGAGATCGCGTTCGCGACCGTGACGTGCGGCAACGCTGACCAGTTCGAGGCGCGCTGCGACGAAGAGGGCTACTTCGAAATCTCGGGCGACACCGACGACCTCCCCGGCGATGGGTTCTGGCGACCGGTCTTCGTCCAGCTCGAAGAACCAAAGCCTCGAATGCAGGAAGAGTGGGGCTTCACCGGCCGCTGCCAGGTGCCGACCGACGCCGACTTCGGCGTCATCTCCGACATCGACGACACCATCATGTTCACGGGCGCCACCAGCCTGCGAACCATGCTCAAGACCACCTTCGTCGACAACGCGCACACCCGCCGCCCATTCCCCGGTGTCGAACCGTTCTATCGCGCGCTCCACATCGGCAAAGAGGGCCGCACAAACCCCTTCTTCTACGTCAGCTCGTCGCCGTGGAACCTGTACGACTTCCTCGTCTCGTTCCTCGACTACCACAACCTCCCGCAGGGTACGCTCTGCCTGCGCGACCTCGGGATCGACCGCGAAAAGCTGGGGCAGAGCGCACACGGGGTGCACAAGTCGGCCAACATCGATGCCATTCTGACGGCACACCCAGACCTGAACTTCGTGCTCGTCGGCGACTCGGGGCAGCATGACCCGGAGATCTACGCGTCGGCCGTGGAACGGCACCCCGGGCGCATCAAAGCGATCTTCATTCGAGACGTCACCGGCCTGAAGCGCCGCGAAGAGCTCACCCACCTTGCCCGCGAGCTCAAGGCCGAGCACGGGGTCAAGATGATGCTCGAAACCGACCTGCTCGAACCGGCAAAGTTCGCGGCGCGCAAGGGATGGTGTGACCCGCGATACGTCGACGACATCCGCGCCGCGATCGAGCGCGCACGCGACGAACCGCTCGAGCTACCGCCGCGCCGCGTCTTCACCAAACAGACTCGCCGACTGCTGATCGCCGCCGGGGTCGGTGCGGCTGTGGCCACCGGCGTCATCCTTTGGAAGCGCTACCAGCACGAGAACTAAACCAACGGCGAGGGGGACTCGCCGAGGGGAGGAAGAGATGAGCCGCAATTTGGTCGTGGGAGGCGCCATTCTTTTGGGCGTCATCGGGGGAGGTTTCGGAATCGTCTACCTGACGACGATTCACGGGAAACAGAAGACGCACGATTCAGACCCGGCGCGTTTCGACCCGGTGGCGGCCTATCCGGAGGTGAGTGGGTTCGCCGGTCGGGCGTACGACCTTCACTCCATCGACGCCATGGCGGTGCGCAGCGACGGGACCGTCGATCTCACCGCCGACTACGGTCCGATGGTGACGTATCGGTTCGTGGGCAAGGCGCGTAACACCGGGCCGGTCGGCGCGCCGAATGCGACGATGCAGCCCTTCGCCGCGGTCGTCGCGACCGACTTCGGATGGCAGGAAGGCGGCCAGGACACTCGCGGATACCAGCTCGCGACTTTCGCACTCGGCCTGCACCGATACGACGGAGAGTTCCCGAGGGCTCAGTCTGCCTCGGCACCTCCGAAGTGCTCGTTCGCCGACCTCTGGAAGGTCGCGATCGCCGAGGGCGCTCCGGCGGGAGCCGTCGCGATGATCGAGTACGAAGACAGCTCCTACTGGTTCGAAATCGAGGGGACCGAGTTCGAGATCGGGTTCGATGCGAACTGCAAACTCACCGAGAAGAAGCAGACCGACGCCGAGAAAGACGCTGCTCGCGAAGCGATCAAAGATGCGCGCGACGCACGTCGAAAAGAAGCGGACGAGCGCAAGCGTTTGAAGCGGGAAAAGCTCGAGCGTAAGCGCCTGGAGCGGGAGCGGTAATGCAAACCACCAAAAAACTCCTCATCGGCCTTTTGTTCGCATTGGTCTTCGGCGCGATTTTCCTGGGCGTCCTCTATGTCTTGGTGTTCGACGGCAAGATGAAATTCCACGACTCGGACCCGACCGCTTTCGACCCGATCGCCGCGTGGGATGAGGTCTACGAGTTCGCCGGCAAGGAGTACTCGCTGCACCTCATTCGAGCGAGCTGGGTGCGCAGCGACGGCACGATCGACCTCGGAATGCCGCAATCTGGCGTCACGTACTCGTTCACCGCACCGTCGAAGGTACTCGAAGTGCGGGCGACCGATTTCGGCTCGCAGTACGACGGAACCGACGGCGATGGCGACCCGGAGTACTACCTCTCGCTCGGCCTGGAACGCGAAGAGATGGGCGTCTCTCGGCCGCTTCCGCCCGCGACGCCTCCCCCGAAGTGCTCCTTCGCGAAGCTGTGGAAGGCCGCCATCGCCGCGGGCGCCTCCGAACGCGAGACCGCAAAGATTCGCTACGCCGAAAACTCCTACGATTTCGAGCTCCGCCGCACCGACTTCCGCATGAAGTTCGATGCGAACTGCAAATCTCCCGGACCGATCGTCGAGGAGCCGGCCAAGGTCGAGGAGGCTGCAGGCGAGGGCCGAAGGCGCCGCGCCGAAGAGCGCAAGCGACGCCAGGCTGAATCAGTCGGTGGGAGCGAATGACTCAAGGCTCGTCCGCGTGACTGCCGGAGGTCGCTAGCAACGCCCAAAACCGCGCAGCCCAAAACCGCGCAGCCCAAAACCGCGAAGCCCACCACCGCGCAGCCCAAAACCGCGAAGCCCACCACCGCGCAGCCCAAAACCGCGAAGC
>CAYLMO010000096.1:0-17265 GCA_964384605.1 uncultured Bradymonadales bacterium | reverse complement strand
TGCGCGCCTCGGAGGGGCGCACCAGGTTGTGTTCCGGGGGCGTTCGGACTACCCACGGATTATGACGGAGCGCACGAACAATTTGGCCGCCCTTGTGTACGCGGCGATGGGGCTCATCCTCGTCGCGGGGTTCTACGAAATCGAACAGACGGTCATCGGACGGCACATTTCGTACGGTGGCTCGTGGGGCGAATCCCCGCGCAGTGAGATCTACTTTTGGCTCGCGACCACCTTCCTACTATTGCCGGGCGGGTTTGCGCTCGGGCGCGCGACCACACTGATTTTCGAGCTCGACTGGGTAGACGCGGTTCTCGCACGAATTCCCCGCTGGTCCGTCGCGGTCATCGGGGCGCTTCTGGTCGCTGGATTCGCGGCGCTGAACCGTTTCGTTTTGTTCGGACTTCCGTTCACCGATGACGAATGGGGCGCACGCTTCGGGGGCGAACTCCTCGCTCGCGGTCGCCTTTCGACCGAAGCGCCCGAATGGTTCGACATCGCGCCGAATCTGTTTCTCTACCTGCGCGACGGCCAGGTGGGCAGCTTCGACTGGCTCGGCGCCATGGTGCCGTGGGCGCTCGGCACCATTACCGGTCTCGACGGCCTTTGGTTCTCCATAGCTGCCGCTGCCACTGTTGTCGCCGCCGCATGGGCGGTCGCCCTTCGGCACGGGCGCCGGTGGGGCGTATTCGCCGGAATTATGTTCCTCAGTTCCCCGATGGCTGTGCTGCTCTCGGCGACCACCCACACGCACGTCTGGTCGCGCTGCTTCTTGGCTATCGCGATCGCGTGCCTGTTCGCCGCCTTTCGCTCCAATCGCCGCGCCATCTACGCAGCTGCCGGTCTTGCCGGCGGCATGGCATGGATTACGAGACCGATCGAGGTAACCGCACTGCTCGCCCCTCTTGCGATTGTCGGACTCATCGGCGCCTGGCGCGAACCGGAAAAGCGCGTTGGCCTCGCAACATTCCTCGGCTGCGGCGCCATCTTCGTGGCCCTGTTCGTCGCACACGATCTCGCCCTTACGGGTACAATCCTCCCCGCCCGACTCGCCGGAAACAACGAGCTAGTTTTCCCCGGGGCCGAGCACTTCTTCCCGCCATTCGCGATTTTCGGCAACCTGGACCTCCTTCGCGGTCGTTTCGGCGCCAACCTGTCGTACAACCTGATGATGCTCGGAGTTTACGGCCTGAGCCTGCCGGGCATTCTCCTTGCCGCGTACGGCGTGCGAGATCGCATCACCGTCGCTCTCGCAGCTGGCCTAGCACTCGCCTTCGCCATCGCCCTCTTGCACGACGACTACGGCCTCCACATGGTCGGGCCAATCCACTATTCCGACGCGTTCATTCCGTTCCTGATTCTCGTCGTCTCGGGCCTTCAACGCATTTGGCAGCTCGCCGAAGACCACGGGGTTTCGGGCGACACACCAGTCCACATTCTGCTTATCGGTCTAGCGATTTGGGGAGCGGTCTTCACGGCCGAGAATTTTCGCGCGATGCAGCGCCAGGGCCAGATTCACCAGGATGTTTACACGGTGGTCGATACCCATCCCGACGCGATCATCCTGACCGAGCGATACCACCGGGTCTGGCAGAAGCTGCAGTACCCGGACACCGGCACCTACGTTTACGACTGGCGAAAAGACCTCGGGACCGACGGCAGGTCGCTCATCGTTCACTGGAAGGCCGACGGTCGAGACGAGCTCCGAATGGTGCAGGACGCCTTCCCCAACCGGACCCTCTATCGACTCACCGTCGAGGGCCAACCACCGAAAATGCTCCTCCGACCGATGAAGTCACGCCCTTAGTGCATCAGCACCGGGTCCGGAAACAGTGGCCGTTTCTTCCCCGCTTTCCACATCTCCGAGTTCGAGGCGAACGACTCCCCATCCAGCTCGAACCTCGCAAGGTCCATCGTACGAACCACCATCGTGTACGGCATCTTCGCGTCCGCCGTGATCCGCACCGTCGTCTCCTGCTCGTGTGCCGCCTTGATCTCCTTCAATCGCTCGTACAACGCATTCCAGTCGTACGCAGCCATCGTTTCGTCATATTTGCGGTTTGCCTCGGACGACCGCTCCTCCGCATCAAGCTTCGCCGCCTTCTCAAACCCCGCGAGCGTGTCTCCCTGCTTCTCGAGGCAAATCGTCGGCCCATCCGACGGACACTTCGAGATCGCCGGAATCCGTCCATCGCGCGTCTTCATCTCGAAGCCATCCGCACGAATCTCAATCTCGAGATTGAGCGGTGGCTCCTCTTCGATGGTCGGCTCGCCGACCAGACTTCCGGATTGCGACGAAACGTTGATGACCCCCACCGACATGAACACCACCGACAGCAGCAGCATCGGGATGAGAATCACGACCATGTTCATGATCGGGGCGAGGTTGACGTCGGGCGGCTGTTGAGTTGACTGTCGGCGCATGGCGACTCCTTGGCTTGGGTTCGCTCTTTCCGACAGCGCGCCGCGCCCAAAGGTTCCATCGCTAGATTTCCGGTTGGCATCCCGGACACCGATACACGCGCCTTCCAGCATGCTCTTCGCGCACGATCTCAGCGTCGCACCTCGAGCAGCGCTTGCCCGCCCGTCCGAACACGAAGTGTCGATAGTCACGTCGCCGCCAACCGTCGGCTTTCATCGCCTCCGCGACCTCCGGATCGTTCGTGATTCCACCCGTCTCGTACGAACGCTTGACCAACAGAACCGAGGCCTCACCCAGCCGGTCACGCCGAGCTTCGTCGATCTTCCCGAGCTTCTCGCGCGGATGAACCCCAGCCCACCAGAGAATCTCGCTCCGAAGGTAGTTACCGATTCCACCCACGAATCCTTGGTCGAGCAATAGCCCCGCCATCTGCCGCCGAAAGAAGGTGTCGTCGTGAAACCGCGCCCGCACCTCCTCTTCGGTGACATCGGCCAAGAGCGGGTCCGGTCCAAGCTTCGCCAGATACGATTGCTCCGCGAGTTCATCATCACGCAGCACCTCGATCTCGCTCGCGCTGTAGAGGAGCGCCGACTTCTTCTCGTTGTGCACCGCGAACCGCAGCTGCCGGTTTGTCGTGGGCATGTTGCCGCGATTCCGCGTCATCCATTTCCCGTAGAGCTGATTGTGCGAATACACGTTCACGCCCCCCTCGAATCGCGTCAGCATCGCCTTCCCCCGCGGCTCCACCGACAGGACTTCCCGGCCACTCAGCTCCTCTTCCCACGACTTCAGCTCATCGAAAGCGAAGAAGACTTCATCAGCAACTCGCCCCGCGAGCGCCTTGTGGATGGAATCGGCAGCGCGATGAATCTCGGGTCCTTCCGGCATCTCTTCTCCTCCGACAGTCTTGCCGATGGGATGCACCCACGCCGCTTGCGGTGCGCCACGTACTCTCCGAGAGCACGGAAATCGGCCCGCAAACGTTTCTCCCCGTTCGAATCGGCTCTACGCTTGAACCACTGAAAACAACACAAAGCAGGAGTCAGGCATGCGGAATCTCGTATTTTGGGCCGCCCTCGTCGCGATCGCACTCGCAGGTGCATGCGGCGATGAAACGGCGAGTGGAACAGGCAACAACGCCACAACCAACGCAGGCACGGGCGCAAACGCGGGCACCGGCCTCAACGCGGGCACCGGAGCCAACATGTCGACCGGACCCAACACCTCGACGGGTCCAAACATGTCGACCGGTCCAAACATCATGACCGGACCCAACGGCGACGCCTGCGGACCAATTCCGCAATGCCCGGCCGGTGAGCCTCTCTGCGATCCCGCACGAACCGTCTGCGTCGAATGCATCGCCAACGCCGACTGCGGCGGCGCCCAACCCGCATGCGACCTCCGCAACGGCGAGTGCGTCGAATGTACCGCCGACACCGACTGCGCCAACGGCGAAGTCTGTGACCCTCGTCGAAACGAGTGCTTCGCTGCCTGCCAAAGCGACCAAGACTGCGGCGACAACGGCCAGGCAAACACCTGCGACGTCGCCACCGGACGCTGTGTCGAATGCCTTGACGCCACTGCATGCGACGCCGCGGACCCCATCTGCTCCGGCGGCCTTTGCGTCGAATGCGCCGGCAACACCGACTGCCCCGCTGGCTCGCCCCTCTGCGACGTGACCGGAGGACAGTGTGTCGAATGCCTCCAGGCCGCAGACTGCGGCGTCGCAAGCCCATTCTGCATCGACTTCGAGTGCCGTGAGTGCGGCTCAAACGCCGACTGCCCCATGACCGAACCCATCTGCGCTCCGAACGCCGAATGCGTCGAGTGCCTGTCGTCAGCCGACTGCCCGGCGGGCGTGAGCTGCAACGGCGACAACCAGTGCGCACCGTGCCAGAACGACGACGACTGCGGCGGAGACACGCCATTCTGCGACGGTACCACCGGCGCATGTCGGGGCTGCGAAGCAAACGGTGAATGCGCCGCCGGCGGCGACGCGCTTCTGCAGATCTGCGACGTTGCGAACGCAACCTGCGTCGGCTGTCTCATCGACGACGACTGCGCCGGAGGCGTGTGCGGCGCGGCCAACATCTGCGTGGAGTGCAACGCCTCGGCCGACTGCCAGAACGGTGAAGTCTGCGACACCGCGTCGAACACCTGCACCACCGACTGCTCCGCCGATCCCAACGTCTGTGGTGCCGACGCCGTCTGCGACATGCAGGCGGGCACGTGCGTCGGCTGCCTCTCCAATCAAGACTGCCAGAACGGAGAGCTGTGCAACCCCACCTCTCGTACATGCGGCGAATGCGCCTCCAACGCAGACTGCGGCGGCGATCTCTGTGCACCCAACGCCCAGTGCGTCGAATGCCTCTCGACCGCCGACTGCGCCGCCGACGAGTTCTGCGACAGCGAATTCCAGTGCAACGACTAACGGTTCGCCGCGCCGAGGCTTGACCCCGCGAATCCCGCGGGCGAGCCTCGGCCCATGTCCAAAGCAACAGACAAACGGTTCATGAAACGCGCCATCGAGCTCGCCCGCCAGGGTGAACTCGATGGCAACGTTCCAGTCGGAGCTGTCATCGTTCTCGATGGCGAAATCATTGCCGAAGGGAACAGTCGCCTGCTCGAACCCGAGTATCACCCCGGACGCCACGCCGAGTGCGAAGCCCTGCGCGCTGTGCCCGTCGAACTATGGCCGCGCGCCGGCGAGATGACCTGCTATTCCACGCTCGAGCCCTGCGTGATGTGCGCGGGCACGCTGCTGCTACACGGCGTCGGGCGAGTCGTCTTCGGAGCCGTCGACAAGCTTGGCGGGGCCGGCAGAATCCTGAACCACCTTCCCCCCTACTACGACGAAGGCGGAGTGTATCGTTGGGACGGCCCACTGATGCCGTCCGAGTGCGACCCGCTCTACGCCCGCGCCGACGAGATCTTCGCAGAACTCCCGGTGGGGCGCGCCTCGTGGGAGCCCGAACGCCCAGACACCGCTCCCGACGCCGTCCTCACCCGACTCGCCGAGTGGCGTGAATCGCCGCAGAAAGGCCTGCGTCAGGCCCGCAAAGATATCGAGGCTTTCGCCCAGAATGCCCGCTACGACGGAGAACGAACGGCGCTCGTGCTCCCGTATGCCAAGGCTGTGTTCGAAGCGACGAACTACCTCAAAGACTACAAACAACTCGAACGACTGTGTCGTCGAGCAGGTGACTTCGAACCGATCGAAGCGCTCGACGACGTGCTCATCGAGCACCTCCCCGACGTGTGGATCGGCCGAGCCCTCGACCGCGGAGACGTCTCGTCGGCGGTGGCGACCTGGTACGACAAGGAAGGGCACAAACGCTTGCGCCACGTCGCCGATCGCATGGCTTCGACCGCCGCGGGCGAAGATCCCGAGCTCCTGATTTCGGCACGATTGAGCACCATCCACTACATGATTGGCCGGAAGAAGCGGCGGTTCTACAAGCGGTCGTGCCACGTGCTTCGTCGCCTTCGAGACGAACTTGGAGAGCAGGGGAGTTCCGAGTATTTCGAGTTCGTCATGGAGGACCTCCGTGGCCAGTTCGGCCACTTGAAAGCTCTCCAGGACGAATGGAGCAATGCAGGTTTCTGAGCAGAAACTCGAAATGCAGCGCCGAACGTGGAATGCTGTGAAAAATGCACATCAGACGCGGAGTCTCACATGAAGAATGTCATGCTCGCAGGAGCGCTCGCTCTCTTTCTTGCCGGTTGTGGAAGTGTAGACGGGAAGCCATTGGAGCCGTCGCCCGACGGCGGTCCGGTCGGTGGCTCGAACAGCCTCTTCCCGAATTCGTCGGCCAACGTGGATCCGAACAACGTCGATCCGAACGTCTCGCCGAACGTGACGAGCAACAACTTCGCGCCAAACAATGGAGCGACAAACGTCGCGCCAAATAACGTCATGACAAACGGCGTGGACCGTTGCGGCCCTTTGCCGGCCGCGCCCGAACAGCTCATCGGCTTCACTCAGACGGTGTTCGATGGTGAAGAGGTCTATCTCGAGTCCGTATCGAGCGACCGCCTGGTGATGCAGCGCGACGGCGGGGAACAGGTGGAGTTCGTGGCCGTCGGGGTCGACCTGACCAACTACTTCTTCTCCGACAGCTTCGTGGTGGTGTTTGACGACGAGCAGGTTTCGGAAGGCCCGACGTTCCGTTCGTCCCGGATCTCGTCAGTGGAGAGCCCCGACGCGGCCGTCGAGTTCGTGTCCGTGATTCAGTCCGGCGACGATCCCATCGATCTCTTCGCCTCGACTTCTTCCTTCGGCTCGTCCGTCGAGATCGGAACGACCCTCGATGAGTTTCAGTGTATCGAAGAGACGCAATGCGGCGATCTGGTGCGCACGCAGTCGACCTACTCGGTGAGCGTCGACGGGCAAGAGGTCGAGCCGTTCCAGACTTTCGAGGGTTCGACCACCATCTACGTGCATCAGGCGTCGTCTTTGGTGTACGAAGACAGCTGCGAAGGCGTGCCGGCCGTGAACGCTGGATTTGCGGTGGTACAGGCAGGCTTCCTCTAGAGCGGCGCTCGTGTCGCGAATGATTCACTGGTGAAAGGATTCGAAGATGCAGAACACCTATGTCGTTGGCGTCGGAATGACGCCGTTCGTCAAGCCCGGCACCGAAGAGCCCTACAACGTGATGGGCGCAACGGCCGTTCGTGACGCGCTGGCTGACGCCGGAGTCGACTACGACCAAGTGCAGCAGGGCTACGTCAGCTGGGTGTACGGCGACAGTACGTCGGGCCAGCGGGCGCTGTACGACGTCGGCATGACCGGTATCCCGATCATCAACGTGAACAACAACTGCTCGTCGGGCTCGTCGGCGCTCTTCCTCGCCCGGCAAGCCGTGCAGAGCGGTTTGGTCGAGTGTGCAATTGCGGTCGGATTCGAACAGATGGCCAAGGGCGCACTCGGGGCCGTCTTCGACGACCGCCCGTCGCCGCTCGAGAAGTTTCTCGAGATCGCTGACGAGACGTTCGAAGAAGCCGCCAAAGTTCCGATGGCCCTGCGCGTGTTTGGCGGCGCCGGCATCGAGTACCAGGAAAAGTACGGCATCTCCGACGAGGCATTTGCGAAGATCACGGTGAAGGCTCGCCGCCACGCTCGTGACAACGAGCGCGCGATCTTCCGCAACGAAGTGACGGTCGAAGATGTGTTGGGATCGCCGCGCTATTTCGGCCCGCTCACCCGCCTGCAGTGTTGCCCCCCGACGTGCGGAGCGGCTGCGGCCGTCGTCTGCAGCGAAGCGTTTGCGAAGAAGCACGGCCTCGACACGCGTGTGCGTATCGCCGCCCAGTCGATGACCACCGACTACCGCTCCACGTTCGACGACGAGTCGATGATCAAGGTCGTCGGGTTCGACATGGCGCAAGGCGCGGCAGACCAGGTGTACGAAGCAGCAGGAATCGGCCCGGAAGACGTCGATGTCGTCGAGCTCCACGACTGCTTCACCACCAACGAGGTGCTTTCGTACGAAGCCCTCCGCCTGACCCCGCAAGGAACCGCCGAGAAGTTCATCATGGACGGCGACAACACTTACGGCGGGAAAGTGGTGACCAACCCGTCCGGCGGCTTGCTCTCGAAGGGGCACCCGCTCGGCGCGACGGGAATCGCGCAGTGCGCCGAACTCACCTGGCAGCTGCGCGGCGACGCTGGCTCGCGACAGGTAGAAGGTGCACGCACCGCACTTCAGCACAACATTGGACTCGGCGGCGCAGCTGTCGTAACGCTCTACCAGCGCGACTAATTCGCTCGGCTCTCGAGGCATCATGCAGTACTTCCGCACGACCCTATCTCTGCTGCTCGTCCTTTCGCTCTCGGCCTGTGCGGCCGACGAGCCCGAGCAGACCAACGAAGAAGAACTCGACGTCTGCGAACTCGCCGCCGAACACCGCGCCGAATGCGTGGGCGACTACGTGACGCCTCCGATTTGTGATGGTCCGGAGGCCGAAGCGAAGGCCCAAGAGATCCTCGACACTCCGTGTGAGACGTTCGTCGCGGAGTTCGAAAACACCGGCAAAGCCGACGGCGCATTCTGTGACTGGTTCGGAGCCGGGTGCACGCCCGACGAGCCGATCTTCATCGGCCCAGACTGCTCGTCCGACGCCGATTGCGCGACCGGCTACTGCGTCGAGGAGCACTGCTTCGAAGGCGTGAAGTCCGACGAATTCGCTGAGACGCTCGACATTTTCACACAGTCGGTCGAGATCAGCGGAAGCCAGACCCAACTCCTGACGGACAACGCCGAGACTCGGCAGCTTCGAAACGACCTCATCGAAAACGCGACGTCCTCGATCCACTTCTCGGCGTTCATCATTCAGGACGACGAGACCGGCAACGAGATGGTGCGATTGTTCTCCGAGGCCGCTCAGCGTGGTGTCGAAGTGCGCGTCTTGGTCGATGCAACGACTCAATTCCAGTTTGCCGATTACGCCATGCTCCAAGAGATGGCGATGAACGGAGTCGAAGTGCTGGCGTGGAACCCAGTCACTGAGTGGGCCGGTCTGCGACAGTCCCTGACGCTCACCGCGAACGACCGGCTGCACGAGAAGATTCTCGTGGTCGACGGCCTCGAAGTCGTCATCGGCGGACGCAACGTCGGCGACGAATACCTGCTCGCCGACAAGTGGCGCGATACCGATGTCTACGTTGCAGGGAGCGGCGTTCAGGGCATTCAGTCGCTCTATCTCGAAGACTGGGACCGCGTCGCTGCACTCGAGCGTGCGACCGGGTGTGAGAGCCAGTCGGATTGGGGCTTCTCGTGCCCGCCCGAGCCGATCGCCGAAGACCCGAAGTACTACCCCGAGCTCGAAGAGTTGGGGACGTCGAACACCCGCGCTATCTACAGCGATCCGCTCAACCAGCCGACGCCTTTCGGCTACGTCACGACGCTCGCGCTGGTGCGCGCGGCAAAGACTTCGATCACGATCGCAAACTCGTACTTCGTGCCGCCTCGCCGACTTCGTCGACACCTCAAGGCGGCCGTGGAACGCGGCGTCGAAGTGCGGGTCCTCACGAACTCGCTCGAGTCGACCGACGCCTGGTGGATGTATTACGCCTCGCTCAACTACTACAAAGAGCTGATCGGCGCCGGCGTTCAGATCTTCCAGTACAATGGGACCGAGACGATGCACGCCAAGACGATGCTCATCGACGGCGAGATGGCGGTGGTCGGATCGTTCAACCTCGACCCGCGAAGCGCGATCGACAACAGCGAGTCGATGCTCTTGATCACCGACGGCGCCGCTGTCGAGCAGCTCGACCAAGCTATGGAGGCCGACATCGCCTTCAGTGAGCGGGCCAGCGACGACATCCCCCTCTCGGAATTGCTCAAAGCGAAGTCGTTCCGACTCGTCGAGCCACTCCTGTAAGCGCCGTCGCGCTTCCGTTCGAAACCATCGGCAAGTAAGCTGGCGGCATGACAGAACATGCTGCCGGCGACCAGATTCTGGGCCGCTACACGATCGAACGTGTCCTCGGAAAAGGGGGATTCGGCACGACGTGGGCGGCAACCGATGCGCAAACGGGTGACCGAGTTGCCGTGAAGGCACTCGATCTGTCGCGCGTCGACGACTGGAAGGCGGTTGAACTCTTCGAGCGAGAGGCACAAACGCTCGAAGGGCTCAGTCATCCTCAGATCCCCCGATATCTCGACTTCATTCCGGTGGAAGCCGCCGAAACGGGCTACCTCGTGCAGTCGCTCGCGCCCGGCGAATCGCTCGACAAAGTGCTCGCTCGGAAGGGCCGATTTACGGCAGCGGAGCTCGAAGGGATCGCCGAGCACACGCTCGAAATCCTCATCTATCTGGAGTCGCTGCACCCACAAGTGGTGCATCGCGACATCAAGCCCTCGAACCTGCTGCTCGACGATCAGGCTCAGGTTTATCTGGTCGATTTTGGGGCGGTTCAAGACGCCGCGAAACGCACGACCGAAGGGGGAAGCACGGTCGCCGGAACGTTCGGATACATGGCGCCGGAGCAGCTCCATGGCGCCGCGAGTCCACGTTCGGACCTATACGCGCTGGGGATGACGTTGTTGCACCTCTCTACCGGGAAGCATCCGTCCGAGATGGGGCGGGCAGGGCTGAAGGTCGACTTCGAGGGCGAGGTGAACTTGCCCTCCGAGTTCGTGAAGTTTCTGCACCGGCTGATTGAGCCGAATCCGGACGAGCGTTGGGGTTCGGCACGCGAAGCGCTCGACTTCCTTCGACACGAAGTCCCGGTCTCGCCAAACCTCGAGCGGCTTCCAGACTCAGGGGGTTCGTCGATCGCCGAGATGGTGAGAGCGAAGGAAGAGGCCGAGGCCCGCGCTCTGCAAAAGGCCGAGCGCGACCAAATCGTCGCGATTGAGAAGCGAAAGGTCGCGCTCACAAAACGGAGCGACCGGATGAAGGTCGCGATGAACGACCAGGAACTGCAGGTCCGAGTGGCTCCACAACGGCTGCTACCGGGCCTCGCGGCCGCGGCGATCAGCACGTTCCTGTTCGCGAATCCCGGCTTCGTGGTCGCCGGCGGGTTCCCCTTCTTTGGCCAATATTGGCCGGTGTTTGGCGACTTCTGGCCGGCTCGTTGGGCGATCTGGGGAGCGTTCGTGTTCCTGACGGCCGCGCTCTGGGTTTGGCGAGCCACCCCACCTCGCCACCTGCGATTGAGTAGTGATGGCTACTTCACCGTGTACGAACGCAACGAGAAGAAGCCGGTCGAGGCGGGGCGGTTCGAGAACTTTTCGGTCACGCTGTACAGCGCCGAACCCGGCTGGCCGGCCGAAGAAGCGGAGTTCACGCTCTCGGACTCGAATGGTCGAGAGGTGTTTTCTCAGCGCTTCGTGAACCTCTCTCAGGACGATATCGATCTGGTCGCCGAACTGCCGACGGATTGGATTCCCGCGGAGCCCGAGCATCAGCTCGATTTCGAGAGCGCGACACCCGCCGAGAAACCCGAGTCGCGAAAGAAAACCGCCGACGCCAAGGTCGATTGGTAGGGCTCTTGCGCCGTGCACGTGACTCGCGGATCGGATATTATTCGGCAAAAGCACATCGGAGTATCACCATGATTTCACGACGTCGTTTGACGAGCGCTGTTGCGTTCGCGTGCCTGTTTTCGGTTTCCTCGACCGCCTCTGCCGAGAGGATTGGCGGGATCGAGTTCCCGAAAGGAGCGGTCTCGTTTGCTGACCGCGTAGTTTCGAGTCAGTTCGACAATGCGACCAATCTGGAAACGAACGATTGTGAGAATGCGCTCGGAACTCCCGATGATGCGGTCTGCGCACTGGGCAACGCCGAAGACGGCGATGTGAACGAATTGATTGTGGAGTTCACGGACAACTTCCTTGTCGATGCACCGGGCGACGACCTCTACATCTTCGAGACTGGAATGACTCCCGAGGCATTCGAGGTGGCCATCTCGATCGACGGTCAGGAGTGGTTCGACCTCGGGGAGTTCGGCGGAGCAACGCTCGGAATCGACCTCTCGACGGTGTCAGGACTTCCGGAGAACGCGCTCTTCACGTTCGTTC
The DNA here is from genome assembly GCA_964384605.1 of uncultured Bradymonadales bacterium. GTDB lineage: Bacteria > Myxococcota_A > Bradymonadia > Bradymonadales > Bradymonadaceae > CAYLMO01. Next base: position 5,316 of record CAYLMO010000096.1, on the reverse strand, counting down.
GGCTGCGAGACGTTCCCGACGGTGTGACCTCCGCAATGCCGGCCGGGCCAGACATCGACGCGATTGGCGCCATCGGAACGGTCGAGGCCAACGACCTCGTCGGTGATATCTGCTCGGTTGATGGAGAGTCGTTCGAAGTCGAGAGCGTCACGTTCCCACACGGCTCACTCGCCTTCGCCGATCACGCGGCGGTCTACAGCCCTGGCGCAGGGGTCGAAGGGGAAGCGCGAGAACCGACGCGAGGAGTCGGAGGCCCCGATGGGGACACGGTCTCGCTCGGCGCGACCTCAAACGGCATCGGTCCCGGCTCGATCAGCTTCTTCTTCGCCGACAACGTGCTCGTCGACGATGCCGGTCCCGACCTCTATGTCTTCGGAAAGGAGCTCTCCGGCACTCAGGTCGAGGTGAGCGTCGACGGATTGACGTGGTTCGACGTAGGCGTTTTGCAGGACGGGCGAGCGCTCGATCTGGGGCTCAGCGAAGCTGACCTGCCGTCACGCGGGTTCTTCAGGTTCGTGCGATTCACGGCGAGTCGCGACGTGTTGAATGTGATCTGGCCCGATTCGGGTCCTGATATCGATGCGGTTGGCGCGCTCAGCTCGTGTGATCCGCTTCAGACTGCCGATACAGACAACGACGGGGTCGCCGATGCGCTCGGCATGCAGGAGCGGGATTTCGACAGCGACGGCGTTTCCGACTCGGTCGACGTCTGTCCGGCAGACCCCAACATCGCTCAGACTGAGCCGCTCAGCGGCAATCAGGTCTGTGGATGGCCCGGCGCTCCGGCGCCTTCGCTCATCATTCAGGATGAAGAAGGGTGCACGACTGCTGGAGGACGCGGCAGCGTGGGCTGGATCGTCCTCCTGGGCTTCGGTCTGATGGGTCTGCGTCGACGGCGCATCGGGAAATCCGAATAGGGTAGGTTCAACGGACGCAGATGTTGTCGACGGAGACGCCGGGAGCGATCTCGTACGAACCACACCGCAAGCCACATGGGCAGCCGCCCGTGGAACAGCCGCAGGCGTTCCCGGAGACTCCGGGCGCGTCGATCGAGTCGCAGTCGTCGCCACAAACGTCGCAGTTGGAAAAGAAGCCGTTGGAGTCGGCGGTCGCGCACGCCGGGTCGACCTGACCCGCGTCGACCGTGACGACGTTTAAGTTGTTGGGCGTCGTGTTTGCGCTCGAACTGTTTGCCGATGAGGTCGCGTTGTTCTCAGGCGCGGGGCCGTCGGGTTTTGGCTCGGCTTCGCCGCACGCTACGGCGAGGCAGGTCAGGGCGAGTAGAAATGTGGTGCGGAGCAGATTCATCTAGGGACCTCGGCGATTTCGCATGTGGTCGGCGATGTTGGTGAATGAGTCGCGCAGCTGCTCTCGAACGGCTTCGTCGGCGACGACGTCGTCGAGCGCACGGTCCATGCAGATGAGCCATTGGTCTCGGGCTTCGGTGCCAATCTCGAAGGGAAAATGACGCATCCGAAGTCGCGGATGACCGTGTTTCTCGATGTAGAGTTGGGGACCGCCCATCCAGCCGCTCAAAAACTCGAAGAGCTTTTGGCGTGATGACCGAAGCGATGTCGCGTGCATGTCGCGCACGAGCTTGGCTTCTGGAAGTTCGTCCATCAGGTCGTAGAACCGATCGACGAGGGCGCGGACATTTTCTGCGCCTCCGACCAGCTCGTAAAATGTGGGCGGTTCGGGGGGCTTCTCGAGCTCGAGTACGGCAACCACTTCCTCGCCCTGTTCGGCTTCTCCCACTTTGGACCAGCCGAGTGCTTCGAACATGGCGATGACGTGAGGCTGCGCCGCTCCGGCCCAGATCGTCTCCTCGCCCATGCCGAAGGCGACGCGCGTAGCGGTGGTCGCGAGCAGCTGTCCGTAGCCCTTTCGGCGGTGTTGGGGGGCGACGAAGAGCCCGGCGACCCAGGGACTGCGGTCGGCGTAGTCATCGATCGAATCTGCTTTGAGAGCGACCGTGCCCACGAGCTCTTCGTCGTCGAAGAGGAGCATGGCGAACGGGAACTCTTGGTCGTTGGCCTGCCCCTCGAAGAACGCGATCGTGTCGCGCTCGGCGAAGTAGTCGGGCCACTGGTTCTCGAACCACTTCGCGAGCTGGGGGATGCACTCGGGGTGGTGGTGAAGGGCTGCAATCTTGAGTGACATCGTTAGTTCTTAGAGCAGGATAACCATCACGGCGCCCGCGACTAAGAAGACGAGGGCGAGGGCGACCATGATCATTGGGACGACATTTGCGTTGGACTGGTAGATGTAAAAAAGCCTCCAAACCCTGACGATGGAATCCGCGTCCGGTCGTTGCAGGGGGGCGCGACCGTGAAAGTCGGCGTAGATTTGAACGGTTCGCAGGTGCTGACGATAGCTCGCCTCCACCGACTCTTGTGCTTGTTCGCAGGTCATGTTCGGCAACGATGAAGGGAGCCCGGTCTGGATGTAGAGAGCGTGGCCATCGTCCATGATCGTATTGATCATCCAACCGGCTCTGGTGGTCTGGAATTTCGTGTATCCGTCGGGGCCTATGAAGTTCGGAGCGGTCTCGACCTCGATGTTGGAGGCTGTGACTGCGATCGTGGCGACGGGCCGAAAACCGATGTCCTGAAGTTCCGAACGCATCGGCTCTGGAACATCAGACCAGTTTGGCGTGCCGATGCTCTTGATCTGGAGGTGACTGGTCGATTCGGCTTTCTTCGCCTCGGCTTCAATGAGCGCGGTGACCTTTTGAGCCGTTTCTTCGGCCTGTGCGTTCTCGTTTGGGCTCGAGATCCAATCAGATGAGGACATGGTGCATCTCACTCGTTGAGGCGAGTCAGCATCAATGATAGTCGATGCTAACTCATTTTGCGCGCAGTTCGTCTTGAGGTCGATGCGATGTCTGGAGCCAAGCAAACGTTGTCAGGTTGGGGGCAGTACCCGGCTGTGGAGTGTTCTCTCGAGCGTCCAGAGCGCATGGCGACGGTGTCATCCATCGTGGATCCGGGCGGAACCATTGTGCGCGGATTAGGGCGGAGCTACGGCGACACGGCCGTGAATGACCGCGGGGTCGTCATCGATTTCACGCGGCTCGACCGATACCTCGACTTCGATGCGTCGACTGGCACGCTGCGATGTGAGGCTGGCGTAAGCCTGCAGCAAATCCTCGAGGACTTCGTGCCGCGAGGATTTCTGCCGGCGATTACGCCGGGATCGAAGTTCGTGACGGTGGGCGGATGCATCGCGAATGATGTGCACGGAAAGGCGCACCACGTCGACGGGACGTTCGCGAACTGTGTCGACTCGATGCGAATTCTGACGGCGTCGGGCGAGGTGGTGAATGCGAGTCGCGAAGAGAACGCTGATTTGTTCTGGGCAAACTTCGGCGGAATCGGCCTGCTGGGTGTCATTCTCGACGCGACGATTCGGCTTCGTCCGGTAGAGACGGCTTACTTCAAACAACAGGCGATTCGGGTCGAAAGTCTCGACGAGATGCTCGATGCGCTCGAGGAGTACGACGCGAAGTATCCGTACTCCGTTGCCTGGGTGGACCCGTTGGCCACGGGGAAACGACTTGGGCGCGGTGTGCTCGTCGTTGGCGACCACGCCGAGCTGGGCGACCTTCCGGGAGACAGGCGGCGTGCGCCGCTGTCGACGGTCGCGCCTCCTTCGGTCGAGGTACCCGTGAACATGCCGTCGTGGTCGCTGAATCCGGTGACGTTGCGGGTGCTGAACCGCGTAATCGAACAGGTTCAGGCGATGCCGGCCGAACTCGCGCACTACGAGAAATTCTTCTATCCGCTCGACTTCGTGAAGGAGTGGAATCGCGGATATGGGGCTCGCGGCTTCACGCAGTACCAATTCGTCATTCCATTCGAAAGGGGACGAGAGCGGCTCGGCGTCATCATGGAGCGCATTGCCAGGGGAGGGTTTCTGCCGTTCCTGAACGTGTTGAAACGATTTGGTGACGCTGGTGATGGGCACCTCTCGTTCCCCGAACCGGGCTACACGCTCGCAATCGACTTTCCGATTCGAGATGGCCTGGGCGAGTTCTTGCGGACACTGGACGACCTGGTCTTGGACGCCGGCGGACGGGTGTATCTGGCCAAGGATGCCTTCTTGGACGCGGACACGTTCGCCAAGATGTATCCCCGACTCGAGGAGTGGCGGGCAGTGAAGAAGAAGTGGGATCCAGACGGGATCTTTTCGTCGAACCAGGGTCGCCGAGTCGGGCTCTCGAGCTAGCTGCACAATTCCTGCACAACTTCCGCACGAACCTTCCAACAGACGTTCAAACCACGTTCAAGGCGGTCTGAGACTCTGTCTTCGTCAACAACACAGACGAGGACACCATGACTGACCGAACCGAACGATTCCGAACCGAACTTCGCAACCTCTCAATCGCTACCGCCATTTTGGTTGCGATTCCGACCGCGTTGTCGCTCGTGAGTAGTATCCATCCCTTGGTCGACCAGGTCGTACACTTTCGGGAGATCTATCTGATGGGCGCTTTGATTGCGCTACCGGGCCTGATTGTCGAGCGGCACCGGGTTGCGTTGGTCGCGTTGGCGGCGATTGCTGTGAATGCCTGGTTCATCGCACCGTATGCAGCCTCTCCGATTCGGTCGGCAACGGCGCATGCCGAGTGCAGTCCTGAGATGAAGGTGCTCGCGCTCAATGCCTATGGGCCAGCGAGCGACCACGAAGCGCTTCTGGAGCTGGTCGAGCAAGAAGATCCGGACGTCCTGTTTGTCTCCGAGCTTCGACCGGGACTTGCGAAGCGAATTGCTGCGGAGTTCCCGCACCGTGTCTGGCGGGATGGTGCGTATCAACAGTTCGGGTTGTTCACGAAGTATCCGATTGCCGGGGGGGTGTTCATGCAGGCGCCGAACGGTAGGCCAACGATCAACGCGGTGTTGGATGCTCCGCAGGGCAAACTGCGGGTGATCGGGGCGCATCCGACGTCGCCGAACGGTACGGAGACGATCGTCAACCGCAACGCGATGTTGAAGCAGATCGCTGACGCGGTCAGTGACTCACCTGAGCCGGTGGTCATCCTCGGTGACCTGAACGTCACGATGTTTTCGCCGAACTACCAAGTGATCGAGGACGCGGGCATGACGAATGCTCGGGCGGGTCGAGGAGTGCAGGGAACCTGGCCAGATTGGTCGCCGCTTCGCATCCCCATCGATCATGTGCTCGTGTCGCCGGAGCTGTCCACCTGCTCCATGTCCGTCCTCGATTCCTTCGGCTCCGACCACCTCCCCCTCGTCGCCTCCATCGCCCGCCGCTAGCCCGTCTCATGCGTCTCATGCGCGCCTCCGAGGCGCGCAT
>CAYLMO010000095.1:8875-17573 GCA_964384605.1 uncultured Bradymonadales bacterium | reverse complement strand
AACAACGCGACCACGGGCACCTGCGCCGAAGGTGAAGCCTTCGATACGCCGCTCGACACCTGCGTGACGTGCCCGAACAAAGCGTACGATTGCGACCTCACTGTCGCTCAGGTTGCATACGACTTCGACACCTCGACCTTCACCTTCACCCCGGCCGACGGCGACGCATCGTTCACCGCGGTCACGCTCGGCGGACAGCGCCCAGGCGACCCGCAGAACCCAGGTGAAGAGTTCACGGTCGAAGGCACACAAGATGGCCGCACGTGGACCTTCGACGTCTCGGCCGAAGAGACTTCGACCAACGTTCAGATCAACAATCTGACGTTCACCGATTCGTGCGGCGACGAGTTCGACATCACCTTCGTGTTCAACTACACGCCGGGTGACGCAGGCGCCTCGCAGGATCCGTTCTGCCCGCTCGGCGGCTGAACCAGCCTAGTGCATCATCGGTAGGCCACGTTCTGGCGTCGTCGTTCCATAGAGGCGACGCGCCAGGGCGGGGCTGCACGCGATATCCGCAGCCTCCGTGGCGAACGGAATCACGTACCCCACCATCTGCAGCGCCCCCAGCGCGCTGAAAACGTCGCCGTCGTTCTCCGTGAGCGGCTGACTCCGTAGCAAGTTCGGAAGGTCTGCGATCTCGTCGGCGAAGTAGATCGAGAACGGCGCGTCCTCGAGCAGGTCCAACGCCTCGGGCCAGCAGTTCTCTCGTTCGAGCTTCGAGTAGACGAGCCCCACCGACATCGGCGGAGCTTCCCACCCAAACTCGTCGTCAATCTGTTGCCACGACCGCCAGAACGCGTCGCTCTCGGGCTCGATCTCGCGGGGCAGCTCCGGTTCGGGGTTCTGGTCTCCCGATGCGTGCAGGAACCAGATGCCCTGGTTCGGATGCACCGCGATCAGGCAGCGCAACGTCTCGAACTCGATGAGCGAATCCGTACGCACGGTCAGATGCATCACGCCGAGACGAAACTCGGTGTGTAGAAATGCCGCTGCGACCTCGTCGTCTGGCAGTCCGCCATTGCGGACCGTCGGGTAGCCGGGCTCGATCGCGTCGAGCTCAGCCCAGAGTTCTTTCCCAATCGTAAGTAGATCGATGATTTCCATGGTGTTCCTCCTTCGTGGTTGCGCTCCGTAGAGCGGTGGACACGAGGGTTTTCGGCCGCTGCGCCGAATCGTTGCGAAAAAAGTTGTAAGTCGTTTGCTCGTCGAGGTTTTCAACTTCTGCATCAATCACAGGAGAGTGTGCAGAATCCTCGCGATGTTGGCGGCGTCGTCGACGCCTCGGTGGTGGGTTCCCTCGAGCTCCAAACCGAGCATTGCGAGGGCCTGAGCCATGCCGACCTCGTGGCCGAGTCGGTGGCGCAGCGCGAACAGCGTCTTCACGTTCAGGTGGTTCGGGCCAAACGGGTAGCCGATCCCCTTGCGACCGGTCTCGCGCTCGACCTGGCGCCGATCGTAGTTCCCCCAGCTCGCAAAGATGCGTTCACGAGAGTGGAACTCCTTTCGCAGCCGCGCGCACACATCGACAAGCTCCGGGGCGTCGGCCACCATCTCGGGGGTGATCGTCGTCAGCTCGGTGCAGAACGAACTCACCTCCGACTCGGTCGGCCGCACCAGCAGACCCTCGTTCGCCACCAGCTCGCCAGTCTTGATGTCGAGCAGGCCAACACCGACCTCAATGATCTCGTTCACCTGACCGTCGGGCACGGGACCGTCCCAGCAGGTCGCCTCGAGGTCGATGACCAGTATGTTCCTCAGATCTCGCTTCATCGTCGTTCCTTCGGCCAGCCGTGGCGTGCCGCTTCGGACCTAAGAAGGCGAGGCGGCTGGCCAACTATTCCGCTTCACTCGCACGCTGGAGCCGACCAAACATCGGGTACGCCGCAGCCCGTAAGGCCGTCGCCGTACGCCGGCCGCCAGGCTTCGGGGACGCACTCATCCTGAAGCAGCCAGCACTCTCCATGGTGCTGCAGGCTCGTAGACTGGCCGCCGCAGCCCTTCGATGTGCGCGGCACGCACGCCACTGAAATGCTTGGGCCAATGCATGCACCGATTCGGTCGTAGGGCCGAGCAAACACGGGCCGACACGCTACCTGGGCCGCACATTCGTCGCCTTCGAGAGAGTCGCAGTCGACCTCCTCCATCGTGCACGAGGGCGCAGACTCGAGCTTCTCGAGGGGGCATGTGGCGACGGAGGGGTCGACTGCACGCCAGTTCTCCGGACGACACGCGTCGCGAAAGAGCCAGCATGTACCAGAACCATCAGCCTCGGCGGTGGGATTCCCCTGACAGTCTGAGAGCGTCGTTGCACAGCCGAGCGGGACCATCTCCGACAGGCACGAATCGTCTTCCAGGCGCGCCGCGAAGATGAAGCTACAGTCGTCCCTCGCCTCGCATTCGGTGGGCCCGAGCGATTCACACGTCGAGTCTCCCAGGTACGGGAGACCACAGCCTGCCACCGCAATTGCGACGACGACCAAGAGGTACCGGAGTTGGGTCACACATTAAATGTGACGGTTATGTGACAAATGCGCAACGAATTTGTCACTTCGCAGAAATCTCCACTTTTTTCGCAACGATTGGGTCGAACGGCCGAAAACCCTTTGTGAGACCGCCACGGATGGCGTCCATTTTCCACACACAAATAGGAGTGCGCCGATTCGTCACCCCCCGCTCAGGGATGAGCGGGGGCCCTATTTTCAAAGAAACTTGAAGGTATGACGCCATGTCGCTATTGCTACGCGTGGATTGCACGAGGCAACGCGCTATGGAATCGGCGGACATCAATTGGAAGCGGCGAGCGATTACGACCTCGTTTTGGTTTACGAGTTCGTTCATCCTCCTGATCGGTGCGCCGATCTGGCTGCCGACCACCCTCGTCATCGACCTCTTCGCGCGTCGGTCGTTCTCGGTCACGCGCACGTTTCTCTACTTCACGCTCTTCTTCACGTGCGAATCGGCAGGTCTCATCTGGGGCCTCGCGCTTTGGGTTCTGCGCCCCATCTTCTTCCGCGAGAAGCTCGACTACTGGGCCGCAAACCGAGTGCTACAGCGCTGGTGGTCGTCGAACCTCTTCTACGGAGCGGTCCGAATTTTCGGCGTGAAGGTCGAAGTGCAGGGTCTCGAAGAGTTCGAGAACCCGAAGCCGGCGATCGCGATGTGCCGCCACGCTTCCACGCTCGACACCATGCTTCCGCTCGCCATCGTTCGGAAGCCGAAGAACATGCGCTACGTCATCAAGTCGGAGCTCCTGGCGAGCCCCGCGCTCGACTACATCGCGCAGCGATTCCCGAACGTGTTCGTCCGTCGCAACAGCGCCACGCCTGAGAAAGAGATCCAGCGCGTCGTCGACCTCGGCAAAGACATGCTGCACAACGGCTGCGTGGTCATCTACCCCGAGGGCACGCGCTTCAACGCGAAGAAGCGTGACGGGCTGCGCGCCAAGTTCGCCGAGTCGGACAACCGCCTCTTGCCTGTCGCCGAGATTCTGGAGCGCACGCTTCCGCCGTTGCGCGAAGGCGCGGTGCGCCTGATCGAGGAGTCGACCGACGACGTTGTCTTCATCGCCCACCGTGGAATCGACAAGACGGGCGGCATGCACGACCTGTTCGCCGGTACGCTCACGCACGCGCACCTCGAGGTCGCCATGTGGCGCATCCCGGCCGAGGACGTGCCTCGTGAACGCGCCGCCGCCGAACGTTTCATCCTCGAGAACTGGCTGAAGGTCGATGCGTGGGCGCAGGGCAAGACCCTCGAAGAAGCAGTCCCGGTCGAAGAGCTCGTGCAGCTCGCTCCGGAAGTCCTGAAGCCCGCGATCCCGCTCGCTTCCGACACGGGCGAGCACTCGCGCATGGAAGCTTCCGCGGTCTAGCGAGCGCGTTCCACCTCGAACGTAATCACGTTCGAGCCGGCGCGATGGTCGCCATTCGTCACATTCATGAATCCGTACACCGGTTCGGCATCGATGCTGCGCCAGCGGACGTACGGATCCGCCCACGTCATCACCTGAAGGTCATATGTGCCGGGCTCTTCCGGCATCGTGACCTCGAACGCGTACCGCATGTTCACGGTCTGCTCGATGTGAGTGAAGACCGAGTCGATGCTCGCGATCTCCTCAGCACCAGATTGGCCCAGCCAGCGCGCCTCGCCGGCCGGTTTGCCGTCGAGCAATGGTAAGGCGACGATGACGCGGTCGGGCTCGACGTCCAGGCGCGGGAAGAGCGTGGCGTAGACCTGCACGACTTCTCCCGGAGCCGCTTCGAAGCGGTGCAAGTGCGCAGTACGAGCGGTCGGCATGGGGTCGACGAAGATGCCGACGTGATTCGGACCTCGCGACGGTTCGAGCACATCCGCCTCGAACCGATTAGGTGTCTCGGCCGCTGGTTTCGTGCTGCACGGGAGGTCTTCCGGTTCTTGCCAACCCCCATAAAACAAGGGGAAGCGGCGAGTCTCGTCGCCGTAGTGGATCTCGCGGTGAAGCGGCCAGTTCACGGCCAAACCGATCTCGTGGAGCTTGCCTTCCTCGAAGTTCTCGGCGGGGATGACGATGTCGACGATCGCGAGTTCATCCACGAGCTCGTGCGCGAAACCGGTGCCCCGCGATTCGTCGATCAGGCCGCCTCGATCCTGGCGCCAGTAGCTGAATTCCGCCACGACCGGTTGGTAGTCGACCAGGACCGTGATGGAGAACCGGGAGTCCTCCCGCGGCAGATTTGCTGCGTAAACGTGAAGGATGACGTCGTCGCCGGGAACGGCGTGCAGGTCATACGAGTACTCGTAGGCGGTGCCGTGTCGCTCCTCGGGAAGGACCCGAAGAAACGGCATGTCCGCATCGGCCAGGTCGAACTCCGAGACGGTCAGACGGCTGGCTGATCCGCCGGAGCGGGGCGAGTAGGGCTCCAACGAGGGCGGCTCGGCGAAGTTCTCGCGGCACGATCGCTCCATCTGCCAATCCGACAGGTCCGCTGGCGACCGCAGGTCGACCTCCGTCGGTGGTTGGGCGTCCTCGCCGCGATCGATCGGTGGCTGCTGAACGGTATCCGCTTTCCCATCGACCCCAGACGGTGTGTCTTCGGCTACATCCCAGTCAGGCTCGGCTTCGGCGGCCGTATCGGCACACGCAGCGAGCAATGCGAACGAGATGAGGACGAGAACGTTCTTCATCGAGGCGCCTGGGTTGTAGAGCGATCAGCTACGTCAATTGTAGCACGGTCTTTCTACAGATGCTCATCGGCGCATTTTGGGCACAGCTTCAGGCTATCCGAACTCGGGTAGCTTCGGGCGTTCGGCTTCCAACATCTCGACCGCTTTGGCGATCGCGCCGTTCAGCTGAGCATCGTCGACACCCGTCGCCGACTCCGGCAAGAGCTCGATCTCGATGTCTGGATCGGTGCCGTAGTTCTCGACGTCGAAACCGACGTCGGTGAACCAGAACGAGAACTCCGGCTGGGTCGTATAGCTGCCGTCGACGAGGCCGTGCCGCGGCCAAATTCCGACCACTCCGCCCCACGTGCGCTTTCCGAGCAGCGGGCCGATCTTCATGAGCTTGAAACAGTGGCTGAAGATGTCGCCGTCGGAGCCCGCGTGCTCGTCGGTGAGACCGACGATGGGGCCGATCACGCTGTCCTCCGGGTAGGGCCGAGGCTGGCCCCAACGCGTGATGTCGTAGCCGATTCGCTTGCGGACGAGCTTCTCCAGGATCAGCTGCGAGACGTGCCCGCCACCGTTGTTTCGAACGTCGACGATGAGACCGTCGCGTTCGTGTTCACTGAAGTATCCGCGGTGGAATTCCGCGAAGCCTGTCGCGCCCATGTCGGGGATGTGGACGTAGCCCACTCGCCCGTTTGTCGCCGCGTGCACGTGCTTTCGGTTCGATTCGACCCAGTCTCGGTAGCGCGCCGCGGTCTCGGTGCGGAGCGCCCGTAACGTCACGGTGCGTGGCTTGGCCTCTTCGCCTTCTTCCGTTGTTTCTGCCGACAGCACGACCACTTCTACCTCGCGGCCGGCCTCGTTCACGAGCAGGCGCTGTACCGCGTCGGCCCGCGTCAGGCGCTGCCCATTGATGGCGAGGATGTGATCGCCTTCGCGAATGTTCGCGCCCGGTCGGAGCAGCGGTGACGTTCGTCCGCGTTTCCAGCCGTCGCCCCTGACAATCCGGTCGATGCGAAGCGCGCCTTTCGACTCACCTGCGTCGAAGTCGGGGTCCCACGTGAAATCGGCTCCAAGGAAGCCGGGGCGGTAGCTAGGAGGCGTTCGGTAGTCGCCGCCCATCTCGTAGGCATGGCTCGTCCCCAGCTCGCCCTGCATGCACCACACGACGTCCGAGAATTCGCCGCGAGAACCGACGCGGTCGAGCAGACCGTGGTAACGGGTCCAGACGTCGTCCCAGTCGACCCCGGCGAGCTGCGGGCTCCAGAAGTGGTCGCGCATCAGGCGCCACGCCTCGCGGAGCATCTGCGGCCACTCCTGCGCTGGGTCGACCTCCACCGAGATGCGTTCCAGGTCGATCCAGCCGTTCTTTCGGCTCGGTTTGTCGTCGTCTTCGTCGTTGTTGACCGGCCCTGGTCCGCTTGTGGAGGCGAGCTGGATGCCGTCGCCGAACAACGCCATCGTCTTGCGGTCTGGCGACAGGAAGAAGCCGTATACGCCGGCCGCGAACGTCTTGGCCTCGAGTTCGTCGAGCTTGAACGCCTTCACGATGCCGCGCGGCCCTGGCTTGTGTACATCCGATGGATACCACGTCCAGAACACGGTCTTGTCGGTGGCGCCGAGCTCGAAGTAGTTGCCGGTTGGCGCAGGAAACGCCTCGATTCGGTCGCCGATGCCTTCGAAATCGATCTCTACCGGCTTTGGCTTGTCGTCTTCCTCGTCTTCGCGGTCCGCTTCGCCCTCTTCGCCGTCTTCGGCATCCGTTTTTGGGTTGTTTTCCTCTCCCTCGGCGGCTCCCTCTTTTGCCGCGTCGTCAGCGGCTTCCGCGGCTTCCTCAGCCCCTTCGTCGTCCGTCGTTTTTTCGTCGTCCGACTCGCCATCTTCGGATTCGTCGTCGTCTCCGTCGTCGTCGAGCGAGCGAGGCTTCTCGAGGAACAGGGAGTCTTGGTCGGCCTGAAGCGTGACGACGCAGGGCTTCGTCGCTTTCGGAAAGCCGAGGTCGAAGAACATCTGGTCGTAGACCGGCTCGAAGAACCGCGCCGACGTGAAGTAGAGGTATCGCCCTTTGGGGTCGAAGCAGACGGCGCCCTCGTAGAAACTGCCCGAGGTGACGTTGTGCGTCTCGCCGCTCTCGCAGTCGTAGATGCGCAGCTGCGAGGTCCGCATGCCTTGCGGGAACGTGAACGCAATCCAGCGACCGTCGGGCGACCAGTCGAAGTCGATGATGCGGTCGTGCACCGACTTCGCGATCACTTTCGCCTCGCCCGTCGCGGGGTCGAGCGTGATGAGCTCTTGGCGGTGGTTCGAAAACAGGACGCGGTCGTCGACCGGGGAGGGCACCACGCCGAGCGGGCGGCCGATGTCGTCGATTCCTTGAAGCTCGACCACGCGTCGGCTCGTGCCGTCGGTGGCGTGCACCTCGAAGCGTTCCTCGCCGCCTTCGTCACTGATGACGAGTAGTTCTTTGCCCTCGTTGATGTACTCAGGCAGACGATATCGAACGCCCTGGGCCTCGCCTGTGCGCCGCACGGCACCTTCCCAGTGCGCGAAGTTGTAGACTTTGCCGCGCGAAGTCACCGCGAGGGAGTGCCCCTTGGGGTGAATCGACACGCTGTGAAGGTAGTCTTCTGCGTCCACGAATCGTCGCTGCAGCTGCGTTCTCGGCGACGCGTAGTCGACTTCGATGACTTCGGGCTCTTCGCCAGGCGTCACGCGGTAGAGGTCGCCACCGTGGGTGAAGACGATGGTCTTGCCATCAGTCGACGGGAAGCGGACGTAGAAGCCTTCGAAGTGGGTCTCTTGCCGCGCGTCTTCGCCGTCGAGACTGCAGCTCCAGAGGTTTCCGCAGCCGGTGCGGTCGGTCAGGAACCAGAGCCGATCGCCCACGAACATTGGACAGCAGTGTCCGGAGCGGTCGTCAGCAAAGAGCCGATTCCACTCTCCGTCGCCGCGGTCGAGCCAGATAACCGCCGCGGTACCGCCCCGATACCTCTTCCAGCGCGCGAGTTCATTAGCGTTGCGTGCAATCGCCCGTGCTCCGTTCGGCCCAAACGCGATGTCGGTGCTCGCCCCGATGCCGAGGTCCACCGGCTCGCCGCCGCCAGCGTCGACGCTGAACAGGACCGTCGGTCGATGGAATGGCTGCCGGTGCGACGACTGAAAGATGATGTCGGCGCCATCGGGCGACCACCCAACCGTCGAAGTATTTGCGCCGAGCCACGTACGCTGCGCGATCGGCCCGCCCTTCGCGGGGATCACGAACACTTCACGAGTGCCCTCTTCGGTCCCGGTGAAGGCGATCATGCTGCCGTCCGGTGAGAATCGCGGATTGTGCGCGACACCGCGCCCGCTCGAGATTCGACGAGCGATTCCGCCCTGCAGCGGGACATGCCACAGGTCATCTTCACTCACGAAGACGACGTCAGAACCAGAGACGGTTGGGAACCGATAATAACCTTGCATCACTACTCTCGCGCGCGATCGGGCCGAACGTTGTATCGCGGTTCATTGTTCGGGACCACCGGTTTGCGATGAGGATCCGTTCGGC
>CAYLMO010000095.1:0-8775 GCA_964384605.1 uncultured Bradymonadales bacterium | reverse complement strand
TTGTATCGCGGTTCATTGTTCGGGACCACCGGTTTGCGATGAGGATCCGTTCGGCGAAGCCGAGGGGCGTTCGGCAAAGCCGAAAAAAAATCCCCCAGCGCCGTTGGCACCGGGGGATTTTTGCATCGAGGCCTGTCGCTTACTCAGCCGGCGTTGCTTCGAACTGGTAAGTCTCGACCGCAGCACCTTCGGCCGATGCGCGGTCGAAGATGACGTCGAAGTGATTCACGTCGATCCAGTCGCCCATCAGGTTGTCGTAGAAGTCCGAGTCGGGGAACTGCGACTGACCGCCCGGAAGGGTGATCTTCGAGTTCAGGCCCGTGTCGGTAGCTTCGACGATGATGCGCATCGAGGGGCCGTTCGAGAACGTGAAGTTGCGCTCGTTCATGTCGTTGCCGACGCCGTTGCGGACGTTGGCGACGTTGACGGTGAACGTACCACCCGGAGCTGGGAACGGTCCGCCGTTGAACTGCGACAATCCGAAACTATCGAGCAAGTCGGCGCGCGTGACGAGCTGGTGCTCATCACCCCAGCGCCAGTCTGCTTCGGTCGCGCCGAGTCCCGCCAGATAAGCTGCGGCCTTCTCTGCTGCGGCGAGGACGATGTCTTCGCGCGTTTCTGCGGGGCCCATCGTGGTCGTAACGTCGTCGAAGTACGCGTCGCCGTTGTTCGGAAGCAGGCTCGGGTCCGTGAGGATGTGGACCGACGCGCGAAGGGCTTCGCTGCTGTTTCCGCTGAATGGCGTTCCGTCCAGTTCGTCGCCGAACGTCGCTTCACTGAAGCTGTAGAAGAACGCGTGGAACGCGTGGCAACCAGCCGAATTGGTGATGACCGTTGCGTCGGTCGACTCGACCGTGCCGCCCTGCTCGTAGCCGCTGGGGCAGGTGTAGTCCCAGTTGTTGAGCGTGGCGACCATCGCGGTGGCTTCGGCCGAGAGCGTTTGGCCGTTCAGGCTCAGGAGCAGTTCCGGCAGCGCGAGTTCGGCCAAGAGCATGTAATCGTCGGCCTGAATCTGCGCCATCGTGTCGGCGTCATGTGCGTTGCCGATCCCGTCGATGAGGTCGACGATTCGCTGGTGACGAGCGCCGATCGCGGTGTGACCCTGGAGGTATGTGTAGCCGTCGTTCGACGGGTCGCCGTCGAAACGGGCGCCGGTTGCATCCTGGTTCGCCGTTGCGATGAACCCGTTGGTCGGGTTCTCGAGCTGAGGCAGGTCGGCCAACGGAACGGAACCTTCCCACTCTGCGGAGCCATCACCCGGAAGCGGCAGCCACGGCGCGAGCGCCTGGGTCGCCCACGGACGATTCGGTACTTCGTTGTAGGGGAACCAACCGATGTCTTTGTTGCTGTCGACGACGACCCAGTTCTGGTTTGTCGAGGTCGACTGCTCGAGTGCGGTCTTGGCCTCGGCGACCGAGTTCGCCCGCATGAGGTCGTAGAACATGTTCAGGTCGGTCCCGTTGCCCTGACCAGCCCACTTGAACGTGACGGCGGTTCCCGCCTCCATGTCCATCGAGATGACCGGGCCGTGCTGCGGAACGTAAGGAACCATGAACGTCTGGTCGCCTTCGCCGGCGATCTCGACGGTGACTTCGCGCATTTCGAACGGAACGTCGTTGCCGTCGATCACGACGCCAGTTCCGTCGGCGGTGAGCGTCTCGGTGTAGGCGTCGGCGAGGTCGAAGAACACCACCGTTCCGCCCCAACCGATGTCTTCGTTGTGGCCGAGGAGTTGACCCGGGAAGCCAGCGAACGTCACGCCGAACGTGTGCAGATCGCCGCTACCGTTGGTCTTCGAGTCCATCTCGACCATGTACCAGAGCGCCGGGTTCGACAGCGCGAGGTGCGGGTCGTTCGCCATGTAGGCGTTGCCGTTCGACGTGCGACTCGGGCCCACAACCCAGTTGTTCGAGCCTTTCGCCCCGTCGACGTCTTCGCCGAGGAAGATCGTGCGCCAATGCGCGATGTTGCGCATGCGGTCGTGTGCAATCTCGATCGACGTCTTCGATGCCTTCAGGCGATCAAACGTCGGTGCGAGGTCCTGGGGAGTTGGGAAGTTTCGGAGGAGGTTGCCGCCCGGGTTGTACGTCTCTCCCGAAGCCCCATACGTGCTCGACTGCGTCAAAGCGCGCGGTGCCAAGAGGTCGACAGCGACAGCCGGGTCGAGCGCGGCGTACGCGCGTCCGTGGCGAAGGTCCGTGCTGGACGAGTCCGAAAGGTCTTGAAGCAGCAGGTATCCAGACGCGATCGAGTCGATCGGCGTCCATGGCTCTGGCTTCGCGTCACGCGCGAGGTTCTGCAGGAATCCGAACGCAGGTGAAATGTCTGCGTCGTTGCGCTCCATCTCGTAGTCGCGAATCCATGCGTTCACGCCGGCGCTGTAGGCTTCGAGCATTTCGACCGTGTCCGCGTCGACGTTCGCGAGCGCGTTCTCGAAAAGCGACTGCGAGCCATCACGCGACGAGAAGAGCGTCTTCTGCGCGAGGTCGAGGTCGACCAGAGCGGGGTCGAGCGCACCAATGAGCGCGGTGATCTGACCGCGAGCAAATCGACGACGGACGTCCATCTGGAAGAACCGGTCTTTCGCGTGGAAGTAACCCTGCACGCGGAAGCAGTCGTTGTTCGTCGAGCAATCGATGTGAAGCACGCCCTGTGCATCACGATGGACCGTCGCAGGGCCATCCATCCCATCGATGAAGAACCCGTCCGGAAGTCCGGTCATCCCCATGTCGGTGCCCGCATCGGCACCCGTCATGTTGTTGCCAGCGTCGGTCGTCGTGTTGTTACCGGCGTCGGCAGACGTGTTGTTCGTGGTCTGATTATTCGTCGTCTGATTGTTGGCGTTGTTGTTCTCGTCGTCATCCGAGCAGGCGGTCATCGCCATCATGCCGGACAACGCGAGCGCCAGAAGGTGCTTGGTGCGCATGGGGGTCCTCATTCAAAGGTCGAGTTGAGAATGGATCACATTTCGTGATGTCCGCGTTGTAGCGGAGATCGCGACAGTTTTCCAAGATATACGTCGTTTGGACCGCGTAATTACTGCGCCGCGCTGGGTTGAGCGATGCTGAAAGCGGCCGGAACGGCGCTCTCCAAATACCATCGCCAGAACGCTCGTCGGCGTTCCATCGAGCTTCCAGGGTCTCCCGGATGCCCGTTCGCGAGCGCGCAGGCCGCGTAGTAGCCTGCATCGTACTCGTTCAGCGAATCTTCGCTCTCTTGCGTCGCTTCTGCTGGGGCGAGCTCGTCGGAGAATGCCACCATCACCGCATGATACGTGGCGAAGATGACCCACGCCTCGGGGCCCTCCTCCAGGTAGTCAGCCCGATTCCACAGCTCCGTCCCAATCTCGTGGAGCACCTCGCCGTCCGCATTTCCGGTCAGGTAGTGCTCTACCAGATCGAGCACACGACCTGGCTGGTCGTCGCCGCCGTGCCGCACCCAAACCCCCAGCGCAGCCTCTGCCGCGAAGCAGGCGAGGGTCGTTCGACGAAGGTGGCCGAGGCCGTACGCGAACTGCTCGTCCGTGAACTGATATTGGCCCATCGCGTCCCAAACGGCGCGTCGTAGCGACACTGGCAGGTGCCCGTCGCGCGACTCGCTCAAGGCGAGATCGGCGGTCGTCAGCGCCGAATGGAGATTTCGGGGGAGTGCGCTCATCTATCCGTCTGGTGGATATCCACTATTGGGATGCCAAACCTCACCGGAAGAATGCAATCCAAATTTCATTCGGTGGTGACGTTCGTGGCATCGAATGCCCAGCGAGATTCACGGCGCGCGGAAACGCCGTAGACTTCGGAGAGTAACTCGTCGGTCAGCACTTCAGCCGGCGGCCCATCTGCTCGCAGCCCCTCGCCAGCGAACACGAGCACTCGATCGAAGTGGCTCTCGACCAGCCCGAGGTCGTGCATGGCGCAAATCGCCAGCCCGCCAGCGTCGACGTGCTCGCGAACCCTCGCCAGAAGCGACACCTGATGCCGCGGGTCGAGGTTGGCGGTCGGTTCGTCGAGCAGCCAGATCGGCGCCTCGCTCATCGCCGCGCGCGCCAACAACACACGCTGCGCTTCGCCGCCGCTCAGGCTCGAGAGCGAACGCCCTGCGAGGTCCGAAATCTCGAGGCGTTCGAGCTCGGCAGCCGCGCGGTCGCGCTGCGTCTGCGACACACGGCCGAACCGCGGCAGGCGCGCATGTAGCCCCATCAAGACGATCTCGAGGACCGTGTAGGAGAACACCGGCGGGCGGGTCTGCGGGACGAGCGCAACGCGTCGTGCGGCCTCTCGACGAGCTAGTTCGTGCGCCGAATCGCCGCCCAGTTCCACGGCGCCCGCAGATGGTGGAACGATCCCGGCGGCCGCACGAATCCAGGTCGTCTTGCCCACGCCGTTCGGCCCGATGAGCGCGACCATCTCGCCAGCGTCGACACTGAAGCTCACGCCGCGCAGCAGCGTGCGTTCGCCAATCCGCAGGTCGAGGTCTCTCGAGATCAGCTTCATTCGGCACCTCTCAGATGCCGCCGCAAAAACAGCACAAAGAGGGGTGCGCCGATGAACGCGGTCATCGCGCCGACCGGGATCGACGTGTTCATGAGCCCGAACATGCTCCGGGCCGCGACGTCACTGGCGACGAGGAAGCCGGCGCCCCCCAGGGCACAGGCCGGCAGGAGCACGCGGTGGTCCGGGCCGACCAAGAGCCTCACTCCGTGCGGCACCACCAACCCGACGAAGCCGATGAGGCCCGTGTAGGCCACCGCGATGGCGACTGCGAGCGACGAGACGAGCACGGTGATGGCACGGGTCCTTTCGGTGTCGACGCCGAGCGCTGCCGCTTCGTCGTCGCCGAGCGACAACACGTTCAAGTCGCGAGCGAAGAAGTACACGACGACCAGGGAGGCTGCGGTGACGGCGGCAACGCCCGTCGTCTCGATCCACGGAGTTCCCTCCACGTCGAGGCTGCCCATCAGATAGAAAAGCAGCTCTTGCGCTTTGACCGCGGTGACGACCGACTTGAGGAAGGTGATGGTCGACGATGCGAACGCGTTCGCGACCACGCCGGTGAGCAACAGAACGTAGGTGCCGGTTCGACCATCCGGGCCCCATCGTCCGACGGCGAGGATGAGCGCGATCGCCGCGATTGCTCCGGCGAACGAGGCGCCCGGAAGTCCGAACGCGCCGATCCACCCGAGCGTCGCGCCGCCCACCGCGACGAAGAGCGAACCTCCAAGCGCCGCGCCGCCTGAAACGCCGAGGATGTACGGGTCGGCGAGTGGGTTGCGCAACACTGCCTGGAACACAGCGCCTGCGGTGGCGAGTGCGGCTCCGACCACGAGGCCGAAGACCACCCGAGGCAGTCTGGCGAAGCTCACGATCTGATGGGTATCCGGGTCGAGTGACCCGGTGATGAAGCCGATCCCGACGCTCAGGTCCCCGCCACTCGAGCCAAAGGAGAGCCCGAGAACTGCCGCGACTGCGGCAAACAACGCAGCCGCGCCGATGGCGACCAGCGGCGGGAGGCGGCCACGCACTTACTCTTTCTCGCTCTTGTCCGCGGCAACCTGAATCGCGCCGGCGAGCTCGGCAAACCCTTTGACCATGCGGGGGCCGGGGCGCATCACGGCCGGATCGCTCACCTTGATGACGTTCCCATTCTCGACCGCGGTCAGGTTGGGATACGCCTTCCAGGGGGGCTCACTTTCGTCGCCCATCGCGGCGTCGACGATGACGTCGGGGTTCAGCACCATGAGGGCCTCGGCGTCGAGCTGGCCGTATCGATCGTTCTGGTCGGTGAGCACGTTCTTGGCGCCGGCTCGAGTGACCAGCTCATGGGCAAACGAACCGGGACCCGCCGCGACGAGAGGTTTGTAGCCGTAGACCACGATCACGGTCGGAGGATTCTCGATCTTGTCCGTCCAGGCATCGAGCTGCGAGTCGATGTTGCCCACGAGCTTCGCGGCTGGCGCGATGGCGCCCGTGGTCGCCCCGAGAAACATGATGGCTTCCCGCGTCTGGTCGATGTTCTCGATCTCCATGAACGCGTAGTTGAGCCCGGCCTCCTGCAGCGTGTTCGGGAGGTCTGCGTTGCCCGCCGAAGTCACGCCGACGACGAGGTCGGGCTTCTGTGCCAGGATCATCTCGACGTCGGGGTTGATGAAGCCGCCGACCTTCGGAAGAGCCGTCACGATGGGCGGATAGTCACAATAGTTCGTCACGCCTACCACACGATCTCCTAGTCCGAGTGCGAACAGAATTTCGGTGACGTTGGGGGCGAGCGACACGATTCGTTGTGGATTCTGCGGCAGATTGTCCGACGCGATGATCGTGCGAGCTTCGTCGTACTTCAGGCCAGCGTCGATCTGGCTCGAGGCCGCACTGGTGCTGGCTGACTCGGCCTTTTGGGGCTTGTCGCAGCCCGCCGAAACCAGCGCCAAAACGAGCAACAAGGCGGCCCATGACGAAGTTAGAACTCGAAAAAGTGTATGCATGTGACGATGTTCGGGGTGTCGCAGATTTGCAGCGGCGCAGAGCGTTGGTACACTAGGCGGCAACGCGACACATTCGCAAGCGGCGTTCGCCCCCACGCTAGGTAATTGCCATGGCGATGAAAGAAGACCTCTCGGCCGGTGAGATCGAGGCCCTCCTCAATCAGCTCGATCAGCGCCTCAACCGTCTGAGAGCCCTCTACGAGCAATACTTCATGGGGATCGAAAGGATCCCACCGCGCACCGCGCGGAAAGAAGTCGTGCGACTCATCTTTCAGCTCGAAAACGCACACACTCGCAACACGGCGCTCAAGTTCCGTATCCGCTCACTCGTGCAGCGATTCAACTCGTACAAGTCGTACTGGAACCGCGTCGAGAAGCAGATCGAGGAAGGCACCTATAAGCGCGACCGCGCGCGCGTCGACCGCCGCGAGAACCGCCGAAAGGAACAAGAGGGCGCGCGCGAAGAGATGCACTACATCGACCTCGAGATGGAGGAGATCGAGTCGCTGCAAGATTATCAGCGCGAACTCGAAGAGATGGATGCCGCCGGCGCGTTCAATTACGAGCAACAGAAAGCCGACAAGCTCGCCGCAATTCGAGCGCAGCTCGAGGCCGAGAGCGAGCCAACAGCACGACCGGCGCCAAGTCCGGCTGCGCCCGCGCAGGAGTCGAATCTCGACGACTCGCGTGCCGCCAAGCTCGCCAAGCTCAAACAACGCTTGAACAACAATACCGACTCCGCGCCACTGCCCACCGGCGGCGCCAGCGTCGACAAGCTCCGCGAGATGGCCGCGCACCGCGAACGGCTCAAGAACGAACGTGGCGGACCGACCAACCGCACGATCCAACGCAACTCGCCGCCACCCCGAGCGGGCGGCAGCAGCGACGATCAGGCGCGTGCGGTCTACAACCAGCTCATCGAGGCCAAGCGCCGCTGCAACGAATCGACCAACATCAGCTACGAGTCGGTCCAGAAGTCGATGCAGAAGCAACGCGAACAGCTCCGCTCGTCACGCGGAGCTAGCGACGTGGACTTCAAGGTCGTCATCAAAGACGGCAAAGCATTCTTGAAGCCCGAGCCGAAGTAGCATCACACCACACTCTTTGCGTGAAGCCGGTAGTCGAGCCGCAGGAACTCCGACCCGAGGAACGCGAACTTGTGGTCCGTCCGCAGCTCGTCCCGCTCGTCCAGGAACACTCGAATCGACTCACCGAGCGGCAGCTTCACGACTCGCGCGCGCCCTCCGTCGAGCCGTCGGCAGACGTAGAATCCCGCGTCGCCCCAACCCCTACCTTCTGAACGCAGGTCGAGCCCGCCGTCGCGGTGGTGCGTCGGCTCGAGCACGACCGTGATGTGCCCGTGTGGAATGGGGAACACCGTCTTCACGCACTTGCCGTAGTGCTCCGGCACGTCCGCCAGCCCGTAGAATCCGGAGTAGACGACCTCGCCCGACCGCTTGCGGCGGAGCCAGCACGTCCAGTTGTCGTCGCCGACTGGGTCGACCAGCGAGATGATTTTGGAGTCGAGGCCAGCGGCCAGCTCTTCTGGGTTCAGCGGCAGATTCAGGTTGTCGGCGGCCGGACCGGCCATCCCGATGACGAATCGTGCCAGCGGTGCAATCGGCCCGCGCCAGTTCGCGGCGACCGAGACGTTATGGGCCGCCGTGGCCTCGTAGAAGTGGTGGATGCGCTCGTCGATCAGCGCCGCGTCGAAGCTGGGGGAGTCGAGGTCGTCGAACTCGGCGAGGAGTCCGCCGTCGGGGTACTCCCAAACGTCGAGCTCGCGGCGCTTGGCGACCCGCAGGTGAGCTTCGGGGCCGACCACATCGCCCGGCTCCGACGGTCCGTCGAGCCACTCGGCCTCAGCGAAGTCGACGTCGCGGCCAAAGGCGAGCACGAACAGGTCGACGAAGAAGAGTATGGCGCGACCGACCTGGCGCTTGAGGAAGTCGACGGCGTCGCGGGCTACTTCGCGGGCGCGGCGGCTGGGAGCTTTGATGGCGTTGGCATGCATGGTGTCCTCCTTCTCTCGATTTCACACGAGTAAGGAGCACGGACGATGCCAGCCCTCGAACGCCGTTCTGACGGTTGTGGAGGGGGTTGGGTCGGGAGCGCTGTCTACGAGGTTTACAGTGGTGCAAATATGCTGGGGGCGCTCCTCGTTCGGCTCGCCGGACCCAAAGCCAAAGTCTTCGTTTTGGACCCGAGACTCGCGACTGCCGGAGGTCGGGGGTCTAGCACGAAGAATCCGATGGTCCGATGATCGGATCATCGCGCGAAATCTGGAGATCATAACATCT
>CAYLMO010000094.1:16918-18032 GCA_964384605.1 uncultured Bradymonadales bacterium | reverse complement strand
CGGCACGGAATCGGCTCCGGCCGACACGTTCCCCGAGGACGACTTCGGCTACGGCTTCAACACCATCGGCGACGTCCTGAGCATTTCGCCCACCCACATGGAGGCGTATCAGCTCGCCTCCGAGACGCTCGTCGCCGAAGCGCTCGGAACGTCCGAGACAGGCGCAGGTGGCGAAGGTTCTGGCCGCATCGAGGCCGAGAACGCGACCGGTTCGAGCGGCAGCGCTCGCGCCGACTCGTGGGTGCTCACGTCGAACGGTCAGGTCGGGTCGGTCGTGCAGATCGGCGCCCCCGGTGAGTACGTGCTGCGCGTGCGCGCATGGGCCCGCCAGGGCGGCCCAGACCCCGCCGCAATGGAGCTTCGCGTGAACGCCCAGGTGCTCCAGACCTTCCGCGTGACTGCCGAAGCCGGGTCGCCGCAGGTCTACGAGACGACGGCCGACCTCCCCGCAGGCGGAGTCGAGCTCGCGGCCGCCTTCACCAACGACTTCTACGACCCCGACAACGGCATCGACCGCAACCTCTTCGTCGACTGGATCGAGTACGAAGGTACCGCTCAGCCCGACACTGAAGCTCCACCCGAATCGCCCCGGGCTCGCCTCCTCATCTGCACCCCCGACGACCCGTCGGTCGAGGAATCGTGCGCTCGCGACATCTTCGCGGCGTTCGCGAAGCGAGCGTGGCGCCGACCTGTCGGCGACGAAGAAATCACCCGGCTCGTCGACCTTTACAACGTCGGCCGCGGCGAAATGCTCAATCACGAAGCAGCGGTCGCGCTGGGGCTGCAGGCGATTCTGCTGTCGCCCCACTTCATCTTCAAAGTCGAGCTCGACGAAGACCCCGAGAGCGACACGCCGCACCTGCTGAGCAATCACGAACTCGCCGTTCGCCTGTCGTACTTCCTCTGGAGCACGATGCCCGACGCCGAGCTCATGCAGCTCGCCGACGAAGGACGCCTGCAAGACGAGGAAGTGCTTCGCGCTCAGGTCGACCGAATGATGCAGGACCCCCGCGCCATCGCGCTCATCGACAACTTCGCGACGCAGTGGCTGCACCTCGACGAGGTCCTCACCTCGACGCCCGACTACGAAATCTTCCCCGACTTCGACGAAGAC
>CAYLMO010000094.1:15693-16818 GCA_964384605.1 uncultured Bradymonadales bacterium | reverse complement strand
CGTGAAGCGTGGCGAATGGGTGCTCGAGAGCCTGATGTGTTCGGCTCCGCCGGCTGCACCGCCGGGCGTCGAGAACCTGCCCGACGACGAAACCGCCGAGGGTGAAGTGCAGGGCACGCTGCGTGAACGCATGGCGCGCCACGCCGACGACCCGAGCTGCCGCGGCTGCCACTTCATGATGGACCCCATCGGCTTCGGAATGGAGCACTACGATGGCGTCGGCAAGTGGCGTGAACTCGACAACGGAGCGCCCATCGACGCAAGCGGCGAGCTCCCCGGCGACCGCGAATTCAACGGCGTGTTCGAGCTCTCGAACACGCTCGCCGACGACCCGATGTACGCAAACTGCGTCACCGAGAAATTCCTGACCTACGCGCTTGGGCGCGGGGTCGAGAAGTGGGACCACCCACAGATCGAGTCGATCCTGACCGAGACCGCATTCGACGGTTACCGGACGACCGACATCATCAAAGCAATCGTGACCAGCCCGGCGTTCCGTATGCGCCGTGGCGGGGAACTGCAGGAGGTCCAGCAATGAAACGAGCGAAGCGAATCAATCGACGTACGTTCCTCGGCGGCGCAGGTGCCGCACTCGCACTGCCGCTCCTCGAGACGATGTTGCCGGTAGGCAAGAACGCGTTCGCGCAGGAGAACGGCGCGAAGCGGATGTTGGCATACTACGTGCCGAAAGGCTTCCACATGCCGTCGTTCACGCCGGCAGAAGTCGGCCGCAACTTCGCGCTACGTTGGCGCCGCTGGCCAACGTCCAAGAGGACATCATGGTCCTCACCAACACCGAGAACCGGCCAGCGCGCCCGGATGGTCCGGGAGACCACGCGGCGGGCACCGGCTCGTTCCTCACGGCGACGCACGTCTTCAAGACGGAAGGCGCCGACATCCGGAACGGCATCTCGGTCGACCAGATCGCGGCGAATGCCCTCGAGGGCCAGACTCGCTACAAGTCGCTCGAGCCCGGCATCGACGGCGGCGGAAGCACCGGCGGATGCGATTCCGGTTACTCCTGCGCGTACGCCCGCAACATCGCATGGGCTGGGCCGCAAACCCCGCTGCCCAAGACGGTGAATCCGCGCACGGTGTTCGACCGAGTGTTCGCGGGCTTCGACT
>CAYLMO010000094.1:0-15593 GCA_964384605.1 uncultured Bradymonadales bacterium | reverse complement strand
CCCAAGACGGTGAATCCGCGCACGGTGTTCGACCGAGTGTTCGCGGGCTTCGACTGGGTCACCACCAGATCTCGCACCACCAGGGCTTGGCCAGTAACCACGCCAAACTCGAGCAGATCAACCGGTGGGAAATGGAACAGTTCGCGTACCTCCTGGAGCGCCTCAAGAACACTCAGGACGTCGACGGAACGTCGCTCTTGGAGACCTGCACGGTCTTCATGTCGAGTGAGATTTCCGACGGAAACCGCCACAACCACAACGACCTCCCGGTCGTAATGGCGGGTTCGTGCCGCGGCTACTTCGACACCGGCCGACACGTTCGATTCGCCGAGACGCAGAAGATTTCGGAGGTCTTCATGACCATGCTCGATGCCATGGGAACTCCGGTTGAGTCCCTCGGCGACGACGGCCAGAAGATTCTGACGATCTGAGCTAGAACTCGCCCTGGAACTGCAGCTCGAGGGTGTTGCTCGTGAGTTCGGTGTCGGTGTTGTACAGCGCGCCGTAGTAGAACCCGGTGACGAGCGCGAACTGGCTGATGTGCACGTTCAGCCCCGCTCGGACCGTGTGCTCCTCGCCGTCCTGCGCGTCGTCGACGAAGTCGTAGGCGAGCGCCGGGGCGTAGACGAAGTCGTTCTCCCAGTCGCCAATCCGATAGAGCGCCTGAACGTGTGCCCCATAGGCTTCATCGCCGAATGGACCCTCGAAGGCGACCAGGCCCTCCGCGATCATGCGGAAGTGTGTCCCCGGCTCGATCCACACGCCGAAGTCGACCTGTCGGTCGTACGGCGCCGGGCGGTTGGCCGGAACCGTGGGGTTCTCGGCGAACACGTGTTCGAGATACGCGACGTGAATCTGGCCGAAGCCGCCAATATGAAGGCCCAACTTGGGGATGATGTACTGCCCGGCATAGCGATCTTCGCGCAGCGGGAGAGGTGCCGGATTCCAGATGCCGAGGCGACCTTCGACCGAGAGGTCGGAGTCGCCGATGTTGAGCTCGAGCTCGCTGCCCGCGAGGCGTGCTGGCGCGATCCGGCCGAGCAAGGCGGTTCGGCCCACGAACGGAATCGCGTTCGGTGCCGTATCAAACTCCAGACTGAGCGGCGACTTGTAGAAGCCAGCCCGAATCGTCAGGGGATTGAAGAGCGTGAGCTCCCCGATGACATCCAGCATCGACGCGCCCCCGGCAAACTCACCGACCACCTTCGCGCGCCCGATGTCATCGATCTGAACTACCGTCCCGATTCGGCCGAATCGAAGAAACGTCTGACCCGCCCAGGCGCCGTCGGTCTCGGTGACTCGATAGCCAACTCGTGTGAGGCCGAGCACGCTCACGGATGTGCCGTCACCCTGATAGACCGGCTTCGCCGCAAACGCGGGCAGGGCGAGGGCGAACGTGCTGCAGAAGATGACGAACGTGGCGAGTTTTCTCATCGTATTCGGTCGTTTCAGGGAGCTGATTCTCTAGAATGAGATACCAAAAGAGCCGCGGAAGTGCGGAAAATTTGGGTCAATCTCGAGTGAGCTGCTCGAGCAACTTCGCAAGGTCGGTGTCGTTCGAACCGAGGAACGCCGTCGGTGTACCTCGAACGCGGAACGTCGCGAATGCACGCTTCTTCGAGCAGTCGACGGGGAACGAGGCGACCGCTTCGGACCCTCGGTGGAGCGTCAGATCCGCCCACGGTTCGCAACTGTCGAGCACGATGGTTTGCGGCTTCGACTCGGGCCCGACCGCACGTACGAACTGGTCGATCCACGCGCGGTCGGTCGTCTCGTACGACGCCGGATGCGCTCCATCGCCCTTCGGCATCCCCGCGTCGTCGAGCACGAGCACGGTTCGTTCGGTCAGCACGACTCGGTCTATGCCCTGGGTCACCGCCGAGAAACTCTCCGGATCACGGTCGGGTACACCGACCGGCTCGGCAGTCGTCGCGGCCCTCGTCGCAGGTGGATTCGACGTCTCGCTCGGCGACTCACACGCTACGAGCAAGGCGAAGATGGCGAGCAGAAATCTCACTCGCTGTACGTTCCGTCGAGCACGCCGCGCAGCATTTTGCCGGCCGTCTTGGCGTCTTTCGCCTTGAAGATGCGGTCTTCGAGGTAGAGGCCCGGAACTTCCTCCGACTCCTCACACCAGAACTTGAACGAGCGCAGCTTCTGGCCTTCTTTGAAGAAGACCACGTAGTGCGTCGGGCGGCATTCCGAAGCGGGGTCCTGCGACATCGTCTCGGCGTCCATCGCCGCGATGAGCGTGGCGATCACCTCGGGATCTTTCGTCTCGCCGGGCTTCGTCGGTCCGTCTTCGTCACCAGTGCGGGCTTTGAAGTGCGACTGGCCGACCTTGATGTAGTCGGCACCTTCGATGAAGGCGCCAAATGCCTTCTCTCGGGCTTCCTTCTCGGCGTCGGTGAGCTCGGGTTCCGGCGCTGGTTCCGGCTCCGGAGTGGTCTCGGGCGTGGTCTCGGCTTCGACGGCGGCCTTGGTCGTCTCGGCCTCGGGCTCGGCCGGTTTCTTATCGCACGCAACAAAGATGGCGGCGGTCGCTAGCAACGCGATGACTCGCTTCATGATGGGTCCTAATCGAGGTTCGTAATGCCAGAAGTCTTGAGGTCGGACTTTCTCACGACCGTCCGGAATTGCCAAACGGACGCACGGAACAAACGCTCGAAAGAAAGTAGGCAAATGTGCTACTCTTTGCGCGGACCGCGTAATCAGGAGTGGTGATGCGCTCGACCGCTGTATTGTTGGCTTTGCTGTTTGTTGTCCCGTTCACGCCGTGCTGCGCTTCTTCCGATTCTCCGGACCAGCAGTACGACATCCCACCGGGCAATAATTCGACGACTCCGGGGAACAACGCTTCGACGCCGAGCAACGCGTCGACCCCCGAGAACAACGCTTCGACGCCCGACGGAACGTTCCAATGGCCGGCCGAAGTGATCTCGACCGGAGCCGAATTCAGCGGCCCAATTGCGGCGGGAGAGACGGCCGAGCTTCGGCTCACCGTAAAGGCGAACGACTTCGTCACCATCTACTTCCGCAAGGCGAACGGCACCTCCTGGGACCCAGGCATCGAGCTGTTCCGCGACGGGCCAAACGGTAGCCGCATCGCGTTCTCACGCCCTCAGGGCGAAGAAGACGCACACATCCCATACCAGTCCAGCGACCTGCAGACCGGGTTCGAGTTCTGGTACGCCGGCACCTACACGCTGGTCCTCGACAACGCCGCCAACTCGGCGGGCGAGTTCGAGTTCGTCCTCGAATGCCGCGGCGGTCCGTGTGTGGCGGCCGGCGACGACTTCGACCTCGACGGATTCCCCGACGACGTCGACAACTGCCCGTCGACCCCCAACGAAGCACAGGCCGACACCGACAACGACGGCATCGGTGACCCTTGTGACCCCGACAGCGGCTTCGATGGCTTCGACGGCAAGACCGACGCAGCACTCGAGCAAGCCTTCCGCGACTCGAATCGCTACATCGACACCTCGTCGTACTCGTCAGCGCGCGAGTACATGTTCGGCATCGCCGACAACATCGATGGCCAGGTCGAATGCGTCTACACCGGCACCATGGTGACCACCGACGGAATCCCCGCGTCGAACCAGATGAACACCGAACACACCTGGCCGCAGTCACGCGGCGGCGACGGCCCGGCCGAAGCTGACATTCACCACCTCATGCCGACCATCCCCATCGCCAACAATCAACGCTCGGCCTTGTTCTACGGGCTGGTCGTCGATGCCGCATGGGAGCAAGGTGGCTCGATGCGCGGCGACGATGCATTCGGCGACTCGGTCTTCGAACCGCGCGACGAGCACAAAGGCAACGCCGCCCGCGCCACCTTCTACATCGCGACGATGTACAACTACGACATCTCCGCTCGCGAAGAGGCCATCCTGCGCGACTGGCACGCCGCCGACCCGCCTGACGACCAAGAGCGGCGCCGCAATCAAGCCATCTACAACTTCCAACGAAGCCGCAACTTCTACGTCGACCAGCCCGAACTCGTCGACCGTGTTTCCGACTTCTGAGTTTCCGCCGCTTCGAGGGCAAACGTGTTCATCGGAACGCTGTTTTGGGACGCTTCGGACGACTTCCAGGCGTGGCTGAAGACCCTACTCGACAAGAGCGAACGCATCGTGGGGCTCCGCGAAACCGGTACCGACGACGGTGCCTTCAAGGTGCCGCTCCACTTGCTCGTCACCACTCGCCGTAACGCACTGGTCGCGTTCGAACCGAAAGCACAGACCGGAGTGATTCACGCGCTGCCGGTCGAGTGCCCTACCAAGCGAACGACCTCCATCGCCCGCGCTCAGTACGTGGTCGACGGGCGAGAGCGATTCGACTGTAGCCGCGTCACCTCGGGCGACCTCGACGCACTGTTCGAGATTGCATTCGAACCGCGCTCGCGGATGCTCTGGATGGCGGCCGAAGCCCACGCCAACAAGCGTCGCTGGAACGATGCCGACGACCTCCTGATCGCCTGCGCCGACGCCATCCCGATCGACGCCGAGCCCACCGCCGAAGGGTTCATGGAGCCTGCTCAAGAGGTCACCCTCCAGCGGTCCATCCTCGCCAGCCACCGCGGCGACGAGAACCTCGCCGTGAAGCTGCTCGGAGAACTCTCGAAGCAGCGGCCCGACGACGACCTGGTATCGGCCGCCGAGCGCTCCAATCCGCCCGAATCGTGGTGGCTGCTCCTCGCCCTCGCCCACGAAGAAGCCGGTGATCCGGCGAGCGCTGCGGTGGTCTATCACCGACTCGCGGTCGACTCGACCGAAGCGGAGATCTTCCAGCTCTCGAGAGCCCGTACGCTGCGGCAGGCGGGCAAGGTCGACGAGGCGCTCGAAGCGTATGACGCGTTCATGACCGGTCGAGCCGCTCACGACTTCCGGTTGGTCGCCGCACAGATCGAAGTTGCCGATGACCTCGGCGAAGCGGGTGACCTCGGAGCCGCAGCTGCACTGGTGGAGTCGGCCGAGATGCTGGTCGAAGCGGGTCGTGGTGCCGAGTCGTTTCCACGCTGGATCGACGCCATTCGAGCAGCTCCGTATCGACGCGAAGGGTACGATGGGTTGTTCGAGCTCGTCCGCCAGATGGACGAAGCCGAACGCGACGAGCATGCGTTCCTGCATCGCCAGGCCAGCGAAGTCGTCTCGCTCGTGCTCCCGAGGCTCGCCGAAGAGCTCGCAGCCGACGGTCTCCTGCGTGGCAACTCAGACGACCCGCCGTGGCAGCGAGGGTTTGCGAAGCTCGACCCCGAGCTGCACGACAAGACGCTCGTACACCCCGGTGAGCGGGCTTCGTCGTCGCTGGCGCAGAAATGGACCGCGGCGCTGATGAGCGACGAACGCGACGTCGCGGCCATCGCCATGCACGCTCAGCCGGCCGACCATCCGGTGGTCACCGCGACGGTCGAGGCCGTCTCGGCGATGCTCGGAATCGATGCCCCGCGAGTCTATCTGTCCCACGGCTCGAACGGCGTCGACGTGCTCGACCGCAACAAGCCGTTCATCTTGCTCGGTGCCGCCCATGTTGACCCCGCGAACGAGCTGTTCCTGGGCGACCAAGGGCTCGCGTTCGCGATCGGAACGCAGCTCGAGCACATCCGGGCCGGGCACCTGATGCTCACGAGCTCCGAGTTCTGGAAGACCTTCGGGACCAAGTCGATGACCGCAGTTTTGGCGTTCGTCCCGATGGGCGACCTGCTCGGGAAAGTCACTGATGGCGCGGTCCTGAAGTGGGTGAACAAGCTCAAAGGTACACAGGCGACGAACGTCTCCAAGATGGCCGAGATCGTCGAGAAGCGAGTGTCCGAAGGTGCCGGTCGCGAGACCCTCCAGTCGGCGTATGCAGCGACGCTCGGAAAGCTCCGCGCGGTTGGTCTGGCCTCGGCCGAGAAAGAGCAGGAACACCTGGTGAAGGAGCGGCTCGCCGACTTTGCTCGGTGCGCTCGCTACACCGCAGACCGCGTGGGATTGCTGGCGACCGGCGACCTCAGCGACAGCGTCCACGCCATCTGCGCGCTCACCCCCAGCTTCGCCCCCAGCGTCGCCACGGTCGGCGAAGAAGGGCTCGCCGCGGCGCTCAGCGAACTGCACGACGACGGACGCCCGAGGTACGCCGAGCTCGCGCTCCGAATCAGCGAGCTCATGACCTTCGCGTTGAGCGACGAATTTCAACAATTGCGCACCGAGACGACCCCATGAAACGACTCCTGATTCTCATCATTCTGGCTGCGGCGTGCAGCGGCGAGTCAGGCATCTCAGGAGGCCAGGATGCAGGTGTGGTGGAGGATTCCGGTTCCTCAGGCGACGATTCAGGTGCCGGAACAGTCGACTCAGGCGCGAACAACGTGTCGAACAACGACGCAGGTGCTCCCGACATGGCTCCGCCGGTCGAGCTCGAACACACACTCTACGCGGTCGAGGTGAGCGGAAAAGTTCACTGGTTCGATCTGCAGAACCCCGGATCTCCAGCCGCGTCGGGGATGGTCGACGTTGGCGGCCGCGTGACCTACGGCGCGTTCGCCCCCGACACGGAGCGGTTCTATCTGACCAATGAAATGCGGGTCGAAGGGTACGCGCTCGACCAGCTGCAACCGACCTCCATCGGCAGCGGTTCCATGTCGGTCGGTGGCACAGCGCTCGACGTGACGCTCGGTCGCGAAGCGGTGGTCACCGCCAGCTACGGCGGCGACACCATCGTCGCGAACCCACTCGTCGACGGTGTACCTCAAGATTCCTCGCAAGAGCTCGGCGGCGCTTCGAGCGGATTCTGCGACCGCGCCCACCAGGTGCGCGTGCACCCCGGGACCGGTTCCATCTACGTGCCCTGCCTCGTCAATGACCACATCCGAGTGTTGACCTGGGAGAGCGGCGAGTTGCGCGACCAAGGCGCAGTCGACACGGCCGGCGGCATGGGTCCGCGGCACCTCGACTTCCACCCAACGCTCGACGTGCTCTATGTGCTGGGTGAGCGCAACAGCACGGTGGAGGTGTTCGACATGGGCGCCCAGCCGCAGGACCTGACGCGGCGCCAGACCGTGTCGACCATGGCCGACGGCCAAGGAGCGTCGGCCAGCTCCGACGTGCACGTTTCCGCCGACGGGCGCTTCCTCTACGCCATGAACCGCCAGCCGGTCTACGACCTCGCGGTCTTCGAAATCGACCAGGCCACGGGCGAACTCACCCGCGTCCAGAACGTCGACAGCGGCGGAGAGCACGCGCGCACGTTCGCGCTCCACCCCGACGGCACGCACCTCTACGCCGGTCACTCCGACACTCGCGACGTAACGATCTTCACGCTGGACGACCTGGGCCGCGCGACTCTGTCGGCGACCAAGCTTGGTCCCTTCGACTCAGCTGTCTGGTTCGTCGGCGTCTACTCTCGGCCGAAAGCAGACTAGGTCATTCGGCCTTGGCGCCGGCATCAGTTTGTCCGGAGTCAGGCTCGTCGGCGAGCTCAGGAAGAACTGCGCGCTTTGCCGGCTCGTCCTGCGGAACGAAGTCGACCGTCTCGCGAATCGTCGTGCCGCCCTTCTCCGGCTCTCCATCGTTGTTGGCGAGCTCCATCTCCAATTCGAGCGAAGTCGACATGCGAGCGGGTAGCATGGTGTTGACCTCGTTCTCGACCTGGAGGTCTCGTTTCGCATTGAGGATCTGAGCGTCCATCGCTTTCAGCTGTTCTTCCAGCTCCTGGAGCTCGTCTGTCGACACCGCCGTTTCCGCCGTGAACTTCCAACATTTTCCAAGAGGGCAGGGGCCTTCTTCGACTGCTTCGAGTTTCCCCAGCTCGACGTCGATCGGCTTCCCGAACGCGAATTTGTAGGGCAGGAACGCACCCCCGAGCTCGTTCCAGCGACGCACGCCGATGGTGGTCATCACGTCGACCGGGTCGCGCGAGTTGGCGATCTGCCGGGCGACTTCGGGCTGCGGAGAGTTCGCGATGCTGCGTTCGGTCGCCAGCCGGAACCCCTCCCGAATCATGTCTTTCTCGAGCACGCGCAGGAACTTCCCATCTTTGTCGACCGCAAAAGACGGGCTCCAGAGGCTGTTGAAGTAGCCGATCTTGTAGTTCTCTTGCTCTTCTTTCGTGCCCACCGGCATGGCTTCGACCTCCGGATTCGACCAGAGGAAGTGATACTCGTCGCCTTCGGGCCGAATCGTCAGTTTGAGCGACGCGCTCCGACTCTGCTTCGGCGAGCTCTCGAACGTCTCGCGACGGAGCTCGCGTTCCGTGGTGATCGAGACGTTGAAGTGCTTCGGCTCGTCGATCTCGAACTTTGGTTCGATGTCGAACTTGACCTCCTCGGGCGCATCCTCTTTGTCGCCCTTGCAGGCGACGACCGAAGTTACGATGAGCGAGAGCAGCAGTAGTTTGCGTAGCACAGCAGGCCTGGGCGCGGGTCACGCGACGAGAGTAGAGGACGTTTGGGGCTTGCGCCAATACGCGCGACGACCGACAACATCTCGACTCGCACGGAGGATGAAATTGCGCGCGATAATCCATTTGTTCCTGCTCGTCGCACTGAGCGTTCCGGCGTTCGCAGAAGCCCAGACCATGTCGTTGAGCCAGGCGAGGCAGCAGGCGGCGGAGACCTCGATCGATATGCTCACCGCTCGCATGGACCGCGACTTCGCGCGGTTGGCCGCTCGTTCAGCGCGTCGGCCGTACGTGCCCGAGCTGGGCGTGGCGGTCGGTTGGCGCGACTCGGTGTCGCTGGTCGATCCGGGCACCCGAGACCAGGCGCTCGACTATGAGGCGTCGCTCTCGTGGGTGCTGCCGATCGGCACGCGCCTTCGGGCTGCGGCCGGTTCCACCGAGTTCTTCAGCGGTTCGAGTTTCGTGCCTCAGCCGACC
Source organism: uncultured Bradymonadales bacterium (assembly GCA_964384605.1). Lineage (GTDB taxonomy): Bacteria > Myxococcota_A > Bradymonadia > Bradymonadales > Bradymonadaceae > CAYLMO01. Next base: position 6,731 of record CAYLMO010000094.1, on the reverse strand, counting down.
ACCTCCGTGTCGCTGAGTGCCGTGCAACCGTTGCTGCGCGGAGGCTGGAACGACTCCAACCTGCTCGAACAACGCGACCTCGAGGTCGAGCTCCAAAAGACGCTCTTCGTCGAGAACCTCAATGCCTTCCTGGTTCAGGTCGACCGCGCCTATTGGGCACTTGCGGTGGCCGAGGCCGACGTGGCGATCAAGACGCGCTCGCGCGACCGAGCCCAACAGCAGTACGAAGACACCAAAGCCAACATCGAGCGCGGCATTCTGGCGCCGGGCGAAATCTTCGTCGTCGAGGAGAACCTCGTGCTCTTCGAGCAGCAACTCTTGCGCTCGGAAGAGTCACTGGAGCTCGCGCGACTCAACCTCGCGCGGCTCATGCGGCTCGAACCCGGAGCTGTAGTTTCGACCGGAGGAGGGCTCGACAACGCACCGATCGAGGCGCTTTCGGCTGATGATTCCGTCGCGCAGGCGATGGGCAACAACCCCGCGCTCGTCGCTCAGCAGATTGCGAAAAAGCAGACCGAAGTCGTCGTGGACTTCGAGGAGAACCAGCGGCTTCCGTCGCTCGACCTGTCTGCTTCGGTGGTCTCGGTGGGGACCGACCAGGACCGCGCGACGGCATGGGGCCAAGCTTTGACCGCAGAAAACCTCGACTATCGGGCTGGCATCGACTTCTCGATGCCTCTCGACTTCGGGCCCGACAACGCGAGCGTCGAGTCGGCCCGCCTTCGCCGCGATCGCGCGCAGCTGCGAATCGAAGACGCCCACGACTCGATTCACTACGGACTTCGGGCACTCCACACCCAGCTGGAACGCCGGCGTGCCGTGCTCGAAAAGGCCGAGAAGCTCGTCGAGCTGGCCGAAAAGAAGCTCGAGACCGAGCGGGACAAGTACAAGAGTGGGCTTTCGACGCTCATCGACGTCGTCCGGTTCCAGCGGGACCTCGACACCGCGCTCATCGGCGCGCAGCGGGCGCGGGTGGACGTACTGCTGCTCACCAGTGAGATTGCGCAGCTGGAGGGCACTCTGTACTCTCGGGCGGGTTTGACGCTCGATTAGTTCTAGGCGACTTCCTCCGCCTCCTCATCCTCGCCCAGATACCCCGACGTAAACGTGATATCGCCCGCGATCGGCTCGGCATCCCACCCCTCGATCCTCGCCCGCCGCAGCCGCTCGACAACGTGGGCCAGCGACAACTCACGCGCGAGTTTCAACAAGTCGGACCGGTGCTTCGCGTCCAGCTCGATCCGCTCACGCGCGGCAATGCGATTGATGACGTCGGTCAACGCGAGGTCCGAAGGCTCCTCGACCTCCAGTATCTGATCGATTCGCCCAGGCCGTCGCAGAGGCTGAGGAAGTCGCTCGAGGTCGTTGGACGTGAACAGGATGAACGGCACGTCGCAGAACCCCTCCTCGAACATCCGTAGCTTTCGCTCGAGCTTCATCTCACTCAGTCGATCGATGTCGTCCATGATGACCATGGTCGGTTTGAGCACGTCCAAGAGCTCGTACCAGTTCGAATCGCCAAGGCTGTCGCACGACTCGGCCGTGAGCACGAGCGTGCGCTCCGAGAGCTGCCGCGCCGCATTCAGACAGAACGTCGACTTGCCAGTGCCAGGCTTGCCCTGAATGAGAACGTTTCGCCGCACTCCGTCGCGGGCGTACCGTTGCCACCTTTGGATGCACTGCCGCAAAGGCCCGTGATATTCGGCGCCGTCGACCTCGATCTCGGTGAAGACCTCGTTCTTCAGCGTCACGTCGAGCATCATCGCCGAGCGACCGTCCCAGAATGCCGCTCCAGCGGCCTCCAGCACGCGTGTGCGGGCTTCTTCGTCGTTTGGCAGGTTAGGCTGGTACCGAGGCAATCCGCTTCGGCTCCGACCTCGCCCGCTAACCTCGACGTAGTAGTGCTCGCCGCCAGGCAGCTCGACGCGCCAGACCACGTCGTCGCGATGTCGGTAGACCAGCTCTCGTTTCGACCGCAGGAACGTCTGCCGCCACATCGCTTCGAGCTGGTAGACCTCATATCCGTAGCCGATCTTTTCGAGCCATTCCCAGGCGTCGACCTCGTCGCCTTCGCCGACGATCTGGCCGAGCAGACGCGAGCCGAACTGCACCCACGTCGCCGGTTTGCTGGGGTCGAGCTGTCCGAGCGTATCGGACACTTTGCGCAGCGACTTCTGGGTCTTTGCGAGGGACTCGCGCTGGTTTTCGGTCAGTTCGATTTCACCGCTGACAACGCGAGAGGTGAGGGTGAAAGCGATTCCGTAGAGTTCGTACATCATGGTCGAGGGCCGCAAGATGCGCGATTGCTCCGAGGGCCCGGCTCGGTGCGCGCAAGAAGGCAAAAAGGCCTCCCAAAAACGGGAAGCCTCTCGAGCGCGCACGGCCTGTAATTTGGCTCAGCGCATGAGTTCCCGACGGTTGAGATTTTTCGGTCGAACAAACATCTCCGCTCTCCGCGGATGGAGGTTTTCGTCATACGGGAGCCAAACAGCGTCCCGCGCGAGTTCTATTCCAGCCTACATTCTGCTGGCCGTCAAAGTCCACCTTGGGCCAAAGTGGGCGCATGAAACGCGTCCTCCTTCTCACTTTGGGCAACTTCTCAGTCGGCACCGGCATGTACGCCTTTCTCGGCGTGCTCGGGCCGCTCGCGCGCGATCTCGGCGTGACGGTCGGCGAGGCGGGGCAGCTGGCGGCGGCGTTCGCGGTGACGTTCGCGATCGGCGCGCCGCTCGTGGTCACTGCGACCCGCGCCTGGGGCCGGCGTACCGTGATCGTGGCGTCGTTGCTGGGCTTCGCGCTCTTCAACGCCGTCGCAGCATTGGCACCGAGCTTCGCCGTTGTCCTGGGCTCGCGCGTCGGAGGCGCCGCATTCGCCTGCGCCTTCTCGCCCGTTGCCGGCGCGGTCGCGACGATGATGGTCACCGAAGAGGAACGAGGAAAAGCTCTCGCGGCGGTCATCGGCGGAGTCGTTCTGGCGTTCGCATTCGGCATCCCGCTAGGCACCGTCATCGGCGGCGAGTTTGGCTGGCGCGCGACCTTCTCCTTTGCGGCGGCGTCCAACGTCGTCGGCGCCCTCGCGATCCTTGGAGGTATCCCGAAGTTCGGCGCGAGCGACCGCCCTCCGCTGTCGCTGGCCTTCATGCGAAACTGGGCGATCGTGTCGAACCTGATCCTCGTCATCACCGCGTTTGCCGGGGTCTTCATCGCCATCGCGTACATCGGCCCGCTCATCGCGGCGATCACGAAGCTCGAAGAGACCGGCATCGGTGCCGTGCAGATTTCGGTCGGCGTCGGCGGAGCCGTCGGAACGCTGCTCGGGGGCTACCTGGCCGACCGGCGCCCGACCACCGGCGTGCTCGCGGCGCTCTTCTGCTTGAGCGCGTTCGGTATCGTGCAGTTTTCGGGGCTGATGGAGTTTCTCGACGCCGGCACGACGCTCTCGATCGTTGGGGTGACGATCGCATTGTTTATCGGGAGCACCGCGGTGTTCGGGCTCGTGCCGATTCTGCAGTACCGGGTGATTCGCGAAGCGCTCGACGAGCGCGAAACCGCGCTCGCCTTCTACTACGCCTCGTTTTTCTTTGGGCAGGGGTTAGGCGCCGCGCTGGGTGGGTTGGTCATCGAGACCACGTCGCTCGCACGCCTGGGGTTTGCATCGGCTACTGTGCTGGTGTTCGGAGCGGTGTTCGCGCTGTTTTTCGCGAAGAAGTAGGTCGGGGATCACCAACCTTCGCAAATGTCTCGCAGGTCGTCGCAAGGTGCGCAGCTAACGGATCCAGGGCAGTTGTCTCGAACACACTCATTCAATGCGAGCGCCTGCTCGACACCTTCGGGGGTCGTGTTCTCGAAGCAAGCCTGCTCACAATCGGACGTCTCGCACCCCAACATGCAGATGTACATGTCTCCGCAATCGAGCTTTTCGATGGAGTACGTGCAGGCGACGCGCTCGTCTTCGCACTTTGTACACCCGGCATCACCGCTGCAGAGGTACTGGCAGTGGGCCAGTGCCTCCGCCGCGTCGACCACTTCGCGATTACTCAAACCCTCGCATCGAGCTTCGCATGAATCGTCTTCGCAGTTTCGAACGCATGCCATGTACTCGTAACAGCTGAGTGAGTACTGAGAATCGCGACTCGATGCCGAATCAGACTTAGCTTCCTCGTCTTCGATATGAATACCGCCTCCCGAATTGACGGGCTTGCAGACGAACTCTTCGGGTGACTGTTCGACGCAACGCTCGGTGAGGTCGCACATCGTTCCGCACGGTCCGTAAGAAGTCTCGCCGCAGGCGACGGTGAGAACAGCGAAGAAGACGAGAGCGATGTTGATGATGTTGCGCATGGTGAATCTCCTGGTGGTTGGTCGACTCGGTCGACATCTGATTGGGTTCCACCAGAGGTTTTCGGCCGCTCACCTCGATCGTTGCGAAAAAAGTCGAGAAAGTTTGCGAACTCGTCGCCCATAGCTGGACCGTTGTGACCCGTTCCGCTAGATTCTGCGCCAGTTTAGGACAATTTGGAGCGCATCATGACCGCACGAAAATTTCTTGTGGCCGTGGCGGCCGTCTCCCTGTTTGCGTGCGGAGACGACTCGACCGGCAACAACAATTCGAGCAACAACGTCAACAACCAGACGACGGCTGACGCTGGGCAGACGACCAACAACGTCGAGACGGACGCGGGCGGCACGGACGCCGGCGAAGAGCCGATGTACGAGACGCCGGCGGCCGATTGCGACTCGCTCGACGAATCGCACTGCGCGCTCCCATGGCCGTCGAGCCTCTACCTGGCGAAAGACGAGACGAAGCCGACTGGCTACCGACTGGCGTTTGGCGCGACGACGCTCCCGGCCAACGCGCAGAATCGACACATGAAAGCGGAGCTCTTCGATCGCTTCGACGGCTACGGTTTCGGCACCCCAATCATGACGCTCTTCCCGAACGTCGACGTCTCGGACCTGCCGACCGAGGCGGATATCGCGCCGTCGGTCGAGTCGACCTCGAAGTCGCTCCTCTTCAAGGTGACCGACAGCGGACTCGAACAGGTGCCGCACTGGATTGAGCTCGATGGATTCGAAGAGGACGCGGCGCAAAAGATGCTCTTCATGCGTCAGGCGGTCATCCTCGATCAGGACTCCCGGTACATCGTCGCGTTCCGCGACCTGCAGACGACTGACGGCTCGCCGATCGAGCCTTCATCGGCGTTTGCGGCGCTCCGCGACGGCGCAATGACCGACGATCCCGCCGTGGAATCGAGGCGCGAAGCGTTCGAGACGATGTTCGCCGAGCTCGAGTCAGCGGGCGTGGAGCGCGACTCCCTCGTGCTTGCCTGGGACTTCCGGACCGGCTCCGAGGCGAACCTGCACAGTTTTGCCGATGCCGCCACCGAGCTCGCCCTCGAGGCTGTAGGTGAGGCGGGCGCAACGTTCGAGTTCACCGAGGTCCAGGCGTTTTCTTCGGCTCCGGACGGCGACAACTACGACCCGAACACCGCCTACCGAATCACCGGCACAATGACGACGCCGTCGGTGCTCGACAGCCAATCCGCGCTCAACAAGCTCGCCTACGACGCCGACGCACTCGCCCTTTCGGAGCCGGCATCCGCACCGATTCACATCACGATTCCGCACACGGCGACCGATGGAAACGCGGTCGGAGTCTTGGTGTACGGCCACGGTATGCTCGGCAGCTCGTCCGAGGTGTTCGCCGGGCATCTTCGCGAGATGGGCCAAGCGCTCGGCTACATCTTCGTGGGCGTGGACTTCAAAGGGATGTCATCCGCCGACGTGAACGGCGTGGTCGCGGCCATGTTCGACATGTCGGGGATCACCCACCTGACCGAGGGAACCGTCCAGGGCATCGCCCAGACTCACGTGCTCGCCCACGCCGCGACGACGAGCCTGCCGGGTGCGCTCCAAGCGGTCGATTCGAACATCACGCTGACCGACGACGTGCAGTGGGTTGGCGCCTCGCAAGGCGGCATCTACGGCGCATCCATCCTCGCGACCTCGCGGACCTTCGAGCGAGGAATCCTCGCTGTTCCTGGCAACAACTACTCGATGCTGCTCTCGCGTTCGGTGAACTTCGAGCCGTTCTTCGACCAGCTGCAGAACTCGTACGAGACGTTCGCCAAGATTCACATCGTGGTCGCCGCCACGCAGCTTCAGTGGGACGTCAGCGACCCCGTCACGTTCTGGCGGCGACTGGCGCAGGATGAAGGTCCGAACGGACTTCGAGACTCGCTGCTGCTCGTGTCGAAGGGCGACAAGCAAGTCGCCGTGGTGACGAACGAGATTCTCGCTCGGACTTACTCCGAGGTGCCGCTCATGACGCCGTACGACAGCGAGCGAACCCCGTGGGGCGCGGCGACGACGACGTATCCGCACCAGGGCTCAGGTCAGGTGCTGTTCGACTTCGGAAACCCGTGGCCGCTCCCGGAGGGGAACACGCCTCCCGACAACGAGCTGCCCGATCCGCACAGTCGGATTGCCGAGGTGCCTGAGGCCGCTGGGCTGATCGGGTCATTCTTGGTGGATAGTACGATTGTGGATGTGTGTGGCGGTGATGGTTGCGCGCCGAACTAGGGATTCTGGTCTCTGGTCTCTGGTCTCTGGTTTTTGGTTTCTGGTTTCTGGAGGGGTGCGCAGAGGTCTCGCATCGGATTGATATCTCAGATGTTATGATCTCCAGATTTCGCGCGATGATCCGATCATCGGACCATCGGATTACCGAG
>CAYLMO010000093.1:0-18091 GCA_964384605.1 uncultured Bradymonadales bacterium | reverse complement strand
GCAGCCACTCTGCGCCATCGAGGGTTATCGGCAGCTCGCCGAAATCGTTGCGAAAACAGTTGTAAGTTGTTTGAAGCGCTCGAGAATCGGGCTCCTACAGGAGGCCCTGTCGATAGAGGTGCGCTTCCCAGGAGTGAATCGCCTCTTGCAGCACGCGGCTCTCCGCGTCGTAGGAGATTTGCTTGAGAGCCTTGTCGAGTTCAAACCATCGGACCTCTTCGACCTCGTGGTCGTGGTCCTCGATCGACCCGCTCAAATACTGCATGAGGAAGAAGTTCACGACTTTCTTCACCCGGACCTTCTCCCCGTCGTCCCGACGCGTGTACCAGTACTCGATCTGAGAGAGCTGGGAAATGATCTCGCCGTTGCAGCCGGTCTCTTCGCGAGTTTCGCGAACGGCGCAGTCCTCGGGAGTCTCTTCGGGTTCGATGGAGCCCTTCGGCAGTCGCCAAGACGGGTTTCCGCCGCGCGTGGGTACCTGAATCAGGCAGACCAGTGTCTGGTCGTCGTCTGTTTTGAGCAGGACACCGCCTGCGCTCTCTTCCACAAAATTCATGAACCACTCGGGCCAAAACCACCGCGGATTTACCGCGTCGTGGCCGCTTTCTCAACCGCAGTCTCCAAGACGTTCAGAAAGCCGTCGAGTTGAGCGTCGGTAATCACGAAGGGAGGAGTGACCGCGAGGATGTTGCCCCAAACTCCGCTGGGAAGGACAAGAAAACCACTACTTCGACAGCGATCCATGAGCTCGAGCGCCAGTCCACCGTCGGGTTTGTCGTCTCGAACGAGGTCGATTCCCTGCATGAAGCCTCGTCCTTTCACATCCCCGATCACCGACGGATATCGTTCGGCCAGCGCCTCCAGGCGACTCCGTAGTACAGCCCCACGCGCATCCACACGCGCCGGCCAATCTTCTTCCACCAAGACTTCCAGGGCCGCCAATCCCATCGCACAGCCCAGCGGATTTCCGAGGAACGTCTGAGTGTGCACCGCTTCACCCTTCGACGCGCCCCACGATCCCATCACCGTTGGTGTTCCAATAGCGGCCGAGATGGGAAATCCTCCGCCCATCGCCTTGCCCACGCACAAAATATCAGGCTCAACACCCTCCCATTCGCACGCGAACATCCGCCCCGTTCGGCCGAATCCCGTGTAGATCTCGTCGAAAATCAGCACCAACCCGTGTTCGTCGCAGATTTCACGGAGTCCCCGAAGGAATCCAGACGGCGGAACAATCTCCCCGCCGCGCCCCTGAATCGGCTCCACGATAATCGCACCCACACCCTCGCTCCCCGACGCAGGGTGTTCCAACATCGAGCGAATATGCGCCAGGCAGGTGTCCCGCACGACATCAGCACCGTGCTCATCATCCACCGGGATCCCAAACGGTGGACGAGACACATCCGGATACGGCACATGCCTCACGTGCGGATTGAGTTGCTGCAGGAACGGCTCGCGAAAACTGTTTCGATAGCCGGTCACCGCCAACGCGCCGTAGCTGAGCCCGTGATACCCGCCGTAGAACGACATCACCCCCGGCTTCCCGGTGTGAATCGCCGCGGTTTTCAGCGCGCTCGTCACCGCATCGGCCCCCGAAAGTCCCAAGATCGACTGCTGCAGCGCTCCCGGCGCCAACTCCGCCAAACGCTCGCAAAACGCGATCTTCACATCAGACGGGTAAACATCGCCCATCGCGTGTACGAGCCGGTCGAGCTGCGCATGCCCCGCCTCCACCACCTTCGGATGCCGGTGTCCGATTCCGCAAACAGCAAACGCCGACGTCACGTCGACGTATCGGTTTCCGTCCACGTCCCACACGTTCGCGCCCAACGCTTCCTTCCAAACGATCGGGTCCTGCGGCACACCCGTCTCTCCCGCCCGCCGCGCCCGCCGTGCAGTGATCGCGGGACACTCGGTCTCGGCCAATCGAGACACCCACGCCCTCGACTCGGGGCCCGGTACTTCGGTCAAAATCTCCGGGAGTAGCTCACCACTCATGACTCCTCCGGCGCGGGAAGTTCGAAGTACGACGACGGCAATCGAAAATACGGCAGCAGCTCAGCCGGCACAGGCGCGTCGAATACCCCTTCCGCCGTCGTGACCCGCACACAGTGCAGCAGCGGCCGATCGACCCACTCCTTGCGGGCCATCAGACCGTTCAGTGACGCGACCCCAAACTCGGAATCGCCCACAATCGGGTAGCCCCATGCTCGCATCCGTTGCCGCAACTCACGCACGTTCGCGCTCGCCAACCGAATCTGCACAACCGACTGGTCGCCGATGTTCCGTAGGCGTCGCACGTCCATTTGAGAGTGCTGAGCACGCGCCGGCGGTTGGCCATGCGGCGCCTTGCCGTTTACCCGAGCAAACCACACCGACGACGTCGCGTGGTTCGACTCCGTACGTGGCCCGGTCACGCCCATCGGCCAATATTTCCCAGCTCGATACGCGCTCTCGTACGGCAGCTCGACCGGTTCGCCACGCCGCAGAAGCACCAGAGTTTCTGCATGTTCGGTCCGCGGCATCAGGTCGAACGCCCATGCTCTCTCGGGATGAAAACCGACCGCCCGCAACCGCTCCACGTCTCGAGCCAACGTCTGCGGCTCACAAGAGAGATAGAGCAATGTCGAGGTCATCGAATCTCCGAGCGTACGAATGAATCGGTGCGTCATTCCAGCTCGGGCCGGGTTCGCGATCGTAATGTGTGGACGGGTCGGCCACTGCCACTTGGCTGCCTCGTCCGCCCCCAGGACGTCGAATCGACCGACCACCTGATTCTTCTCCGCATTCGCGCGCGCGGACTCGATCGCACTCTCGGCCACATCGAAACCGAACACCTCACGCCCCTGCGCCAACGCGATACCGTGCGTTCCCACCCCGCAGTACGCGTCGACCAGCACTTCCTCGTCGCCCATCGCCGCCCGCATGCACGCATGAATGCGTTCCAGCATCTCCACGTTCACCTGGAAGAACGCCGCTGAAGGGGCCTCGAAGCGCATCCCCCCAACCTTCATCGTTGCGGCTGCCGGCTCCGACAACACCTCAATCTCATTGGAGAGTACGCCCCCCGTTTCGGCGACGGTGGTGACGCTCACGCCCCAGTTCGAGAGTTGCGCCGCGAACTCCGTCGTTCTCCGAATCATCCACGCATCGAGATCCTCCAAGACGAACGTTAGGACTCCGTGGCCGTCGCCCCATCGAGCGTCGATGCGCTTCACGCCGCTTCCGAGAAAATCGCCCGGAAAACCCCGCCGAACCGCCTCCAAAACGTGTTCGATCGGTTCCACGTGAACGGCACAATTCGAGATTGGAAGCAGCTGTCGCGACCCCTCCGTGTAGAACCCGAGTTCTTCGTTGCTGACCGCCATTCGAGCGCGATTGCGGTAGGCGAGGGTGTTTCCTTGTTCGATCGAAGTCGGCGTCAGCTCGCGGAGAACGTCGTACGAGTCGAACGACCGTTCGATCCGTTCGAGTTTGCGCGTCGCGGCTTCGTCGTCGGAGAGCTCGAAGAGAGGGCAGCCGTCACAGGCCGGTCTGTGTGGGCAGGTGCTCACTGCGCGGTGTCGAATGCGAGCTCCGGTGACTCCACGACCGGCTGCCCGGAGGCGCCGCCAGCTGGAATCAACTCAACCACCGTCTGGTCCACGTACTTCGAAGCCAAGGCTACCGGCCAGAGAATCAGCCCCGTGCACAGGCAAACCACCAAGTTCTGCGCCCACGGATACTCTTTCTCGATGGTGAAGACCGTGTTCTGGTACCCCGGCATGCGGGCTTCAAAGCGCCGGTTTGTCCACACCCACACCATTTCGCGATGTTCGATCGGAGCCTGACCGAGCTTGATGGTGTTGTCCATGATGACCTGCGCGCCCGCAGGATTCGTACGGATCTGCGTCGTCGAGACACATCCGAACAGGAAGCTCGAACAGACGATCACGACCAGCAAGGTGAGACGGTGTCGAAGCATTAGATGATCCACCTAGAAGGAGATGGCCCCGACGAACATCGGAGTCAGGCGCACTTCGTCTTCCCAATAATACATGTAACCGGAGAGCTGCACACCCACAGGACCGACCGTGAGTCCGGTGCCGAGCCCGAGCGTCACTCCACTATCGTAGGGGATGCCGAGCGCCAACTCTCCGTCTTCGTAGCGTGCCGAGCGTTGCGCCAAAGTCTCGCGTCCGTAGATGTACTCGGCACCAAGGAACGTTCCTGCTACCGCGCCGGTGAACAGTTCTCCGCGCACGTTGAGCCAGTCTTCGATGTAGTAGATTGCGTGGCCTGCCAGCGCAAACCAATGGCCGCCCGACGGAAAGCTCCGCCAATCTCGCTGGACATCGGAACACCCGCCATTCAGGAACGAATCGCGGTCGACACACTCCGCAGAAGCCACCGTCGCGGTGGACGCCGCCAGCGTCAGGTGCGCGTGTGCTCCTGCTCCCAAGATCAATCGATTGGTGATGTAAAAGTCGGCAACGACCCCCGCACCAGTACTCCACGCCGACGTGGTCACGTTATCGGTCTCGCCCTCCGACTGGTAGTGCAACACCGGAATGAGCGTGACGATGTGATTCGGGCCGTCGTTCACTCGAACCCGCCCCGTCAGCTGACTGTGCGAGGCTCCGAGCGAAGGCAGAACAAATGACGCCCCCAACGTGAACCCATCGGTGATCGCGTAGTTGAGCGAGTTCCCGACGAAGAAGAAGTTGGTGTAGGTCGCCGTGCCAGCCTTTGCGGTGTAGGCCGTCGGCCACAAGATCGACTGACCCGTCATCGGGTCGACCTCATGGCGCCGATCCACCATCGGCAACAGCACTTCGCGCTCGTCGTTTTGCCAGGCCCGCTGCGTGCTCAGATACGTACCTTCCGGCACGGTTTCGAGCGCTTCAGAGGGCTCCGGTCGTTCGGGAGAGTTCGCCGGCTCTTCCTGCGCGAACGCGAGGGTGCCGATTCCCGAACAGATCGCGAACAGAGCCAGGCCGAATATTCCGCGCATGTCTTCTACGATCGAGGGACCAAAAATTACGTCTCCCCGGCAATCTGTCTTATAGTGAGGCCGGATGCAAGTCGCGAGGAGGCCTCCATGTACCAGATCGTCATCGTCGATCAGAACGCCGAGATTCCGATTCAGGGTTCAAAGAACCCACACCTGTTCCGTGCCCCAAACGTGGGCGAGCACATCATGGTCAAATGGCAGGGCGTCACCAAAGTGTGCCCCGTCGACGATGTGTGGACGCACGTGAATCTCGAATCACAGCCGCCATTTCAGGGCGCCGTGCAGGTCATCGTGCGCTGGTCGAAAGGGATGGACCCGGGAGTCTTCATCCGCCGTTACCGCGGTTGAACTAGCGGACCCGATGCTCCAAGAGCTCCTCGGTGAGGGGCTCGTCGCCGTCGTACACGATTCGGCGCACGACACCTTCTCCCCAGATGACGTCGCGCGACTGGCGAGCACGTTGTTGGCTGTCGAACGTGCCCAACGGTCCGCGCCCTTCGATTCGAATGGCCCCGTCAAACACCCCGGCCGGCGTCTCGACCTCCGCGATCGAGCTCGTCCGGAAGGTCGGGTCTTTTGCGCGCCCTCCGACCCCCCAGGCGTTCTTGTCTCGCAACGGAAACAGAAAGATGGGCGTCTGTTGATCCACATATGTGAGCAACCAAGACGCGTCCTCGATGTGGTTTCGACACGCGCGCACGCAGAGAAAAATTCGGCGGGGCAGTACTAGCCACCATGCGTCTTCTTTCGTGAGGTTGGTGTCGTTGTACGACCGTCGCATCCGCACCAGCCGCCACGCGCCATACCGGTCGACGCTCACCACCTCATCGATTGCCTCGGTCGACGCCGACTCCATCATCGCCCCGGCGTCCGCTGCCACCGTGTCGATCCGCAGCCCTGCCTTCAGCGGATCTTCTTTCGTCGCCTCCTCCCCGCGGAAACGCCGGTAGCGCCAGAAGTTCCCCACCTCCAGCGGGAGCGGATACTCCTCGGAGTCGAGCAATCGCGGCTTCAGGTGCATACCGGCCTCGTGCATGACCTCCATGCGACGGTCGGCCGTCATCGCTGACGCAACCCGAAGTGTCGTTGTCCCGGCTCGGCGCACGCGGAGAATCTTGGGGATTCGAACTTCGAACACCTGATCGGTACCGCGCCATGCGAGCTTCAACACGTTGCCCCAGTACTGCGCGACGACGTCTTCCTCCTTCTCCGCCAATTTTCCATCGACCATACGAGGCTCGCCCAACTCCAGGCCGCGGAGCTCGTAGACCGCCCGGAACCCCCCATCGATCGCCTCGGAGGCGGGCGGTGGTTGGAACAGATTCCAAAGGTCCGAAGAAGCGCCCTGCGCGTCATCCACGAACTCCTCGGCCGCCTCGACCTTCACGTGCACAAGCGCTGCATAGTCGCGTGGAGGCACGAAAACGGCGTCCCACTTGGCCGCGTCTCGATCCACGAGCGAGTCGAAGAGCGCCTGACCGAGAGCCTCGGACGTCGAAAGATCGACAGTCTCCGGTGGACCCACCTGCAGCGCGCCCCACGTGCCGTCTTCCGCGCCCTCCACCAGCTCGCGCATAATGCGCTCTTCACGCACCGCCACGCCTTCTGGCGTTCTCTCGGGATGCTCCGTGTAGATCAGCGGCCGCAGAGGAGCTTCTGCAGTCGCCGCAGACTCCTCGTCACACGCCGCCGAACCCACAAAAAACAGGCCGGCGCAAAGCCAATGCAGTACCTTCGGGAAGTTGACGTTCATCTCGGTCGTTCTATAGGCGTAGGGCGTACGTGTCGAGACGACCAAGACCGCGAAATACGGTCGAGGTCGATACGAACTCTTTCAAAACGACAGTCGGTGTGTTGAACTACCCGACGCAGTGCATAGATCCAGCGCCCAATTTCTCACGTGAGATGGACGGTAGAACATGAAAACAATGGACCCAACGAGCAAAGTCCGATGCTCCTTCTGCGGTAAGGAAGCGCGCGACGTTCGGAAGCTCATCGCGGGCCCGAAGGTCCACATCTGCGACGAGTGCGTTTCACTCTGCCGCGAGATCATCGAAGAAGACCGACAGCGCGAACCCGAGGAGGGACGCGGCATCGAAGAGATGCGTCCCAAGATGATCAAGGCCTTCCTCGACGAACACATCATCGGCCAAGACCGCGCCAAGCGCGCGCTCGCCGTCGCCGTCTACAATCACTACAAGCGCATCAAAGCCGAAGAGATTGAAGAGGAAGACGTCGAGCCCCACGAGGATGACGACGTCGAACTGACCAAGGGCAACATCCTGCTGATCGGCCCGACCGGCAGCGGCAAAACCCTCATGGCGCAAACGCTCGCCAAGAAGCTCGACGTGCCTTTCACGATCGCCGACGCCACCAGCCTCACCGAAGCCGGCTACGTGGGCGAAGACGTCGAAAACGTCATCAAGAACCTCTGGCTCGCAGCCGACCGTGACGTCGAACGCGCCAGCCGCGGAATCGTCTGTGTCGACGAGATCGACAAGCTCGGCTCGAAAGGAGACTCGTCCTCATCCACCCGCGACGTGGGCGGCGAGGGCGTGCAGCAGGCGCTGCTGAAGATGGTTGAGTCGTCCAAAGTGATGATCACCCCCGAGGGCTCGCGCAACCGGCCCCAGCAGGAGTTCATCCAGGTCGACACCACCAACATCCTCTTCATCTGTTGCGGTTCGTTCGAAGGCCTCGCCGACCTCATCGCGAAGCGAATGGGCGAGTCCCGCATGGGCTTCGGCGCCGACGTCACGCAAAAGATCGAAGACCAGAACGAAATCCTGAAGCACGTTCGACCGACTGACCTCAACAAGTTCGGGCTCATCCCCGAATTCGTTGGCCGCTTTCCGGTCATCGTGACCTTCGACCAGCTCGACGAAGACATGCTCGTCGAGATCTTGTGGAAGCCGAAGAACAGCCTCGTGAAGCAGTACCAGAAGCTGTTCGAAATCGAGGGCGTGAAGCTCCGATTCAATCAGGAAGCTCTCGGCGCGATGGTACGTGAAGCCATCAAGCGCAAGACGGGCGCTCGCGGACTCCGCGCGATCATCGAAGAGATCATGCTCGACATCATGTACGAGATCCCGAGCCTCGAAGGCGTCCGGGAGTGCGTGATTACCGAAGAGTGCGTGCTCAAGAAGGACAAGCCGATGCTCGTCTACGAGAAGCAATCAGCCTGACTTCTCAGCCACATGGACCGGCCTAGAGCTGGTCCACCGTTTCCATCAGTTTCGGCCTCATCGACTTCTTTCCGATGAGGCCGATTCTTTTGAAGGTGGCCTTCGTACCCCCCGTCGTAAACTCGACGGACGGTCCCTTGATCTCTCCATCAACCATGTGTTCTCGGAAGTCGTAGAACTTGGTTGGAGTCTCGTCCTGAGCGAAGGCGGGAGCTGCGGCGAGCGAGACGAAGGCGAGGGCGAGGAGTGCTGCGGTGATGCGTTTCAAGATGTGCTCCAAGGCACGTGCCGCGGCCAGACGGCGGTGAACGAACGGTCGAGTTCTAGGCCGTCGTTCAGGATAGCGAGCGAAACGCGAACTGTAAAATTGTGTAATTAGCTGGCGGCCTGGAGCGCCCACCGCAGCTCTTCGCGGAGCGTGTCGATCTCTCGATTGAGCACCTGCTGGTCTGCAGCGCCCAGAACGACACCGTGCAACCCGACAAACGTCAGGTCGATCTCCCAGTACGGCTCCTTCTCTTTGCGGTGCCGGAACTGAACGTCCAGCTCGAGCGGCTCCTGCTGAATCGTCGACCGGCCCATCGTGTAGAGGAACAGGTAGACGAACAGAGGGAGCACCAGCACGAAGAGCGGAACCAGCGCGAGGATGAACATCACGCTGCCGCGCTCGAAGCGCATGCGGTCCTTCTCGGAGTGAATAACTCGGTAGCCGAACGAGTGAAACAACCTCGCGACCTGCTCACGAATCACGGTCGGCGACTGCGAACCGTAAATGCGAATCTGCCGCATGAACATTGTGCGAGACGGGTCACAGAACGCTTCGTCCGTCGACTCCACTCGCAGCATCCCGGTCTCTTTCGAGCCGTACGGTACGAGCGCGTCGACCTCGGCCTGCGCTTCTTCTTCAATCGTTGCAGGCTGAACGTTGGCGATGTGCGTCGGTTCGTCTGCAGAGGCGTAGCGAGACTGAATGTGGCGTCGGAGGTTCGAAGGAATCGCCCGACGGCTCCGCATGTGGGTAACCGACCCGTCGGTGCCGTCTGCGGCCCCTTCATAGGGAACCATGGCGCTCGAGTCGCCCGTCTGGCCGACGGCACCGCCGTCCGTTCCATCAGCCGAAGCTCTCGGCGCTGGCGTCGGTGCCGGTTGAGTCTGTGGCTGTGGCTCAGGTTTCGCCGGTTCCGGTTCGAGCTCGTCCTTCCAGACGGGACGAGGGAGTTGGTCGTGAACGTTTGCGCCAGGGATGACGTAGACGATGTGCCCTTCGGACGTCACATCCATCTCGACGAGGCCGTCGGACATCGCCCGTTCGAGATACTCCGTGACGGTTCCGTGCGGCAGGCCGAGGGCGTACGCCAAGAAGGACGGCTGGAGTTGTTCCATCCGCTCTTCATACACGAGCCGAAGCACGTGCCACTCGAATTCCTCGTACGTCATTTGTCTCTCTCGCAAATCGCGCGTAGCTACAGGGCGGAAACGCTCCGCGAAGTACGGAACATTCCCGCCCGCGCTAGCCTTCAAGGATAGGCACGAAGGCGGAGAGGATCAATCAGCGGTTGCGACCGGCTCGTCGCCGACGGGCGAACACCAATCCAGCCACGAGGAGAAGGGCCCAGCCTGCATCCGCAGGGCTCTCCGGTGCCTGTGTACAGCCGCCGGCGAGGTACGAGCGGCTGAACCGGTTCTCGGGTTGCTCGCCGCCATTACCGTTGTTCCCGTTTCCGTTGTTCCCGTTCCCGTTGTTCCCGTTTCCGTTGTTCCCGACGATCGATCCACCAATCACCGTGATCGGTCCAACCTCCGCCGAGTTGCCGGCCGCGTCGGTCGCGACGACCACGATCTCGTGTTCGCCTTCACCCGGATCGTCCAGCTGAAACTCCCAGTCGCCATTGCCGTCGGCTGTCGTTTCGCCAACCTTCACTCCGTCTACGAACACTTCGATCTTGGCTCCTGGCTCTGCCGTGCCCCGGATCGTGGTTCCTCCCGCGACTGAATCGCCGTCAGAGGGGTTCTCCACGGTGAGGTCCGGCGGAGTCGTATCCACGGTAACCACGATCACCCCAGATGAGCCGCGATTGCCGGCCGCGTCGAACGCGACGGCCTCGATGTCGTGATCGCCATCGGCGAGGGGACCAACTTCGAAGGTCCAGTTGCCGTTCGCGTCTGCCGTCGTCTCGCCGACCTTCACTCCATCCACGAGAACCTCGACAGTCGCCCCCGGTTCAGCAGTTCCGGTGACGGTGATGCGGTCCGATGCCGTGAGAGTTCCGTCCGTCGGCGTCGTGATCGCCACCGCAGGCGCCGAGAAATCGATCTCGAACGTCGTGGTGTCAGACTCACCGTCGGCCTCTGCCTGGACCGTGTAGGTCCCTTCGGCGAGCGTACCCAAGTCGAACGACCATGCGCCGGTCGTGTTCGCGGTGGTCTCACCGACTTTGACGCCATCGAGGAAGATCTCGACCGTCGCACCCGGCTTTGCCTGTCCGCGCACAGAGACACTAGCGTTGGACGTCACCGAACCCTCGGCCGGGAACTCGATGTTCACGAACGGAAGTACCGTGTCGACGACGAAGTAGATCTCGTCGTCGCCCACGTTTCCGGCGCTGTCCGTCACGCGAGCAGTGACGCGATGGCCGCCGTCCGCGAGGTCAGTCGCGACTGCGAACGTCCAGTCGCCATTGGCGTCTGCGGTCGCTTCGCCAATCTTCGCGCCGTCTACGAACACCTCCACAGTCGAACCCGCTGGAGCGGTACCGTTGAAGACGGGACGCGCCGAAGTCACGACCTCGTTCTCGTCCGGCGAAGTGATCGCGACCTCCGGAGCCCGGGTGTCGATGATGAAGTCCACCACGTCTCGGCCCACGTTTCCTGCCGCATCGACGACGACGGCTTCGAGTGTATGCAGACCTTCTCCGAGCGCCGTGGTCGGCGTGAAGTTCCATGCGCCGTTTGCGTCGGACGTCACCCGAGCGAGTTCGGCACCGTCCAGAATCAGCACGACTTCCGCGTTGGCCTCGCTGGACGTCCCTTCGAAACGAACGAGTGGATCGTTCTTGGTCGAGTTGTCGTCCGGGTTGTCGATCTTCACCACGGGAACCGTCGTGTCGACGAACACGTCGACCATCTCACTGGTGGTGTTTCCGGCCGCATCCGTCGCGGTCACGACGATGGTGGTCGCGCCTTCGTCGAGCGGTCCAATCGGTATGGAGAAGGCCCCGTTAGAGTCCGCCACGCCGGTGAAGTTGGTGCCGTCCGGCAGCGTCACCACGATCGTCGCACCCGGGTCAGAACTGCCGACGACCGTAGTCGTTCCCGGCACGCTCTGACCGTTCGTCGGCGCGCTGACGATCAACGCGGGAGTGGTCAGGTCGACCTCGAAGGTGGTGCTGTCTGACCCCGTGTTCGCGCCGTCGTTCACGCTCGCCGTGATGGTGTGCGAACCCTCGCCGAGCGCGCTTGGCAAAGTGAAGGACCAATCGCCATTTGCGTCGGCAGTGGCCATTCCAACGTCCACACCATCGACCGAGATGCTCACCATCGCGCCCGGGTCCGCCACACCTGTCACGGTCGGGGTCGCCGAGTTCGTCGACGAGTTGTTCGCCGGCGTCGTGATGGAGACAAACGGGATCGTCGTATCCACGGTGAATGTCGAAGAAACCGGCGCAGACGTGTTCCCCGCGTCATCCGTCGCTGAGACGGTCACGGTGTGTTGTCCTTCGGCCAACGGGCTCGAAGGCACGAACGTCCAAGATCCATTCGAGTCTGCATTCGTCGTGCCGACGACGACGCCGTCGATCGAAACCTCAACCGAGATGCCCGGCTCGGTTTGGCCCGAAATGCTGGGCTGAGTCGACCCGGTCACGGCACCGTCAGCGGGCTTCGAAATGGTCACGAACGGCTGTTCGGTATCGACGGTGATCTGCAAGGTCACTCGGATTTCGTTTCCGACATCGTCCGCTGTCGACGCTTCGATGACGTGCTGTCCGTCGGCGAGCGGAACGGCCGGCGTGAAGGACCAATTGCCGTTGGCGTCCGCGGTGGTGTTGCCGACGACCGCGCCGTCGATGGCGATCGTCACGACTTGTCCCGGCTCGCTCGTACCCGCGATTTCAGGCGTTGTGTCGCTCGTGTAGAGGCCATCGATTGGAGCGTCCACGGTCAGCATCGGCGCAGTCGTGTCGACCGTGATCGACACGGAAGCCTCATCCATCACGCCCTGTCCGTCGTCGACTCGAGCCGTGATCGTGTGAGCACCGTCCGCGAGCGAGGGCGCAAACACGAACCAGTCGCCGCTCGCGTTCGCCATGGTCGAGAACGTAATCGCGTTCGCCGTTCCCTCGTCGATGACGAGGGTTACCACAGCGCCCGGAGTTGCGCGGCCGACGAGTGCGGGCGTCGAATCAGCGGTAGTCGTACCGTCGGTCGGCTGGTCGATCTCGACGAAGATGGTCAACACGGTCACCGAGAGCGACTGCGTGAACGATGCGCCGGATGCGTCCGTCGCCGTCGCCGAAATCGTGTAGTTTCCGTCGGCCAGCCCGTTGAACGTCGAGGAGAAGTTGCCCGACGCGTCAGCGATCACGGTCGCGGTCGCGATCACGCCGCCGCCATCGTCGAAGCGAATCGTTACGGAAGCTCCCGGCTCGGTCCGTCCCGTCACCACGAACGTGCCGGTCGAAGAGCGAGCGCCATCGGCTGGCCCAGTCAGGAAGTCCTGGGTCGGGTCGAGGTAGTCGGGCACGCCGTCGGCGTCGATGTCTTGCGTCTCGTCTGCGTCGTTGATGCCGTCGCCATCACTCTCGATGTCGTACCACGGGTCGATCCCGTCACCGTCGAGGTCATCGCCAAAGACTGCCGCGTCTGCGAGTTCGGTCGCGGTCAGAATACCGTCGTTGTCGTCGTCGTCGTCATAAGGTTCGGCCAACCCGTCGTTGTCGGAGTCCGGAAGCGAGAGGGCGGTCCCGCCTTGGTTCGCATCGACCACATCCGCCACACCGTCGGCATCTGCGTCGAGCGTGATGTCGATTCGGCCGTCACCATCGGTGTCGAGCGCACGCCCGTTGGCTTCCCACAGGTCGAACAAGCCGTCGCCGTCGCTGTCGAGGTCGAGGTGGTTCGGGATGCCATCGCCGTCCGCATCGAAGCGGTCATCGACGCCGTTGTTGTCCAGGTCGACGAATCCCGGTCGGCCGCTGTCCAAGTAGTCGACAACGCCGTTTCCGTCGGAGTCTTTCGACACGTCGACACCGAATCCCTCGTCGATATCCAAGATCCCGTCGTTGTCTTCGTCGTCATCGTTCTCGCCAAGTCCGTCGCCGTCTGGGTCGGGCGATGGGGTCACGTCGGTCGAGTCGTCTCGGGCTTGCGTGGCGGGGTCGTCCGACGTCGCCGTCGCGATGCGAACGCGGTTTCGGCCGGCCAATGTCGCCCCTTCGAACGTCACGATCGCGCTGTTGCGCACCCGCCGGTTTGCCGCGCTGGGCAAGACCACGGCGTCGAAGGTCACCGACGTCGACTCACCGACACCGATGGAGCCGCCAAGCGCTGCCGTTGCGCCAGCGCCCAGGTTCACTCGCAATGTCCGCAGCGTAGAGTCCCAACTCGCGATGTCGTCACCAGCAACATCTGTCTTGGCACCCACTGCCGGACCACCAGCTACGGTGGTCGCCAGCCGAATCGAGCCCGGCACGAAGTCGAGCGCCGGGTCGAGCACGTCAGTCATCGACACGCGCACCGCCGCGTCGAACGCCGATGGGTCGTTCGTAACGCGCACGGTGTAGCGAAGCGTGTCGCCGACCACGACGTCGCCACCGTTGAGGTCGGTCACGGTCTTCTGGCTCGAGACCAACGGAAAGTAGACGTCCACGGCAAAGTCGACCTTGATGAGGTCGTTCTGCTCGCCCGCCGAGCCAGGGAGTCCAATCGTTGCCTCCACGTCACCGTTGGTCATCAAGTTGCCGACGCGGAACGTGTCGCTGTCGTGGCCGAGCGTGTTGCGAAACGCAGGGTTCCGCGTCGTCACGTTCACGCCGAATGCTTCGATCGATCCGTTTCCGAGGTCGCTGGTGATGGTCGTTGGGGTGATGGCCGATTGGCTCCGGAAGTTGAAGGCGTCGGACGTTCCGAAGTCACCCTCGGCGATGGTGAAGCCAACTTCCGCGTTGATGACGCCCATGAGCGGCGTGAGGAAGTCGTCGGCCAAGAAGTTGAGCTGTGTTCCGCCGCCGTAGGTCTGGTGGCCGTGGAACACCGTCAGGTTGCGCAACGGCAGCGCGTCCGACTCGTAGACGACCATCAACTCCCAGCCGCCGACGTAGTCGTCTTCGCCAGTGTGCGCGAATACGTTGGCGACGCCGTAGTTGCCGCCGGCGTTTGCCACGTTCATCCGCCCAAGGACGTTCGCATAGCACGCGTAGCGGTCGCCCAGCGTGGAGCACCAGTCAGCCGTAACCGTGCCGTACGTCGACGATGCAGGAGTCCGAAACCGCACCTGGTTGGTGTTTCCGGTCGCGACTCGGGTGCGAAGGTTCGTGTTGCGAGTGTTGCCGTGCCAGTAGAGGCCGGCCCACACCACGGTTCCATCGGCCGGAACGGGCAGCTGCGCCGAGCTCGAGT
This sequence comes from uncultured Bradymonadales bacterium, assembly GCA_964384605.1. Classification (GTDB taxonomy): domain Bacteria; phylum Myxococcota_A; class Bradymonadia; order Bradymonadales; family Bradymonadaceae; genus CAYLMO01. The sequence continues at coordinate 3,298 of CAYLMO010000093.1, read as the reverse complement.
TGTAAGTGTCGTCGGTACCGTTTCCGTCGAAGTCGACGACGCCGTCGCTGTCGATCCAGAGCGTGTAGGTATTGTTGTTGTTGTACTGAAGCGCGCCCGACGTCGATTCGATCGCGTTGCACTGGGCAGCGCTTTCACGGGCACGGTCGCATCGCATGACCGAGTTTGCGGCCCGCGCGAACGTTCCCTGGGAGACGTCGCTAAAGACTTCGGCGAATGGGCGCGCGGCCATGGCGGCGCTGGGAAAAAACGACAGCAGAATAAACAGAGAGATGCCCAGACGACCGACCATCTTTTTCACGCCTCCATCGACCAATATGTGGTGGGAACTACCTGCGAATAGATATGCACCGCAAAACTTTCGGAAAGCAGAAAAGCCCCTGAAATTTCAGGGGCTTTTCGTGGTTTCGTCTGTCCGTTTTTGGCGGCGTTTCAGCCCTTCTGGATTTCGACCAGAACGACCGTCACATTGTCGTTTCCGCCGCCTTCGTTGGCTGCTTTGATGAGCTCGTTGCAGCACTTCTCGAGGTCGTCGCGGTAGTCGATCATCAGCTCGCGGATCTTCTCATCGGTGATCATACCGTTGAGACCGTCGGAGCAGAGGAGGTAGAGGTCGCCGGGCTCGGGATCGTGATGCGCGACGTCGACCTGAACGGTCTCTTTCATGCCGAGGGCACGAACGATGACGTTCTTGTGCGGGAAGTTCTCGATCTCCTGCTCGGTGAGATCCTTCATCTTGATGTAGTCGTTGAGCAACGAGTGGTCTTCGGTGACCTGGTCGAGCTCTTCACCGCGAAGTCGATAGATGCGGCTATCGCCCACGTGTCCGAGATATGCGGTGTCGCCGGAGAAGGTGATGGCCACGAGCGTCGTGCCCATCCCTTTCTGGTCGGAATTCTGAGCCGCAGTTTCGAAGATTCGGAGATTGGCCAGCTTGATGCCAGCCTGAAGACGATTCTCTTCGAAACGCTTGCCCTTTTCCATCTTGTAGGGCCACGTCACGTCCTCATCACGAGAAGTCTCGCGATAGAAGTCAGCAACGGTCTCGACCGCCATTTGCGACGCAACTTCGCCACTGGCGTGGCCGCCCATACCGTCGGCGACCATGTAGAGATTCTCGTCCTGCAACACGAAGAGGTTGTCTTCGTTGTGCGTTCTCTTCATCCCGACATGCGTGTTTCCGGCGTATCGAATTTTGAGAGCCACGAGGAACGACCTTTCAAGGTGGTTTAAATGGGTATCTAATTCTTGAAGTACTGAAGTACCACAGTAGCCGAAGTCCCCGCAAGAATTGAGCGGCCGTTCTTTTTCGTGGTACCCGTCGAGATCAACCGTCGTCCATCGAACCCAGCTGTTTCTCGAACTCCGATTTGAAGTCTTTCGTGTTGGATTTCTTGGTCTTTACCGGTTCTTTCTCGTTCGACTTGGTCTCAGTCGTCGCGGTCGGCTTCGTCGACTTCTTCTTTGTCGTCGCGGACTTCGCCTTCTCGGCCTCTTCGTTCGCGGCGAGCACGTTGGCACCAATCGACTCGGCCGACGTCTTCACGATCATCCCCTGAGCGACCCCCGAAGCGACCGCAGCCTCGCGCTGCGGCGAGTTGGTGATCTTCGGCGTCGTTTCGACGATCACGGGCGGATCCGGATTCGCCGGCAGATTGTTCATCCGGTTCAGCTGATAGAGCACCACTCCGGCCGCGCCCAACACGAACAACGCGATGGCCGCCGCAATCACCAGCGGCAGCGAAACGGATTCGCTCTGCGCGGCGACAGGCAGGCGCGAATCTGACGTGTCGGCCGGTCGCCGCTCCCCGGTTTCGCGCTCCTTTTCGGCCGTCCGCACCACCATCGATTCGGAGTCGGCAGGCTCCACCGGATCTTCCACCATCGTCTTGCGAGGCTTGTCCGTCTCGAGCTTTTGCGACACCGATGCACTATCTGCGAGCTCGGTCGCCCCGTATGCATCCACGCCGTCATTCGCGAAATTGCGGTCGGTCTGTTTGATCCGATCGAGAGCCCGTTGGTCGCCTGGTGTCCAGGCCTGCTGTGCACCCTCGCGCGTCGAGATCTTGATCTTCGCGTCTTCGCGCACCTCGTCGTCGTCCGCCGAGAACGGGAACGTCGTGTGGTGGTCCATCTCATCGAGCGTGTCGCGCGCATAATCGACCCCGGAGGCGCCCGTATCGGCTCCCGAAAGGTGACCCGTCAGCATCTCCTCGATCCCCGTCTCGCGGCGCAGAACCTCGGTCGGGCCGCTCTTGCCGTCTTCTCCGCGCGGAAGCTTCCGCATCAAGAAATCGGTCACGTCATTCGACTCATCGATTCGAACCCGCCCGAAATCGAACTCGCGCCGCAGGTCGTCTATCTTGTCGCGTACCTCTCGCGCCGAGTTCGGCCGCTTGTCGCGGTCCTTGTGCATCAGCGCGTAGACGAGCTCTTCGACCTCGTCTGGAAGCGTCGCTGGCGGCAACAGCTCCCGCAGTCGAACCGGCGCCTCTTGGATATGCTTGAGCATGATCTGCAAGCTGGACGTGCCCGAGAATGGCGGCCATCCCGAGAGCATCTCGTACAGAATCACGCCGAGCGCATAGAGATCGGTGCGCGGGTCGAGCTCTTCGTTCTGTGCCTGCTCGGGCGCCATGTACGCTGGCGTACCGCAGATCATACCGGTTGCAGTCAGCGTCGATTCGTTAGTCTCGAGCGCTCGCGCAATCCCGAAGTCGAGGACTTTGGTCTGAACCGTGCCATCCGAAACCGGCAGCAAAAGCAGGTTGTCGGGTTTGAGGTCGCGGTGGATCACCCCAGCTGCGTGCGGCTCGGTGAGAGCACCACAGACCTGGTAGGCGATCTCGAGCGCGAGCGCCACGCGAAGGCGTCCCTGCCTCAAGAGGTCGCCGAGGTTCGTTCCGGCGACGAGCTCCATCACCAGATAGAGCACATCGAACTCGCGGTCTTGGCCGAAGTCGATGAGACGCACGATGTTCGGGTGTGTGAGCTGCGAGATCGTCTTCGCCTCGCGGAAGAAGCGCTCGAGCGCGACCTCTTTGCCTGAGAGCTCGGCGCGCAGCACCTTCACAGCTACGTCGCGACCTACGGAGAGCTGTTTGGCGCGGTAGACCGTGCCCATGCCGCCAACGCCAATCGAGCGCTCGATGTGGAATCGACCGTCGATCGTAGCCCCGATCAGGGGATCGTCGCTGCCTGAAGAGTCGAGCACATAGAGGCGCGTGCCGTCATTCGGACACACGCGGAGTGTGTCGTCTTGAAAGGTGGAGCGGCAATCTGGGCAGAAAAGGCTCAT
>CAYLMO010000092.1:0-18155 GCA_964384605.1 uncultured Bradymonadales bacterium | reverse complement strand
AGTTGCGGCCTTCGCATGCGCCGCGCTTGGTCCCGAAGTTGTAGATTCCGCCCTTGCCGTCTTTGTCGCCGGCGTACCAGTTCTGGACGGTCGAGTACTTGATCTCGGCGTCGTCCATGGCGACGAGCTCCACGACTGCAGCGTGCAGCTGGTTCTCGTCGAACTGCGGTGCCGTGCAGCCCTCGAGGTAGCTCACGTACGAGCCAGCCTCGGCGACGATGAGCGTTCGTTCGAACTGTCCCGAGTTCATCGTGTTGATTCGGAAGTAGGTCGACAGCTCCATCGGGCACGTGACGCCCTCGGGGATGTAGACGAACGAGCCGTCCGAGAAGACCGCCGAGTTGAGCGCCGCATAGAAGTTGTCCGTGTGCGGCACGACCGAGCCCAGATACTTCTTGATCAGCTCGGGGTGGTCTCGAACGGCCTCGCTGAACGACGAGAAGATGACGCCCGCTTCGCGCAGCTTGTTCTTGAACGTCGTCGCGACGGAGACCGAATCGAAGACCGCATCGACCGCCACGTTCTGCAGCATCTTCTGCTCGTGCAGCGGAATGCCGAGACGCTCATAGACCTCGAGGATCTGCGGGTCCACTTCGTCCAACGAACCCTTCTTCTCTTTCTGCTTTGGCGCAGAGTAGTAGATGATCTCGTCGAACTTGGGCTTCGTGTACTTCACGTTGGGCCACTCGGGCTCCACCATGCCGCGCCAGTGCTCGTACGCCTTCAGGCGCCACTCGAGCAGCCACTCGGGCTCGTTCTTCTTGGCCGAGATGGCGCGCACGACATTCTCGTCGAGCCCAGGTGGAAACTGGTCCGACTCGATATCTGCGTGGAAGCCGTACTTGTACGGCTGGTCGATCATCGACTGGATGTCTTGGCTCATCCGAAGTCCTCTTTGCTACTCGGCCGGGGCGAACCCGGTGGATTGGTGGTCGCGCGGGGCGACCGGACAAATCATCTCAGGTGGGACAGGTGCGACACGCGCAAGGTGGCGGGCCACGGCGTCCCCATCTTTCAACAACATCGCGACCGAAACGCTGTCGAGCGTTCGGGCGATGAATTCAGCGATGTGATTCCACACCGGCTTGATGGTGCAAGAGCCGGCATGCGAACAGCCGCCCTCCCCTTCATGGCGTTCGCACATGTCGTCGACTCCGAAGAGTCCATCGACCGCGCGCATCACGTCGCCCACCGAAATCGACTCGATGGGTCGGGTCAGCAGATAGCCCCCGTTCACTCCCCGCTTCGACTCGACGAGGTCGGCGTCAGCAAGGATTCGCAGGACTTTCTGGGCGTACGGGAGCGAGATGTGCTCGAGCTCGGCCACGTCGGCCGCCGCAACCGGGCCATCACCGCTCAGACGTGCAACGTCGAGCAGGCAGCGCAGTGCGTATTCTTCGAGGCTTGAAATCTTCATCGTGCTCACGTGTCGTTCGCATCTCGACGGTCGTCGTCGAGGCGAGGCGAACTAACACACAGATGCACCGGATTCAACCGAGGTTCGGCAAAAACATACCAATCCGTAAACTTTTCGAAGGAGCGCGCGAAATGTGCGCTTGCGGCAGTTCTTCAATCTCCGAGAGCCGAAAGCACACAATAACGTATGCTTTTGGGTTCGATCACCGATTGAAGGCTCAGCCGGCGAGCTGCTCGTCGGCTTCCAGCACAGCGTCCTCGACGAGGGATTCGAGGAAGCCCGCCTGAGCCGCCCATGCCTGGTTGGCGACGTCGCGCCACATGAAGGCGTGGAAGGAGTGGCCTCCCCCGTCGAACTCTTCGTGCACGCTGAAGCCGCCGAGATCGCGCCACAGCGTGTCGACCGCGACCGCATCCACGCGCAACGGGTCTTTTGTACCTGCAAACGAGAAGAGCGGCGGGAGCTCGACTTCGCGCTTGTCGATGGTCCAGCGACGCAACACACGCAGCGGGTCGGCCCAGGGGGCGTTCGCGACACCGCGCAGGTAGCCGTCGCGCGCGTCCTTGAGCTGTGTCGTGACGATGGCGCCGTACGCCGTTCCATCGCGGAAACGGTCAGCGTCACTTACCTCCAAGATGCCGCAAGCCGAGATCAGTCCGGCAATGTTCACGCCCGAAAGATCGACGCCAAACGAATCTCCTTCGTTCGCCGCGTGCACGAGTGCGGCCGCGACGCACAAGTTTGCGCCTGCCGACTCGCCCGCCAGGAAAATCTGATCGGTTTGGGCATCGAATTGGTCGCCATTTTGCCGGACCCATTCGATTGCGCGCAAAACGTCCTGTAACGGCGCAGGATAAGGATTTTCGGGCCCGAGCCGGTATTCGACGTTGAACACGACGAAACCACAACGGGCGTACGCATCGGCAATGTGCGCGTGGGTTTTCCGAGACATCATGCGGAAAGCTCCGCCATGTACGTGAATCAGCGCGGGAAATGCACCAGATTCATCGGGGCGGTGGACGTCGAGTCGCAATTCGCTAAACTGTGAATTGTACGGAAGGTCCCTGTAATGCCGCAGATTGGGATGTTTGGCCCACGCCTTCGACGCTCCGCCGTCGAGTGCGCCAACGCCCGTCATCCCGGCAAACAAACTTCGAACGGCCAAATTGTTCATCCCCCGCTTGAACCGTTCGAGCGGAAGAACTGGTCGTGTCATCATACTTGTCTGCATCGCCGAGCCCTGGGCAGTGTTCCCACTATTGGCACGGATGAGATGCAGCAGTTTTCGGAAAAGTGCAGAGAGCACGATGAAGACCGTTGATTTGATCGATCAATTGTTGCCGTTGCGTGGGAATGCCGACGGCGAAATCGACATGAACGCTCCGGTGCCCAAGGTAGGCTACACGGTCGGCAGCGTCTTCTCGAAGTATTTCAGGGCGAAGATAGTCGGGGCCGAGAACGTACCGCGAGACGGCGGCGCTCTACTCATCGGCAACCACGCCCTGGCGGGTGTCGACTCCCTCGCACTTCTGCCCGAGCTCGTGAAGGTGACGGGTCGCGTACCTCGGGGCCTCGCCCTTCAGTCGCTCTTCGACGTCCCCATCCTGAAGAAGTTCCTCTACGAATGCGGCATGGTGGCCGGCAGCCGCGAGAGCGCGTGCGAGTTGCTCACGCGCGGCGAGCTGTGCATCGCCTACCCGGGCGGCGCCCGCGATTCGCTCAAAGGCCGCGGCCAGAAGTACAAGCTCATGTGGGGCGAGCGACGCGGATTCGCGCACGTCGCCATCGACTCGGGCGCGGCGGTCCTGCCCGTCGCTGCCATCGGCCCCGACGACGCCTTCCCTATCCAGTCGAAACGCGGCCACCTCGCCGCCGACTGGCTCGGCGGGTACAAAATCCCGCTCTTTGTGCCGCTCGCGAAGCGTGTTCCCTTCACCTTCCACATCGGCGAGCCGATCAGGCCACCTCAAGTTTCAGTCGATTCCACATTGGACGAGATGAACGAGGCAGCGCGCGAGTTTGCGACCAAGGTTCAAGCATCACTTGAAGACCTGATCGAATCGGGATTGCGTCTGCGCTGAACACGCGGGCGCCGCCTGCTGCCGTTCTTAGCTCGCGACACGAGCCTCGAGACTCGAACGTCGCTCGCGATTCCCAACAACCGATAGTATACCTTCGGCCCGACCCCAATTTGCTCGACCGCAAACGGCCCGTGTCATGTCGAAGAACGCCCCGATTCGCCGCAAGGACGCGCTCGATTACCACGAGTTTCCCACCCCCGGGAAATTCGAGATCGTTCCGACCAAGCCGCTCAGTTCCCAGCGCGACCTCGCCCTCGCCTACTCCCCCGGAGTTGCCGAGCCGTGCCGAGAAATCGCGAAGAACCCGCTCGACGCCTACCGCTACACGAACCGCGGAAACCTCGTCGCGGTGGTGTCGAACGGCACAGCCACACTCGGTCTGGGCAACATCGGCGCCCTGGCCTGCAAGCCAGTCATGGAGGGAAAGGCGGTCCTGCTCAAGAACCTGGCGGGGATCGACTGCTTTGACATCGAGCTCGATACCGAAGACCCGGACGTCTTCATCCAGTGCGTGAAGGCGATGGAGCCGACCTTCGGCGGCATCAATCTCGAAGACATCGCGGCGCCAGCGTGCTTCTACATCGAGGAGCAGCTGAAGGAGAAGATGTCGATTCCGGTGTTCCACGACGACCAGCATGGGACCGCCATCATCACGGTCGCCGCCCTTCGCAACGCGACGCTGCTGGCCGGAAAGGACCTGGCCGAGGTGAAAGTGGTCTTCTCGGGCGCGGGCGCAGCGGCCATCGCGGTGGCCAACCTCTTCTGCGAAGTTGGCGTGAATCCTGACCACATCACGATGTGCGACATCGAAGGTGTGGTGTACGTCGGTCGCGAGACCGATATGGACCCCTACAAGGGCCGCTACGCGCAGGCCACGAAGATGCGCACGCTTTCGGAAGCGATGGTCGACGCGGACGTGTTCGTCGGCCTTTCAGTCGGCGGAGTCGTGAGCCAGGAGATGGTCAAGACGATGGCCGAGAATCCGGTCATCTTCGCACTCGCCAACCCCGATCCGGAGATTACGTATCCGGACGTGATGGAGGTGCGCCCAGACGCCATCGTCGCGACAGGCCGCAGCGACTACCCCAACCAGGTGAACAACGTCCTGGGGTTCCCGTTCCTGTTCCGCGGCGCGCTCGACGTCGGTGCCCGGGCCATCAACGAAGAGATGAAGATTGCTGCCGTCGAGGCGATCGCGGGGTTGGCCCGAGAGGAAGTGCCCGAGACGGTGCTTCAGGCGTACGGTACCGACTCCCTCAGCTTCGGACCGACCTACATCATTCCCAAGCCGTTCGACCCGCGCGTGTTGCTTCGCGTCGCCCCCGCGGTCGCGAAGGCTGCGACCGAATCCGGAGTTGCCCGCAAGCCGCTCGAAGATGTCGCCGCATACCGCGAGCAATTGGAGCGGCTGCAGTCGCCAGCGAAAGGCGTCATGCGGCTCCTGATCAACAAGGCGAAGGTCGACCCGAAGAAGGTCGTGTTCCCCGAGGGCGACGAGCCGAAAGTGCTCCACGCCGCCCAGATCCTGCTCGACGAGGGGATCGCAACTCCGGTGTTGGTGGGCAACGAAGAGAAGATTCGCAAGCTCATCGCAGAGCTCGAGCTCGAGCTCGACGGCGTCATCATCTTCGACCAGATGAAAGATCCGAACTACGAAGAGATGCTCGAGACGCTGTACCGGCAGCGGCAGCGCCACGGCGTGTCGCGGGCGGAAGCAGTGTCGATGATGAAGCACCGCACCATCTATTCGATGATGATGCTCAACGAAGGCCGCGTCGACGGCATGGTGGCGGGCGTCACCAAGAACTACACGCAGACCCTGATGCCCGCGCTGCAGCTCGTCGGGACGCGTGAACGCACGCCCACTGCGGCCGGCGTCTACATCGTGATTACGGACGACGGCTTCAAGTTCTTCGCCGACACCACGGTGAACATCGACCCAGACGAAGAAACACTCGCCCGCATCGCGATCGAGACTGCCGACCTCGCGCGCCAGTTCGACGTACGGCCTCGTGTCGCGATGCTGAGTTACTCGAACTTCGGTCACTCCAAGCATCCGTCGGCGCGTCGTATGGCAAAGGCCACGCAGCTGGTGAAGCAGCGCCGCCCCGATATCGTGATCGACGGTGAGATGCAGGTAGACCCGGCGCTGGACGCGGAGATGCGGGCGGAGACGTTCGACTTCTCGTCACTCGAAGGGAGCGCCAACGTGCTCATCTTCCCGAACCTCGACGCTGGAAACATCAGCTACAAGTTGCTGAAGGCTCTCGGAAACGCCGAGATCATCGGGCCGCTTCTCCTCGGGATGAGGCGTCCGGTGAACGTGCTTCAGCGGGCGTCGGACGTGGCGTCGATCGTCAATCTGACCGTGATGACGGTCATTCAGGCGCAGCGCGCCAAGATTGGCTGACCGCCAATCAGAAAGCGGAAAGCGGATAGCGGATCGCGGATAGCGGACAGCGGAAAGCGGACAGCGGAAACCGGACAACGGAAAGCGGACAACGGACATGACTGACCTCACCAAATCGCAAGACTGGACCAAGCTCGACGGCGATCAACTCGAAGAAGCGGTGACTCTTCACAACCGTTTCTACTGGGTCGACAACAACGCTCGCATCAGCGACCCCGACTTCGACAAGCTCGTCGAGGCGTTGCGTGCCAAGCGGCCCAACAGCCCCGTGCTCGACGCCATCGGGCCCGCCGGTGCCGGCATCGACACCGGCGACGCGGTCAAAGTCTCACACGACCCACCCATGCTCTCGCTCGACAAATGCTACGACGAAGAAACGCTCATGAAGTGGTTCGACAAGTTCGACGGCTTCGTCGTGGTGAGCCCGAAGGTCGACGGCGTCGCCGCCAGCATCAAGTACGACGCCGACGGCAACCTGTTGCTCGCCGCAACCCGCGGCAACGGCACGGAAGGCGAGCTGATGACCGACAACGCGCGCCAGATCGTCGACCTGCCCGAGAAGATCAGCTCCGGGCCGCTCGAGGTCCGCGGCGAAGCGTACATGCCCCAGAGTATCTTCGAGTCGAAGTTCGCCGAAGACTACTCGAACCCCCGCAACCTCACCGCCGGCGCGCTCAAACAGAAGGACCCGGCCAAGACCGCGAACTACCAGATCCACTTCTTCGCGTACGACTTGCTCGGCGAGGATGTCGACTCTGAAATGGGCAAGATCGAGCGCCTGCGCGAGCTCGGCTTCACCCCGGTCGAAGGCGAAACCGCCCAGGTCTCGGAGCTTCAGGAGCGGTACGACTACATCGCCGCCAACCGTGACAAGTACGACTACGAGATGGACGGCGTCGTCTACAAAGTGAACGACCTCGCCGAACAAGAGCGAATGGGCCTCACGTCGCACCACCCTCGCTTCGCCATCGCCTACAAGTTCCAGGGTGAGTCGGGCCAATCGACCCTCCGCGAGGTGCACTGGAGCGTGTCGCGTACCGGCGCCATCAACCCGGTCGGCATCGTCGACCCGGTCACCCTCTCCGGCGCCAGCGTCACGCGCTGCTCCCTCCACAACCTCTCCATCATGGAGAAGCTCGGCGGCGACGATGGTCTCACGATTGGCTCGCGCGTACTCATGATGCGTCGCGGCGGCGTCATCCCTCACCTCGAAACCGTGCTGGAGCGCGGCGACGAACCGGTCGTCATTCCATCGCACTGCCCCGGCTGCGGCGCGGAGACGTTCCGCGATGGCGACGTGCTCATGGCTGCCCACACGGCCGACTGTCGCGATGCGCGTATCAAGCAGGTCGAACACTTCGCCGACGTCATGGAGATCAAGGGGTTCGGGCCGAAACTGTTGGAGCAGCTCTACGACGCCGGGTATGTCACCGAACCGGCGGACTTCTACACGCTCACCGTCTCGGAGCTCTGCGACCTCGAGCGCGTCGGCGAGAAGCTCGCCGAGAAGCTTGTCGCGCGCGTCGGTGAGAAGCGAAACGTCCGCGTCGAGACCTTCCTCCGTTCACTTGGAATCGACGAATTGGGCAAGCATGTCTCGAAGATTCTCGCCCGCGAATGCGACGACCTCGAAGCCATCTTCGCCCTGACCGAAGAAGAGCTCGCTGCCATCCACACCATCGGCGACGTCATCGCCCACAAAGTGGTCACTGGCCTCGAACTCAACCGCCAACTCATCGACGATTTGCTCGAACACGTCGACGTGACCTTCCCAGAACCGATCGATCCGGCGGAGTTCGACGAGAACGACCCGGTCGCCGGCAAATCATTCCTTTTCACGGGCGCACTCGAGTCGATGTCGCGCAAGGATGCACAAAAGATCGTGACGTCTCGCGGGGGCGAGACTCCTTCCGGAGTGAAGCGGGAACTCGACTACCTCGTGATCGGCGATGCGGATCTCGAAAAATTTAATGAGGGTTGGCGTACCGGAAAACTAAAAAAAGCCGAGCAATATAACGATGATGGATCGAGCATCGCCATCATAGGTGAGTCGGCATTCCTCGAATTGGTTGGCGAGTCGACTTGATGGTGAAGCGCTGCATCCGTTAGCTTCAATGCTCACTTCGAATTGTCGAAACAAGTTCGGCCCGATGACTGTTGGGGAGCAGTCATTGATGCGTGCTGCCGCCTGGGAGGGGGTGCATGAGCCTTGCGGAAAAGACATTTCTCGTCGTGGACGACGAGCCCGATATTCTCGATGCAATCCACCGATTGTTTCGGCGGCAGTACCGTGTGCTGACCGCCAAAACAGTGGACGAAGCTTGGGAACTGCTCGAGACCGAGCCCATCCAGGTCGTCATGACCGACCAACGGATGCCTCGCACCACGGGCGTGGAATTCCTCTCGGAGCTTCGCGAACGCTACCCCGACATCGTCCGGGTTTTGCTCACGGGCTACAGCAACATCGACAACGTGGTCGACGCGATCAACGAGGGCCACGTCTACCGCTACATCTCCAAGCCCTGGAACCCATCTGAACTCAAGCTCTTCGTCGCCCAAGCGTTCGACTACTACGTCGCGCAACGCGAGCGACAACAGCTCGTGAACGAGCTGCGTGCCGCGAACGAAAAGCTCGAAAGCCAGAACGCCAAGCTGACGACGGCCAACGAAGAACTCAAGATGCTCGACCGCATGAAGACAGTCTTCATGGAGGTCGTCTCGCACGAGCTCAACACCCCGATCGCCGTCCTCCTCGGCTACTCGTTCCTGCTCCACCGCGAAATCGGCGACACCGAAGAAAAGGTCGTCCGCAAAGCGATCGACGGCATCGAGAATGCCGGCAATCGACTCAAGAACATCACCGGGCGCATCTTCAAGATGATGGAGACCGAGTCGCAGACACGGCACCTCGACCTCGAAGACATCGACGTCAGCGAGTTCCTCGACCGAATCTCACTGCAGGTCGACCCGTTCCTGAAGAAACGAGACCAACGCATCGAGCTAGAGGTCGCTCCCGGCCTGACGTCCATTCGAGCCGACTCCGACAAGCTCAACGACATCTTCATCAACCTCGTGATGAACGCCGTGAAGTTCAGCTACGACGGTTCGGCCATTCGAATCGAGGCCAACTCCAGCACCGGGGACCGAGTCGAGTTTCGTATCATCGACCATGGAATCGGGATCACCGAAGAAGACCTCGAACAGGTCTTCGACGCGTTCTTCAGCACGTTCGATTCCCGCTATCACTCTTCGGGCGAGTTCGAATTCGGCAAGCGCGGTATCGGCCTCGGGCTCTCGGTCGCGCAGAAATTCACCGAAATGCACGGTGGCACCATCTCGGTGCAGAGCGAAGAGGGCTCCGGCACGTGCTTCATCGTGACGCTACCGAACGACCCGGAGAAGGTCGGTCGCCCCACCGACGCGCACATCACGCCGACCTAGAACGACTCCAGTCGCTCTCGAACGACTTGCGCCAGCGAGTCGGCAGCTTCGGCCTGTGCGAGCCAGCGCTCCGCCAATCCTACCGCGCCACATCGCGCTGAGATCCAAGCGAGTTCCGACGGTGGCCACGGGCCAAACGGGCTCGATTCGAGGGAAACGAGCGCACGCCTAGCGTCGATTGCGCCGCCCCAAACCAACGCCACCTCGTCTTCGCTGACCTGCACGAGCTCGTCTTCGAACCACTCCCGCCGAACACCAGCCAGAGCCTCGTCTCGGCGCCACGGTCGCGCGTCCAGGCTACCGAGGTCGACCGCGACCAATATCCCTCGCCCAGCCGCGCGCTTGAGGCGCGTCACAAACTCCGTCGCACGGTGCCGCTGCTCCTCTTCGGTGCGTGGATTCCCGTCTACGAGCGTGCCAATCGCGGCCACCAAGTCTGCGCTCGGGAGCGGGTCTACCAGAGCGTCGAGTTGTCGAACATCCGCCTCGTACTCGAGCTCGTGCCGAAGCGCGTCTACTCCGACATAGACGACGTCTCGGGCCGAGACCCATCGAGCGAGCGCGGCTGCGCCGCATCCGACGTCGAGCAACACATCGCCCGGTTCGAGAAGTTGCCCCACCAGTTCAAATCGAAACGCCTGGCCGATTCGCCGCTTCCACCCCACTCGTCGAGCCCAGTTCGGGTCGGTCGAAAGTTCGTCGTAGTAGCTCACGCCGACCGAATCCCGGCCTGCTGTTCGTCTCGAAGCGCGACCGCTTCTGCGGCGAGTTCGTGGCGATCAGCCTGAGCTGCCACTCTCGACGCCAGGTCGGCGGCTCGAGCGATATTCACGTCGTGCATTCGAAGCCGCAGCACCAACCGGTTCGCCTCGTCGAACCGCTCTCGCCAAAGGTCCCAATCGCCCAGGAAGGCCGCCGGGGCGAGCAACGCGACCGAAGCTCGGGCGATCATCGCGTCGTCGCGAGCCTCGCGGGCGTGACGCAGCACCTCGTCGAACATCTGCTTCGCTTCACCGAAGCGCCCAAGCTCCACAATCGCTTGACCCAGGTTGGCTCGGACCTCCATCGCGTGGTCGCTACCGAGCGATTCGTAGAGCTGCATCGCCTCGCGGCACTTGGCCTCGGCGGCCTTGAAGTCCCCCTCCAGCCGGAGCAGCTCTGCGAGGTCGTTCGTCGCGTCGGCAACGCCCAGTGGATTGTTCATCTTCTTGGCTCGTGACATCGCGTCATTCGCGAGATCACGCGCCTCGTCGAAGCGACCGTCTCGGCGTGCAACGTCGCCCAGTCCATTGATACAGCGCGCCACCCCGAGTCCATTGGAGAGGCTGTCGAACACGGCGTAGGCATCGCGGAACAGCTTTTCAGCGGCGCCCAGTTCACCGCGGAACTGTGCCACGCGAGCCATCCCCTCCAGCGCACTCGCCTCACCTTGCCGGTCGGAGCGCGTGTCGAATTGCGTCCGCGCGCGCTCGAACAAGCGCTGCGCGGCGTCGAGCCTGCCCGAATGCAGCTCCGCCTTGCCTTGTGCGAGCAGCGATCGACCGATGAGTTCGGTCCAGCCCTGGCGCCGAGCTTCGACGAACACCCGCTCGCCCAATTCGAAAGCCTTCGGAAACTGTCCCTGCTGGTTCAATAGCTCCGCACGCAGAATCCATCCCTCGCCCCACGATGGTCGTTCTGGCTCGACTCCAACTTCGATGAGCGCCGATTCTCGCGTGGAAAGAAGCTCTTCGGCGGTTTCGAACTCCGACCGAGCGATTCGATGTGCTGCCGCGGCGAGGAGCGGTTCGATCGCGCTTCCGAGCCGCTCGGCTTCGACCAAGTGCAGCGCCCGACGCTCGACATTCGGGTATCCAGATGCTCCATATCGGGCGTCGATCATGTCGGCGCACGCAAGATTGATCGCTCGCCAGCGCCCTCCCCGCTTGGCCGACGTTTCGAGCGACTCGCGGAGCATGCCGTGCACGAACGACCACTCGTCGTCGGCCGCCTCGATGAGACCAGCGAGCATCACCTTCTGGAGGAATCCAGGAGGAACCGGTGTCCCGTACTTTTCGCATGCGGTGCGCCACTCGTGCGGCGACACGCGCTGACCGAGTGCGGCCGCCACCTCGAGCAACAGGCGTTCATCGGCCGAAGCGAGGACGGTCGCGAGACGTTCAGACCACACCTTGTAGATGTCGTCGGGAATGTCCACCTGCGCGCCCGGCCTGAGCTCGAAGCCCTTCGGGCCGACCTGCAGCTTTCCACCGGCGACCCAATCACCCACGAGCTGAACCGCAAACAATGGATTGCCGTCACTCCTCCTCGAGACCTCCTGGGCGAGGTCGCCGCTCAGGTGCAGGATTTGGTGGACGAGGGCATCGGAGTCGTCGTCGCTGAGGGGCTGCAGACGGAGAACTCGGACGTCCGGGCGGGTCGCCAACTGGCGCACGATTGCGTGCTCGTAAGGCCGTGCAGCGAGCGCTTCGGATCGAGCCGTGAGGACCAGGAGCACCGGCGGCGGGTCGTCGGCCTGGAGAATTGCCGACGCCAAGAGGAGCGACTCGGAGCCCCACTGCACATCGTCGAGCCATACGATCGCCGGACGTTTCGCGGATGCACGCGCGAGTTGCCGACGAATCAGGCCCTGTCGCTGCTCGGGCGCCATCATGACCGACGTCGCCTCCTTCGACCCGAGGCTGGGGTCAGCCACCAACCTCCCCAACGCTTCGGCTTCGACGTTCGGACTCTCAGACGACTGTTCGATCGCCCGCGAGAGAAACTTGGTGAGCTCGTCGCCCTGAAGCCCTGAGGACCGAAAGTGAACGGCCAACATGCGCCGAATGGCCTCCGAGGCCGGCAGCATCGGACCGTTGAACGCATAGAACGGCTCCGCCGACCCCACCTCGTGGGCGCGCCGGATGAGCCAACTAGCAAGCCGCGATTTTCCGGTGCCTGCCGGGCCGGTCAGAATCACCGCATGAGCGCGCCTGGTCTCGCGAACTCGCTTCAACGCCTCCCAAATCTCGTCGCGCTCCTGCTCGCGGCCGACGATCGGGATTCGGCTCAGGCCGAAGAGGCCCAGTCCGGCACCGAGCAACGTGCGGTCGACGCGTCGCGAAACCGGCCGCTTCCAGGTCCAGGGCAACGGCGGCACGCGTCGGTCGATACTCCGTGCTGCCATGTCCAACAACGTCGTTCGCTCGGGATCGGTGTCTTCCCAGTCCGACACTTGAAGCGACTCGGTCTTGAGCCGAGGTGCACTCCCCTCTTCGAGCTGAGTGATCGGGGCGACGTCGGCAATCGTGTCGGCGGTGCTACTGTCCATGTCGCTTTGCTCGAAGCCGGCAGGCGGATCGAGGAGCGAGCTCGGCGGCACGGTAGGGTCATCCGATGCCTCGACGCCGACCGGCATCAATTTGAATGTCTTGGAACCTTTGTCGGGATCGCCCAGCCGCTGCAGTGCGTAGGCCGCGTCGGCCGCGCGTTGGAAACGGTTGCGAATGTCCTTCTGAAGCAGAGTGAGCAACCAGAAGTCGAACCCTTTCGGCGTCGGAAATCGCGGCGTGAACGGCTTTGGATCGAGCATCGTGTGTGCCCGCGCGAATCCGGCGCTCGTATCGGCGTCGTAAGGGTGCTCGCCCACCGCCAGCTCGAACGCCATCACGCCGAACGAGTAGAGGTCGGTCCACGGACCGAAGCTGCGCCAATCTCCGCGGAATTGCTCGGGCGACATGTAGTGCGGTGTTCCCCAGCCATGACGAGTCATCTCGTCGGGTGCATCGTTCTCGAGCGCGTGTGCCAGCCCGAAGTCCGTGAGCTTGATCCCGGGGTGGGCGTCGCCGCAGCCAACGAGGACGTTGGCGGGCTTCAGGTCGCGGTGCAGCACGCCAGAAGCATGGGCGTGGGCCAGCGCGTCGAGCACGGCAAACAAAACAACCTTGTATTCTTCCCAGGCCATCGTGCTTCGGTAGCGCATCAGCGAGCCGCGTCGCGCCAGCTCCATCACCAGATACGGACTCCCCTCGACGAGCCTCTCATCCGACGCGGCCGCCGCTTCTGCAGTGACTTCGCCGTAGTCGAGGACCGTGACGATACCCATGTGGTCGAGGGACGCGACTGCTCGCACCTCATTCTGAAAGGCTTCGCGGTAGATCTCCTCGCGATGGCGGTCGTCCCCAAGCACCTTCACGGCCACGGGGACGTTCTCGGCGACGTGTCGCCCCCGCCACACCTCTCCCATCCCGCCAGAACCGACGATATGGTCCAGCTCGAATGGGCCCAGTTTGATGCGTTTGAACGACATGCTCTCCCCGGCGTTGGCCGCTGCAATCCTAGCCCTGCTCACCTTCGAGCGCCAGCAGAAGAGCCGCCGTGACGACAAGCCTTCCTCGGGGTTATTCTACGTCTCCCACGAACTGAGGACCGTGTTTTGAACGATTTGGGTGTCGAGGTTTCGCCAAGCGAAGTCGGGATGCGGGCTGCACCCCTGGAGCGCGCACGCGAAGTGCTGTTCGAGCTCCATGACGGTGGGCGCTATCCCGCCATTCAAGTCTGCATTCGTCGGCACGGCAAGATCGTGTTCCATGAGGCCGTCGGCCGCTATCGGCCAATCGAAGGGCATGGTTGGAACCCGACCGACCTCGACACCCGCTTCATGATTTTCTCGATCAGCAAGTGCGTCATTGCGACCTGTATCCACATCTTGCTCGATCGCGGCGTCATTCGGGTCGACGACCCCGTGAGTTGGTACATCCCCGAGTTCGGCCAGTACGGCAAAGAGCTCGTCACGCTCCGCCACCTGCTCTGCCACCAGGCCGGCATCCCCATGATCTTGTGGAACCTCAGCGACGAGGTCATTCGCGACTGGGACGGCGTCGTCCAAACCATCTGCGAACAGCGGCCCTGGCACGTGCCGGGCCGCAGAACGGGATACCACATGATCTCGGGGGGATACGTCCTTGGCGAGGTACTCCAACGGGTGACCGGACAATCGCTGCAGGAGTTCCTGAAGGTCGAGATTCGCGACAAGCTCGGGCTCGAAACTTTCGGCTTCGGAATCGGCCCGGAATGGTATGGCCAGACAGCTTGCAGCGAGGTCGTGGACCGACTGCCGCCTCGAATCGTAACCCGCTTTCTCAATCGCATCCTCGACGTCGACCTGGCGCAGGCGCTCGCCGTGATGAACCGACCGTCGGTGCTCGAAGCGGTGATCCCTTCTGGAAACGTCACCGGAACGGCCGAAGAGTGCTCCCGATTTTTCCAGATGCTGCTCGACGGCGGCGACTGGAACGGTGAGAGCATCGTGTCCAAGGAGCAGGTCGACCGCGCGACGCTCGAACAGGTCATGGCCACCACCGACTGGACGCTCCTCCTCACGCCGCAACGCTATGGCCTCGGTTTCATGCTCGGTCGGAAACGCACCGAGCTGAACATTTTCGGAAAAGGTACCGAACAGACTTTCGGGCACCTGGGCTTCTTGCGAAATCTCGGGTGGGCCGATCGAAAGAACGGCGTCGCCGGCGCGTTTCTCACGAGTGGGAAACCCGTGCGCCCAGGTCGGGAGGTGCTCTTGCTGCGCGAATTTCAGAACTGCATTCGAGAAGCGTGTCACTGATGAGTTGGTCGACTCCGGCAGAAGCTCTGGAGCACGCGATCGATCTGCGCGCCAGCGGACACCCCTCGCAGGCGCTCTCGGTGGTGATTCAGGCCGAAACGGAAGTTCCCGAGAGCGACGTCGCGATGCGCATTCGCATCGCCACCGAGCGGGGAATCCTCGAGATGCTGAACGGATCCCCCGAGCGCGCGCTTACCGCCCTGAACTGGGTGCTCGCCGAGGCGAACTCCGACCGGATTGACGACATTCTCGAAACCACCCCTGGCTTGAGTTGGCACGTCGCGCGCAGTTTCATCATCTTTGTCGACTCCGGACTTCGACTCACACACGTGCACGCGAGCAAGTTGCTCGATGCGATCGAGGCTGGCCATCGGTTCCTGAGACGAATCGGCCGCGAAGATTGGAGGTCGGGTCTGCTCGACCTGCACGCCAAGATTCTGAGCGACCTCGGACGCCCCGAAGAGGCGATACCCCTGATGCAAGAGGCGGTTGAGGCGGCGACGCCGGGCAATCCGGGGATGACGATTCAGAGCTACCGACGCGGTCTGGCGCAGGCGCTACGTGAACTCGAGCGATACGAAGAAGCCGCGGAAGTGCTCCAGGGCATCCTCGACGACAAAGAGTCGAGCACGCTGGACCGACTCGGCGCCCACGTGATGCTTGGGCACATTCGAGCCAAGAATGGCGACTTCGACCGGGCACTGTTGCACGGCATGCGGGCGCGGGAACTGTCGAGCGGCATGTTCGACAAGCAGCGCGCGACCGTGAGCGGTCTGCTCTTCGAAGCATACAAAGGGATGAACGACTGGTCGGCCGCCCGAGAGACATCCGAACAAGCGCTAATCCTGGCTCGACGTGCCGGGGTTGCGAGCCTCTTGTGTGGAATTCTCGTCGATTGCGTCGACGTCGAGCTCCACTTCGGGAACCTCGATCGAGCCGAGGTCTTCCTCGCCGAGGCCGAGGAGCTGGCCCGACGAGTCGATGCGCGAACCGACAGGGCCAAATACTCCGACGACGCAGCGGAGCGGCGAGAAATCCTGAACTCTCAGCGCAATCGCGGCCTCTAATACACGCGAAAGCCTAGCGCGGCGCGCAGCTTCCGAATGGTTCGTCGAACCGCTCGACAATGCCCAACTGAATTGGCATAGTCCGCGCGCCTTACCCCCCGCGCCGAGGGACGTATGCCAGCCCGCAAAGACCTCAAAACCATCTGCATTCTGGGCTCTGGGCCCATCGTCATTGGACAAGCCTGCGAGTTTGACTACTCCGGCACACAAGCCATTCGCGCCCTGAAGCGCGAAGGCTATCGAGTTGTTCTCATCAACTCGAATCCGGCGACGATCATGACAGACCCGGAGCTCGCCGACGCCACGTACGTGGAGCCGTTGGAGCCCGACTACGTTCGAAAGGTGCTCGAGGTCGAGAGACCCGATGCACTGCTTCCGACCATGGGAGGCCAGACCGCGCTCAACCTCGCACTGGAGCTGGAGC
This sequence comes from uncultured Bradymonadales bacterium, assembly GCA_964384605.1. Classification (GTDB taxonomy): domain Bacteria; phylum Myxococcota_A; class Bradymonadia; order Bradymonadales; family Bradymonadaceae; genus CAYLMO01. Next base: position 1,716 of record CAYLMO010000092.1, on the reverse strand, counting down.
GCAGGGGAATCCTCGCCGAGCTCGGCGTCGAGATGGTCGGAGTTCGTCCGGACGTCATCGACCGCGCCGAAGACCGAAAGAAGTTCTTCGAGGCGATGGACAAGATCGGCATCGAGCAGCCACGCGCCGGCGTCGCTTCGACGATGGAAGAAGCGTGGGAGTTGCTCGAGGAGACGGGATTCCCTGCGATCTTGCGGCCCTCCTTCACGATGGGCGGCAGCGGAGGAAACATCGCGTACAACCGTTCGGAGTTCGAGCGGTACGTCCGATGGGCGCTGAGCCAGAGTCCAAGCGCCGAAGTGCTGATCGACGAATCACTCATCGGTTGGAAGGAGTTTGAACTCGAGGTGATGCGCGACAAGAACGACAACGTCGTCATCATCTGTGGCATCGAGAACCTCGACGCGCTCGGCGTGCACACCGGCGATTCGGTCACGGTCGCGCCCATTCAGACGTTGAGCGATGTCGAGTACCAGGCGATGCGCGACGACGCGATCGCCATCATCCGCGAGATTGGGGTCGAGACTGGCGGCTGCAACATTCAGTTCGCCGTGGACCCCGCGACTGGCCGACGCGTCGTCATCGAGATGAACCCTCGCGTGAGTCGCTCGTCTGCGCTCGCCTCGAAGGCAACCGGCTATCCCATTGCAAAGATCGCCGCGCTCCTCGCGATCGGCTACACGCTCGACGAGATCACCAACGACATCACGCAGAAGACATGCGCCGCCTTCGAGCCGATGCTCGACTACGTCGTCGTGAAGATGCCTCGATTTGCATTCGACAAGTTCCCAGGCGTCGACGAGCGACTGACCACGCAGATGAAGTCGGTCGGCGAGGCCATGTCGATCGGCCGAACGTTCCCGGAAGCGCTCCAGAAAGCGGTCCGTAGCCTCGAGAACCGAGAGATTGGCCTGTCGAGCCGATTGGCGCCTGAAACGGACGACCCGGCCGAAATCGCCGCGTTCTTCCGACCATACCTTCTGCGCCCGACACCGGATCGCCTCTGGTTCCTCGCCGACGCGATGCGATTCGGCATGGACCTGGAAGTCATCTACGACCTGACTGGCTACGACCCGTGGTTCCTCGACCAGCTCCAGATGGTCATCGACCTCGAGAAGGAGCTCGTCGCGCAATGGGATGGCACCACCCTGCCCGCGGCACTCCTTCGTCGCGCCAAGCGACTCGGGTTCGGCGACCACTACCTCGCCGAGATCCTGAACACCGAAGAGTCGACGGTTCGCGGCGTGCGTGCGGAACACGGTATCGAGCCCGTCTTCAAGCAGGTCGATACCTGTGCCGCCGAGTTTGAATCGGTCACTTCGTACTTCTACTCGACCTACGAGCGGGGAGAGAACGAGGCGGTCGAATCGGACGAGAAGTCAGTCATGATTCTGGGCGGCGGCCCGAACCGAATTGGTCAGGGGATCGAGTTCGACTACTGCGCCGTGCACGGCGTGCTCGCGCTGCGTGAGGCCGGCTACCGCACCATCATGGTGAACTGTAACCCCGAGACCGTTTCGACGGACTACGACATCTCGGACCGCCTCTACTTCGAACCGCTCACGTTCGAGACTGTCATGGCCATCGTCGAGCGCGAGAACCCGATCGGCGTCATCCTACAGTTTGGCGGGCAGACACCTCTCAAGTTGGCGAAGCAGCTGGAAGACGCCGGCGTGCGAATCCTCGGCACGCCGCCCGAGGTCATCGACCTCGCCG
>CAYLMO010000091.1:0-18210 GCA_964384605.1 uncultured Bradymonadales bacterium | reverse complement strand
CAGCCGCTGTGGTGGCCTGACTGAGAACCCCAGAATCGAGGTCCTCCCCAGGTGAGCAGGCCAACCGGCCCACCTAGCGATAGCTCTGCGCAACTGCGTTCCACCCGCAATCTGACTAGAAAAAAAGCCTCGGTATCTCGTCCATCGACCGGTCCCGACCGGTCGATTGCTCAGATTGCTCCGACGAAAAAGGCCGACAGAAAAGGACGAGCGGGCGTAGTGTCGCGAGAGTATGGGGTCGTGAGGGAAGGGTAAGGGGTATTGGGTGGTCGACTGTTGGTTGGGGTGGGGTAGAATTCGGGTTCACTTGGAGTGTGCCGGGTGGGTGAGATGCGGCGGATTTTTGATTCTATGCTGGATGCGGCGGCGCCGCTGACGAAATCGCTCGACGAGCTTGAGCGGATTTCGGCGGGGATGCCGGTGTACGCGATCCCCGAGTTCGAAGATCCGCTCCTTCGAAACGAGCTGATTACGCACAATTACTGGCGCATCGCATCGCGCTGCTATGCGGTGATGCCAGGTGACGATCTGGTTTGGCCGACGTTCGGAAGCTGGGCGTCGGCGCAGGCCGGAGTGTACATGCGGGTGGGGCGGTCGCAGCTTGGACGATTCGCGATGCTCGGTGGCGCCACGAAAGTCACCGAGCTATTGGGGCGCGGAAATCAACTCATCTTTCGAGACATCGGCCTTCCATTCACGCGATTTCTCGACCTGATCGAGGAAACACCAGCGGCTGAACTTCGAAGTCTGATCGAGGGCGCGGATGTCCGCGACAGATTGGCCGGCGAACTCGGGCTCAATCCCCGCTCGGTGTTCGAAGACCCGAACGGCGAACGCTTGATGGTGTTGGCATTCGAGCAGTACCTCCGGGCACACTTCGAGACCGACCGCGAGGCTCGTTCCGAGCGAATCTTCGTGGCGAACGGTTGTGTTGGACTCCAAGAGCAAACGCGGGTGAACTGCATGATCGCCGCGCTCTTGGACTCCGTTCGTATCAACGGCTCGGCCAAACGAATGGGTGGCGTATTGAACGGGGTGCGGCATCTCGCCCGAATCGGGAGTCGGGCCGCATGGCCCATGTTGAAGCCCGCGATGGGTATTCAGGCCGCCTCCATCGAGCGACAGGTCTCGAACCTCGATGGATTGTTCGACGCGATCATCGTCGAGGAACGAGCCTCGCAAGTGCTCGGGACGACCCTGTTCATGGAGCTCGAACTAGGGAACGACCGTTTCGATCTCAGCGACGACATCACCGGGCACCGATTTGCCAAGGGTCTGGAACGAATCGATCTCGATGCTCCGGACTTTCGCGAGACCTTGGAGTTGGTCATGGCGTGGGACAAGACGCCAGACTCGACGACAGGGACTGCCGTTTCGGATTGGTCCGCACTCGATGAACGCATGCACTTCATCATCGACCTTTTTCGAGTCCACCAAGATGATCTCCGACTACGTCGACACCCTCTTGTCGACGCCTAACGGCATTGCGCGTGCGCGAAGATCGCTTCACACTCTGACCATGAATCGAAGCTCGTTCATTCTGTTTGCGCTGCTACTGCCGGGTTGTTGCTGTCTTCACAGGTGTCCGTCGGGGAACACGAAAGACCAACACTTCGAAGTCCGCGCTCGTACCGGAGCGGAGCTGGCCCTCGGCGATGACTTTTCATCGCGCTCACTCCGGCTCGCTCGCGGCGGAACCATGACCCTCGACATTCGGGAGGTCTCCTACGGACTCTTGCCTCAAACTTCTCCACCGCTGTCATCGGTGACCTCCGAGGCTTCAGGCATCGTCGAGGTCCTCCGAAGCGATCGAGACTCGGTCACGATCCGAGGCATTGCGGCAGGCGAGACCTACCTCGAAATCGTTGCCGGCGATGACGACGCGACGACCGACAAGTTCAAGGTGATCGTCCACGAACTCCAGTCCGTGCGACTCGCTGACGCCTGCATGGAAAGCTCGCCCTACTGGGCCGGCATGCCCGCCTTCGTTCGCTACGAGCTCTACGACTACGTCGACCCGGATACGACAGCCCTCGGGACCACGCGCGTTTGGGGTGCCGACGCATTGCAACTCGAGCAGAACCCGAACCTCCGACCCGACTTCGCCGGGGCAAACGACTTTGAGATTCGAATTGTCGGCCCCACCGAACCGGTCGAAACCACACTGATTTCATCGCTCGAGGGTGATTCCGAAGAACTCTCGATGGCGTTTCGCGAACCCCCGCGAATCAGCGGCGTCCGCTACATTCATTTGCCGACCGCGCAGCGACTCTCCACTCCGTTCGTCCATCCCGATTCGCGATCCTTGTTTCGGGCGTACCCCGTCGCCGAGTCAGGCGAAGAGATGTGCAACACGACCGTGGGTGTGAAGGTCCGCTCCAAGAGCGAAGACGCCTGCCTCGTCCGAGCCTATCGGGCCGGAAAGAAATTCGATTCGGTGGCCACCGTAGACGACGGCCTGTTCGAACTGATGGGCCTCGATCACGGCGAGTGCCTGCTCGAAATCACGGTCATCGTCGGCGCGGCTTGGCTCCTCGCCGAAGGCCTCGAAGAGTTGGTCTTCGAACAAGCCGTAGATTTCTACACGGTCGGTAGCCGCACAGGCGGCGGCTCGTCCTCTTCCGACCATGACTACGATTACGATTACGACTACGATTGAGGGCCTTTACCTCCCAGCCGCATCGGCGAGCACCGGCTAACTTCCAATCGCCCCCCCCGAACTAGAGCGCTTCAATGATTCCGTGGGAGCTTCTCGACACCGCAGAATTGCCGGATGGCGGCGGTCAGATGACACTTCATCGGCGGGGGGATGAGTACGTCATCCGGATCGATGGACAGGACCTGATGTCCAGTCGCCAGTTCTCTTCGGAGCGTGAACTAGCGCGACAAGCGATCGAGCGGCTACGGGTTCCATCGCCGCGCATATTGATTGGAGGACTTGGGCTCGGATTCACCGCGGCCGCTGCGCTCGAGGCTTCGAGCGACGCACAGATCTTGGTCGCCGAGTTGTTTCCAGCGGTGCATCGCTGGAATCTCGAGGTTCTTGGTCCGCTCGCCGGAAACCCGCTCGAAGATCGTCGGGTCGAGGTCGAGGTCTGCGATGTGTGCGAATTGATTCGGCAGCCGTCCGCGCCGTACGACGCCATCCTGCTCGATGTCGACAATGGTCCTGAGGGTCTGACTCGGAGCACGAACCAATGGCTCTACGACAAGCGAGGCCTTGGAGCATCGCTCCGCGCCCTGAACCCAGGCGGAATCCTCGGCGTTTGGTCGGCGTTCGACGATCCGCAGTTTACGAAACGCGCTCGTTCTGCGGGATTCGAAGTGGAGGTCGTTCGCGTTCGGTCACGAGGCAAGAAGGGCTCTCGTCATACGCTCTGGTTCGCTCGCCGAGCTTGATGCCGAAGCGTCATCGTCGCAGGTGGGAGTTCTTGTTCGACGAGTTGGAGTCGCTGCGCTTCTCGCTTCGGCCCCGCTGTACGAACCGGTACACGAGGATTCCAATCGCGACGACAGGAAGAACGTGAAGGTATGGGCCTACGTCGTAGTAGAAGTACCCAATGGTCCAAACGGCGAGAATAATCAGGGCGGCAGGTGTATGCATGCCATTTCAAGTGTGCACTATTTGTGCCCAGCTCGCTGGCGCCGCCGAACAGCCACAGGAAGTCCGTACGCATCATTGGAGTCGCGGTCTGGCGCGCGCCATCCGCAATTTGCGGTCAAAATGACCGACGACCGTTCAAAATGACCGGTCAGCACGTTGTCGAGCGTGAACTTGCCGCTACGTCGTACGCTCCAGCCCACGGTTCGTGTACAGTGCCGGCAATTCAGGGCGCGGTGAATCCTCACCGGCCCCCCAATTGCGACGAAGTTGTACCATGCGCATGCCAAAGCGGCTCGTGCCGCTCATTGAGTTCGGAATCATCGAAAACGTGGTTCGACCGCTGTTGAGCGGAAAAGAGGCTCAGGTCTATCTGGTCGAGTCCAACGGCGAGCTGCGGGCGGCAAAGGTCTACAAAGACGTCCACAAGCGCTCTTTCCGCAATCGCTCGAGCTACACCGAACGCCGCAAAGTGCGGAATTCCCGCGATCAGCGCGCGATGGACAAGCGGAGCAAGTACGGGCGCGAACAGGACGAAGCCGCCTGGAATAGCGCCGAGGCTGACATGATCTTCAAACTCTTCGGCGCGGGTGTGCGGGTTCCAAAACCCTACACGTTCGTCGAGGGCGTCTTGGTCATGGAGTGCATCGTCGGGCCCGAGGGAGGCGTCGCACCGCGCATCGCAGATTGTGACTTCGACCGAGAACGAGGGCTCGAGATCTGCGACCAGATCATTCGAGAAGCCGTGAAGATGCTGTGCGCGGGCGTCGTCCACGCCGACCTTTCTACGTACAACGTGCTTCTGGCCGAGGACGGCCCGGTTGTCATCGACTTCCCACAGTCGATCGACGCAGCCGGCAATCCCCACGCCAAGAAGATCCTGCTTCGCGACGTGTCCAACATCACGGACGCGCTCCGATTCGGCCGACCGCCGACCGAGCTGCGCTTCGGATACGAGATGTGGGAGCACTACGAGAACGGCACGCTCACTCCCGACGTCCAATTGACCGGCGAGTTCGACATTCCTCGCGAGAAGATCGACCCGGACCTCCTGATGCTCGAGATGCAGCAGATCGAGGAGGACGCCGCCCTCGACGAGTTCGACGGCGACCTCGAGTTCGACGAGGACTGAACTTCTTACACGGGGGTGGTCGCTATTGGCCTTGAAACGGCGTAGGTTCACCTACTTGAGCCGAGCCGAATATGCGCGTCGACGACCTCCACCACGAAGAACTTCTCCAGTTGGATCCGGAGGGCGGGCTGATTAGCTTCGCGGGTCAGCGTGTGATGCTCGTCGACACTGTTGCGATGGGACTCCTTCGCAAGTACCTCGTCGAAAACTTCGGTCTCACCGCCGCAAGAGCGGTATTGACCCAGTTTGGATTCGCCCATGGCTGGCGAACGGCCACCGCGATGCGCGACGAGTTCGACTGGGAGTCCGACGAGGACTTTCGGCTCGCCGGCCCTAGAATCCACCAGCTCGAGGGGCTCTTTCAGATCAAGCGTGGCCACGACGACCCGCTCGGCGAGTATGGAACGGTACTTTCGGCGTCGTACGAGGCGGAACAACAGCTTCTCCATTTTGGTCGTTCGGAGAATTCGGGCTGCTGGACCATCGCTGGTCTAATCAGCGGTTACATGAGCCGGGCTTCAGACGATGAGATTTTCGTCCTCGAAGACCGATGTCTGAGCCGCGGAGACGCGGCATGCCACCTCAGCGGAAAGCGACGGGCCGATTGGGGCGAAGACAGGCGCTCCGATCTGGCGTTCTTCGATAGTCGGCGCCTTGGAGAATGCCTGGATGTCTCGCTGGCGCGGGTCATTGAGTCGCTAAAGTCGGCGGAAAAAGAACTTCAGTCGCATCAGAAAATACTCCGGCGCGCTGCTCCCGCAGCAACCGACCCGGACGGCGGAGTGGTGCGCAGTGAACCGATGCGAATCGCGGTCGAGCTTGCCCGTCGAGTCTCCCCCTACGACATGACCGTCCTCATTTCGGGTGAGAGTGGCGTTGGCAAAGAGCGAATCGCCCGCCTCATTCACGAAGAGTCCCCGCGACGAAATGGGCCATTCATCGCCGTGAACTGCGGCGCGATCTCCGAGTCACTCCTGCAGAGCGAACTCTTTGGCCACAAGCGCGGTGCCTTCACGGGCGCTGACGCTGATCGAGCCGGTCTCTTCGAGGCCGCGAATCACGGCACGATCCTCCTGGATGAGATCGCAGAGATTTCACCAGCGATGCAGGTGAAGTTGCTGCGAGTACTTCAAGAGCGCGAAGTCCGACGCGTCGGCGAGAACCGAAGTCGCCCAGTGGACGCTCGTGTGATCGCGGCGACAAACCGATCCCTTACCGAGGACATCGCCTCCGGACGATTTCGCGAAGACCTCTACTACCGTTTGCGAGTCGTCGAGCTCCACGTACCGCCGCTGCGGGACCGGCCCGAGGACATCTTGCCCCTGGCGCGCACGCTCTTGGCGGCATCCGCCAAGCGGATGAACCGTCCCGTGATTGGCTGCTCGCCGGCGGTTGCCGACCAATTGCTGCGACATCGTTGGCCCGGCAACGTCCGGGAACTAGAGAACGTCATGGAGCGCGCGGCGGCCCTCGCATCGGGTACGCGGGTCGAGCTCGGAGATCTGCCGGTCGAACTCCGCAAGGGTTCGGCGATTCCAGCCGCGCCGGCGGCCGGCGTCCAAACCCTGGCTCGCGTCGAGCGCGACTACATCTGCGCGGTTCTCGAACTGAACGGGGGCAGCCGCCAGCGGACTGCGGAGCAATTGGGGATCGGAGCTTCGACGCTCTATCGCAAACTGAAAAGCTACGATGTCGACTCGAACTAGCGCGGCTTCATTTCGACCTTCGATTCAAGTTCGACGCGTGCGGTCCTGCTCCCAAAGGGGGTCGGTCGCCTCGGTGCCTCAAGTGGCCACTCGACTGACCACCTGAGGCAAAATGCCCTCGCGCAAACCGGCTACTGGATCAGACAGTTCGGGAGGATTCGAAAATTCTGCGCGTTCAACAACGACGCGGTTTCCGGAAATCTGCCCGGTTAAATTACCGTCGTTCGTCTAATGTTTTCGCCGGTTTGGGCATTTTGGTGTGTCAGCGGTGGAGAGGCGCGGACTCGATTTGGCACGGGTATTGTACTGCTGGTCTCCGTCACCCAAGGAGACTGAATGATTACGCTCGATATCAAGAGAATCTCACTCGCATTGTTCATCGGAGTCACGTTCGCCGCATGTGGCGAGAACGACGACAGCGTCGGCGTCGACCTCGCCGAGGAGCCGTGCGGGATTCGGGTGTGCACCGAGGCAGACATCTCGGACTACGAGCCAGCGAATCTTGGTGTCGACCCAAACGCGAAGGCCGACACTCAAGGTGTCGAGCTGGCGATTCGCGAGCTCGGTGAAGATGGCGTGCTCGATATCGATGATGTTCGTCGTGTCTTCGAAGAGGCTGGTGGACGAATCAGCGACGGAGAGATTCGCGCCATTCGCGCCGGTGTGAAGAACCCGGACGTCGAGGTGACCGAGGATGCCCTCGAACTCACCTACGACCTCGCGGTGACTGCGAACCTACCGGCCGACGAAGCAGAAGAGATTCTTAGCGGCCGTACCTTTGCAGGAACGGAGGTCCCCGAGACGGTCACCGAACTCCTGCGCGAGGCTCGACTCGCCGGTGCGGTCGCATACGACGTCAACGAGCAGAACAGCGATGGCGAGGGGATTTGGTCGCCGTACCCCGCGACCACGCCAGCGATCGAGAACATGGCATTCGCGTACACCGAGATCACGCCTCAGGCGCTCGCCGCGGACATCGAAGACATGGACGTCGAGTACAACCGAATCGTCGGGGCCGAGACCGCCACGACCTCGTGGGGTCAAGAGTATCAGCAGGCTCGCTACGAGGCCGGCGTTGGTGGCACTGGCAATATCTTGGCGCACTACGACGAAGTCTATCATCCGGACATCTTCGCTCGCGGCCGCTCAGGCCAGAAGTGGGCTAACAACGTCGCCATCATGTCAGACGGTACGATTCACTGCCTGCCGGCCTCGCGACGCTCACCACTGCAAGACCTCATCCTGACGAACCCGCACCTCAGCCGCGGTAAGCACCTCCTCTACAACGGGCATCTCGACGTTCGCGACGGCGTCGTCACCGGAATCGAGATGTCGGGACGTCTGAGCAAGCGCGCAGCGAAGGGCAAGGCGATGTTCATCAACCCGATTGCGCTTTTGGAAGCATGGGGGTTCGAGATGTCTCCCAACCTGAGCCTCCGCTACGGCAACACGAGCGACGGCGTGCCGGTCATCGACGAGGAGACCGGACTCATCGTGCAGGACCCCGCGCAGAACTGATTACGAAGTCGAGCAAACGACCCAAGCGATTCACGTTGCACCGTACACGACGGAAACAACCATGAAGATCACGACCAAAACTCTCGCCACGCTCATCTTTGGAGCCTCTCTCGTCATCGGCTGCGGTGGGGAATCGCTCGACGACACGCCTGGAGATTCGGCGGGTGCCAGCTTCGGCGGTGCTGCGGCAAAGGCCGACGGACGCTTCAACGACTGTCAGCTGCGCGAGACGGTGAACTTCCTGAACGAATCGACGACCACGGTCGAAACGCTGCGCGAGCACGGCATCAACAGCCGAGCTGCCGAGAACATCATCATTCACCGCAACGGACCAGACGAGCAGTTCGGGACTGGCGACGACGACCTCTTTGACGACCTGGGCGAGCTCGACGCAATTTCGTTCGTCGGGCCGGTCACGTTGGAGCAAGTGGTCAACACGATCAGCGACCGCTGCTTCGACGACCTCGATACGCGTCCGTACATTGACAGCACCACCTTCGAAGGTTCGACCGGCGGCGGATTCACGCGCGACAACGTCGAGCTCGAAGCCGCGATGACCCTCAACGGGATCACGGGAGCGCAGCTTCACGAGATTCTGACCAGCACCGACAGTCGCGACCGCACCATCTTCAGCCGCATTCGCAGGAACAAGAAGATGGAGGGGTTCACGTACAACTTCGACATCGACGAAGTGCCTTGGAACGGCGATGCGATGGATGCACGTGAGGCACTGCCCTACGTCGCGCTGTCGATCGAGAGTGGTCGGTTCGAGCCGGAAGATGGCGGCGAGCGTGAGCTCAGCCTCGGCACGGACATCATGGACGACACCTACTACGACACCAAAGACTTTGCGCTGCTCGACCACGACATGGTCGTGCGCGGTCGAGTTCGCTGGGATACCGACACCGAAGTGCGTCGACTGCTCATCGCCGCGAAGTTCGGCTCGAACGTGAACGACGAGGGACTGAAGCAAGCGGCGAAGGTGGACGTTCGAACCGAGGGCGGACGCCACGTCGAGACGCTCGATGAGAACGTCATGAGCGGCAAGGTGCCATGGTCCGGTCGAGAGGTTCCAATCCAGCCCATCGAGGAAGTTTACGATCGTCTGGTCGCCGCGCAGGCACTGCCGAACATCGATGGCCGAAAGGAAGTTCTCCTGCTCGATCCGATGGTCCACATCCGCAGCTTCCGCAGTCGCTACCACCTCAACGAGGCCGGCCTGGCAAACATCCAGCGCTACCACCGCAACGGGCACGAGCGCATGGAGGCGATCGTCGCCTATCTCCAAGAGGGGATGGACGCCGGCAGAATCGACCCGTCGCTCGCGGAGCCGGCCATCGTGATGGGTACGGGAATCCTCGACGGAAGCCTGGTCGAAGCGACCGCGGCGCCGCAGCTCGAGGCGCTCGGGGCGACCACCGACATCGTGATGCCCGATGAGTTCAGCGTCCCCGCCGACCAGCTGGAGCTCGACAAACAGCAGGTCATCGCCGAGACGGTCGATTCGCTCATGCAGGACTTCGACGACCTCATCGACGAGATCGACCGAGACGTCACCGGTACGGGAGGTCTCGAAGGCGAAGACTACGTCGACATGTACATCGCATGGCAGCGCCTGCTGCAGCCGTCGCTTGCGCGCAAGACGGTCTACAAGCCGTTCCTCGACCGATACCGCTCGGTGACCGACTCCGCCGATGCCGTCGCGACGTTCAACGAGTTTGCCGAAGAGCAGCAGTCGCTCGGAAATGACGACTTCGAAGACTTCGAGCCGATGACCGAAGAGATGTGGAGCAATCTTGGCAAGCACCTCGAGTACGAGTGGCTCAAGACGTCGCGCCGTATGGTTCGCGCCGCCGCGATTTCGTCGAACGCGCTTTGGTTCGACATGGCTCGCGAGTTCTACGTCCCGGCCTCGAATCGCTCGTCGTTCTCGAACTTCATCATCGACACGATGGACTACACCGAGATGGTGTCGCAGCCCGAGTGGGACGGTATCCCGGCAGATCAGCAGAATCCGGCGCACACCATCGACCCGGCCAAGGTCTTCCACACGACGCTCGTGAACGAAGTTCAGATCGAGCTCGGGAGCGAAGTTCCGTACCTCGAGCGCCTCGAAGAGCTGAAGAATGCGCTCGACGCCGATCCGGGCAACGAAGAGCTTCAGCGCCAGCTCGAGGGAGCTCGATTCGTGTTTGGCGAGTACCGCGCAGCCCTCACGACCATCGCAGAATTGAAGGGCGACGACATCGTCGACCGCATCGAGGACGAAGGCGGTCCGCGCGACATGGAGTGGGCGCCAGCTGCAATGTCGAAGGGCAAGACCGCCCTCACGATCATCCGCAAATGATTACAGTTCGCGACTTTCAGGTCGCAGTTGGTCTACTCACGCTCGTTCTGTCTCTCGGTTGCTCTGGCACGGCCGGACCGGACGAGAACGAGGCCGTGGACGTCAACGTCGATGGTGGCATCCAAACCAGCGCTGACGGGGGGCGAACCGATACGGCTTCCGAGGCTCCGGCAGGCCCCGGGCTTTCGTACCAGGAGTTCGCGTCCTGGTACGGCGTCATCGAGACCGTCGCCGGCACGGCTGAGATCGAAGACAAAGGGGTCGATGGCTGGACACCCGAAATGGAAGGCGGTGCCGCGGTGGATGCAGAACTCTCGCGCCCGCACATCACACTAGCCGACGACGAAGGGAACCTGTTCATCGCCGACAAAGACGCAGATGCCGTGCGCAAGGTCGATGTTGATGGAGTCATCACCACCGTCGCGGGACCAGGCGAGGTTCGCGCCCCGAACGGTCTGTGGGTGGCGAGGAACGTGGTCTACATCCTCGACCTCGGGAACGACCGCGTCGCAAAGCTCGAAGACGGCCAACTCACGACGCTCTTCGAGATCGGAGGCGCGGGTGCAGGCCGCGGTTTGTGGGTCAGCGACGACGAGTCGGTGGCATTCGTTTCAGCTGGCAGCACGCTCAAGAAGTGGACCCGCGAAGGCGGAGTCTCCACATTGGCGACGGGCTTCGTCTCGCTCGGAAACCTCCACGTGGGTCCTCACGGCCGCCTCGGCGTGACGGACCGTGGCGGGCATCTCGTCTACGCGGTCGACCCGGTATCTGGCGAGAAAACGGTGATCGCTGGAAACGGCACGATTACAGGCGGAGGCGACGGAGAGCTTGCGACCGAAACCGGCCTGAACGAGGTGCGCGGAATCTGGTTCGAGGCCAATGGTGGGTTCCTTCTGTGCACGCACAAGGGCGGCGACGTTTGGTTCGTCGACGATGACGGTCGAATCCATCTCATGATCGCCGGTGACGCGAACGACAGCCACGCTGGCGACGGCGAACGATTCGACGTTCCCGGCGACAAGATCAGCGAACCACGTGCGGTCTCGATTTCGCCGATGGGCGACATCATCATCACCGAGCACGATGGCGGCTACGTGCGCGTGGTGCGCCGCGAGTACTAAAGGGCGCGCGACCTAGCGGCTCGAGCTGGCCCGAGAACTTGCAGGTGCATCCTCTCGAACTGGTGGTAGAGTCTCGGCGTCGACCCCTTGAGACCGGCAGACGCAGTATGGCCCAGAACGAGCGAACGGTAGGCACGATCATTCTCGGGGGCGCAGCCCTCGTCATCGGTTCATTCGCCATCGGCTTGATGACGATGCGTTCGAGCATGGCTCCGGCCGACTGGAACATGTGGAGGTGGGGAACAGCAGCCATGCTGGGGATCGCCACTGCTTCGGGAACTGCCTCGGCGGTACTTTTCGTCGATCCCGAAAAGAAGTCATTGCGCCTCATCGCGCCCGCTGCAGCGTTTTTCATCGCCATTTTCGGATTCGTACTGCTCGCTCCTGGTCGACCGGAAGTGAAGGAAGTGGAGGTGGTCGACAGCGACTCGGACGGAATCCCCGACAGCGTCGAATTCGAGGATGGTGAGCGGCCTGGCGCCGGATTGGATGTGGACGGCGACGGCGATCCGAACATCTATGACACGGACTCCGACGGCGACGGAAAGCCCGACGGAGAAGAAGGCCGGTCCGACGACGATGGCGACGGAATTCCGAACTATCTCGATCCAAACTAAGGCGTCGGAATTTCAGGCGAAATACGCGCTCGGCCAACCCGGCTGCGGTTTGCGGCCAGAGGCCCCTGTTAGAATCTGTCAGATCCCCGTATCATGATGGCACTAGGAATCCTCTAAGCCGTTTGGAGCAGCCATGAAGTACCAAAGCGCCCCTGCAGCGTTCGGGCCCCCCCGTGCGTGTTTCTACCTCTCTGTTCTCGTATTGGCGTTGTTTGTCATCGCGGGTTGCAACGTCGACGATGGAGGCGTCGCTGTCGGCGCGAATGGCGACGACGCCGATGCTGGCCAACCGAGTGACGCCGACCAACCAAACGACACGGGCCAATCGAACATGGACACGGGTTCGATGGGCACCTGCACGCCCGCCGATACGTCGGGATGTGCCGACGTTCCGGGCGCGACCGCGTCAGGGTGCGACACGTCGGGCGCTAGCCCGGTCTGCGAGTACCAATGCGACCAAGGAACTTCGGATTTGAACGGCGACCTCGGAACCCCGGGCGGCGATGGCTGCGAATCTGACTGCGCCATTACCGAAGGTGGAACGGAGGTTTGCGACGGCATCGACAACGATTGCAACGGAACGGTCGACGACGGATTCAGCGTCGGCGACGCGTGCAGCGATGGTGCAGGAGTTTGTGAAGCGATGGGAACGATTGTGTGTGCGGACGACGGGACCGCGACGTGCGACGCCTCTGCCGCGCAGCCTGAGAACGAAGTCTGTGACGGACTCGATAACGACTGCGATGGCACCGCTGATGAGGAGAATCCCGGCGGTGGAGGCAACTGCGACACCGGACTCGACGGCGCTTGCGCCGCGGGTACTGAGGTTTGCACCAACGGCGATATCGTCTGCGAGCAGATGACGATGTCCACGAATGAAACGTGTGGTCCGGACGGTACGGGCGACGGAGTCGATAACGACTGCGATGGTACGGTCGACGAAGACTGCTCAGCCTGCGTCGATGGAGCAACGATGCCTTGCTACAGCGGACCCGCCGGCACGGAAGGCCGCGGCGTGTGTCAGGGCGGCATGCGCACTTGTACTGGCGGCCAGTTCGGCGCCTGCAACGGTGAGCAGCTCCCGTCGGGCGAGACCTGCAACGGCGCGGATGATGACTGCGACGGCACGATTGACGAAGATTTCGGTGACAAAGGCGACCGATGCAGCGCGGGTGTTGGCGCATGCCAATCGAACGGCATTCGAGTCTGCACCGGCGATGGCACCGGTACGACGTGCAACGCCGTGGCCGGAGTGCCGGGCACAGAAACCTGCAACGGAGTCGATGACGACTGCGACGGCCGGGTGGATGAAGGTCTTACCCGCGCATGTGGCTCTTCAGACGGAGTCTGCATGGCAGGAACAGAGACGTGCTCCGGCGGCAGCTGGGGGGCGTGCATGGGCGCGACTCAGCCAGGAACCGAGACTTGCAACAACCTCGACGACGACTGTGACGGCTCCGTAGACGAAGGAATTTCGCGCAGCTGCGGGACTAACGTCGGCGCGTGCACTCAAGGCACGCAAGTCTGCTCGTCGGGTCGATTCGGTATCTGTTCCGGACAGGGCCCAGTTGCTGAGACGTGCAACGGCGTAGACGACGATTGCGACCGAAGCATCGATGAGGATTTCCCGCTCAAAGGTAACGCGTGCACCGTTGGCGTAGGGGCCTGCGAGCGTTCCGGAAACTATGTCTGCAACGGCACAGGAAGCGGAGTCACATGCGACGCCTCGCCGGGCCTGGCTGGTCGGGAACTCTGTGGCGACAGCATCGATAATGACTGCGATGGGTCGGTCGACGAAGGCTGCACCGGCACCTGCAGCTCGCCAACTGACTGCCCGCTAGTCACCGAGGATTGCTGCTACGATACCGTTACCATGCAGACGGGATGCATGCCTCCGGTCGACCCAAACGGAAATCGACGGATCTGCATCCGTTGATGTCGCAGACGCGCCAAACCTCTCGAGGGCCGCTCAATAAGCGGCCCTCGAGCTGTTTCTTGCCCGCTGCAACGTTCGACACACTTCACCTTTCCTGCGTCCCAATTTGTCAATTGTTCCAAAATTGTTACAGTTGTGTGACAGGACTGTTGGTTGGCTGACTAAACAGGGAGATAGACATGCGATTTCGTTCAATTTGGGGACTCGTCGCCAAGAGTCCATTCGAAGCCTACGCCGAGATGGCGGGCCAAGTGCAGGAATGTACCGACCTCGTTCCGGCCCTTTTCGAGGCGTGCTACGCCGGTGACCAGGACGAGATTCTGTCGCTCGCGAAGCAGATCAGTCATCGCGAGCACGAAGCCGACGTGACGAAGACTCGAGTGCGCGACGCCATGCCGCATTCGTTGTTGATGCCGGTCGACCGACGAGATGCGCTGGACGTCCTCTCGTCGCTCGATGCCGTCGCCGACTGCGCTGAGGACGTAGCGATCCTGTTCACGATTCGGCCCATGGAGCTGCATCCCGACCTCGAGGAGCCCCTCCGCTTGCTGGTGGGGCGGGTGATGGCCACCGTCGACAAGTCACTGTCGATCGTTCGCGCCCTCGAAGGCGTGTCTCGGTCGTCATTCTCGGGCCCTGAGGCCGAGCGGATCCGTGGCCAGCTGGATGAGCTCGGCCGCCTCGAACACGAGGCCGACAAGGCGCAAGACATGCTCGCCAAAGCTCTCTTCGCGGTCGAAGACGAGATGAAGCCGGTGAGCGTGATGATGTGGGGGAAAATCTTCAACAAAGTGGGCGACATCGCGAACCACGCCGAGCGCACCGGAAACCGGCTCCGTTTGTTCTTCGCCGCCTAGCGAGCTGCCGCTCTAGCTCCAGAATTCGACGACGTCCCTCGGTTCCTCGCGAGCCTTGAGTACGCTCACGTCGCGCTCACGCCATCCCAAGACGGTCGGAAGACCCCGTGAGCAGTGCCGTGACCACATTGAGAGCGTGTACGCACCAACATCTCGAACGACCACGAGGTCGCCTTCCTCGGGCGTTGGCAGCGGACGGTCACGGGTGAGGATATCGCCGCCGAAGCAGAGCGGGCCAACGATCGTCAGGGGCGCCGGATTAGCGTTTTTCGGTCGCCCGTCCGCGTCGAGCACCAGATAGTCGTGGTACCAATCGTCGGGGGCGTAGACTGGGCGCATGAAGGCGTCAGCGCCGAGGTGAATCACTGCCATCGTCGTATCTGCTTCGCGCTTCACATACTCGACACGACTGACCGCCCACCCGCAGGTCGCGTGAACACTCCGACCGAACTCCGTGAGCAGCCGAACGTCTGATTCGAACGCCTCGGGAACGCGGTTTCGTAGAGAGGCTGCGTAGTCTGCGAGCTCCGGCGGCTCGTCTGCGTCGGAGTACCGGGCAGGGAGCCCGCCGCCGATGTCGACCTGAGTGATTGGAGTTTCTCGCAGGGCGTTTGCCTCGCCACGCAGGTCGAAGATTGCGCGAATCGCATCGACGAGTTGGCGCAGTTCACATCCTTGCGAGCCCACGTGTACATGCAGCCCATCGAGCCACGGATACATGGCAAAAGCATCGAGCAGGGCCTGTCGTCGCGCACCGAGCGGTACGCCGAACTTGGATACGCGACCTGCGACCGAGGTCATCGAGATGGTGCCGTGCCCAACCTGCGGATTGACGCGGATTCCAACGTGGCCGCGCGGCGTTCCGTTCCGGTCGACCCAGTCCGCGACCCGTTCGAGCTCATCGAAGTTGTCCAAGTTCAGATGGATGCCACGATCGAGGGCGAACGCGATCTCCGCTCGAGACTTAGCCGGCGAGTCGAAGACGATGTCCCTGGGATCGGCTCCAGCCGCCAGGCTGAGTTCGACTTCTTCGATCGACGCGCACTCGAGCCCAGCCCCTGCGCGCACCGCAGCTCGAAGTACTTCGAGCACCGGGTTCGCCTTCACGGCGAGGGCATGGAGTGCGGGGATAGCTTTCTGAAGCGCAGCGATGCGAGCTTCCATGCGGTCGAGGTCGTGAACGAAGACCGCCCGCTCGCCGTCGAGAAGCCCGGCCTTCACTAACCCCGCCGTTCGTTCGCCGAGTGCCTCCGGGGAGATACGGTTGGTCCAGTCGCTCATGCAAGCTCCTCGAGCACGTCGTAGTGGGCCACGATGAGCTCGATTTTTCGGCGCAGAATCTCGAGCTGGGCTTTGAGCCAGGACGTCCGGGCCTCGATCGTTGGGCCAACCCTCACATCCGTGGCGACTTGCGTGACCATCGGCCCGCCCAGCGCGACACGAAGCACGCTGCGGTCCTCGTCGTCCAGACCGCTGAGCGTTACCGGCTGACCGATGTGAATCTGTCTCGCCAGAACAGCTTTCTCATGTGGCATCGCCGAGGGGAGGGCGCCGGAGAGATCCCGATTCAGGAGCCGAAACACCCGCTTGAGTGTGCCCTTGCTCATCGGCTCGCCGTCGGCGTCGTAGACGAAGAAGGGAAACACCGTCGTCGCCGCTTCGAGGTAGCGCGTGGAGTCTCGATCGCGAATCGGGCTGACCGGCACGACTTCGATCTGAGCCGATTCGCCAAGGGCGGCCGGCACTGCGGATTCGAACTCCCGCATGACCGCCTGGCGAAGCGAAGATGGTGTTTCGTAGTACGCCTCGATCTGGGCGAGCGCGGTGCCCCATCTGATGATGAGGCCGACGTTTGGTTTGGTCGGCACGGAGTCGCGTAGCGACTTCCAGCGGCGGGGAAGCTCCGGCGCGGTCAAGTAGTCGCAAAATCCCGGCGAGAATGCCTTCAGTCCGCTCGGTTCGGGTCGAAGCGATGCAGGTACGAGGACCGCGCCCGAGAAGGGTGGGCCGCCGTAGAATTTGGAGCCGGTCATCAAGACCAGATACTCCAGCTCGAGCGCCGCGCGTATGCTTCTTCGGCTCAAGCGGCCCTGGGCTGCATCGAGTACGACCGTGACTCGGTCGCCAAACTCCTCTCGAAGCTGCGCGGCCTTGTCGAACGACGGAGCGTACACACCGGTCTTGGAGTGAGTGACGACGTGCAAGAGCACGCGTGCTCCCTCGGCGCACGCACCTCGAACCATCTCATCTACCTGTCCGTCGAGCTCGTTCTGGTCGAGGAGGCGCCCGTCGTTTGCCCGGAGCCGAACCGTCGCAACTCGAACGTTCTCGACGAGTTCTGCGTCGATGGGTTCGCCAGGGGTCCGGCGTTCCCCGCATGGAACGTGTTTGTTGAAGTGGTTTCCGGCGGCAGCATTGAGGGTCCCGCTTCCGACTTCTGACGGGCCCGTGACGATGTTGACGATGGGACCATCCCCTCCGGCGCGAGCGACGGCTAGCACGATGAGTTCGGCATCCGTGCCGGATGGGCAGAATGCAATGTCGCAGTCGACGCCGTTGAGACGCATCACGTCTCGAAAACCCCGTCGTATCTCGTGAAACTGTGATTCGACTTCGGTCACGACGGCATCGTCGCCGCCTGCACGGGCCGCGACTTTGAGCTGGTCGTGGATCGCGCGCGCCCCAACCAGTCCGGCGGGGCTCAGGGATGACGCCGTGCAATTCCCGAACGCGACCGCACCTCGAACGCGAGGCGCACAGCCGTACTTGTTGAGACCGGTTTCGAGCTCGAGCTGCATTCGAGAGTCGCCGCCCGAAACGAGTAGCGCCTCGAGTGACAACGTGAGCACTTGGTCTGCTAGACCTAGCGCGGAAGTGGAAGTCATGACGGGAAGGGGGCTTTGGGCGTGCGCGGGCGGACTGCATTCGCGCTTGTGCCGGCGGACCATAGGGAAAACTGCATCCGAGAAGCAACCGTCGGGTTCCGTTCTCCTCTGAGCGCGTCAGCGTCCCCTTGGATGCTCTACGTCACACGTCGTGCACAAAAAAAACGCCGTCATCGGCGATGACGGCGTACTTGAGCGAGTCACGAATCGATCAGGCGTCGCCTTTCGACTCTTCGGTCTCGGCTTTGGCCTTCTTCTTTTTCTTGTCGCTGTGGTCGCAATCTGAGGAGCACTCATGACCGTCTGCTTTCTCGGTCGACGTCGTGGTGGTCTCTTCCTTGTCGGCCTTGTGTCCGTCGCAGGCAAAGGCAGGAACGGCGAATCCGAAAAGGGCGAAAGCGGTGAGGACTGCAATCATGTTCTTCATGGGTACTCCACGTTCAGGTTCGCGGCAGGATAACGAATATCTGGCCGCGGTGCGAGTCGCCGA
>CAYLMO010000090.1:11681-18640 GCA_964384605.1 uncultured Bradymonadales bacterium | reverse complement strand
CCACCGATGCCCGAATGGCGACACGGTGCCCTGAGTGCTACTCTTCGCGCCTACAACCAACACAAGCGCGGACCAACACCATGCGATTGCGAATCCTGCTCGCCCTCTCGGCGGCCATTTTTGTCGTAGCCTGTGGCGACGACGAGACGAACGGCAACAACAGCAACAACGTCTCGACGAACAACGCCACGACTGGCAACAACGCTACCACCGGCAACAACGCCACGACCGGCAACAACGCCACGACCGGCAACAACGCCACCACCGGCAACAACGCGACTACTGGTGCGGACGTGTTCATGCCGGCGTTCAATGACCTCGAAGAAGGTTGGAACGAGCTGCGGCCCGGTGGCGAGACGGTGTGCTCGCGCGGCACGGAGTGGGCGTTCTACGTGTACAAGGGCGACCCGAACAAAGTGGTCGTCGACTTCTTCGGCGGCGGCGCGTGCTGGAACGCGACGACCTGCTCGATCAACGACCAGCTGAACATCTTCTCGGAAGACATCTCGATGATTCGAGGCGTGTACGAAGCCTACAAGGGCGGCGCCGAGAACATCTTCCCGGGCATGTTCGACCATAGCAACGCACAGAACCCGATCGGCGACTGGACGCACATCATCCTCCCGTACTGCACGGGCGACGTGCACTGGGGCAACAGCACGACCAACTATGGTCCGGACCCCGGCAACGACGGCGAAGATCTGGTCATCGAGCACAAAGGAGCCGTCAATACGCGCGCCATGCTCGACTGGCTTTACGACGAGATTCCGGCGCCAGAGAAAGTCCTGGTGACCGGCTGCTCGGCGGGCTCGTACGGCTCGGCGATGTGGGCTCCGCACCTGATGGAGCAGTACCAAGACGCCGACGTGTATCAGTTCGGCGACTCGGGTGCGGGCATCATCACCGAGGAGTTCTTCCGAGACTCGTTCCCGAGCTGGAAGGCCGAGGGCGCCTTCCCGAGCTGGATTCCGGCGCTCGACCCCGAGCAGGTCGACCTACAGTCGCTCCAGCTGCCCGACCTCTACATCGGCATCGCGAACTACTACCCCGAGCAGATCATGTCGCAGTACAACACGCGGCTCGATGAGAACCAGGTGTTCTTCTACGAGGCGATGGGTGGCCAAGGTGGCCCTCAGGCCTGGTCCGACCAGATGCTCACGAACATCGGCGAGATCAATGACGCGGCGCCGAACTTCTACAGCTACACGGCCGCGGGCGAGCAGCACTGCATCATTCCTTACGAGAACTTCTACACCGTCGACATCGACGGCGTGTTGTTGACCGACTGGCTCGCCGACATGCTCGACAACCAGCCGATCAGCGACGAAGCTTGTGCGGACTGCGTGCTGCAGAACCCGATGTAGAAAGCGCGCTGGCGCCGGGTTTCCCGGCGCCGCGTAGGCACGCTCCACGCCGCGAAGGGCGAATCGTGCAAACCGTTTGCGCACATTGTGGGACCGCGATGGAGGGCGGTCGCTGTCTGGCGTGTTCAGGCACCGAACTCCTCGCAGACACCGAGCGCGACGCCCTCCCCGTTCGGCTCGACGAAACGCTCGACGCCGTTACCCTTCACGGCTCCCTCGAATCGAAACCGAAGCTCGGCGCGCCCCGTGAAGAATGGGAGGCCGGGCGTGTGCTCTTCGACGAGTTCGTCGTCCAACGCGAGCTCGGCTCGGGCGGTATGGGGGTGGTCTACCTGGTCGAGAGCAGCCGGTCGGGCCAGCAACACGCGGTCAAACGCACGCGCTGCATCGACCCCGAGGCGCGCGAAGCGCTGCTCGCCGAAGTGCAGACGTGGAAGGACCTCCCGGAACATCCCAACCTGACTGCCTGCCACTTCTTTCGCACGCTCGGCGACGACGTGGTGATCTTCGCCGAATATGTCGACGGTGGAGCGCTCGACGCCGCCATCCGCGACCACCACCACGACTGGGACCAGCGCACTCGATTCGACCTCGCCATTCAATTCGCGTTTGGCCTGGAGGCCGCCCATGCCGCGGGCTTCGTGCACCAGGACGTGAAGCCGGGCAACGCGCTCTTGTCCACCGACGGCGTGCTGAAGGTGACCGATTTCGGTCTCGCTCGCACGCAGCAGCTGCTCGAGTCAGGGAAGGGTCCGGCCGGGCTGACGCCGGCATTCTGCTCGCCCGAGCAGGCGTTTCGCGACCAGCCCGTGACCGCTTCTTCGGACCTCTGGAGCTGGGGTGTGTCGGTGATGGAACTCTTCATCGGCGAGATTCGGTGGCAGACGGGCATCTACGCGCCGGGGGTGCTGCGGCTGTATCGAAGCGGCAATTTGAAGGGTGCGCCGTTCACGATGCCCGAGGTGTTGTGCGACCTGCTCGAAGTTTGCTTCAAGACCGATGTGAGCGAGCGATGGGCGAGCTCTGCAGCGCTGTGCAACGCGCTCCAGAGCGCCTGGGAAGCGGAGTATGGGGAGGCGTATCCGAGGCAACGATATCGACCGATGTCGGGCTCGCGGTCGACTCGGGCCGCACGAACCGACCCGCGGCGATGGCTCGACGACGACGGTCCGGCCCTCGAAGAGCTGGGCGACATCGGCAGACTCGCCCTGTTCGACCGGGCGGCAAGGCGCGTGTCGATGGGGGTCGAGACCGGCGAGTTCGACGCGCAGGAGCTCGGCGAGCTGTTGATCGAAAAGGGGCGGCTGCACCACGCGACCTACGACTGGCCGGGCGCGCTCGACGCCTACCGCGAGGCCAAACGTCTGGTGGCGACCGACTCGCTCCAGGCCGAGGCGAGCGCGGGCGAGGGCCGGGTGTTGGCGGAGCTTCGGAAGTTCGAGGAGGCACAACGAGCGTTCGATCGAGCTCTGGAGCTGATGAAACGGGCGGACATCGAAGACGGCCGCCGAACCGAGCTGCAGCTCGACCGGGCCGAGACGCATTGGTGGGCGAAAGAGCACGACTCGACGCGTGAGGCGCTCGAAGAACTGGAGGCAGGCACCGAAAATGGCGACACGGTGGAGCACCGAGAGCATCAGGCTCGATACAACGGACTTCGCGGCAATCTTGCCCTCTCGATGAGCGAGTTCGACGTCGCGATTACGCACTATGAGGAGGCGTGCGAGCTGTACGAGGACCTCGTGCTGCTCGACGGGCTGGAACGCATTCGGCATCGCCTCGGTTCGACCTACTTCAACCTGGGCTCGGCGCTGACGTTTCGACGCCGCTACCCAGAGGCTGTGCGGCATTTCACCCGCGCGATTCGGGTGCTCGAGAACCTCGTCGAGCAGCCGGGCGGGCGGCGTTGGGTGCTGAACCTGGCCATGTGTCACACGAACTTTGGGATGTGTCTGAGGCGAATGGGCAATCTGCACGACGCCGAGGAGCACCTGCGCCAATCGGTCGGGTCGTTGGAGCGGCTGGTGCATCTAGAAGGCCGGCGGGATGCGGAAGAGACGCTCACCAATGCGTATTTGAATCTGGCCCTCGCGCTCGGCGCAAAAGGTGAGAACGGCGAGGCGGCGCAGGTGTGCGACCGAGTCGCAAAGATGCGGCGGCGCAAAATTGAAGAGGAGGGGCGTCACGACCTGCGCGACCGGCTGGCCGCCGTGCTCGGCAATCACGCGTACTATCTGACGCTGCTCGATCGAAACGAGGATGCGATTGCGTCGTACGAGGAGTCGATCGAGATTCGCGAGGGGCTGCTGCGTGAGGGGAGCGAAGCGACGAGGCCTGGCCTGATTCGGCAGCTGCTGAATCGGGCGTGGCTCTGGGAGATTCTCGGCCATTGGGATGGTGCAGCGCGCGACGCGAACCGTGCGGTGGATCTGGCCAACGCAGCGGGCATGCGCGACGGAAATCTCGTCGAAGCGCTGCAGCGGGGTGCGTCGAGCGAGGCGAAGCGAGGTGACCTCGGGACCGCGCGCAGCCTTCTCGATCGGGCAAATGCGGCACTGATCGTGCTGAGCGAAAAGACGTCCGACGAGGGGCACCTGGCCGAGTATCAGATTCGGTCGGCGGTGCTCGAGGTGTTGTGCCAGCGCGCCAACGTCAGGTCTGCGGTGCACATGTTGAACAACCACTCCGCTGGTACGGCCGAACAGCGAATCGAGGCGCTGATGGCGTTGGCGGCGCATGCGAGTGAGCACGAACCCGAACAGGTGGCGTCGTTGATTGCGCAGGCGCGGTCGTACGTGAACGAAGAGACGGAGCTCGACCGACTGGAGCGCGAGGGGCTGTTGCTGCTCGCTTCGGGAGGCGTCGCTTCGACGGAGTTCAAGAGCGGGCTCTCGGAGGGCGCGAAGTCGTCGGGCCGGCACAGTCTGCGGCGGCTGGCGGAGGCGCTCTAGGGCGAACCGTTCGCCGCTTTGCACGCTGGGCCGGCGTTGCTATGGTCCCGCCCCGCCGCGCTTCGCGGCATTTCATGGGACGTTATGGCTGTTCGACTCGTATTTTTGGGAACCGGAAGTGGAAAGCCGCTTCCGCACCGCGGTGTTTCCGCCGTCGCGCTGGTGCGCGAGGGCGAGATGTTCTTGCTCGACTGTGGCGAAGGGACGCAGATTCAGCTGACGCGGTCGAACCTGCGGCCGGGGTCACTCGAGGGCGTGTTGATCACCCACTTTCATGGTGACCACGTGAACGGCCTGCCGGGCTTTCTCGGTTCGTTGACGCTCAATCAGCGAGAGGACGCGCTCGACGTGGTTGGCCCGCGCGGCATGAGCAAGTGGTTCAAGACGATGCGCGATTTGCGCATCTTGTGGCCGGGCTTCGAAGTCCGTCTCGCCGAGGTGCACGAGCCTGGCGTGGTGCTGGATCGAGGCGACTACCGATTCGAAGCGATGCCGCTGAAGCACCGCGTGCCGACGTTTGGGTATCGGTATGTCGAGGACCCACGGCCCGGCCGTTTCGACGTTGCCGCGGCCAAGGCGCTGGGCGTTCCCTCGGGTCCGCTCTTCGGCAATTTGCAGCGGGGCGAGTCGGTAGAGCTGGAAGATGGGACCGTGGTGACGCCGGACCAGGTTTTGGGACCATCGCGGCCCGGGCTGCGGGTGGCCTACTGCACCGACACGTCGCCGTGCGAAGGCGCAGAGGCGCTGGCGGAAGATGCCGACGTGCTGATCCACGAATCGACGTATCCGGGCGGGATGGAGCGGATGGCGCACGAGCGCGGCCACTCTACGGCGGCCGACGCCGCTCGGTTGGCGGCTCGCTGCGGCGTGAAGAAGCTGATCCTGACGCATTTCTCACAGAAGTATCCGCGAACGGATGTGTTCGTGGAGAGCGCGCGGGAGATTTTCGAGGAGACGTACGCGGCCGCGGATCTCGCCGAGTTCGAGGTGGAGCGTCCGGAAGCGTGACGTCGGTCGGCTGACGAATTAGGCAACATCACAAAGCAAAACAGCCCCCACGCTCGCGCGTGGAGGCTGCCTTGTCACCGGAGGTCCGAATCGCGCGCCACACGGCGCTCGACCCGGAAGTTACCTCGCCCGTCTCGCGACGAGAGAGGTAATCCTTGGATTACTGAACGGCGACTGGCAGTGCGACGCCCGCGCCGCCTTCAGCCGAGAAGAAGACCGGCGCGAATGCAGCTCCGTTCTGGTTGTCGCCAGGCGACAGGAATCCAGATGCTGCGACGATGCCGGAGGCTCCACCAAGACCGAGGTCGCCCACGTTCAGGAGGTACGACGCGAGGTCGGCACCACCGGCTTCAGCCACGGTGACCGTTGCGATCGTGTCGCCCGGAAGGCTGATGAACATGTCGTTCGCCGTGCCGTAGGCGAGGTCTGGGATGATCGTCGCGCCGAGCGCGTTGATGTCGACATTCGGTGCGTCGGTCGCGCCGTGGAACACCTTGAACTCGAAGTTACCGTCGGTTCCGACGGCTTCTTGCGAAGCAATCGGGAACAGACCGAACTCGATGGTTGCGGCGAGGCCGTCGAAGTCAGCCGGAGTAAGGACACCGTTTGCGAACACGGTGGTGGTCGATCCCGGAGGGAACACCGGCGATGCGTTGAACAGGCTGTCCTGCGGGTCGATCTCGTCACCGACGTTCTCGCCCGCGCCTGCGCCAGCGATGTCCACCGTCACGTTGCCCGGGCCGGACGGAAGGGTGATGAACGGCGATGCCGCACGGAATGGAACGTCGTTGAGTGCCAGTCGGCCATTGATGAAGATGTCGACGGTGAGCGCTGCGGGGTCGGCCGCGTTGTGCACCAGCTGCACGCGGGCTGCTTCCGGAAGCGGAAGTCCTTCGCTCGCGGTCGCGTCTTCAGCGTCGAGGCCGAGGTACACGAACAGACCAAATCCTGGGCCGTCGTTGTTCGCCGACGGATCGAGGAATCCCGAGGCGACTGCAACGGCGGTCACGCCCTGCACGCCACCGGTCGTCTGGTACGAAGCGACTCGCGCCGAGTTGTCGGCCGTGGTCACGTCGAGCGTGACTACGCTGGCGCCGGGTACCGGGAGGTAGCCGGTGGCGTCGCCGTACGATGCGTCGTCGACGATCGAAACTCCGTCAGGCGTGACGGCGTCGACCGATGGAGCATCAGGCGAACCGTGCACCACGCGAACTTCGATGGTGTCAGCGCTCGCCGGAGCGGTCTTCTGGTCGCCGATCACGAGCAGGTTGAATGCGGTGTCGACGTCGTCAGGGTTGTCTGCGAACTGGCTCGGGTCGAGCACGCCCTGAGCGATGAGCGTGGTGTAGCTGTCGGCCTCGAGGGTGTAGGTGAATGCGCCTTCTGGGTTCACACGTTCGTCTGCGCTCGAGCTGTCGCCGGGGGCGATGTCGACCGCAATCTCAACGCCAGCCGGTACTTCGAAGAAGCCCGTTCCGGTGCGGAAATCGAAGTCGTCGATGAGAAGGTCGCCGTTCGCGTACACGTCGACGGTTGCGGCAGCGGGATCAGGCGAGTTGTGAATGACCTGAATTCGCGCCGTCTCGCCGGGCGTCGTGTTGTTCGTGGTGGCGTTGTTCGTCGTCGCGTTGTTCGT
>CAYLMO010000090.1:0-11581 GCA_964384605.1 uncultured Bradymonadales bacterium | reverse complement strand
GTTGTTCGTGGTGGCGTTGTTCGTCGTCGCGTTGTTCGTCGTGGCGTTGTTCGCCGTCGAGTTGTTCGTCGTGACGTTGTTGTTGTTCGAATTGGTTTCGTCGTCGTCCCCGCACGCGACTGCGAAGACGAGCGCCGTTGCCAATAGTCCCACGCTAAACTTGTTCATCCTGACCATGTGTAACCTCGTGCATTCGTCTGAAATTATTCGCGGGCAGCAAGTGGCCCGCCGAGTATGGGATGCAGAGTCCTGCAAAAAATTGCACAAGATTCTCGAAAACGGCTGACGGGGTACGGGTTGCGGTGAACCGTCACGCGTTCGCCGAGTTCGGATCTACATCCGACGCAAAATCAGGTATCGATGTACGAACTCGCCGGTGTTCGAACTACGACGGGATGACTTGATGAACCGCGAAACACTTTTGAAGTACGGCCAGGTGTTGTTGATCGTGATTGCCGCGATCGGGCTGGATCAGTGGACGAAACAGATTGCGTCGGACCGGCTCGCGTCGCAGCGGCCGGGCTTTTTCTCGCACAACATCGTGCTGGAGGTGCCCCCGGAATTCGACGGCAAGCCGATGCGCGACTACATCGCGCACGAGTTTGGCGAGAGTAACTCCGAGGCGGAGTTGGCCGATATCAGTCGGGGAGTCATAACCGATGCGGGCGTGATGATCTTTCCGGATCAGGCGCTCGAGGCGGGGCAGACGATCGAGGTGAAGCATCGCGAGATCGTCGTGATCGAGGGCTACTGGGACTACCAATACACCCGGAACATGGGTGCGGCCTTCAGCTTCCTGGCGGATTCGGATTCGCCGTATCGGACGCCGTTCTTCATCATCGTGAGCTTGCTCGCGGTGTTGATGATTCTGTGGATCTTGCGCGGCGTGGAGTTTGAGCAGCAGCTGCTGATCTTCGGGCTGGCGTTCGTCTGCGGAGGCGCAATTGGCAACCTGATCGACCGGGTGAGCTACGGCTACGTGATCGACTTCATCGTGTGGAAATACACCGACGAACACCGATGGCCGACGTTCAACCTCGCGGACGCGTTCATCTGCATGGGCGTGGCCGCGATGGGGATCGAGATGATCCGCGACTGGCGTCGCGAGCAAGCAGAGAAGGCGGCCGAGAAGTCGGCCTGACGTGTTTCCCACCCTCTTCGATAGCGCCTGGGTCGGGCTAGAAGGCGCCCTCGCCTTTCGGCTACCGAGCTACGCAGTCGCAATTTTGGTCGGTTTTCTGGCCGCCGCGACGCTCGCCTGGCGAGACGCGCGCGAGTTCCCGATGGAGCGCGCGGTCTACATCGACTTCGCAATCTGGATGCTGGTGGTCGGCGTGCTTGGCTCTCGTGCCGCGCATGTCCTGATCGACGGCATGCTCTTCGACTACATCCACCTCTGCACCGACCCATTCGCGCTCGAGGGCCGCGCGCTGGCCGATGGCGCGAGCTGCTTGTCGAACGCGCAGTGTATGTCGGCGCAAACGGGCGGGGCCGATATCGGCGCAATCTGCAACGTCGAAGACGGCTTGTGCTACCCGCAGCAAGACTGCCTGCGGGCGCTCAAGTTCTGGTCGGGCGGGATGACCGTGTATGGCGGCCTGATCGGCTGCGGGCTGGTGGCAACGTGGTACGTGCGTCGATTCGATCTGCCGATGCGCAAGATCCTCGATTTGGGCGGCTACGGAATTCCGCTGGGGCTCGCGTTTGGGCGCCTCGGGTGCTTCGCCTCGGGCTGCTGCTTCGGCGACGTGTGCGACAGCGAGACGTTCGGGGTTCGGTTCCCGGTGGGCTCGACGCCGTACCAGCACCACTACGACAACCACCTCGAAGCACTGCAAACCCAGTGGAGTCAGGGGCTGGAGGCGAGCCTGTTGGTGTGGCCGACGCAGCTGATTTCGTCGTTCTACGCGCTGGTGATCTTCGCGTTTGCGTACTTCGTCGTGCGGCCGCGCAAGCGCTTCGACGGTCAGGTTTTGGTCGTGACGATGCTGCTCTACGCGGCGGCACGATTCGGCGTCGAGTTCCTGCGCGCGGACCCTCGCGGTGGCGCTTTGGGTCTCACCACGAGCCAGCTGATTTCGATCGGGATCGCCGTTGCTGCGGTCTTGCTATGGAGACGCTGGTCGACCCCTTCGAACGCTTGACCATCTCTGTCCGAAACCGGAACATGGATGAGTTCGAATCGCAGTCCCCTCGGAGCAAGATCATGCGGCCAAGCGTCGCGGTAATCATCGCCGTCATGATTGGCCTGAGCTCCAGTTGTAGCGCGGTCCAGCCGATAGGCGACGATCGTACGCCAGGCTATCTGATGCTCGACGTCGAGCCGACAGACGCCGAGATCTACGTCGACGACGACTACAAGGGTCAGGTCGACGGCTGGCGAGCGCAGACGATTCCGCTGTCGCCAGGTGCGCGCCGGCTCGAGTTTCGGGCGAAAGGCTACATGACACAGCGATTCGACATTGAGATTGAACCCGGTGATCAGCTAACCCTTCGGCTTCGCCTCGAACGCGAGCTGGACGAACTCGACCTCGACAAGACCGACCTCGACAAGACCGACTTCGACAAGACTGGGCAATAGATCATGAGTGACGACAACCTTCGCGACCTGCTCCGGGCGACGCCTTCACTGGCTGAGGCGCTCGACGACGTGCATGTCCGATTCGTCACGATCGCGCCGAATGGCGAGTGGTCGTTCGAGAAGTTGGGGCGCCATCGAACTGGCGAGACCGCGATCGACGGGGAGGTCTTGGAGAGCCTTCAGGAGAAGGTAGGCGACGGTGCGCTGACCGGCGGCTGGTCGCTGCAATCGTTCGACGGAACCAACGGCAAGACCATCTTCGTGGAGCGGCGACCAGTCGCCGTGGTCGACCGGGTGCCCGACGAAGTGCTCCAGACGCTGAAGGCGCGGGTGCGTCGCGACGGCGTGATCGTCATCGCCGGCCCACCCGGCTCGGGCAAATCGAACATGCTTCTGTGGGCCACTCGCCACCTCGCCAACGAACACGTGCTGTTGGTCTCGGAGGTCCCACCGGCCGAGTCCCCCGGGTCGAACGTGACGCACCTTCGGCCGCCCGTGACGACCGCCGAACACCGCTCGATGCAGCGCCTGGTCCGCCGCTCGCCGAACGTCTCGTGGGACCGATTGAGTGGACTCGAAGACGTGAACACGCTGCTGGGCGGAGCCTATGCGCGACGACGCGTGTTCACGCTCGATTCGACGGACACACTGTCGACCCTGCGCCGGGTGCAGGCGTGGCGCGACATGGGCTACGAAGCCAACCTCGATGTGATTTTGCAGCTGACGTCGTCGGTGATTGGTCGCGCCGAAGTGCTCGACCTGTTGGTCTTTGAAGATGGGCAGTGGACCGAGGCATATGCGTCGAGCGGCTCTCGTTTGAAGGACGTCGAGGCGCTCGGCCGCGGACGCTCGCGGAAGCACGCGATTACCCAGCCCGGAATCGAACCCGACGCGCCGACCGGCGAGCAGAAGACGCCGGAGGCGAACACCCGGCCGCAAACTCCTCCAGAAGGTCGGGCGGCCGCACTCCGCGCGGGAATCCGCAAACGACCAGGCCAGCCGACTCAGGACTTTGACGGCCCGATGACGATCGAAGTTCCCGAGGAGGACGACCCAATCACGTCGCGCCTCGAAGGCGATTCCGAGGCGTTGCTCGAGGGCTTCGTCGAGGAAGACACGACGAGCTCGGGCGAGATCGACCTGCAGGGCTTCCTCGCCAAGCGCGACAGCGAAGCGCATGACGACGGTGCCATGCTGCCCGAAGACACTCGCCAGTATCAGGTGCAGGTGGCTGGTGAGTCGCCTGTGCGCCCCGACCGCGACGAGGCCTCGGAGCCCGACGAGATCATCCCGGGAGTCGACCTGAACGCACCGCAGGACGAGAACTACAACCTCGAGAATCTCAAGATCACGCGCGTCGAAGACGTCGAAGAAGAGAAGATGGAGAACCTGCGCGAGATGCGCCGGCAAAGCCTCGCGAAACAAGACGCCGAGGCAGATTTGCAGCCGCCCGACCTCGACGACGTGCCGTCGGTCGAGATTGGCGAGGAAGACCTCATCCTCGCCGGCGACGGCGAGTGGGAGGAAGACGAACACGGCGAGAGTATGACGGCGGTGGCCAACCCCGATGTCTACGAGGCGGCCGCAAAAGAGGTCACCGGCGACGGTGAAACGTTCGACGATGACGACGAGACGAACGACGGCGAGAGGCCCGCGCTGACGCTAGAGGGCGATCACGGACCGGACTCCGTGACCAACCCATCGATCGTGATCGACGAGATGGTCTTTGGCGACAAAGACGAAGAAGAGGTCACGGCGGAGTTTTCGCTCAGCGACAAGATTCGGATCATCCGAAACCGAATCAAGAATGACGAAGCTTAAACTCGTCGCGGAACTTTTCGGCCCAATCTGAAGCTCCAATCGACTCCAAAAGATCGCACAGCGCTCGCGCCATCGGTGCGGCTCGCTCGCCCTGTCGCGCGTTAGCGAGGCGGATGATCGCGCCGATTCGTTGAGGTACGCGCAGGTCGAAGCCGTGTCGGGGGTCATTCAGTACGCGCAAGCGCCGGATCGATTCGCGGAGCTGCCGCACGTTTCCGGTGAGGCGGGCGAGGAGCGCTTCGGCAGTGATGGAGAAGACGAGCGCGATGTTGTTGCCGAGCAGGTCGGCCTGCGAACGCGCGACCGGGACGTCTTCTTTGACCGCCTCGAAATCACCGAAGATGAGGTGGCTCTTGGCCAGCTGGCATGCGGCGAGCGACGCGATTTCGCGGTTTCCGTTTTGCTCACTGCGCTGCAGCGCTTCGCCGTAGTAGGCGACTGCCTCTTCGAGGTTGCCTTCGAGCTCGTAGGCGCCACCCGTGAAGAGGAGGTAGTGCGGCTCGTAGAGGCCGAGCGCCTCGCGGCCGGCGAGGTCGTGAGCGGCTTCGAGGTGCTGGCGCGCGAGCGTGGGTTTGCCGCGCTCGGTCTCGAACAGGCCCATGTAGATGTAGCAGAGGGCGAGGCCGTGCCAGTCGTCGATCTGTTTGTGGAGTTCACACGCTTCTTCGGCGCGGTCGATCGCTTCGTGAATCTGCCCCTGAATCCAGGCGAGTTCGCCCTCGAGGAGGAGGACTTTCGCGAGGAGGTAGTGGTTGTTCGCACGCTCCGCGAGCACGCGAGCGCGACGGGCGTGTGAGATGGCGTCGGCGACCCGCGTGGAGCGGCGCAGGCACATGCCGAGCACGAGGTGTCCGCCGGCCTGTACGACGGAATCGCCCACCGTTCGAGCGGCTTCGAGGCCGCGAATGAGCAGGCGTTCCGCGGTCGGGACGCCCCGGGTGAAGATGGCGACGAGCCCGAGCTCAATGTCGGTCCGCGCGACGAGGCGCGCGTCGCCCAGCGACTCGGCCTTGCGGCGAGCGCGCTGAAGAGTCTCGGCGGCCTCTTCGAGGCGGCCGGCGGCGTAGGCGCACATGCCCAGGCCGATCAGGGCGCGCACGCCGTGGCGGTCGGACCGGTCGTGTGAGTCGGCGGTCTTGAAGAGGTCTTCGGCCGCCGAATATCGCCCGCGATAGCGCAGCAGTTCGGCCTCGGCGAGGTCGATGCGAACCTGTCCGTCGACGTCGTTGCACTCGGCAAACCGGAGTCGAGTCGACGTGATGGTCGTCTGCGCTTCCTCGAATCGACCGAGCAGCGTGAAGACGTAGGCGAGCTCTTCGCCAGCCCGGGCCTGCCCGACGAGATCTCCGACGCGTTCGGCCTCTTCGAGAGCTTCGGAGAGCGCAAACTCCGCGGCGCCGAATTCGCTCAAGAAGCGGTGCAGTTGACCTTGCGAGAGTCGGATGTCGAGTAGCCGTTCGCCAGTCGGGTCGGTCGTCGGGTTCAAGAGTGATTCGGCGTCGCGCCAGTGCGTGAGTGCGGCGCGGAAATCTTGTGCGCGCTCGGCACGCTGGGCGGCGAGGCTCCACCATTCGAGGGCCTCGCGAACGTCGCCTGCGGCGCGGTAATGCTGGGCAATCGAGGCAGCGAACTCTGGCGAAACGCTCTCTTCGTCTACATCCTCGCGCTTCACTTGAGCGCTCAGTCGATGCAGTGCCTGAAGGTCTTCGCCGGCGACGAGCGGCGACTCCATGATGGTGGTGCGGAGCACGTCGTAGCCGAACTCGAGCGTCGCGCGATGGTCGACGACGGTGGGCACCAGCAGACCGGCGCGGGCGAGGACTTCGAGGCCGTCCTCGAGATAGCTCACGAGGTCGGTCCGGCCCTCGGCGTCGAGCAGCCGGCGCAACAGCCTGGTCTCGAATCGATGGCCGAGGATCGCTCCGCGGGCCAACACGGCTCGTAGCACGGCCCCGAGCTGATGACGGTTCACGATGGTCTTCACGCGGCGCATCAGCAGGGTGCGGAGGTTCGGCGGCACGAGCCGGTCGTCGGTGTCGACGCCCTCAGCAAAGGTCCACTCTTCCTGCGCTTCGTCGAAGGTCAGCAGCTCGCCCTCGACGAGGAATCGCATGAGCTCGTTGAGGAAGCGTGGGTTGCCACGGCCGAGTTCCCGAACGCGTTCGCGGGCTCGGTCGGACATGGGCACGAGGAAGTTCAGGAAGTCGCGCTGCGCATTTTCGGTGAGCCGCTGCAGGGCAACGGTGTGCGCGAACGAGACGGGGCCGTACCGCTGCGTGAGCGAAGTGACACGCTCGATGCGGGTCGAGATACCGGTGTCGTCGACGCGGGTGCTGCAGATGAGGAGCACCGGGATCGACTGGCTGGCGAGGTCTTCCTGCCAGTGTTCGACGAGGCGCATGGTGAACGAGTCGGCCCAGTGGAGGTCCTCCAAGATGAGCGCCACTGGTCGTGCACGTGAGAGCGCGTAAATGAAGTGCTCGATGACGACGAATGCGGCGTCGCTATCGAACTCCTCATGCTCGTTGTCGAGGATGGTCTTCATGCGCGCCAGCTGCTCGATGCCGACGCCGGCCGGGATCGTCGCGAATGCTTCGCCTTCATAGAACGGGCTGAGGGCTTCGCGCAGGCCTTCGAGGACATCGCCGTCTTCGCGGTAGCGGCCGCGCAGAATGAAAAGTCCGTCCATCTCGAGGTGGTTCGACCACTCTTCGATGAGTCGGGTCTTGCCGATACCGGTTTCGCCGGTGACCCAACAGACTCCGCCGGTGAGCACGGCGCCGCGGGACCAATCGACGAGCTCGTCGAGCTCGCGTTCGCGGCCGATCATCGGGAGTTGCGCGAGACGCATCTCGATGTCGTCGCCAGGGCGGAAGCCGGGGGTGCTCTGCTCGGTCGAGTGCTCGATGGCTTCGAGGTCGACCTGCTCAATCTCTTCGGGCGTCGGGTGCAGGATGATCGCGGAGTGGTCGTTGCGCGTCTGGCGCATCCACTCGATAGCATCGCTGGCGTCCTTGAAGCGCTCGTCGATGCCCTTCTTGGAGCAGCGCTCGACGAAGTCGGCGAGGAGGGTCGCGCGGTAGCGTTCGGGGAGCGACGGGAGCGGGTGCGAGACCTGCTTGATGAGGATCTCCATGGAGCTTCGGCCGGTGAAGGCCGAGCGGGCGGAGAGCATCTCGAAGACGAGCAGACCGAGGGCGTAGATGTCGGTCGCCGGCCGTACCTTCTGGCCGTACGCCTGTTCGGGCGACATGTACTGCGGGGTTCCGAAGATGACGCCGTCTTTGGTCAGCGTGGGCTCTTTCTTCTTCGAAGGGGCGTCTTCGGCGTACTTCGACAAGCCGAAGTCGAGGACCTTCACGAACCGCTCGCCCTGGCCGACATTGACGAGGAAGATGTTCTCGGGCTTGAGGTCGCGGTGGACGATGCCGGCGTCGTGGGCTTCGCGGAGCGAGCGCAGGATCTGCATCGTGATGTCGAGCGCGGCTTCGTGCTCGATCGCTCCGTTCTTCATCAGATGGTCCCGAAGGTTCATCCCCTCGAGGTACTCCATCGCGATGTAGAAGATGTCGTCTTCTTTGCCGAAGTCGTAAAGCGTGATGGTGTTGGGGTGACGCAGGCTCGAGGCGTGGAAGACTTCGCGCCGGAAACGTTCGACGTCGGTGTCGTTCTTGGCGACCTCGGGCTTGAGCACCTTGAGCGCGACATCGCGCCCCATCGCGTCGTGGCGGGCGCGGTAGACCACGCCGTAGCCGCCTTCGCCGAGCTGCTGAAGGATGCGGTAGCGGCTGGCGAAAAGTTCTCCAACCTTCGGGAGAGTCACGGTCATTGTGTCGCGCGATTGATGAAGTTGATTCGACCGGTGGAGCCATCGATCTCGAATGCGACCCAATATAGTCCCCGCTCGGCAATATTGAACACGCGGGTTTCAGATACTTGGCCCGACCCGGGTCCCATGGATCGGCGGTTGATCGAAAGGGTCGTGTTGAAGACCGTCGGTTGGAACCCGTCGGCGCTCTCGAAATGGGCGACGACGCGGTAGGTGCGTCCGGCTTCGAGCTTCGCGATTGCGGCGGTCTCGGGGCCATCGCCATCACGATCGTCGCCGAGGTGGTAGCCGTCGTCGGTGCGATCGTTCGTCACGCCCCAGTCGAGCCAAAGCGCGCCGAAGTGGAGGTCGTCGTCGGGATCGTTGAAGCGCGGGAAGTTGCCGTTTCCGTCGTCGCGCAGAACGTGCAGATCGAGGTCGTGGTCGGCAGCCCACTCGAGCTCGACCAGGACTTCTGGGAGGTCGGCGAGTGCCGTGATTTCGAGCTGGGCGGCGCCGCAGGACGGGGCGCCGCTGTTGGGGTCGGAGACGTTCAGTTCGACCACGTAATCGCCAGCGACGTCGGGGGTAAACGAGGTCTGCGCGTCGGTCGGGCCCACGATCGTGGCGCTCGATGCGGCCGGGGCCGAGACGACGGACCAGCTGTACGAAACGACACCGCTCGGGGTGCGGCTGCTCGTTCCATCGAGGTTGATCGTCGCGCCGGCGACCGCTGCGAGAGGTTCGGTGCGCGGCAGGTCGTTGGCCAAAGCGTCGATGTCGGCGAGTGCGACCGATTCGGCGCATCCGCCGCCGCCGAGGAGCCGGATGTCGTTCACGTCGCCGATGTTGGCGTTGCTCTCGACACGCAACGCGTCGCCGGTGCGGGCGAGGTCGGTGGGGGTGAAGGTGACGGTCACGGTTTCGGTGTCGCCCGGCATGAGGGTGATCGGAGCGTTGGAAGTGACCGTGAACTCAGGCGTGTTGCGCAAGATCGATGCGGCCGTGAAGCGGACGTCCTGGCCGCGGCTGCAGTTGCCGACCGTGACCGTGGCGGTGGCCGACTGCCCCACCGGAACCGGACCGAAGTCGATGTTTTGGGGCGTGCTGAACATGCACGACTGGAAGGTCGCGTCGAACCCGCGGCCGACGATTGGGATCGTGAAGCTGGGGTTGTCGGCGTCGTTGCCTTCGATCACGACGGCATTGCCGAATTCAGCATTCTGGGTGGGCGCGAACGACACGGTTACGTCGATCGTCTGGCCCGGGTCGACCATCATGGTCGGCGAGTTCACAGCGAAGCCCTGGCTGGGGTTCGATTCGAGGGCGACGCTCGAAAGTACGAGTACTTCATCGCCCTGGTTGCTCACTCTGACGACCGCGTCGATCGTCGTGCCGGTTGGCACGAATCCGAAGTTGATGCGTTCGGGAGTCACGCTCATCTGCGGCCCGAAGACGGGCTCGGGATCCATGTCGGGCGTTCCGGCGTCCATGCCCGGATCGCCAGCATCCATGCCGGGATCACCAGCGTCCGTGCCGCCCATCCCCATGTCGGGGGTCACGGCGTTCGGATCGCCGTTCGGCTGGACGTTCGGTTCGCCATTCGGATTGACGTTGGCTGTTCCGCCGTCGGTCGCGCCGGCGTCGATGTCGCCCACGGGCCGGTCGACACACTCGCGCGCCTGGCAGATTCGGCCCGAGCGGCAGTCGCTATCCACGCGACAGCCCGCCTCAGACGGGTCGCCACAGGCCGACAACGTAAGTGCAAAGAACCCTGTCGCGAGGCACGACAGGGCGAGAGTAATTCGAGTGATCGAGTTCATAGTTACTACGGGGTTGCTTGCAACCCGAGGTGCCTCACAGGAAGGGCAATTCCTCGGTGATGAAGTAGTTCAAACACATTTCGTCGTAGGTCCCCTCACCCCACTGTACATCGCGTGGGGACTGCCCGTTGGGCTGGTTCGCTGCCGAATTGTCGTACCAGCAATCGATGCTAATCGTCGAGGTCGCACGTACTTCGATCGGGTCTTTGAAGAAGTAGATTCCTTGCCAATTGAAGTCCCACTCTGGGATGTCGACGAGGCACTGTTCTTCGCCCTGTCGCGTCGAGGTCACGCGGATGCGCGTGCCGAGCTGGTGCATGTGCGGAAAGACACCGTAGACGTCGATCGAGAGCGGGAGGGTGAAGGACGTGCCCTCTTTGGCGTTGGAGTCACCCGCTTTGATGTCGAGATTCGAGTCGGGGAACGGGTACATGCCGAGCACCTGTGAGGTTTGGCCGGGCTCGTTGAAATACATGTCGATGTTCGTGCGGTCCGGGTCGGTGCTGTTCACGGTGTTGTAGTGAATCTGCACGATGATCACGTTGTCGGCCGGGATGCGGAATCCCTGGCCCTGGTCGACCTGAATGGCGCCCGTTCCGGGCACCCAACCGCCGAGCAAGCCGGTCTCGTCGACGCGGTTGCTGCCGAAGCAGGTGTAGCCAGGAACATCGGGCGACCGGTCATCGAGCTCGGCGATTCGCGCCATGTTCTCGCCCGACTTCGGCACGGCCCAGAAGAGCATGTGGTGCACGCTGGAGACGTTGCCAGGGCGCGTTTGGTACGCGTTCATGAACTGGTCTTCCGTGAAGCCCGGATCGATGACGAAGCAGTGGTAGTCGTCGACTTCGCCTTCGGCAGGGTTTGGCACGTAGTCCGTGCCGATATCGACGACGAAGTCAGGATTGCCGTCGAGCGTGACACCGCCCTCGATTTGGGGCGCGACGTAGCTTGCGGGGTCGCCCTCGGGCGCGCCCTCTTCGCTCCATTCTTTGATCGCGAACACTTCTTCGGGCGTGAGGATCTTCTCGTTGCGGAACTCTCCACAGTCTTCGGCGGGCGGCCAGGGCGGCATCTTGCCGGCTTCGACGGTCATCGAGATGAGCTGCGCGAGCGGCTTCACTTCGTTGTAGGTCGTCAGCGGGAACGGGCCGATGCCTCCGGCGAGGTGGCAGCCCGTGCAGTTCTCTACGAGGATAGGCCGGATGTCTTTGTGGTACGTGACGCCGGCGGCGGTGTTGTTTGTGCCGCCGTTGTTGGTCGTGGCGTTGGTGCCGCCGTTATTGGTCGTACCGTTGGTGGCGACGTTGGTGCCACCATTGTTGGTCGCGACGTTGGTGCCCCCATTGTTCGTCGCGGCGTTGGTCGAGCCATTGCCAACTTCAGTTGTGGTTTCGCTTCCGCACGCGGTGGCGCAGAGAGCGACAAATAGAACGGGAATCCAAATCCGCATCGATCGGGGGCCTTTGAAAGGTGTGGTGACATGTAGGAGCGCGGAGCACATCGTAGCGGCAGGAAGTGTGTTTTTCCACTGGTTCGTTTTGTGCGGGG
>CAYLMO010000089.1:2618-18871 GCA_964384605.1 uncultured Bradymonadales bacterium | reverse complement strand
TCTGGAGATCAGGATATCTGAGATATCAATCCGAAGGGATGCCGAGGCGGCCGGCCTGTGAGCGGTTGGACTTGAGGCGGGCGCGAACCAGATACCCGAAGATCGGCCTTTTGGAATTCAGCGTTTGGTGTTTGAATGGGTTCACACCCACAAACAGGACACTAAATGACGCAGAGACACATCTTTGTGCTTCTTGCCGTGCTTGCGATGTTGATCGCGAGTGCCTGCGGTAGCGACGACCCCGGAACCGCTGTTGGCAACAACGGCACGCCTACGAACAACAGCACATCAGGCAACAACAGCACGGTCGTGGTTTGCGGCGACGGCGTGGTTGGCGGTCAGGAAGAGTGCGACGACGGCAACACCGCTGCCGGCGACGGGTGTTCGGACATCTGCGTCAGAGAGTTTTGCGGAAACGGTACCGTCGAGGCGGGCGAAGTCTGCGACGATGGCAACAATCAGGGCGGTGACGGCTGCAACGCTGCCTGTACGTCCGACGAAACGTGCGGAAACGGCACCCTCGACGCTGCGGCTGGTGAGCAGTGTGACGACGGGGGAACCGACACCGGCGACGGATGTGGGGCGACCTGCCAGATCGAATACTGCGGCAATGGAACCGTCGACCCAGGCGAGACCTGCGACGACGGCAACAACCAGAGCGGCGACGGATGCTCGGCGGGGTGTGACTCGGATGAAACGTGCGGAAACGGCGTGATCGACCAGGCCGCCGGCGAAGCTTGCGACGGCGGTGCGAACTGCAGCGCGACCTGCGCGCTCCCGAGCTGCGGCGACGGCAACGTCGATACCGGCGAGACCTGCGACGACGGCAACAATATGAGCGGCGACGGTTGCAACGCGACCTGCACCTCCGACGAATCATGTGGGAACGGAGTGCTCGATGCCGCGGCAAACGAAGCCTGCGACGACGCGAACAACACCGATGGTGACGGGTGCCAGGCCAACTGCGTGCTTCCGACCTGCGGCGACGGCATCGTCGACCCGAACGAGGTCTGTGACGACGGCGGGAATGACGCCGGCGACGGCTGCAACGCAACCTGCTCGTCGGACGAGACTTGCGGCAACGGCATTCTGGACGCCGGCGAGGAGTGCGACGACGCAAACCTGAACGACGCCGATGGCTGCCAGGCCACGTGCACCCTCCCCTTCTGCGGCGACGGAATCGTCGATCCGGGCGAAGTGTGTGACGACGGCAACAACATGGTCGGCGACGGTTGCAACGCGACCTGCTCGTCAGACGAAACATGCGGCAACGGCATCCTGGACACAGGCGCGAGCGAAGCCTGCGACGACGCCAACAACACCGACGGCGACGGATGCCAGGCCGACTGCGCACTCCCAACATGTGGTGATGGATCGGTCGATTCGGGCGAAACTTGCGACGACGGAAACAACACCGACGGCGACGGCTGCAACGCGACCTGCATCTCGGACGAAACCTGCGGCAACGGCATCTTCGACACCGGCGAGGCGTGCGACGACGGCAATACGACTGCTGGCGACGGATGTAGCGACACGTGCACCTTCGAATGCCCGACAGGCCAGTCGAGCTGCGCGAACGTCTGCGTAGTGACCGAAAATGACCCGCTCAACTGCGGCGGCTGCAACATCGCGTGCGCGCCAGACCAGGCGTGCAGCAACAGCGCTTGCGTCGACCTCCGGTGCGGTCCCGAGTTTGTTCGGCTCACCCGATTGGGCATCGGCAGCGACTACGTCGAACTCACGAACACCGGAGCTTGCCCGGTCGACCTCGACGGGATGGGACTTTTCTTTGACGACAGTTCGCTCAGCGATCTGCCGTTTGTGCTTCCGGCACGAATTTTGGCACCGGGAGAAACGGTCCGCGTTGTCGAGAATACCGGAGGAACCGGGCAGATTGGCACAGGCTCGAACATCTTCTTTACGAGCACTCGCGGAGGGACCACATACCTGTGTTCGAGTAGTCCTTGCGTCGCTGGAAACGTTGTTGATGTTGTTGCGTTCTCGGGCGGCGAACCCGCACCGGCGCTTCTCCCCGGAACAACGTTCACCCCGGCCCCTCTGACCGGAATTACCGACGAGTTTGGTCAAGCCTACTCACGAGTGTCGTTCAACGGCCTCGCGCCGAACTTCCTCGCCGCGGACTGGGCGGTGATGGCCGAGTGAGGACCGGCGGCTCAGCGGACGACAATCTTGTCCTCGAGCCGCGAATAGGTCTTGGGCCCGATCCCCTTCACGCGCATCAAGTCGCGCGCCCGTCGAAACGGACGGCGCTCGCGATAGTCGATGATGCGCTGAGCGGTCGACGGCCCAACCCGCGGTAGGGTCTGCAGCTCCGCGAGCGATGCGGAGTTGAGGTCGACGCGAGGATCGAGCGCCGCCGGAGGTTCTCTTGGAGCCTCCGGCGGCGCTTCTCGCTTCTTGGGTTCGGGCGGCCCCTCCACAGCAGCGGTACTCTCCGCATCGACAGACACCTGAACCTGCTCCGGGGGCGGGCACACTGGCACTTCTGGCTCGGGGCACACGCAGTCGACGGGCACATAGCTGCCCTGGATGGGTGCCTCTTCGACGCCACACGCCGCCAAGAAAATGCTCACGATTACGGTTCTCCACACGACACACCTCCGTTTTTGGTCACAGAGGTTATCGGCAGGACGGCGAAATCGTTGCGAAGTTTCTCGTTTCCAATTTAGATACAGCAACTTACGACACAAAACCAACACCCGTAGGCCCTAAGCCCTACGCCCCAAGCCCCAAGCCCGTCCGCCGATAATTGACAAGTAAGTGCCCACTAACTTAGCGTCGGCGCACCACGAACTGGAGCCACCATGTCTGACCGCGTCATCATCACTTGCGCCCTCAACGGTGTCCTGACCGA
The DNA here is from genome assembly GCA_964384605.1 of uncultured Bradymonadales bacterium. Taxonomy (GTDB): domain Bacteria; phylum Myxococcota_A; class Bradymonadia; order Bradymonadales; family Bradymonadaceae; genus CAYLMO01. The sequence continues at coordinate 15,996 of CAYLMO010000089.1, read as the reverse complement.
CCCCGCCACACACCCCGTTCCGTTCACTCCGGAAGACATGGCGACGTCCGCCAAAGACGCATGGAATGCGGGCGCCGCGGTCATCCATCTGCACCTTCGCGAACAAGACATGGGCCGCTTCCCATCGTGGGACCCCGACCTCGCCGAAGAAGTGGTCGACGCGGTGCGCGATGCTTGTCCCGGCATCATCATCAACCTGACGACCGGAGTGGTCGGCGACGACATCAACGGCCCGGTGGCGTGCCTCGAACGTGTGAAACCCGAGATGGCCGCGATGAACAGCGGCTCGCTCAACTACCTGAAACTGCGAAGCAACGGACAATGGGCCTGGCCGCCGATGCTCTTCGACAACCCCGTCGACAAGGTCGAGAAGTACCTCGCCGTAATGAAAAAGCATGGCATCGTTCCCGAGTGTGAGTGTTTCGACACCGGGATTATCCAGTCGGTGAGCATGTTCGAGGGCGCCGGCCTACTCGAGAAACCGTACACCGTCTCGCTCGTGCAAGGAGTAGCCAGCGGGATGCCGGCCCGCGAAGACCTGTTGCCCATTCTGGTCGACCTCGTCCCCGACGGCGCGACCTGGCAGTCGATCGTCATCGGCCGCGACGAGGTGTGGGACATCCACCGAAAAACGGCGGAACTGGGTGGAAATCTGCGCACGGGCGTCGAAGATACCTTCTACCTGCCAGGCGGCGAGAAGGTTGACGGAAACGGACCACTCATCGCGCAGATGGCGCAGATCGCGCGCGACGCCGGTCGCGAGCCCGCAAGTTGTGAAGAAGCCCGAGCCATGCTCTTCGGATGAACCGAACTTACATCATCGTGACCATCGCGCTGACCGCTCTCTCGGCGTGCGAACCCGACCCTCGACCTGGGGAGTTCTTCGACCCGGCGGCCCTCGAAGAGGGCGCCGCCGAGCTCGGTGAAGACTTCACCGTGGTGCCCTGTGAGGGTGCAGAAGACCTCCAACGATGGGAATGGCACCCTCGTCTGGTGCGCGGCCAAGTGCTCGCCCCGAGCGGCGCGTTGGTGCGCGCAAATCCGCTTTATGACTGGTTGATCCCGAGTGCGCACGCTGTCCCATTGGAGGGCGAATCTGTTGTTGCGGAGGCGACAGTCCGGTTGATGCAGGGCACGAATGCTCGTCACACAACGACCACTGATGCTCTCGGGCGTTTCTGCCTCGTGGTGCCGGAGGATTCCGAGCTCGGGCCGGGCTGGTATGCGGAGGTCTCGGGAACAGACCTGAAACTGCGCAAGGTCCTGCTCGACGCGGTCGAAGCCGACGTTTCGATCCAGACCGAAGCCGTCTACCGCGTGGTCACCGACGGACGAGCCGCCGAAGAAGTTACCGATGAGACCTGGCGCAATGTCGGCACCATGTCGGCCACGACCCTGGACCTTACGAATCGGCTGGAGATCACGCCGGGCATGTCGGCGTCCGCCGCAGTTGCCGAGGCCGAAGCGCGGTTGCGGGCAGACGAACGAATCCGCGCCGCGCTCTCGAAACGATAGTTCAGGCAATCAATTCGAGCGTCTTCACGAGATGGCGCGCGGAGTGCTATCGTCGGCGCCAGACCACCGCACGGCGCACGACCGATGGATTCGCTGACGATCTACCAGCTGCGAAACCGCTCGCAGGCCCACTTCGCGGCCGTCGAAGCGACGGAAGGTATCGATCGTTTCTGCTCGTCCCTCGACTGGATCCTGCCGGCGCACGAAGCGTTCATACCGGACCACCCCCTCTATTTGCGCGAGTCCGACAACGGGTTCGTGACGCTCGCCCGCGGCTTCAACCCTCGGATCGGCCGCTACCTTCAGCCGCTCGAAGCGTCCTGGTGTCTTGCGAGCCCGATCGTAGGGACGAATCCGCAGGAGCTGGTGGCGGAGTTCGCGACCGAGTTTCGAACGACCGAAGAAGACTGGGACCTCCTCTACCTGAGCGGGATTCCGCAGGATTCGGTGATCTTCAGGTCGCTGGTACGCCAGTTTCACGCGAGCCACCGGATTGGCCTCGGCCACAAGACGAAACGGTATGTTGCGAGCCTCGAAGGCGGCCTCGACGGCTTCCTCGAGCGGCGTTCCTCGAAGTTCCGAGCGAATCTGAGACGCTCTCAGCGGCTCGCCGACGACGAAGGCGTGACCTACCAGTGGTTCGCATCTGTCGACGAAAAGGAATCGCTCGAGCTCTACGAACGGGTGTTGCTCATCGAGGAGCGCAGCTGGAAGGGCCAGAACGGAACCGGAATTCTCGACGGCGGGATGAACGACTTCTATCGCATCATGATCCCCAGATTGGCGCGTAGGGGCGCCCTGCGCCTGCTGATCGCGAGCATCGGCGAAACTGATGTGGCATATGTTTTCGGCGGGCTGATGGGTGATTCCTATCGTGGCCTGCAGCTGAGTTTCGACGACGACTATCGAAAGATGTCGCTCGGAAACCTGATGCAGCTCGGCATGATCGAGCGCCTCTGCGAAGAGAACGTGATGAGCTACGACCTCGGCTCGGAGCTCGAATACAAGGCCCGTTGGGCCGAGCAGCAGCTCGAGACAATTACTATGTGGGTGTGGAACGACCATTGAGACGATCAGGCGCACTCCTGCTCGTCGCGGTGGCGCTGTGGACGGCTCCGGCCGCGGCCCAGGAGATCGACAACAACGGTGGGGAGTTCGGCGAGAAGCAGACGCTCTTCTTTGTGCCGAGGCTCGGCGGTGCGCTCAGCATCGACGCCTCGGTGGCGTTCCGCTTTGCGATCGGCAACGACGACGACCTGCCATCGAGCACGGTCGGCGGGTCCATCGGTTACCGGCACTTCTTCGACTGGCACGGCAAGCTGTCGCTGCGCGGATATGGGGCCTTTCGATACGGCGGTCTCGGCAACAACGCCGTCGATGGCGAAGTGCTACAGTACGGCGGGGGCGTATCGGTCCACGCGCGCGGCTACTCCGACAACTGGGCGTTCGGCGGCATCGGATTATTCGGCGAGTTTCTGGGTACGAGTTGGTCTCCCCCACCGGGCATCCTGAACGCATCGCCCGAAGCGGAACGTGGATTTCAATTGAGCTTCGGCCTCGAGACGGATTTCGGGCAGCTGATCACCGTCGACCCCTACCTGTTCGCCGAGTCCTCGGCCCTCTTCGGCCTGAACTACATCGATGTCGGACCGTGGGAATCGTGGAGTCTCGACGCGCGATGGGTGATTCGATTCGACTGGGCATGGAGGCCCAACGTCAATGACTGAGCGGCATCAGATTTACCTCATCCCTGGCTTCTTCGGATTCGCGTCGATCGGCGGAATCTCCTACTTCCGACAGGTCCGGGAGTCCTTGGAAGACTCGTTCGCGCGGCGTGGGCACGACGTTCAGATCTTCAGCGTGCGTACGCTCCCGTCGGCGTCTCTCGTACATCGTGCACGCCGACTCATGTTGACCGTCGCAGACAATGGCGGGCTCGAGGAGGGCGTGCGGGTGCATCTGATTGGTCACTCGACCGGTGCGCTCGATGCGCGGTTGGCCGCGTGTCCGAACTCCGACATCGGCTTGCCAGACCTCGAAGACGACTTCCGGAAGAACGTCCAGAACATCGTGAGCATCGCCGGGCCCCACTACGGCACGCCGCTCGCCAACTTCTTCATCACGCTCTACGGCAAGAACCTGCTCTATCTGGTGAGCCTGCTCGTGATTGTGGGGCTGTGGCGCCGGCCCATCGCCATTTTGGGCGGTCTGGTGGGCCTTCTCGGCAAAGTGAACAACCTGTTGGGGCTCGACGAGACGATCATCACCCAGGTGACCGACAATCTGCTGAAGGACTTCAACCCCGCAGCCGAAGCGGAAGTGCGGCAGTTCCTGCGCAGTATTCTGGAAGACCAGGGGGCGATGATTCAGATCAGTCCCGAGGGGATGGACCTCTTCAACGCGTCCACGCCGGACCATCCAGATATTCGCTACGTATCGTATGCGACGGCGGCACCTCCGCCCTCGGAGGTGGTGAAGAAGATTAGAATTCGGCACGTCCTGACGCCGCTGAACAAGGTGCTCTATGCGCTCTTGTGGACGCTGACATCGCGCGCTCACGCTGGGTATCCGTATCACCCGCCTGTCGATGCCGTGGATTTGATCACGGGTCGGCCGCTGCCGTTCTCGGTGACCGAGTCGACGAGTGACGGCGTAGTCCCGACCCTGAGCCAGATTTGGGGCGAGTTTCGCGGCACGGTACGCGCCGATCACCTCGACGTGATTGGGCACTATCTTCGAGGGCCGTTCGACGAGCGCGACGGGGCGGATTGGTTTGGTAGCGGCGCGGCATTCGATCGCGAGGATTTCCAATGGTTGTGGGCGGATGTCGCCCGTGTACTCTTGGCGTAATTCCGGTGCTTTGGTCTGTCATTGCGACAGATTTTCACGCATACTCGTCGCACCAGCGATCCAAACTGAACTACCAAGCACTCGCGAGGACCAATCTTGCGCGCCCTGAAATTTGCTCTGTTCCTTCTCATTTTTGCCGCCCTTTCGGCATGTGGCGGCGAAGATGCGCCGACCGTTTCTGGCAATAACTCCGACGTCGACATGGGTGTCCAGGATTCGGGTCCACCCGAGCCGACGTGCATGGATGGAGCCCAGAACGGCGATGAGACAGACGTCGATTGTGGCGGCCCAGATTGTGGGCAGTGCGCCGACGGTCAGGCGTGCTCGACCGAGTCGGACTGCACCTCACCACTCTGCGTCGACGGCGTCTGCACGGCGCTGAAAGCACTCGGAGAGGTTTGCACCGACCGCGCGGAATGTGAGTCGAACCGCTGCTCGGAGTTCAATGGCACGTCGTACTGCACCGAGGTCTGTGACGGGCCGTGTGACGGCGAGAACCTGGCGTGCTTCGACGGCGTCTGCACGCCGAACGACTACTGCGAGAACGCCGACGGAATCGGCCAAGGACCCGGCTGTCAGGGCACGATTTGTGACCAGTGCGCAGCGACGGCAACGTGCGTCGAACGCGCGACCGGATTCGACTGCGTCTGCCAGGACGGATACACCGACACCAGCGGCGACGGCAGCGCATGCGCCGATATCGACGAGTGCGCAGCCGGCTCGGACAACTGCGACACGATCGCGACCTGCACCAACATCGAAGGCGGATTCACCTGCGACTGCGGCGAAGGCTTCGACGACGTCAACGGCGACGGAACGTTCTGCCAGGACATCAACGAATGCGCGCTCGGTACCGACAACTGCGACGAGCTTGCGACCTGCAACAACAACAATAACGGCGGCTTCACGTGCACCTGCCCGGCGGGCTACCGCGACGCAAATGGCGACGGAACGCAGTGCGTCGACATCGACGAGTGTGTTGAAGGTACCGACACCTGCGCCGCGAACGCGCCGTGCGTGAACACGCGCGGAAGCTTCTTCTGCAGCTGCGCACCCGGCTTCCGCGATGTGAATGGCGACGGCTCGATCTGTGCCGACGTCAACGAGTGCGCCGACGGCACCGACAACTGCGCCGACGAAGGCGGAATCTGCACGAACACGCAGGGCAGCTTCACCTGCGCGTGCCGCACCGGTTTCACGGGCAATGGCGTCACCTGCACCGACATCAACGAGTGCACCAACGGCACCGCAAACTGCACCGGAACCTGCACCAACCTCCCCGGCTCGTTCGCTTGTGGATGCCCGGCCGGTTTCAACAACAACAACGGCGTTTGCACGAACATCGACGAGTGCGCGACGGCCGCAGACAACTGCGACACCAACGCGACCTGCACCGACACGCCTGGCAGCTTCAACTGCGACTGCAACAGCGGATTCCGCGGCGACGGAACGTCGTGCACCGACATCAACGAGTGCACCAACGGCGACGCACAGTGCGACCGTATCGCGACCTGCTTCAACTCGCCGGGCTCCTTCAGCTGCACCTGCCCGGGCGGCTACAACGACGTGAGTGGCGATGGAAGCCAGTGCGTCGACATCGACGAGTGCCGCACCGGCGCAAACAACTGTGACTCCGACGCTATCTGCTACAACACGCGCGGAAGCTTCGCGTGCCGCTGCAAGCCGGGCTTCTACGGTGATGGAGTCACCTGTCGCCGTCCGACGTCCTGCCTCGACCTGAAGAACTCGTTCGGAGTCACCCGATCGGGCACCTACGTGATCGACACCGACGGTGCCGGATCGAAGCCGCCGGTCTCGGTGTACTGCAACATGACCGTCGACGGCGGTGGCTACACTTTCCTGAAGGTGCGTTCCAGCTCGCCAGTCAACGGCGAGCAGGCCGAAGCATACTGCGACGCGCGCGGCATGCAGCTCTTCATTCCGCGGACGCCGGCACACAAAGACCTCGGACTCGCCGTGGCTCGAAGCTCGCTTCCGCCGAGCGCGAACACGAACTACATGCGACTGCTCGGAATCTATCCGATTCGACGCGGCGCGCGCTGCGTGAACGTCCCCTTCAACTCGGCGAGCTGCTCACAGTGGCGTGCGAGCGATGGCGGGCCGTACTACGTGTCGTCGCGACGCAACATCACTGAGCCGAACGGCGACAACGACCCGCGCGCTTCGATGTACTACTCGTGGGCCGGCAACAATGAAGTCAGCTGGTACAACGACATTCCGTACCCCGGATACACCTCGTTCTACTTCATGTGCGACGTGGGCGATAAGAAGTAGCGGCTCGTCACGAGCGCAAAAACAAACGGCCGGTCCCGCTTGGGACCGGCCGTTTTTTGTTCCGGGCAGTGCGCTTGAAGCGGCTTACGCCTGGGTGCCGCCGATTGCCGGAAGGTACGCCTTGCGGAGGTAATCGAGCACCATCCGGTTTGCGTTGAACTTCCAGCCGAGCGACGTGATGGTCCACTTCATCCGCTCGATCCATGCCTGCGGGAGGTTGTTCTCGTCGCGGTCGTAGTAGAGCGGGATGACCTGCTCGGTGAGCGCCTTGAGGAGCTCGGCGGCATCGTGCTCGTCTTGCTTGGCGACGTCGGTGAACTCGCGTCCATAGCCGACCGCGAAGCCGTTCTTGCCGTCGTATGCTTCAGCCCACCAGCCGTCGAGAATCGAGCAGTTGAGGATCCCGTTGAGCACGACCTTCTGGCCGGAGGTTCCGCACGCTTCCTGAGGACGGCGAGGGTTGTTGAGCCAGACGTCGACTCCCTGGACAAGGTGTCGACCGACGTTCATGTCGTAGTTCTCGACGAAGACGACGCGACCGTTGAAGTCGGGATCGGTCGTGAGCTCGACGAGGTTCTGGATGAGGCGCTTGCCGCCTTCGTCGGCGGGGTGTGCCTTGCCTGCGACCACGAACTGAATCGGGCGGTCCTTGGAGTTCACGGCCTCTTTGAACCAATCGATGTTGTCCAGGATGAGATTGGCGCGCTTGTAGGTCGCGAATCGGCGAGCGAAGCCAATGGTGAGTACGTCTTGGTCGAGCCCGCTACCTGGCACGACTTCGCCAGCGCCGGAGCCGTCGGGCCCAGTCTGCTTGGCGATGCGAGCCTTGATGAACTCGATGAGACCGGCCTTCAAGATCTGGTGGGTCTGCCAGAGTTCACCATTGTCGACATTGGAGAGACCTTCCCAGGCGTCGCGCTGGTCCATCCGCTTGTCCCAACCGGGCTCGAGATGCTTGTCGTAGAGCGTGCGCATCTGCGGAGCGAGGAACGATGAGACGTGCACGCCGTTGGTGATGTGGTCGATCGGCACGCTCTGTCGCTCGAGGTGCGGCCAGAGGTCGTGCCACATCTGGCGCGAAACCTCGCCGTGGAGGTTGGCGACGCCGTTGCGATAGTTGGAGAACTTCATCGCGAGGACCGTCATGCAGAAGGTCTCGGAGACGTCGTCGACGTTGACTCGGCCGAAGCCGTGGAACGTGCGGTGGTCGAGGCCGAGGCGTTCGCGGAGCGGGCCCATCGTGCCTTCGAGCATGCCGAGCTCGAAGCGGTCGTGACCGGCCGGAACGGGGGTGTGCGTGGTGAAGACGGTCTTGCGGCTGACCTTCTGCTTGGCTTCCTCGAACGAGAGCCCTTCGTCTTGCATGTAATGGTAGGTGAGCTCGAGCGGTGCGAAGGCGCTGTGACCTTCGTTGAGGTGGTAGACACCGGGACGAATGTCGAGCGCGCGGAGGGCGTTCACGCCGCCGACGCCGAGGAGCAGTTCTTGGCGGAGGCGGATGAGTCGGTCGCCGCCGTAGAGCGTGTGCGTGAGCTTGCGGTCTTCCTCTTTGTTGCCTTCGACGTCGGCGTCGAGGAGGAGAAGGCGGTTGCGGCCGACCGGGCACGACCAGACGTGCACTTTGATCGGTCCATCGCCAGCTTCGACCGTGATGGTGAGCGGCTTGCCGTCGTCACCCTTGAGCTTTTCGATCGGAACTTGGTCGACGTTGGTTCGGCCGTAGACTTCTTTCTGCCAGCCGTTTTCGTCGATGGTCTGCTGGAAGTAGCCCATGACGTAGAAGAGGCCGATGCCGACGACGGGAACGCCGAGGTCGCTGGTCGCCTTCATGTGGTCGCCGGCGAGCACGCCGAGGCCGCCCGAGTAGATCGGGAGGGATTCGTGGATTCCGAATTCGGCGCAGAAGTAGGCGACGGGGGCTGCGTGCAGCGGGCCCGCTTCCATGCAGGTTTCGGGACCAGCGTCGTGCACGTACTCGGTCATGCGACGGTGCGCGATCTGAATGCGGCTGGCGAGGGCGTTCTGCTTGGCGCGGGCTTCGACGACTTCGGCTTCGATTTCGTCGAGGAATGCGATGGGGTTGTGGTTCGTCGCCGGCCAAAGCTCGGGGTCGATCTCACGGAACATCTGCCAAACATCAGGTTGCCACGCCCACCAAAGGTTGGACGCGATTGCACGGAGTTTGTCGTAAACGGGGGTCGCCATGTTGGGGCCTCAAATAGCGTGATATTTCGAAGGGCTACTAGTTAGATCGGCGGACCTCGAAACCGCAAGGATCAACACGCCGCGTTGCCGGCGATGTCGATTCGATGGATGATGCGGAAAAATAGAGAGATTCGGAGGGTATATGACCGAGGAGAGGGTCATCCTGGACCGTTGGGAGGTTCTGCGGGAGCTAGGCACCGGCGGATTCGGAACGACGTACGCGGCGAAGGACCGCGAGACCGGTGAGCAGGTCGCGCTCAAGGCGCTCGACTTGTCTCGCGTCGACGATTGGAAGGCACTCGAGTTGTTCGAGCGAGAGGCGAACACACTCAAGCAGCTGAAGCACGCCTTCATCCCGCGCTATGTGGAGTTCGTGCCGGTCGAAGCGGACGAGACCGGGTACCTCGTGCAGTCGCTCGCCGAGGGCACGCCGCTTGACCGTGTGCTCGAAGAGAAGGGGCGGCTCACGACGGAACAAGTCGAGGGGATCGCGGAGCGGACGCTGGAGATCTTGGAGTACCTGGCGTCGCTCCATCCGCCGGTGGTCCATCGGGACATCAAACCGGCGAATTTGATCCTGAACGAAAATGGCGACGTCTACCTTGTCGACTTCGGGGCTGTGCAAGATGCGGCGAAGAAACGAGTCGAGGGTGGGAGTACGGTCGCGGGGACGTTTGGGTACATGGCGCCGGAACAGCTGCATGGGAATGCGAGCCCGAAGTCGGATCTATACGGGCTGGGCATGACCTTACTGCATTTGGTGGCAGGACGTTCGCCGTCGGACTTTGAGCAGCGCGGTTTGCGGATTCACTGGCAAGATGAAGTCGAGGTGGATGCGACGCTGGAGGAGTTCATTACGCGGCTGAGTGAGCCGGACCCGGACGAGCGGTTTGAGTCGGCGGCGGATGCGCTCGCGTTCCTGCGGAACGAGACGTCGGAGCGGTCGGATCTGGTGGGCTTGGCCCGGAGCGACGATGCGATGAAGGCCGCGGTCGCGAAGAGTGAGGAGAAGCGACTCGCGCGGAAGAAGCAGGCCGAGGAGGAGCGGCGGGAGTTGGCGCTGCGAGCTGCGAATCGCGATGACCGGCTGTCGTTTGCGTTCGAGGAGAACGAGGCCGTGATCGCGTATCGACCGCCTTGGATCACGGACGCGGTTCCGTTGGGCATTATGATCTTCGGCTTGAGTGGGGTGGTCGCGTTCATCGCGAGTTTCCCGTTCGCCTTCTGGCCGGAAGTGGTTGGAGGTTGGGCGCGCGCGGCGATCGTCATGTTCGTCGCGACGCTCGTTTACCTCTGGACGATGCGGGGGCTCGTTCGGCCCAAGACCTACCGGCTGACCGACGATGCCATGTACGGGCTGTACGAGGGCGTTGCCGAGAAACCGTATGCGGCGGGCAAGTTCGACACGGTGTCGGTGAGTGCCGACATCCATAAGGACTTGGACCACGGAACCGGTGGAGTGGCGTTGATGCGCGACGGAAATGTGGTCCAGCACCTCGACTTCTATCGACTGTCGAAGTCCGACGTCGCAAATCTGAAGAGGTTCATCGAACGCTGGAAGCCAGCGGGGGCCAAGAACGTGAGCGACAACATCGCCTGGTTCAAGGAGCTCGACGAGTACTGAGCGAACGACAAACTTCTTAACACTCGCAACACATCGCCCAAACAACTCGTAGCTACTCTCCGTATTGTCGAAGGAGGACAACCCACACCACGGAGAACGCAATGATGTTGCACGCACACCACACTGGCCGCCGGCGCCGCGGCCGGATGAGCACCATGCTCGCTATCGTACTGATCTCGTCGCTCGTCCTTGCCGCATGCGGACGACGGCACAGCCCGCCAACCAACGAGGAGGTCCGCGACCGCGCCGAGAACCGGCTCGAGGACGTCATGGACCGAATCGACGCGACGGACGAACAGCGAGCGCAATTTGGTGTCCTGTTCGAACGTTCAATGCCGACGGTGTTCGCAATGCGAGACTCGCGTCAGGTGTATGCAAACTCGGTGAAGACCGAGTTGATGATGCCGAAACCCGACGCGGGCGTGGTTCGAAATCTGATTCGCGATGGCATCGACGACAACATGGCGCATGTGCACAAGTTGGCCGATGCGGGTATCTCGGCTCATGCGATTCTGACTCCCGAGCAGCGGGCTGAGATCGGCGAGGCGTGGGACGAGCGCGTGGCGGACCGGAAGGAACCATCGACTTGGATGCTCGATGCGGTCGTGAAGCGCGGTCTCGATGAGATCGAGGCGACGGACGCACAGTACGAGTTTGTTCTGGCGAAGAAGGACGAGTTCGTCGAGCGCGGGTTGAAGCTGATGAAGGAGTCGCAGTCGACCAGGGCGTTCTTCCGAAAGCAACTGACCGCATCTAAGGTGGATGCGGCGGGCGTGCACGCTCAGATCGACGGAATGTCGGCGAAGGTGTCGGCGCTGGCGCAGGATGCAGGCGCCGCGACGGCGGAGTTTGCGGGGACGCTTAGTGACGAGCAGCGTCGCGTGATCGCCGAAGAATTGGGCAACCGCTAGTGAGCGACCAATGAGTATCGAACTACTCCTTATCGACGACGACGAGACGCTCTATGAGCTGCTCGGGGAGTACCTCGGGTCCTACGACTTCACGGTCACATGGGCGCCGGATGGGCCGACCGGTTTGCAAAAACTGACCGCGTCGGCGTTCGACGTTGTGGTGTGCGACGTGATGATGCCCGAGATGGACGGCCTGGAGGTGGTGCAGCGAATTCGGCGAACGAAAGACGTGCCGGTGGTGATGCTGACGGCGCGGGGCGATGACGCGGACCGAATCGTTGGCCTCGAAATGGGGGCCGACGATTACCTGCCGAAACCGTTCAACCCGCGCGAACTGCTGGCGCGTCTGCGGGCGGTATTGCGACGCTCGGCTCGAGAGTTGGTGTCGGATGTGCTGGAAGTGCAGCACATCGAGATCGATGTCGAGGGGCGTCGGGCGCGTGCACATGGGGAGGAGATCGAGCTGACCGCAGCGGAGTTCGACGTTCTGGTCGCGCTGGCTCGGCGGGTAGGGCGTGTGGTCACGCGAGAGACGATTCTGGCGGAGTCGAATCGGGAGGACGTGTTCGTGGGCGAACGAGCGGTGGATGTTCACATCTCGCACCTTCGGAAGAAGCTGGACGACCGTGACGCTCAACTAATCAAAACCGTGCGTGGCGTTGGCTACGTACTGGCGAGGTAGGCGTGTTCGAGTTCTTCCGAGCGCGGCTGTCGCGCGTCATCTTCATGTGGTTTGCCGTGACGATCGTCGCGGTGGTCGTGTTGTTCTGGGTGGTCGGGGGGTTGTTTCTCTACCTCGGGGAAGGCACGACTCGATGGGACCAAGAGATGCAGCGTATCGCGCGGCACCTGAGCACAGATCTCGAGCCTCATTGGGACGACGACGACGCTCGCGCGGCGTGGGTTGAGAAGTTCGCGGCCGACCTCGAAGTCGAAGCTCGCGTTGTGGCCGCTGACGGCGCCGTGCTCGAACAGACCGACGAGTGGGACGAATGCATGGGTCATCAACAGGCCATGCCGATCACCCGAGCGGGCGAGAGGTTGGGCACCTTGGAGGTGCGCAATCCACGAGGAGCTCCGATCGGTCGGGCGCTGTTCGTTCTGGTCCTGATCGGCCTCGCTCTAATGGTGGCGTCTGGGATTGTGGCGCGGCGTCTCGGCCGACCGCTTCGCGGATTGTCGGAAGCCGCGCGAGATTTCGGAGGCGGCGACCTCACAAGGCGTGCGGAGGTGACCGGTACAGGCGAACTTCGCGAGGTCGCGACTGAGTTCAACGAAATGGCGGAGCGCATCACCGACCAGATCGAGGGCCACAAGAGCTTGCTGGCAGAGGTGTCGCACGAGCTGCGTACGCCGTTGGGTCACCTGCGCCTGCTTGTCGAAATCATTCGCGATGCGGGGCCAACCGAGGCGCGACTGAACAAGCTGGAACTCGAGATCGAAGCAATGGACGACCTTGTGGACCAGCTTCTCGCAGGGGCGCGACTGGATTTCGATCTGGAGCGAGCCGAACCCGTGAACCTGATCGATGTTGCAGTGATGGCGGCCGAACGCGTCGGGAAACCCGAGGTGCTGGACGTGTCCGACGGTGTAGCCAGCGCTGTCGTTCGGGGAGACGCGACATTGCTGACGCGCGCGCTCTCGAACCTCGTGCAGAATGCGGAGCAGCATGGCGACGGCGTGACTCGCTTGGCGGTCTTTCTCTTGCCGGAAAGCGTGGTTTTTCAAGTCGAGGATCGTGGGCCAGGTATCACCGACGCTGACGCTGCGTTCACGGCTTTTCAAAAAGGGAACGGTTCGGACGATGGCCTAGGGTTGGGACTGTCATTGGTCCGTCGGATCGCGTCGGCTCATGGAGGACGAGTCGAACTCGGCCCCGGCAGCGGTGCAAACATCAGACTGGTGCTACCGCGGGCGACCATCGCCGAATCCTCGTAGCGCCCCCCAACCCCACCCCGGAGGTGCACTGCTCCGAACC
>CAYLMO010000089.1:0-2518 GCA_964384605.1 uncultured Bradymonadales bacterium | reverse complement strand
CCGAACCGCTGACTCGTACCGCCACCCCACCCCCGCCGCCCCCATTTGTCCGACAATACCCACCGGCTCGAAACTTTCTTCGCAACGAATTCGATGAGCTGCCGATAACCCTACCGATCACGACTTCCGTGATCCTCGTTTTCTCTTCGAGGTAGGGTTTTGACACAACCATCACAACGTTTTGCAGGGATGGCATATCACTGCATCTTCCGATTCAAACAGGGACGCTATTACGTCCGCCCAACTAGAGCGTTCATCGACGCATTCTTAACCATCTTGGGACGTGCTGCGCGCGACTACGGGATGGGCATTGTGGGCTGGTCGCTCATGGGGACCCATATTCACATCATCGTATTCGACCGAAACCCATTCGCACGGGTCTCGAATATCGACCCGTTCGTACAGTTCGTCGGTTCCACATTCGCCAAATGGCTCAATTGGAAGTGGGACCTACGGGGATGTGTGATTGCCCCTGACGTACAGACTCAAGCTATCGGCATCCTCGACAGTCGGGCTGAGCTGTCCACAGCTACGTATGTCGGCCTCAACCCAGTCAGCGCCGGAATCGTCGAGGATCCCGCTCAGCTTGCGGGAGCTACCAGCATTCCTGAGTTCCTCCTTGAACCAATCAAAGTGGAAAGACCTGATGGATGGTTCTCGAAACGGAAATGGCCCAAACAGGTGGCGATTCAGCTCGAAGTGCCTCCTCGGATGGCGGCACGCGGATTGACCCGAGACCTTTGGTTCACAACATGGAAGGCGAACCAAGAGTTTGCTCGCGCAGCGATCTTGTTGGAGCGAACACAAGTCGGCAAATCAAACGACGGTCTCGAATGGGCACGGCAGCAAACGCCGTTCGAAGCTCAGGACGATCTTGTGTCGTATCGAAAAATCCCGTTCTGCGGGTCGATTCGTTCCTTGCTGGCCAAGATGTTCGAAAGACTTCGAAGGTTCCGTGCTGCCTACTCTTCTGCTCGAATTGAGCTGCTGGAAGGAGATAGGGATGTCGCCTTCCCCCTAGGGACAAGCAGGATGGCGATCTCATTCGGATTCCCCATTGAGCCTGGATGACTCAACCTGACAAGCCGCCGCGTAAGCCGTAGTCAGTGGCCGACTTTCGAGCGTGTTGAACGTCTGCGCACACTTGTACCCGAACGCAAGCCACGCCCGAAAATCGGCTCGAAAACTGATCGAAATTGGCCAATTGCAATTGTTCAGGCGTGCCCGACTCGACGTTCACCACCAAAATTTCGACCCACATAAAACCACAGCGGCAACCTGTGGTGGAGAATGTGGTGTACCTTGGGGGTGGGGTTTAGCGCATCAGGTTGATGGCGGTGCGGGCGAGGACGTTGGTGCCGATTCGGATGGCTTCTTCGTCGATGTCGAAGCGGGCGGAGTGCAGGAAGTAGCGGGGGCGATCGCTTGCGACGCCGAGGCGGAACATCGCGCCTGGAACCTCTCGGACGTAGTACGAGAAGTCCTCGCTGCCCATGCTTGGGAGGGGGATTCGGTACACGGCGTCGGCACCGTAGAGGGTCTCGGCGGTGGCGGCGATTGCGTCGGTGACGGCGGCGTCGTTGTGGATCGCCGGTGCGCCACGTACCAGATCGAGGTCATATTCGGCGCCAAATGCGCTCACGACACCATCCGCGATGCGGGTGAGGAGCGGCTGCACCTGCTGTCGATGAGTCTCGGAGATCGTTCGCATCGAACCAGACAGTTTGGCTTCGTCGGGGATGACGTTGGGCGCCTTGCCCGCTTCGATGGTGCCGATGCTGAGCACGACCGGGTCGCGCGCGTCGTAGTGTCGGCCGGCAGCGTTGTAGAGCGCGTTGGCCAACTGCGTCAGAACGAAGATTGGATCGATCGTGTGGTGCGGTCGGGCGCCATGCCCGGACTCGCCGCGAATCGTGAAGTGGAACACGTCGAAGGCCGCGGTGAACGCGCCAGGGCGTACGCCGATGCGGCCGACTTCGAGTTCGGGGTCGACGTGCAGGCCCAAAACGGCGTCGACGCCTTCCATCGCGCCGAACGCAACCATGTCGATTGCGCCGCCAGGAACAGTTTCTTCAGCATGTTGGAAGACGAGTCGCAGTCGGCCGGGGAGGTCTTGGCGCAGCTCGGCGAGGCTCAAGCCCACGCCGGTGGCAACGGTCATGTGGACGTCGTGTCCACACGCGTGCATCACGCCTTCGTGCTTCGAGCGGTAGTCGACTTCGTTGAGTTCTTGGATGGCGAGCGCGTCGAGATCGGCGCGGACGGCAACAGTCTTGTGCACCTCCGGGTCGAACCCATCAGGGACGAGGTCGGCATAGAAACCGGTGCCCTCGGGGCGCACGTGTACTTCGAGGCCCGCCTCACGGAGGCGTGATACCAACAGCTTCGTAGTCTCGAACTCCTCACCGCTGAGTTCGGGATACTGGTGAAGGTGACGTCGCAGCTCGACGAGTTCGTCGAAGCGGCGGGAGATCTCGGACTGCAAACTAATCGAGGTCATAGCGCGAGGAGTATAGAG
>CAYLMO010000088.1:12686-19274 GCA_964384605.1 uncultured Bradymonadales bacterium | reverse complement strand
TCTCAATATCCAAGAACCCTTGGGGTGCTAGGCCCGGGCTTCGCCCGGGGATGTGCGCGCCGCCCCTGGCGGTCATACGGGTGGTGCGAACCTCTCCTTCGTCGCTTCGCTCCTCAGGCCAACTCAAGGATCGACGGACCATAGGGGAGTGCGTTTGGAGCTCCGCGCGAACCTCTGAATATCCAAGAACCCCTGAGTTGGCCCGAGCGTAGCGAGGGAGAGGAGCGCGCCGCCCTTGGCGGTCTTCATGAGTGGCGCAAACCTCTCCCGGGGCAGAGAACCAGGCTAGCCCAAGGGTTTTTGAGACCTCGAGGTTTGCAGACGACCGAAGCCACCCAACTCGCAGCCCACCGCTCCACCTGCCCCACATCGAGCGGCTGCTGCCGATAGCCAATCACGCCATCCGGCCGCACCACGTACGCCGACTCCGACTGAGCCCCATATCGTCCGTGGGCCGAGTATCCCGGGTCTGCGAACGCCGGAATCCCCGTCCGCTCGCACGCAAGCGCCGGTGACGGTGAGACGAGCGCAAACGCGAATTCGCCTGGGGCGAGGCGCTCGAGTGCATCCCGAACATCGACCATCGCCTGATACCCTTCGTCGGAATCGCCCCGACCGTCGAAAAACACCACGGTATGCCGCTCTCCCTCGAACAGGTCGAACAGCCGAACCGCAACTCCGTCACGGTTGAGCACTGCTGCATCAGGCGCACGCATTCCCGCCGTAGGACCGCGTCGAAAATCGATGAGCTCCAGCAGGCTCGGCCGCTCGGGGGACGGCGGCCGAATGAACCCAATCGAATCTTCATCGATGATCGGCGAGTAGGAGTAGCGCTGATCGAGGGCCGTTGCTTGCCCGGCAATCACCGCCTGCGCCTCCTCGAGCGAAGACAGCACCCGCGCGCCGAGCGACATCGCTCCGACCACCAGTCGGTCGCGCCGCCCGAGCACGAGCGCCGTCGCGCGATGCGTCACGTCGACGATCCGAAGCGCCACCGGCCGGCGCTCCGATTCGTAGCTGTCGAGCACCACGTCACCGAAGCGACCGTGAATCACGCCGGCCAGCTTCCACGCCAGATTGAAGGCATCCTGGATTCCCATGTTCATCCCCTGGCCGCCGAGCGGGCTATGCGTATGGGCAGCGTCGCCGGCCAGAAACACCCGGCCCACCCGGTAGTTCGCCGCGACCCGGCTACGCACGCGGAACGAACTCGCCCAACCCATCTCGACAATCCGATGCTCGAAGCCACACGCGGCGACCTCGGCCTGCAGCACCGGCTGCGGGTCGGCCATCACGTCCTCCGACTCGACCTGAGTCACCAGACGAACCCAGCCATCATCGAGCGGAAACACCGCCACGACGTGTCCGGGAGACGTCATCGCCCCCATCTCAGCCTCCCAAGGCCGGTCGAAACGAACGTCGGCCAGTCGAAACAGCCCGGGTAGGTCGCGCCCCTCGAACGGAATACCGAGCGCCGTCCGCACGAAACTTCGACCACCGTCAGACCCGATGACCCACGGCACCTCGGACACGTCGACCGATTCACCCGCCCGCACCGCCACACGGCAGAAGTCATCCAGCCGCTCAATCCGCTCGAGCTCCGCGTTCCACTCGACCTCGACGCCCAGTCGTTCGAGCGCCCCGAGCAGGATCGCCTCCGTGCGCGACTGCGGTAGAAAGTGCATCCCGAACCGTGAGTCCTCCTGTTCGAGGCTGACCTTCGAGACCAGCTCGCCGTCTCGATAAAGCGCCGTCTCGCTCACGCGCACGCTGTTGGCTACGACCTCGTCAGCGAGCTCCAGTCGGTCGAGCACCTCCATCGTCCTCGCGCCCACCGCCAGCGCCTTGCTGAACACGCTGGGGCCCGAACGCTTGTCGATGAGGCGCACCGGGACGCCCGCTCGCACGAGCGTCAGCGCGGCCGTCATTCCGACCGGACCGGCTCCGACAATGAGCACTTCGGGCGACTGTCCTTGGGCGCGAGCATTCATGATGACCTCCAGTGTTGCCGCCCGACGGGGCGCGTCTGTTCACGTTCTGAAGGTAGGCAACTCCGTCAAGACATCGAATGCTCGATCGCGCCAAAACCATGGCGTTTGACGCCAAACGACATGCACGCCAATCTCATCGGGCTCCAGCGACTCCGACGAGGTGCCAGGCACCTCTGTAACCCGCTGAAAAGGTTCGGTTTCATGAAAGAACTCCGGTTGTTTATCGACGGTGAATTCCAAGACGGTCGCTCCACGTTTCCCAACGTCGACCCCACAACGGGAGCGGTCGTGGCCAACGTGCACGAGGCCGGTGCCGACGAGGTCGACCGCGCAGTCCAGGCCGCCAAGCGAGCGCTCCACGGCCCGTGGAGCCGCATGTCGATCGCCGAGCGCGGCCGCCTGCTAGCCGATGTCGCCGACCGCATTGACCAACGATTCGACGAATTCCTCGCCGCCGAGATCGCCGACACAGGCAAGCCGTCGAGCTGGGCGAGCAAGATCGACATCCCCAGGGGCGCGGCGAACTTCCGAATCTTCGCCAACCAGGCCCGCTCGTTCGGCTCCGAGTCGTTCATGCAGGACACCGCCGACGGCCGCGGCGCGGTCAACTATGTGCAGCGCCGCCCGCTCGGCGTCGTCGGCGTGATCTGCCCGTGGAACCTGCCCTTGCTCCTCATGACGTGGAAGGTCGGCCCCGCCCTCGCCGCCGGAAACACGGTGGTCGTGAAGCCCTCCGAAGAGACCCCCGCCACCGCCACACTCCTCGGCGAGGTCATGAACGAAGTCGGTATCCCGCCGGGCGTCTACAACGTAGTGCACGGCTTCGGTCCCGGCTCGGCTGGTGAGGCCATCGTGCAGCACCCAGACGTGGCGGCCATCACGTTTACCGGCGAATCCGCCACCGGCACGGCCATCATGAAAAACGCGGCCGACCACATCAAAGAGGTCAGCTTCGAGCTGGGCGGCAAGAACCCCGCGCTCGTGTTCGCCGACAGCGACTTCGACGCCGCCGTCGCCGGCACCGCGCGAAGCGTGTTTTCGAACTGCGGGCAGGTGTGCCTCTGCACCGAACGCGTGTACGTCCAACGCCCAATCTACGAGCGATTCGTCGAAGCCCTCGCCGAGCAAGCACGCGCGCTGCGCCACGGCGACCCATTCGACGACGCGACCAACATGGGTCCACTCATCTCGCAACAACATCGCGAGAAGGTGCTCTCGTACTTCGACCTCGCCCGCGAAGAGGGCGCCGAAGTCATCACCGGCGGCGGCACGCCCGACATGCCTGAACGCTACGCCGGCGGCTCCTGGATCGAACCAACCATCTGGACCGGACTCGACGAATCGGCTCGCTGCATCCAGGAAGAGATCTTCGGCCCGGTCTGCCACATCCAACCGTTCGACGACGAAGACGAAGCCATCGCGATGGCCAATGACTCGAAGTACGGGCTCGCCGCGGCGATCTGGACCGAGAACGTCCGTCGCGCCCACCGGGTCGCCCAATCGGTCGACGTCGGGATCGCCTGGGTGAACACATGGTTCCTGCGCGACCTGCGCACTCCATTCGGCGGCGTAAAGGCCTCGGGAATCGGCCGCGAAGGCGGCCGCTACTCGCTCGAGTTCTACACGGAGCTCAAGAACATCTGCATCAAGCTATGACGGAAGAGCACACCGTTTTGGCCTCGCTCACGCTCCGCATCGCGACCACCGCCGGCGAGCACGGCGCAGACATCGAGGCCATCTTCGACGAGGTCGGACTCGACTGGGAGATGCTGCGCAAGCCAGATGCTCGCATCCCGATCAAGCAGCACATCGCGATG
The DNA here is from genome assembly GCA_964384605.1 of uncultured Bradymonadales bacterium. Taxonomy (GTDB): domain Bacteria; phylum Myxococcota_A; class Bradymonadia; order Bradymonadales; family Bradymonadaceae; genus CAYLMO01. The sequence goes on along the minus strand of CAYLMO010000088.1, from coordinate 15,466 downwards.
GGTATGCGCATCGTCGAGCAGCTTGGCGAGGCCGAGATCGGCATGATCATCGGCCAGACCGTCAACTCCGAAGACATGGGCATGGTCGGCTACATCCTTCGGAACTCCGCGACGCTCGGCGACTACATCGACAACGTCTGCCGCTACTTTTCGCTCATCTCGTCGGCGATCGAAGTGGTCAAGATCGAGCAGCCGGGCGAGGTTGGGCTGACGATCATGCCGCCGCCCTACATTCAGGTAAGCGCTGCCCCGTCGATCGGCATCGTTTCGACCGTGACCCGCATCACGACCAGCTTTTTGGAGCGTCCCTGCAGCCCAATTCGGATCGAGCTGCTTTCGCCCCGGGCTGAGCTTCCGGAGCAGTTCTTCGAGATGGTCGACTGCGTGGTCATCGACGAGGCAAGTCGCATCGCGATCGTGTTCGACGAGGCGGACATGGACGTGAAGGTGACCGACGCCGATCCGGTGCTCAAACGACACCTGTCGAACTACGCCGATCAGCTGCTGCCGGAATCGACGACGAGCTACGCCGACCGCGTGCGGTCCGAGGTCGACTCCGAGCTCGAACAGGGACCGACGATCGACACGGTCGCAGCGAGCCTCGCGGTGAGCGCTCGCACGCTGCAGCGCCGGCTCGCATCCGAGAAGACCAACTTCGCGACGGTGCTCGAAGAGGCCCGGCGCGACAGGGCGATCGCACTGCTTGGACGACCCGAGATGACCGTCGCCGAGATTGCATATGCCGTCGGTTACGCTGACGCCGCCACCTTCTCGAACCGCTTCAAACTATGGACCGGGAAATCGCCAAGTCAGTATCGCTAGCCGTCGCTTCGGCTCCCGACGAACGCAGCGCGAGTGCGCCCTGAAGTTGTTCGAGCTGGAACGGTTTCTTCAAGAAGCGACCGCCCTCGAACTCCCGCAGCACCTCGGGCCCCTCGACGTACCCACTCATCATGATCACGGGTAGTTCCGGTCGAATCGTCCGCAGTTCGTGGGCGAGCGCGTCGCCGTTCATGCCGGGCATCATAACGTCGAGGAGTGCTGCGTCGACCTGATTAGGGTTGGTCTCGAACGTTCGGAGCGCTTCGGTCGCGGAGGAGAAAGCGACACAATCCCATCCGAGCGACTCGGCCATTCGTGACACCGCCGTCAGCACCTCGACTCGGTCGTCGACGATCAGCAAGTTGCCGACCGAGAGGTCGGGCACCAACTTCTCGCGGTCGCGAACGCCGTCGTCGACCAACTCTCTGGCAAATGCGACGCGGAACGTCGTCCCCACTCCCCTGGTGGAATCGACGAAAAGACCGCCGCCGTGCGCCCTCACGATTCCAAGCGTCGATGCCAGGCCGAGACCTCGACCTTTCACCCGTGAACTGAAAAACGGTTCGAAGATTCGGGCCATCGCCTCCGGCGGAATCCCTTCGCCCCGATCCGAGATTTCGATGACCACGAACACACCGGGCGAGAGGTCTGTGAGCGCGCGATTCTGTTGCAGATCCCCGACATCGAGTCGCCGTTCTCCGACCGTAACGAGCACCTCTCCATCACACCCAGACATCGACTGAACTGCGTTCATGACCAGGTTCAAGAGCACCTGTTGAATCTGCGCCCGGTCGCCCAGGAAGGTGGCCTCAGTCACGACCGCGTCGACCACGATGGGCACCGAACGACCGGTGATGCTTCGGGCGAGCGAGCGGACGAAGTCGGCAACTTCGACCGGGTTGATCGTGGTGCGTTGCACCGGGTTCTTTCCGGCGTACGAAAGCAGCGCCTCGGTCATCTCGGATGCTGCGATGGCCGACTCTCGGGCGTGCGAGATGCCTTCGGCGACGTCGGAGTCCGGCGGAGCCTCGAGCAGCGCGAGCTCCAACTCACCCAAGATTCCGGTGAGCAGGTTGTTGAAGTCGTGGGCGAGTCCGCCGGCCATCAACCCCAGGCTTTCGATCTTCTGCCCCTCGACCAAGCGCTCGCGAAGCTCGTCACGCTCGTTGAGGGCGATTTCGAGGTCGGCGACGGCGTCTTGAAGGCTCGTGTTGGCGTCGATGTATCGCTCGGTCGAGCGCTCGTAGAAGCCCTCCATGACGTGGAACACCGTCATCGTGAAGACAATCACGAGACAAGCGATGAACCCGAAATAGAGCCGCGTATTCGTGACCTCGTAGAACTCGCCGATCTTGCCAGGGAGCGGCTCGGCGCCCCAACCCGCGGAGAACAACGCGCAAGATAGCGCCAACGCAGTCCAGAGAAGAGCGTGGCGTCGGCCGCCGACGAACCCGCCTACGAGCGGCATCAGGGGCAGCCACGCTGTCTCAGCCGTGCCGATTCCTGCGACGAAGAAATACGGGAAGGTCGCGTAGAACGAACCCATGAAGAGGAACGTCAGGGCGACGATGCGTCGCCGAAAGACGAACTCGAGGACGGCACCGAGGGCGAAATTCGTGATCGACGCGATCGTCGAGTAGTGCAGGAGACTCTTCTCGAACGTTTCGGTCGAACCGTCGACCAGTTATCCGAGCGAAAACACCAGCGAAACGACCAGCGAAACCCGCAGCGACTTTCGCCGCAGGTCCGCGAGTTCTTCACTGTGCTGACTTGGTGGATTCGAGCCGTCCATTTTGCCCATCCGAGGTCTCGGCAGCCACATCGTGCCAACTGGCCGAAACCTTTATGAGATAATCTCGAAACGCGCAGGAACGCTTGCCGCCAGATGGGTCCGGATCTATCTTGGAGAAAGCGCCACCGCCCCAAATTCAAAGCAGGATTCGTATGTCGTCTCTGAT
>CAYLMO010000088.1:6033-12586 GCA_964384605.1 uncultured Bradymonadales bacterium | reverse complement strand
TGGAGAAAGCGCCACCGCCCCAAATTCAAAGCAGGATTCGTATGTCGTCTCTGATCGTCGATCGTGAACCGCTCGCACTGGACCGGCTCCCGGAGCAGCTCCAGAAGCATCTGAAGCCAGGTGCCCCGATGCCGCTGAAGATGATGGCGGCGTCGGGCATGTTGCCAGTCGGTCCCGATCAACAGCTCGCCGCGCTCTACAATCTGCACGGCGATAGCGACGAAAAGGTTCGGCAGGCCGTCGGTAAGGCGATCAAAGACATGCCGACCAACATCGTGCTGCCGACCATCCCCAAGATGGCGCACCCCGGTGTGCTCGACTGGCTCGCCTCGGCCCGGCCGGGCGACGACGCGATCATCGAGGCCATCGTCACGAACCGCGCCGCGCACGACCACACCGTCGCCCGACTCGCCGGCCGCGTGTCCACGAAGCTCGTCGAAATCATCGCGACCAACCAGGTTCGCGTGCTCCAGGCGCCCGTGATCATCGAGCAGATCTATCAGAACCCCAACGCTCGAATGGCCACGGTCGACCGCCTCGTCGAACTCGCCATCCGCGAGAATATCGAGCTCAAAGGGATTCCCGGACTGCACGACGCCATGCGGGCCGGCGCCGACAAGCTCTTCTCGAAAGAGAAAAAGGCGGAGGGAGAAGAAGTCGCGGACGACGACTTCGCGGCGCTCCTCAAGGAAGAGTCGCGAAAGGCCGAAGAGGACGAAAAGGCCGCCAAAGAATTCGAGGAGATGTCCCGGGCGGAGCAGGAACGCTTCCTCAAAAAGAAAGAGGAAGAAGAAGAGGAAGACGAGCTCGCCGGACTGCCGGTGTTCGCCCAGATCGAGAAGATGAGCATCTCCCAGAAAGTGCGGCTCGCCACCACCGGCAGCCGCGAAGCGCTGAACATCCTCGTGCGCGACCCCAACAAGCTCGTACACAATGCGGCAATAAAAAGCCCCAAAGTTCAGTTTCCTGAGATAGCCAAGTGGTCCAAGGACAAGGGCCTGCCCGACGCCGTCATCGGATTCATCTCCACCCACCGACCCTGGCTCGAAAAGTACGAGATCAAATTCAATCTCGTGAACAACCCCAAGACGCCCACGCCCGACGCGATGAAGCTCTTGAACCATATCCGAACCACCGACCTGAAGAAGATTCAGGCCAACCGGAATGTGCCCGGCGCGGTCGCGCGACAGGCCAAAATGCTGTATCGCAAGCGGACAGGCGGCTGAACCGCATCCGATATCCCCTCACTGTGTAGTGACGCCATGGCGCCATCGACGCTCCCGCCCTGCGGGCTCTATCGCACCGTCGAACCCCTCCCCGGAAAAGAGGAGTGGGTCCGCGAAAATCTGCTCGTCTACTTCCACAACCACTCGCAGCAGGGCCCGCCGCTTCTGCTGCTACCCGCGTCGAACGCCCAGAACCGCTGGACGTTCCACGACAAGGGCTACCTCATCCGCACCCCCGAGTTCGTCGACACGCTCGTGCAGCTCGAGCCCGAGGGCTACTACGTGCTCAACGAGCCGATCTACCTGTCGCACGACGAAATGATCCCCGAGCGCACCCTCGTGCAGCTCGGCTACAACCGCGCGGCCGACCCGATCCTCTTCCTCGCCGACTTCGAGTCCAACTCGATCCAGTTCCCGACCAACGGCCTCAAGTGCACGCTCGAAATTTTCGACCTGCTCGACCAGGTGAGCTTTCGCGTTCCTGAATTCCGCGACATGCACTGATGTCCGCACTTCAACAGCTCGAGAAGTTCGGCGAGCAGCACGGTCTCCCGGTCGATTCGGCGGCGCTCACGCGCTTCGCGACCTACCTGCAGCTGCTCGAACGATTCAACGCCAAGATGAACCTCATCGGCCCCATGGAGCCGCATGAGGTCGTCGACTCACTCTTCTGCGACTCGCTCGTGGTGGGGATCGTCGCCGACGTCAAAGGCGACGTACTCGACGTCGGGTCCGGCGCTGGATTCCCCGGCCTGCCGCTCGCCATCACGTACCCCGAGGCGCGCTTCACGCTGGTCGAGCCGCGTCTGAAGCGGTCGCAGTTCTTGGAGATCGCGCGCCGCCGGCTAGACATCGACAACGTCGACGTCGTGCGCGCCCGCATCGAAGAGGTCGAGCCGGCGCTGTTCGACGTCGTCTGTTCAAAGGCGTTTCAGCCGCCGCCCGAGTGGGTTGTGACGGCGTCGGAGTGGTGTAAGCCGGGTGGGGCGGTCGTGGCGCTGCACGCAGCAGACGCGCACGACGACATGCTCGAAGCGGCTACTGGTGCCGGCCTCGAGCTGTCGAAGGCGGTCGCCGACGTGACTTCGCTGGGCCTGGCGAGGCAGTCGGTCGTGCGGAGTGCGACGGCCTTTCGGTTGTAGCTCCCCGCGAACCTCCTTCGTCGCTTCGCTCGACTCAAATTCGCAGGCCTAGCCCCAACATCACGTCCGATCCCTGCTGCGAGAACGCGTCCTGATCGTACGTCACCGTGTTCCCGTTTCCATCGACATACTCCACTTCGCTCAGGCCGATCTCGGCGAGGAAGCGATACTCGATGAAGAGGAAGAACGTGTTGTCGGAAAAGCCGACGCGACCGCCCACAACCGGACCCAGCACGAAACTCGTCTGATTGACGTTCACCGACGCCGGGTTCGCCGTGTTCTCTTCTTCGATCTTGAACGTGTAGAACGACGGGCCGCCGAGGAGTCCGGCGTTCAGGTCGATCGTGAAGTCCTCCGAAACGTTGCTCAGAAGTCCGCCGAGCGTCCCGGCGTGTACCAGCGCCCGGCCGTATGGCTGGATGTACGACGAGCTGAAGTCCAGGTCGGACGCCGCGTCGAGCGCGGCACAGAGCAGGCACCAGCCAAACTGGACGCCGCCGCCAACTGAGATCGAGAAATCGCTATTGAGCGGGATCAAGCCGATGTCGACGCTCGGTTCGACGTACGGATAGACGAGGCCGCCGATTCCGCCGCCGACGATGATGTCGATGTCGCCCGCATAGAAAGCCGGCTCGGCCTTCTTTTGGGCCGCCGGCTCTTGCGGCGTGGACTGTGGTTGGGTGTTGGAAGGTGCCGGGTCGCCGAACGGCTGACCCGACTGCGCAAACGCCGGCGCAGAGAGCGCCAGCAGGCAAACGACGATAAACGAGCGGATGAACAACTTCATGGCGGCCCCTCACATTGGGTGGTGGCCGCCAGATGATGACGACCTATCCGATCTCTTCGAATTCGGACTTGTTGTTGCCGCCGTCGTCGTCCTTGTCAACGCTTTTGCCCTCGGGGAGGGTCTCGCCGACCATCTTGCGGTAGGCCCACCGCGAGCCCATCGAAGCGCCCATTCCGGCGGCCAGGGCCATGGGACCCATCGAGCCGGTGATCATGTAGATGGCGATGGTGCCCGCGGTACCACTCGCCGACGTCACGAATCCGCAGCCGGCTTCGGCGCCCACGTGGATGGCAGCGCCGCGCGTGTCGAGGCGTCCGTCGCGCACGGCTTTGGCAGCGTTCACGCCGCCCATCGCACCATCAACGACCGCACCGGCAACGCCAGCTCGCCCGCAGATCGTCGCGAGTTCTTTGACCGGTCCACTGGTCGCGGCCACGCGCGCCACCTGCACGGCCTTTCGACCACGCTCCGTTGACTGCACGGCCTGCGCGGTCCCGCGCGCCGTGTCGGCGACACTCTTCGCCTCGCGAAGAGCCTGCTTCACAATCGCTTTCGTCCAGCTCATCTCTACCTCTTGTCGACCGTTGCCCTATCGAGCACTCGGGGCCATGATACCCCGCCAGACTCGAAACGTGAAACACACCACGGTTCTTCGATGTTCCTTTTGCGCGAAGTTCGACCTGCTGACCTCGACGATCTCGAGGCCCTCGCGTCGCGTCTCAACACGCTCAATCTTCCCGCAGATCGTCGCGTACTCAAGAAACTCATTCGCCGTAGCCGCGAGAGTTTCGGCGGAAAGTACAAGACCCCCGAGAAGCGAGAGTACGTGTTCGTGCTGCGGGATCTCGACGCCAATCGCGCCGTCGGCACCTGCATGATCATCGCCCAGCACGGTACTTACGACCGCCCGTCGTGCTACTTCCAGGTTCGCGACGAGCAGAAGTACTCGGCGACCCTGGGCAAGCATTTCGCGCACCAGCTGCTGCAGCTGACGTTCAACTATCATGGGCCAACCGAGATCGGCGGCCTCATCCTCGACCCCGCATATCGCGGTCACAAGCTCAAGCTCGGCAAGCTCCTCGCCTTCGTGCGCTTCCTCTACCTCGGCATGCACCCCGACCTGTTTCGCGACGAGATCGTCGCCGAACTACTGCCGCCGCTGAACGACGACGGCAGCTCCGATCTATGGGAAGCGCTCGGCCGAAACTTCACCGGCCTCGACTATCTCGACGCCGACAAGATGTCGCGCGAGAACATGGAGTTCATCCGATCGCTCTTCCCCCTCACACCCTTGTACACTGCGCTCCTCCCCGACGATGTCGCCGACAAGATCGGCGCGGTGGGCGACGCAACGAAGCCGGTGGCGAGGATGTTGCGGAAGGTGGGGTTCGAGTACGACAACTCGATCGACCCCTTCGACGGCGGACCGACGTTCAAAGTGCGCGCGCGGCAGTGCGAAGCAATTCGACGCGTGGAATGGCTGCCCTTCCTGGGTGTTTATGACGCCAAGGAGCACGGCAAGTCCGACGGCCTCGCAATGATCGGGTTCGAGTACGACTCTCGCACGGTTCGATTCCGCGCGACGTTCGGAGACTACAAACGCGACGGCGACGGCGTCTGGTTCCTGAGTGAAGGAGTGCACAAGCTGCGCATGAAGCCCGGCGATCGCATCGGATTCCTCCCCTTCACCGGCACCGGACTCGCCCCACTGTGAGACGACGATGACCAAGAGAATCGACCCCGACGAGGCCGAAGCCCTCGATGAAGAAGTGTGGGACGAAGACGCCGCCGGGCCGGTGCGCCCTCGCTTGATCAACCAGGAGTGGCTCTGGGAGTTCAACCACGTGATCGGTGAGCTGAACGCTCGTGATGACATCGAGGTGCACACCTACGAGCACTACGACCCGGTGTCGCTCTTCACGCTCGAACAGGTCGAGACCAGCGTAGGGATTGTGGTCCCCGACCAGATTCGCTCGTTCTACCGCACCACCAACGGCCTGGACCTACGGTGGTCGTGGCGCGATGGCGACGATTGGAAACCGGGCGGCCAGGTGCGGATGCACCCGTTCGGCAAGGTCTTCGGGAACTGGATTGACACGATCTGGGGCAAGGCGAAGTCTGACGCCGCCGACGTGATCGACTTCACCTGGGAGCTTCGCGGCGTGGAGCATCAGGACTCGTGGGGCCACGAGTGGATGACCGTGCTTCACATGCCCGAGTCGATTCCGTTCACACAGCTCTACTTCCACGATCCGCTCGACCAGACGCTCATGATCGACATGGACTTCGTGGACTATTGCGACGGCTTGCTCGACACGCTCGGCGTGTACGGCTGGCAGTTTCTCGCGACCGAAGTGGACTTCGACGAACAGCCGTCGATTCGTGAGATGGCGGCGTCGGCGCGACACACGCTGGAGCGCGCGTTCCCCGAGGTCGACATCAGCCACCTGCGCACGCTCGAGGACTGATGAACGACGCACCTCAGCCCGACAAGCGAACGCTCATCGCGCCCTACGCACTCTTCATCTGGGCCGCGTTCGCGATGCTCTCGTTCGGCTCGATGCTGCAGTACTTCCTGCCGCTGCAGTGGGGCCTGCTCATCACGGAATTCGTGGTGGTCTTGGGCGTCGCGGCGCTCGCGCGGTGGTTCTTTGGTGTCGCCGACCTCGGCGCATCCTGGCGTTCCATGAAGGTCTGGGACGTTTCGCCGGCCGCGTTACTCCTGCTGGTCGTGGCGGCGCCGATTCTGGGCATCTTTGCGAACCTGGTCGCCGCCCTCGGCCCCGAGTTCATCCCGGCGCTCAAAGACCTCGCCGAAGCCTACGAGTCGATGCTCGACCAGATCTTTCCGCGCGACAATCCGCTACTGTTCGCGGCTGGTGTGGTTTCGGTCGTGATTGCCGCACCCCTCTGCGAAGAGTTCCTCTTTCGCGGCACCATTCTGCCGCTTCAGGAACGTGCGCACCGTCGGATCTGGCTCATCGTGCTGACCAACGGCGTGATGTTCGGGGCGATTCATTTCAACCCGCTGTCGCTGGTCGCGCTGTCGATCGTCGGCGCGTTTCTGGCCGACATTTCGATGCGGACGAAGTCGCTATGGCCCGCCGTCATCGGGCACGCCGTGCTGAACTTCTGCAATGGACTGGTGCTACCGTTCGTCGCCGAGGCTTACGGCGATCCGCACCAAGAGGCTACCCTGACCGAGATTGGGACCGGTCTGCTCTTCATCACACCGCTGGCCGCGGCGTGTTGGTGGGGCCTGCGTCGGTTGATGCCTCGGCACGACGGCGACGCCGTCGGCTCTCCGCTTTCGGCTACCCGCACCGGCCCGTAGCCCGAAACGCCGTGTAGAATCGCGACTCAAACAGCGGCAAGCGGACAGCGAAAAGCGGACAGCG
>CAYLMO010000088.1:0-5933 GCA_964384605.1 uncultured Bradymonadales bacterium | reverse complement strand
GTTCACTCGCGACTCGCTGCAGCGACGAACAGGCGCCCTGGACCGAACTGATCGAGGAGCACATCGAGCTCGCGGCACCAGCGGTCAGCGAGTCGACGTCGCCGTTCGAGACCATCCGATCCAGATTGCGGCTCGCCCTGTACCCTCGCGCGACGCTCGATGTGGGCGACCCTGGTTTCGAGTACGCGGAGTTCGGCGACGACTTGATCGAGGTGGTCTGCATCGACGGCGAAACAACGGTCGAATCCGTGACCCGGGAGCAGATGAGCGAGTGGGGAGTTTCGTGGGCCGAGCTCCGCCGCATTGGCGCAGAGAATCTACGCCAGGACACCTTTGGCGAGATTTCGGTGGAGGTGTCTGGAGGCACGTACACGATGGTGACTGGGGCGGGTTACTGCACTTCGGGCCGAGCCGCAGTCCTGCCCAGAACGTTGGCCCGCGGACTTCTCATCGCCGTCCCCAACCGGCACACGGTGCTCTACCATCGCGTTCGCGGGACCACGTCGCTCCTCGTCGCAAAATCGATGGCCGAAGTGGCGGCGACGATGTTTGCGGACGGCGAGGGAGCCCGGTCGCCAAACCTGCATTTTGCGTATGAGGGCGAGCTGTATTCGACCACGTTGAAGGAGACCGAAGACGGTGTGGTCGTCGAGTTCCCGGACGTCCTCATGGAGCTGATGCGAGGGCTCGACAAACGAACCCGTCGCAACCCGGACGACCCTTACGAAGCTCCTCGCGACGGCGCCGAGGGAGAGACCCGGGCGCCCATATTTTCGGGTGCCGTCGGCGGAGCGTTCGACCTCGTGAACCAGCGTTTGCTCTCGGCGAACATCCCAGGATTCCTCTGGTTCTGCCTGTCGGCGGTCGTGGTCTGGTCGATACCGGTTCAGACCAACCAAACGGCGGCCCTCGTGGCCGGTGCGATTCTCCTCGTGGCGGCGCGATTCGTATCGCTGACTCTCTCGAAGCTGCTGATGACGATCGCTCGCGGCGGCGACGCGAATTGGATCACGGCGGCGCCGTCGATCGGACTCGTTTTGCGGACGCTTCCCATTTCGATCTGCGGCGCGTGTAGTGTGTACGGAGCGGTCATCCTGGCGGCCGACACTCCAGGCGCTCCGACGCCGTACTACGGGCTACCGATGCCCGTCATAGTCGTGTCGGTACTCGGAATCGTGGCGTATGGGACGCTCGCTGCAGCGAGCAATCCTTTTTGGATCGAAGGAAACGGATTCATCGGCGGCCTGCGAAAGGGTTGGGGCCTCATCTTTCACGATCCGTTACGGCTGGCAGTCTCGCTCCTGATCGTCGCGCCGATGTGGGGCCTCGGAAGTGGTTGCGTGTTTGTGTTCGGATTCTTCGATGCGCTGTTCAAAGGGCTCTTCGTCTACGGTTGGTGGCAGCTGGAGCGAGAGCGGACGCAGCAGGTCGAAGACCCGTTCGCGCATATCTGAGAGACCTGGTTCAAAGTCCTGTAGTCGACGCCGCAATCGGCGCCGAGTAGGCTGGCCGCTCGGAAAGCGGAAAACGGAAAGTGGAAAGCGGAAAGCGGAAAGCGGAAAGCGGACAGCGGACAGCGGACAGCGGAAAGCGGTAAGCGGAAATGAGCGAGAAAGCACAAGCCGGAATCGAGTGGGTCGCTTCGATGGTCGAGCGATTTCCCAAGCGCGTCGTTGGTTCCGACGACGAACGCGGAGCTCAAGAGGCCCTCGCCGACGACCTGCGAAAGGCGGGCGTGACCGACGTGGAGCTCGTGCCGTTTCGGCATTCGCGTAGCCTCTACGCGAACATGTCGTTCCACTTCTTCTTGGTGGTCGTCGGGGCCGGACTCACCATCGCTGGACTGCCCGCGATCGGGTTGGCGCTGCATTGCCTGGCGGCATTCAGCTACTGGGTCGAATCCCAGAAGTTGCTGAAGGTGCTCGGCAACGTGTTCCCGAAGAAAGACACGCAGAACCTGGTGGGCACGCGGCCGGCGAAGGGCGAGTTGCGGCATCGGTACGTGTTCGTGGGGCATATCGATGCTGCGTTCACGGGCCTCATCTTCGAGCCCGAGATGATCAAGGCTGCGCTCACGCCGCCGCCGATCCCGGGCCTCGGTTTCGTGACGCGCGGCATGCTGATGGCCGAGCTGTCGGCGGCCGGCTCCGCGATTCTATCGCTGGTGGTGTTGCTGGGTGCACCCATCCCCGGATGGGCGGTGATCACGACCGCATGTTTGCTGGCGATTCCGGCGTTTCTGACCTTCGCGCTCAACCTTCAGGTCGTGATCCGGAACGAGACGGTACCGGGCGCCAACGACAACCTGACTGGTTGTTATGCCGTGCTGCATCTGGCCCGTCGGCTGGTCGACGAAGCACCCGACGACATCGAACTGGTGTTCGTCGCGACCGGCGCCGAAGAGGCTGGGACCGCGGGTTCATGGGCGATGGCGGCAGAAACGTCGTGGTCGCCCACCAACACGACGGTGCTCGGGCTCGATTCGCTCAGCAACGGTACGCTCCGCTATTTCCAAGAGGGCGAGCTGCGCTACTTCGACGTTCCGAGGGAGCTCGAAGCGCTGGTGAACGAGGTCGCGCCTGAAGTCCAGAAGTACCCAATTCCGTCGGGGGCAACGGACGCGCTGCCGTTCCTCGTGCGAGGATTTCCGGCGATGACGTTTGGCTGCGTAGACCCCGAGATTCGGGCCCCGCGGCACTATCATCATCCCAGCGATACGGCGGAAAATCTGAACCTCGAGGAGTTCGCCGTCGCCCTCGAAGTGGTGGATCGGTTTGTCGATGCGTTGATTTCTCCGTAGTCCGTAAGCCGTCCGCCGTACTTCACGGCTCGCACCCGCCGTGGCATAGTGCCCCGCGATGTCAAACCACTGCCCAAACTGCGGGGCCACTGTCGACCCAGACGACTTCGTCTGCGACGACTGCGGACTCTCCCTGCCCGCACTCGAAGAGACCTCGGTCGCCGAAACCACGCGGCCCGAGATCGCTGCATTCGCGCCGAAAGACGAACTGCAGCGCCTCTCGCAAGAGCTGCAAACCGCGCGCAACAAGACCACCGAAGACGTCCCGTCGATCAACGACACACTCGTGCCGAAGTCGCGCAAGCCCGAGACCGCCCCGGAGCTCGCACCGACCGAGCTGAGCGCGTCACCGGCTCGTAACGGCAAAACCACCGCCGAACGCACCGTCGTGGACCACGGAATTCGCGACACCACGATCCCGCCGCCCTCATCGCGGTCGGTCGAGATCGAGCTACCGCCGCCCAAGGCCGCGCCCGAAATCCCCGAAGGTGCGCCGCTCATCCGCGTGGGCTACGGCGACGAGAACGACCTGGTCATCCCGCTGCCGCAGGTCTCCGGATTCCACTGCGTCATCGCCAAAGTCGACGGCGCCTACATCATCGAAGACCGCAATTCGACCAACGGCACTTCGGTCAACGGCCACGCCATCTCGCGCAGCTACCTGACCCCTGGCGACGACGTCGGCCTCGGCTCCTACAATTTCGAGTTCGGCCAAGAGATCATCGCTCGATTCGTCGATCAGCTCGGCAGCACCGGCCCGAAGACCGAAGCGATGGCCGTGCCGGAGATCTTCCAGAAGGCCATCATCATCGGCCGCGACGTCGACTGCGACATCGTGCTCGACGCCGCACAAATCTCGCGCAAGCACGCGCAGCTCCAATTCACCGGCGCGGGCTGGCGAGTCGAGGACCTGGGCAGTTCGAACGGCACGTTCGTGAACGACCGGTCGAAGTCGATCGAGAACGCGGTCGTCGACGACGACGACGTGCTCTTCTTCGGCAGCTATCGCTTCCCGGTCAACCGCATCAAAGACTTCCTCGATGCGGGCGAGACGGCATTCGAAGGGGGCGGCAACGTGCCGCTTCCGCTCGACAAAGACGTCATCACGATCGGCCGCGGCGACGGAAATGACGTCGTCCTCGACGCGCCCCAGATTTCGCGCCACCACGCACGAATGGTGCGGTCCAACGGCAAGGTCTTCCTGGAAGACCTCGGCTCGGCGAACGGCACGTTCATCGAGGGCAAACGCATTACGCGCGCTCCGCTTGCGCCCGGCCAGACCGTCTCGTTCGGCTCCTACGCCGTGCGACTCGACCTCGCGCGCGGCGCAGTACAGCGAAGCTACCGCGGCGACATCCTGCTTCAGGCCGAGAACCTGCGCTACGACGTGAAGTCCGGCAAGCAGACCATCCGAATCCTCGACGGTGTCTCGTTCACGGTCTACCCCACGGAATTCGTCGGCCTGCTCGGCCCCTCGGGCTCGGGCAAGACCACGCTCCTCATGTCGCTCATCGGCTACATCAAGCCGACCTACGGCCGCACGCTCTTGAACGGCGACGACCTGACCTCGCACTACGATCGCTATCGCGGCGCCATCGGGTACGTGCCGCAGGAAGACATCATCCACTCGGAGCTCACGGTCTACGAGGCGCTCTACTACACCGCCAAACTGCGCCTGCCGCCCGACACGTCGAATCTGGAGATCGACCGTCGAATCACGCAGGTCTTGGCCGACCTCGAGATCTCGTCGACCCGCGACGTGCGGATCGGCTCGCCCGAGCGAAAGGGCATCTCGGGCGGTCAGCGAAAGCGTGTGAACCTGGCGCTCGAGCTGCTCACCGAACCTTCGCTCCTCTGCCTCGACGAGCCCACCTCTGGTCTCGCCAGCGAGGACGCCCTCAACGTCGTCCGCCTGCTTCGCCGCCTCGCCGACGGCGGTCGAACGATCTTGCTGACGATTCACCAGCCGTCGCAGCAGGCATACCGACTGCTCGACAACGCGCTCTACATCGCCGACGGCGAAGAGGTGTTCTACGGGCCGGCATTCCCCGACTCGATCCTCTACTTCCACCCCGACGTGCGCCCCAACACCCCCGAGGCCGACGTCGTCCTCGCCGACCCCGGGTCGTGCATGGCGCCGCTCATGGAGGCCAAACGGTCGGGCGAGCCGATGGAGACGTTCGCGGCGAAGTATCGGCAGTCGCGGTACTTCGAAGAGTTCGTCGCCGACCGAAAGAAGAACAGCGAGGAAGTAGCGGTCACGGGCAGTTCCGCGCGGAAACGCCCGCGGTTCTCGTTCCGGCAGTGGGCGACGCTGTGCCGGCGCTACCTGACGATTCGCCTGAAAGACCGCATCGGCATGTTCATCCTATTGATTCAGGCGCCGATCATCGCGGTATTGCTCGACTTGGTCTTCATCGAAGAGTCGGGCGACGTGCTCGCGCGGCTGACCTACACGCCGTACGCGCTGTTCCTCCTCGTGGTCTCGGCCATCTGGTTCGGCTGCAGCAATGCGGCGCGCGAGATTGTCGCCGAGCAGGCAATCTACAAACGCGAGCGCATGGTCAATCTGTCGATCTCGGCCTACGTGCTGAGTAAGTTCACGGTGCTCGGCATGCTTTGCTTCGTGCAGTGCGTGCTGCTTCTCGTGATGACCTACTTCACGCTCGATTTCTGGGGGAATCCGTTCTTCCACCTTGGCACGCTGTGGGTCGCTTCGCTCGCCGGAGTCGGCATGGGGATGTTGCTGTCGGCCATGGTGCGGACCTCCGAGGCCGCCATGGCGACCGTGCCGCTCCTGCTGATCCCGCAGATTATCCTGGGCGGCGCGATCATGCCGATCGACAAGCTGTCGGAGCCGGTCTGGGTGACATCGCACTCGGTGGTGTCTCGATGGGCGTTCGAGGCGATGCTGCAGGCCGAACACGAGCGTGACGCCTACGAAATTTCGCCCGACCAGATGCCGAAACCGATTCGGCCGGGCCTCCCGGCACCGCCGCCTCCGCCCAACCCGATCGACAAGTTCTTCGGCGATTCCGAACAGGGACTTCCGCTCGATTTCGGCGTGATGGGCGGGTTTACGTTCGTTCTGATCTGCGGGGTTGGAGCGGCGCTGCGGCTGCGCGAGTAGGCT
>CAYLMO010000087.1:0-19826 GCA_964384605.1 uncultured Bradymonadales bacterium | reverse complement strand
GGCGGGAGATCTCGGACTGCAAACTAATCGAGGTCATAGCGCGAGGAGTATAGAGGCGAGTGGGACATTGATCTATCGTCGCGTGCACCTCACGAAACGAACGGAGATACGATGCGCCCCGCACTCCACATGTTCCAGGAAGTCGAGTCGACCAACGATCTTGCCCTCGCCGCGGCCGATTCGGCCATACACGGCGAGACCTGGGTCGCGGATCAACAAACTGCGGGACGAGGCCGTCGAGAGCCAGGTGGTGCGAGGCGCACATGGCATTCACCACCTGGTGCGAATCTGTACATGTCGACGCTCTTGCGGTCCAAACTTCCGCCGGAAGAGATCGCGAAGATCACCGTCGCGGTGGGCTTCTCGGTCGCTCAGAAACTGCGCGAAACGACCGGCGTCGATCTTTGGCTCAAGTGGCCGAATGACATCTACGTGGGCGATCGCAAGCTAGCCGGCATCCTCACAGAAGGCGTATTCGAGGGCGGCTCCTTCGCCGCCGCCGTTGTCGGAATCGGGCTCAACATCAACCTTCCAGCGGCCGAGATACCCGCCGAACTGGCGGAGATCATGACCACACTGCAGATCGAAGCACAGCGCCCATTCGACCGGATGTCGCTCGCCTTCGAGGTGCAAGATGCCATCATCGAAGGTGCCCGGCGTCTCGAAGATCGCGGCCTCGCCTCGTTTCAGGCCATTGCCGGCGAGGTCGATCGATGCGCCGATCGTCGAGTCGAGGTGCGAGTCGACGGAGATCTTCGTGAAGGCACCGCCGTAGGGATCGATCTCGGGAGCGGCGGCCTGGTCGTCGACTTCGACGGGCGTCGGTCCGTCGTGACGACGGGCGAAGCGAAGCTTCTCAGCTAGCCGCTCGCAGCGCCTGCGCGTCGCGCGCGGCGAAGTACGCCGACCTGACGTCGAAAGTTCCGCCCAAAGTGCCGAGATGCTCATACAGAGTCGCCAGATTGATCCCGAGCGCGACGAAGTCGTGGTGTAGCTCGATGCCCTGCTCTTTGCAGTGCTCGAAGATCTGCATGAACGTCGTCCGGAACACATCGACATCGAACTCTACAGCCGCCTGATCCCCCTCGCCGAAATGCGCTCGGAAGAGGTGCGCCACCGAATCTAGCCCCAACGTCTCGAGCGACGATTCGAAGAGCGCGTCGTCGTCAGTGTAGAAGCCCTCGTAGACTCCAGCCATCGCCTCTTTGAAGTCGGGATCGAAGTCCACGAAGTACGCCTTCGGCTCCCAAACCAGCTGGTCGCCATCGCGCGCGAAGCGATCGCGACGCAAGTCCAAGATGACCGGCGCGTCGTCGAACAATTGGGTGAAATAGAGCTCGAGGATTGCGGCTCCGTCGGAGCGTTCCGTTTTGGCAGAACTCTTCGAGATCGGGCCCAGCGTCACGTCGATCGGGAGTCCCTCGAGAGACTCAGCTCGCGCAGCAGTGGCGCGCTCGTAGCGTTTGCCGCTGATTCGATTCCGGGTGAGTTTCCCAGCTACTCGTCTCAGCCCCCCCACCGGCATGACGCGAAATAGCGCCGGCGAAACGATCTCCATGATGTCGGAGAACTTCGCCGTGTCGATGAGTGTCTTCAGCATGTCGTTACCTCGCCAATTACTTCGGCAAAGAAGAGGTTAGGCACTCCTACCGCGAACTCAACTAGTTCCGCGGCTTTTGGAGCTGGCCGTAGACGACATGAATGGGAGTGAGGTTGAATTCGGGCGCGTCTTTCGCGAACTGCTCCTGGATGAAGCGGTCCACAATGCCGTTGGTCGATCGCTCACGAAACTCCTTCAGATACTCCTCTTTCTCTTTTTCGAAAGCAGCCTTCGACGGCCTGTTTCGATCGACGAGTCGGAACGTGAACGCCCGTTCGCGCGAGAGCATTGGTTCAGGCGGAAACGGCTTCGCTTTTGTCGCATTGAATGCGGCTGCCGCGACCTTTTCGTGGATACCAAACCCCGGCACGAACCCGTTCTGCGCCTGCGGAAACTGAGGTGTGAGTTTGGCTTCGACGCCGAGCGCTTGAAGCTTCTCCACCGTCGGAGCCGCCGATTCGCGGGTTACCTCTCCGAACTTCAGGTCGGCCTCACGAAGGATCTTCTCGGCTTCGACGAGCTTCTCCTTCGCCTCAGCCGCAACTCGCGATTCGCGAATGAGTGTCGCTGCGATCTCTCGCTTCAGTCCGAAACTCAGTTCGCGCGTCGTCGGAGGGATCGAAGCGACTTTTTTCCACACGTAAGAGCCGCGTGCCGACTTCCAGGTCACCCCTGTCTTCGCCAGTTCCGCCCCGAAGATTGCGGAGTCTTCGGCATTGGTGAAACGTTGGCCTTCTTTGACAGCGAGACCATAGGTCTCGGCCACTTCAGCCGGTCGAGCATTGGGGGCCGCGAGGGCGGCAGCCGCGTCGTCGAGCGTCTTCTTCTCGACGTCCAGACTCGGCGGCACGAGCAACACCGCTTCGCCGCGAGCCGGGTACGTGTAGCGCTCCTTGTTCTTGTTGAAGTACTCGAGGATCGCCGGACCCTCCTGCTCGGTGAACGTGTCGAGCTCGTCCGATGTCGGAACGTTGAGCGCCGACACGCCCAAGATCTGCACGGTGTTTCGTTCGTATTGGTAGGCCTGCCACGCGTCCTCTTCGGAGATTTCGGCGGCGAGGGCGTCGCTCAGCTTGTTCTGCGCGACCTGTTCGAATCCGAGTCTTCGGAAGTCCTCGACGGTGATGCCGATCTTGTCGAGTTCTGCGGCCATCTTCCCGGGTTCGTCCCAGAGTTGGGACCATTTATTGAGCCTGGGATTGTCGTCGAGCGAGGCGCGGATCTCGTCGTCGGTGATGGTGATTCCGCGTTTTCCGATTTCGGCGACGACGAGTTTTCGCGATAGGAGTGATCGGCCCATCATCGATTGCAGGTGTGGAGTTGCGAGGGTGTTGGGCGAGAGTTCCTCGGTGAGGCCGTCTTCGGTGGAGGGCGCGAAGAGTCGTCCCACGCGGACAGCGTGTTGGTAGTCGGCCCAGGTTACGGAGGCGTCGGGTGTGGATACGATCACGGTGTCATCGGTGGGCTTGGGCCCTTCCGCATAGACGATCGTGGGTTCGTTCGAGGCGTCGGCTCCGGCGTCGGCGGAGGCAGTCTCGGCCCCGTCGTCGGTCTTTGTTTTCGCGTCTTTTTTACACGCGGCGAAGGTGGCCAAGGTCAGTAGAA
The DNA here is from genome assembly GCA_964384605.1 of uncultured Bradymonadales bacterium. Lineage (GTDB taxonomy): Bacteria > Myxococcota_A > Bradymonadia > Bradymonadales > Bradymonadaceae > CAYLMO01. The sequence continues at coordinate 16,621 of CAYLMO010000087.1, read as the reverse complement.
TCAGGCCAAAGCGGCAAAGGCTTGTCATCGCGCAACTCCTCTGTTAGTTCTGCGCGCTCTTCAGGAGCGTCCGAAAATGAATGGATGGCGCCCGAGGAAACAGTTGGGGCATATTGCACCGCCCCGTTTACGTCAATTGAGCGAGTTGCCCAGCGCCCCCGAACGACGCGTCTCCACGCGTTCGGGACAAGCCAAGGCGGCCGCACCACAGATGGAGAAATACCATGTCGAAACTCAGTCCACTGCAGCGCGTTCGTGAAGAGCACGGTTCGAAAGCCGATCTTGCCAAGAAAGTCATCGGGATCCTCGATGCAGGTGAAGAAGATCAGGCAGATTTCGAGCACCGCGTGAACACGATGAGCAATGCGAAGTTGCTTCGTCTCTGGGCCGCGCACAACACGGTTCAAGACAAGTACGGTTCGAAAGACGCGTTGGTCGAGAAGATCGTGAAGGCTCGTTTCCCGGGTGGGAATGCGGACTATCAGGCGAAGATCTCGACGTTCGGTCTTCCGAAGCTGCTCGATCTTGGTCGTCAGCACCGCGTCTAATCCGCAGACAGCCTAGAAAAGTCGTCGCAAGCCTGCCCGAGATGGTAGTCGCGGCCACAGATGATGGGTCACACATCGAGGTGTGATGCTTGTCACCCGTGGTCATTGCGACTACCATGGGCGGGCTTCTTGTGCCTATTGCGCGCCCCCGGGGGCGCGGCCACGTCGAGCGCGTACGGCCACCAATTTGCGCAGCGAGCAACGTACCTTCACCGTCGGTTAAGGAGATCCATGTCCACGGAATTCGAGGTCGGAGACAAAGCCGTCTATCCAGCCCAGGGTGTTGCAGAGGTTGTCGGTATCGACACCAAAGAGATCATGGATACGAAGCACACCTTCTACGTACTTCGTGTGCTCGACTCCGATAAGAAGATCATGATCCCGGTCGACAAGGTCGAGAACGTGGGCCTTCGACAGATCATGAACGACAAAGAGATGGACGAGGTCTACGACATCCTGCGCGAGCGGAACGTCGACCTCAACACGCAGACCTGGAACCGACGCTACCGTGCGTACGTCGAGAAGATTCAGACTGGGTCGCCATTCGAGATCGCCGAAGTTCTGCGCGATCTCAATCTCTTGAAGTTCCAAAAGCAGCTCAGCTTCGGCGAGAAGAAGATGCTCGACACGGCCAAGCGTTTGCTCGTCCAAGAGCTCGCGATCGCCAAGGATGCCGAAGAAGATTCGGTCTCCGAAGAGCTCGATCACCTCTTCACCGCAGCCTAAGCACCCGCAATCACATCAGCATGCGAGTCGGTCGAACCTCTTCGATCGACGTCCCATACAAGATCGCGAGCTGCGCTCGTTTGAGGACATCGGCCTCTTCCGCGCTCAGCCACGGTCTCGCTGTGTCTGGGTCGACCCACCGGATCTCATATCGGCTCACGATCAGCCGAATCGCCGCGTCGACCCGCTCGAGCTCCACTCCATACCGATCACCGACCTCGGCGGCCGCCGTCGGTCTGCGCCAGTAAAGTCGCTCCACAATCACGTGCAGCGCAGCCGCCAGCACCGATGGGCCGAGGTAGACGTCGAACTTGTCGTGCGTCGACTTCGCCCACAGCGCGTGCGCCTGCTCGAGAAGATCCTCCGGACGTTCCAACTCACGCAGCGCCGCGTCGAGCGAGTGCAGTCCTGTCGGATACTCCACCCGGGACATGCCGATCTCTCCCACGTCGATCTCTTCGTCCTCGGCGACCACGCGGATATCGCTGCGGACCCGTGTCGTCAGGGCCGTCACTCGACGCGCCGCTTTCTCGGGGTCGAGCTCCTCTCGGTCGAACGCCTCGCTCAACGTGCGCGGCCTCGGGGTCGCCTGGGTCTTCAAGACCTCGATCAGCGCGTCGCGAATCTCGATCGCGTCAACCCACCGTTCCAGCTCCTCGTAGACCCGACCGAGACTCTCCAAGATGTAGCGATCGTCGGGCGCCCGGTCGACGGCTCCGAGCAGGATCGTCAGGGCGAACTCGGGCATCTGCAGGCGTGCGAACGCGACCGCGGTCGCCCGCATGAACTCAGGCAGATCCTCATGTTCTCGCCCGAGTACGATCGCTCGCATTCCATGATGTAGCGCTTGCCACCACCGTCGCTCTTGTCCCGCACACTGGCTCCGCGCATACGCTACAGCCGGATGCTCCGGCGCAAGCGCCTCGGCCTCGCCAAACGCCTTCATCGACGCGGTGAGGTCTCCTAGCCGGAAGTGGCAAAGCCCCAAATGGATCTGGCAGTAGAATCGGGTGTCGTCGTCCTCGGCCGCGTGCAGCAACCGTTCGAGCAGGTCCACCGCGCGCGGGTCATCCCCGGCGAGCATCCCCTCGACGTTGCGCTTCATCCACGCGACCGAGTCGATCACGTCATGGCTATCTTTGGACATAATCTGCCCCTCGAACACGGTTCACGACGTCGAAACAGACGAAGTTCCGCAGTTATTCGATCTGCCGTCGAGCTTCAGGGAGGCGACAGCAGGGGTTCATCGGGCGCCGGCCACTCCATGTATCGCGTCTCGATGAAGAACTTCGCGATCGCGCGGTCGAGCGGGTCGAGTTTTCCCGCCCACAGGTCGGCACCGCACCACCAGATCGGCCGGTTCGGGGTGGTTGGACAGTGGCCCAGGCTCTGCACGAGCTCGAGAGAGTAGTCCGGGGGATCACCTTCGACGCCGTTCCATGAAGCGACGAGCGGGATATTGCGCGGAGTTTCGCTCGTCTTTCCGCCGTCGAACCCGATGCGACAGGTCTCGCGCCATCGCTCCAGAAGCTTCGCGTCGTAGCCGCGACCCGCGGCATCCGCCGTCGCGCGGAGTTCTTCGGCCGCGGCGACCGCATGTTCGCGGTAGGGCGAGTTCACGAACCGACACAGGTAGAGCACCGTCGCATTGCGAAGATCGGCGTCGTAGTCAGGCAGTTCCTCGGTCTCGGCGACCTTCCAATTCGGCGGTTGTCCGTTGCGCGCGATTCGGCCGAGCGCATCGATGATGATCTTCGCCTGTTTGTCGGGCAGTGGCTCCTTCGCCCGCATGTGCATCTCGGCCATCGCGAGGATGTCGGTCCCTTGCTGCGGCCGAATCTGTCGCAGCAGCCGACGGCATTCGCTGGTCCCTTCGTAGTCGTAGTTCAGTGCGCAGATTCGCACCCAGTCGTAGAACTCGGGGACCGTCGGTCGGTCGCGTGTCTCGCGGAAATCGGTCAGCACCGACATCATGTGTCGCGCATTCCCCTGCCACGCTCGCGTCTCGTCCCAGAACTTCGAGAGTTCGCGTCGAATCGGACCTTCGGGCAGCTCTCCCGCAAAGAAGAGACGCATACCGCAGGTCCACGGAGCGAACTCCTTGCGTCGATCGAACGCTCTCACGAGCTCGAGGGAGCGAATTGGGCCGAGCTTTCCGGCGCTCAGCTTCTCGCTGTAGCGACCGCACAAATCCTCGGCCGCACGCCTCGGCCCGAATCGAAGCACCGCGACTTCCTCGGCCTCGGTCCACTCGTGATCCGCAAGCTTTTCGGCCGTCCAATCGGCGAAAGTTGCGGCGAGCGCCCGCTGCTCCTTCAGAAGCTTCTGATCGGGGTCGAGAGGCTCGGCGGTCTCCTGGCCGTCCTCGGCGCTTTCCGGACCGGCCTGCACCGTGTTGAAGAAGTAGAAAAGGCCGAAGGCGATCCCGAGGCAGAAGATCGCCGAGAGGAAGACGATAGAGATGTCACCTTCGACATCTTCGTTGTCGTCGTCTGGACCCGGAATGTGGAGTTGTCGTCGGGACACGTCGTTACGTCAGCTCAAGAGCTCGTCGAAGCCGGGGAAGAACTCCCACGGGCCGACTTCGCGCTTTCGTCGGGCGCGCACCACCAAGAATGCGTCAAAGGCCACTCCGAACGCAACGAGGTAGAGCAGGCCGACGGTCAGGATCAGCGCTGCAAAGATCGCGATACCCTTTTTCGTCTGGCCCAAGATCAGGTGGCCGATCCCGGGCAAGAGCAACGAGACCAGGATGCTGCCCAGCTCGTTCGAGGTCAGTTTCGCTGCCGAGCCGGCAATGTTGCCCTGTGTGCTATCGGCGTTGAGGTCGGTCGAAACGCGTGGCGAGGTCGTGGCGAGGTCGAAGGCGGACTGATCGACTGCGCTGCGGCGTCGTTCCTCGGCCGCGGCGATCAGCTGCTCGCGCGACATCGAGGCCTGTTCCACGGTTGCTTCCATATCGTCCGGGTTCGGCGCTGGCCAATTCAGCCCGGAGCTCGAGGTGGAAGCCGGCGCACGACGAAACGCAGACGACTCGACGGTCTCCATGGCGTCCGCACCCAGCTGTGCTGCTGCCTGCAGCGGCGAGTGCGTCGCGGTCGCGTCGGGGTCGGTCGCGCTGATCGCGCGCGTCGCGTCGAGATCCGACATGTCGGTCTGCGGCGGGTGTTGCCCGTGCCCTGTGTCGACCCGATTGAACGTGTCGCTCGAGGCATTCGTGTACTGCTGCATCCGCGCCTGCAGCGACGGTTGCGAGTGCGTCTCGATCTGCGACTCGGCGATGGTCGCGTCATTTTCGACCGGCGGCGGCGGCGCCGCTTTCTGGATGGCATCGAGCGACGCCACGCTGATTCGGTGGACATTCGTGTCTTCATCCGCCGGCGCCGTCTCGGCCTTGGGTGCGTGAAGCTCCGCCGTCGAAACTACCTCCACGATGGTTCGGCCTTCGGTCGCCTGCACCTGCCAGGCGTCGAGCTCTCGAAGCACCTGAGCGGCAGACTGGTAGCGGGCGTGCACGTTCTTCTCGACCATCCGCAAGATGACGTTGCGCAGGTCGGCGGGGCAGGAGATCTCCGGCGGAATCTCGAACTTCGTCGGCGAGAGTTGCTTCTGGATGATGTCGATGCGGTCTTTGCCGCGAATTGCCTTGCGGCCAGTCAGCATCTCGATGGCGACGATCCCTAGCGAGTAGATGTCGCTCGCCGGGCCGAGCTGGCCGGCTCGGAGCTGTTCTGGCGACATGTATCGCGGTGTTCCGACCAGTACCCCCGCGGCCGTCAGGTTGTTCCCGGCCGCATCAGCAGCCTCGCCGTACATCTTGGCGATCCCGAAATCGAGCACTTTGACGCGCTCTTTTCCGTCGGGTTCACGCACCAACATGATGTTGTTTGGCTTGATGTCGCGATGGAGGATCCCCAGCGCGTGCGCCGACTGCAGGCCGCGCAGGGTCTGCCGCAGCACGTGGGCCACGCGCTCGTGCGGCTGCTGACCTTCGTTCTTGATGATGTCGAATAGCTCGCGCCCCTGGAGGTACTCGAACACCATGTAGAGGTGACCGGCCGGGGCGCGGCCGTGATCGTACAGATCGATCGTGAAGGGGTCGCGCAAGCGCTCGAGCAACCGTGCTTCACGCACGAAGCGCTCGACGAGAGAGTCTGGATACGAGCGCTTCCCGTCTTTTTCCTGCGGGAGCAACACCTTCACGGCGACCGTCTGGCCACCTTCGTTGCTCGCGCGGAAAACCTGCGAGAAGCCACCCGTTCCGACCATCTCCTCGATCTTGTAGCGCCCGACGAAAACATCGCCGTTCGTAAGGAGTTGCTCCGAAGCCATTGTGCTGTCGTGTTGTGTGCGTGACCCACCGACAGTGTGAGCGATCGCCGACTGAGCGTCAATTGCGTCGCTTCAGCTACCGGAGGGTCATGAGGAATGCCGAAGACTGCTCGACACCCAGCGCCCACTGCTGAAATGCACGGTATTTTGCGACCGGAACACGTTGAACACCCATGTCGATTGAGCTCGTGAGCGAGAGCGTCTTACCGTCGATCGTGAGCGTGCGACTGAACTCGCCGAACTCCGAGTCGAGCGAACGTTCGCCAGTCTGGCTCAGGACCTGGGCTTCGACTCCCTCAGGGAGCTTCATCGTGAGCGCGTACCGGTTGTGCCGTTCGCCACCGACCATCAGCGGCGTGGTCCGCTCCGGAAGCGAGGCGTAGGCCGACGCGATCGGCTCGCGGAAGAACCGCTCTTCGATCGTGCGTACGCCGGGCCCCGTCGCGCGGGCGAAATCGGGACGCATGAACTTGATGACGAAGACGAGCGGTTTGCGTCGGTCGCTTTCGTTCTCGAGTTCCCAAGAGGTCACCGTCGCCGACGAGATGATGCCGGCCATGATGCGGTCCACCAGCTTGTCGCGCGTCGTGTCGTCGGGTCGCGAGCGGAGCGCTCCGCGGAAGACACCGGCGAGCATGCCGCGCAGCTCGAGTCGCGTGGTGCCGGCGAACGTTCCGTCGGAGCCGAGCTCGCCGTCGATCGACGTGATCTGGGCGGTCTCGGGAATCTCGCCGGGCGGAGGAGTTTGCGTTGGCGACGGTTCTTCGCACGTGATGCAGATCGCCGGGCGCCCAGCCGAAGTCGTGTCGATCACGCCGAACGTGGCATCCTGCGACTCGGCCGTGGTCCATACGACCTCGCCGGTTTCTGGGACCGTTACAGCCATGACGACGTCGTTGTAACGCGCGATTTCGCCGTACTCGCGGACCTCTTCGGGCTGGAACGACGTCTTCACGACGTAGAGCTCGTTCGGGATTTCGAGCGCGTCGTAGGCCGCCTTGAGCAGCATCAACGGGTTGCCCTCCTTGGTCAGGAGGATATGCCCGACGTCGGTCGAAAATCCGCCGCCTGGCTCGGTCACATGCATCGTGACGTCGTAGAACACCTGCTCGACGAACGCCTTGCTGCCAACCGGGCCTTTCGCCTTCGCCGACGCACGCCACGCCGCGATTTGGTCTTCGAGCGCCTTCGAGCTCTTCAAGGAATCACGCACCGATTCCCGGTAGTTTCGTCGCACGATCTCGGAATCGGAGATGGTCGTACCGACCCGATACATCTGAATCCACGGCAGGAACTCCTCACCGGGAACGGTTCGAGGCTCGTCGCGCGGTCGCGGGTTGTCGCGGGCAACGAAACGCAGGCCGTCGAGCCCGCCAATCTTCACGGGCTGTGCTTTCGGTGCCGAATTCGCCGACATGATTTCGGCCTTCTCGCCGAGAATCACGTACTCGGACAGGCGCGTGCTGATGTCGTTCATTCGGAAGAAGAAGCGCACGCCGTCGACCGCTGTCGCGGGTACGTTCGCGCTCTCGTACTGCAGATACGCGACCTCGACAAAGTCGCCTTCGGCCAGGCCGGGCATCGAGAGCGTGTCTTTGCCAGCCGTCTGCTCGGGCACGCGCGTCGAGCCGTCCTGCTTGATGGTGCGCACGATGAGCGGCACCGCATCGTTCGGCAGCGAGCGCTCGCCGTAGCGGTCGATCGCGTCTTTGGTCATCACGCGCACGACGGTGTGTGTGAGCGTGATCGAAGACAGGTCCGGGAAGTACTGTCGCGCGGCGAAGTCGACCACGAAGTACGCGTCATCGGCGGCTCCTGCCGCAGGCGTGCCTTCTGCCACTTCGGCCTTGGCGGCCGCGAGTCCGTCGGGCATCGCTTCTTCGAGCGGGATCGTGCCGCCGAGTCGAGCGAGCTTCCACACCAACCAGCTGCGGCGGCCGTTGATCTCGATGCCCTTCTTCAGCGTTGCCTGCGCCGCCACCTCCGACTCGTGCGCCAGCTGATAGTCGGCGAGGTTGTTCCAGAGAGTGAGTGAGTCCGGGAGCCGCGCGAGCGCGCTTTCGATGGTCGCCTTCGCGTCTTCGAGCATCCCCTGACGTTCGAATTCTGCGGCGAGCGAGGTGTACTCGCCCGCGTCCCATGGGTCGCGCAGTGCGTCGCGTCGCTTTTCGGCGAGTCGCGCTTCGTCCTGTTCGTCGCGAGCGGCCAACCAGATGGAGTAGAGGCGGTCGCAGCGTTCGTGCTCGGGCGTGATTTCTGCGGGTTCGGGATAGATGGAACGTGCATGGAGGTCGGACATGAGCGCTGCCGCTGCGGTGCAGTTCGCCGGGTCGGCATCGAGCGCGGTGCGCCACGCCTGCTCCGATTCTTCCTGCCAACCGCGGCTTCCGAGGAAGCTCGCCCACGCGTTGAGCGGCCCAATGTCACGCACACGACCGTCGATCATCGCGAGGTCCCGTGCGCGCTCCAGCAGCTCTTGTGCTTCGCGCTCACCATCTTTTTCGCGCAGCCATCCGCCGAGGCGTTCGAGGTAGCGCAGGCTGTCGTTGTCGAGCTCGAGCGCCTTTCGCAGCGCTTGGAGCGTCTTGGAATCGCGAAGTCGGGAAGGCACTTGCCACAGCGTCTGCAGCCAGTCCGACGTGAGTCCCCAACCGGCTGCGAATCCCTCGCGGCGCTCGCGCAATACGTCCCACGCCTGCTCGAACACGACGTCGTCAGCCGAGTAGTAGGCGTGCGCCATCGTCAGGTATAGCGCCAGATCGCTCCCCTTCTTCACGTCGTCGCCGGTGACCCAGATGGTCTCCCATTCCGCGACCGGACCGGCGTCGGTGAGTGCTTCCCACGAGCCGTTTGCCTGGCCATCGAAGCAACCCGGAATCTCGCGAATCTTGGAGCATCCGATGTTGATCGAGAGGCCCGTTTCGTCGAACGAACGGTCGCCGTCGGGGACGAACGCAATGTCGAACCAGTCGCGGTAGCCACGGGCGAACGCCATCTTCACCACCACGCGGTGGGTGCCGGGCGAGAGCCTGATTTTGCGCATCAGTTTGGGGCTCGAGTACTCGCCTTCGTCGCGGCGGAAGAGCTGCTCGCCGTCGATATAGACGGCCGATTGCCCGACGAAGTGCCCGAACACCCAATAGTCGCGGTCGTCGTCGCCTTCGACCGTCACATAGTTCTCGAGCAGGTAGACGCCGCTGCCGCCGAGTCGCGGATAGTTCGCGGTGCCCTGGCTCATGTAGACGCTGGTCATTTCGCGGTTTCGGACGTCGTCTTCGGCGTAGATCGGCGACAGGTATTCGTCAGCCAGCGGGGCGTTCTCACCCGCATACTCTTTGTCGAAGTCGGTCAATCGCCACGTCGACAAGACTGGGCTCGTCTTCCACAAGTTCGGGAATCCGACCGCGATCGCGTCGAACGGTTCCGACGAGTCGGACCGGCTCCAGACGCGCTGCGCAGCGGTCTCGCCACTCATCGCCAAATAGACGCGCGCGAGCGGCTGAAGCTTCGACCACTGCACTTCTTCGAGGGCTTCTAGAACTCTCGAATCCCAACGGAGCACGGTGCCCCGCATCGTGAAGATTCGAGCGGCCGCGAGGCGCGTCAGATCGTGGTCTGGATGATCCGAAACCAGCTCGAGATAGCGTTCGAACGAGCGCTCGGCATCGCCGCGCCAGTAGTCGATCTCGGCGCGCGCGAAGACGCCTTGAGCGCCATCGGCTTCGCCAGCGCGAGCTTCGGCGTCTGCCTCTTTACCGGCGAACCACAGGGCCATCGCTTCGCCGGACGCGCCGTCGAAGTCGTAGTCTGGCCCGCGCTTCTGCGCGCCGGTGCAGGCCGAGAGGCCAAGGAACGTCAGCAACACCGCGATGGTCGCGATTCGTTTGGTGAGTCGGGTCGACATCATGTCTCGCAATTGCAGAATTACTCGCCAGCCAGGCGGATGGTCTCGTTGAGCGCGGAGGTCAGGTCGGTCATGAACTTACGGAACTCTCCGTAGTCTTCGACGCTCACGCGCTGCACGGCGATGTTGTATCGGACGTCGGCCACGAGCTCGTCGCCCTCGCGGCGGTAGACCACGTCGAGGCCGCCAAACTTTGACTTCAGGCTCACGTTTTGCGGCACGTAGTCGAAGTTGGTTCCTTTCGGCGGGAGCCACCGGATGAGCGTTCGATTTTCGAACGGCACGCGGATGCTCACGTCCTGATTTCGCTTGGCCTGCTTCGCGTACGACGACGCAAAGTCTTTGGGCTGGCCGATCGGGTAGAGGTAGGCGCGCTCGCCGTCTTTGCGGAGGAGCTGGCCGCCTTCGAACTTGAAGTCGATTTCGGTCGGTTTCTCGAGCTCGTCGAGGTTCCGGTACTCGGCTTTGACCAGCTCGGCCCCAGGATAGTCGCCGGCGAGGCGTTCTTCGAAGACTTCGTCGCGCCGTTCGGGGTCTTGGAGCGATTGCCGGAAGTAGACCGCGTTGGCTCCGGTCGCCACGATCGTGCCGCTCGCGACCGGTTTTTCGCCGGTCAGGTCGACCTCCATCGTCTGCCGCATGACGTTGTCGCCCGGCTTGTCGATGGGCAGCGTGACCCAGTCGGTCTCGCCGCCGTCCTTCACGATGAGGGCCTGAGCGCCCTGATCCATCGTCGTGAGCTCGCGGGTGCCGTTAAACTCGGCCGTGCCGTCGAGGTAGAGGTCTTTGCCCGGCACGTAGGTGATGGCGTGGTTGAAGACGTGCATGGATGCCGGTTCATCGTCGACGTGCCCAAGGCGTCGCGTGCGAACGAGCACGAGATTTGCCGGGATGCCGGCCTCCTCGAGCATCACTTTCAGCAGCGCCGCTTTGTCTTTGCAGTCGCCGTATCGATTCCGGAACGCCGTCGTCGTGCGGTACGGCTTCCAGCCGTGAATTCCGAGGCCGACGTGTAGGTAGCGGGTGTTCTTCACCACGTAGTTGTGGATGGCGGCGAGCTTCTCGTCGTCGGTCTTGAGGTCCTTGGTCAGGTCCTTCACCGTGCCTCGAATCTGCTCGTCGACGATGAGCTGCTCCTTCACGAGCTCCCACCACCACTCGCCGATGTCGTCCCACGTCTTCTTGTTGGAGACGAGGAGGTAGTCGTAGACGTCGGTGAATCCGGGCTGCATCGGATCGGTGTCGACGTGTGGAACGGCGAACATCTCGAAGGACGCGGTTTTGTAGCCCTTCTCGAGCGGCTTGCCGCTGGGGCGTTTGTCGTCGATCCGCTCGTGGGGCAGTGCTGGCGGGCGGAACCACAGATTGAAGCGGTCGGGATAGATGACCGCATATCGCTGGAATCCGATCGGTCGCGTGCCCTGGAGGTAAGCAATGTCGCCGAAGTAGTCGCCGCGGAAGTTCGCGTTGGCCACCTGCGACACGCGCCAGCGGAACTCGACGAGGTCACCTGGCTGCACATCGTTGGCGCGCAGGTTCACGTAGCCCGTGTCGTTGTAGGTCGTCGAACGCTTGCGCGAATTCCCCGACTCCCACTGCTCGTAGTCTTCCGAGAACGATCCGTCGGGCTTGTGAACTCGAACACGCAAGACATCCACGCGCTCGTCACCGGTCTGGTACGACACCCGAGCCGACCGCGCCGAGTCGATGCCGTCGGCCGTGATCGCGCGGTACACCGTCTGCGCGACCGTCTGTGCCAGACCGTTGCGCGCGACGTACGTCACACTCTGGTCGACCACCGTGTCGTAGTCGAACTTCTTGGGCGGGTGCGCCTGCGCGATTTCCCGCACGTCTTCGACCATCCACTCTTCGTGGAAGCGGTTCTCGTTCGGGCGAAGGTGCGCGAGATACTCGCGAATCGAGCGGTCCTGCGGACGGTGTTGGAGCGCAATTTCGAGCGTCGCGGCCGCTCCGTCGGAGTCACCGTTCGCAACCTGCAGATGCGCGAGTCGGCGATAGAGTCCGACGTTTCCGGGTGAGTGGGCGATGCGTTCGTTGATGAGCGCGATCGCGCCATCTAGGTCGCCCGAAGCGCGCAGAACCTCGACGCGCTGCAGGGCGGCCCAATGGCTGTCGGGCTCGTACTTCAGATAGCGGTCGATATGTCCGAGCGCCTCGTCGTAACTGCCGGCGAGGATGGCGTCGCGTACGCGGTCTCCCAGAAGCTGGGTCGAGAGCGCGTTGATCGCGGCGTTGGCGTCTTCCAAAGCGCGCACGGCGGCGAGCGACCCTTGCGACTCCTCGAGATTCTTGAGGTTGGCGAGGTAGGTCGGCGTCTCGAGTTTGCTGAGCTTGTCCCAGTCGCGGAGGAGCGCCAGCGCGCGTTCTTCGAGCCCGCGGGTGTTCAGCCAGCTCGAAAGCCCGACTCGCGCGATGCTGAAGTCGGGGTTTGCGGCCAGCGCCTCGCGGTAGAGGCCGCCCGCTTCGTAGGCGTCGCGTTCGGTCAGGCCGGAGCGCAGCGTCGAAGCGAGAGAGGTCGCGATGTAGGGGTCTTTCGGCGCCCGTTCGTGGGCGGCGCGCAGCACGTCGAGCCGGTACCAGTACTCTTCGAAGAGTTGCGCCGCGAGGGCGTGATTCCTGGGCGTGAGCGCCTCAGGGTTTTTCAGCAGGCGCTCGGCAACGGCTCGCCACGGGGTCGCCGGGTCGTCGTAGGCGACGCTCGCCCAGTACCAGGCCGCCCAGAGTGCGTCGTTCGGGTCGCTCGACTCGGACGTAGCGGTGAGCTTCACCTGGTCGAGAACGCCGCGTGGGTCGCCGACCGGCGCGCGTTCCGAAGACTTGGCGAGGGTTCGACGCCATTGCGCGGTCGACTCGAAGGCGATCGGCTGAAGCTTCGATGCATCGACCAGGCGAGCGATGACTCCCAGACTGCCATCTCCGGTCGAGCCGAGCTTCACGAGTACGTCGTTCACGCCCTTGCTGAGCTTGAGCTTCCACGCGTCGCGGTCGGGATGGAGGCCGAAGTCGTCGTCGCGCGATGCGACGAGCTGGCCGTTCAACCACACGCGGTAGTTGCCGCGTGCGCCCATCATGAGGAGCGCGTCTTTCGCGGCGTCGACGGTCACCGTGGTCGCGAGGTAGGCGACGCTGGCTTCTTCAGGCTCGACCACGCGGCCGATGTCGAAGATGCAGAAGTCGTCCCAGTCGGTCGGGTGCGTGCGCCAGTCGATCTCGGTGAGCTTGCCCGCGTACGGGCCAACTTCGCCGAGTTCGGGACCGTATGCGGTCGACATGCCCTGCATCGAGGCGTTCTCAAAGGGTCCGACGACCTTCCAGTCGCGCAGGCAGCCCTGCTTGCCGAGCGGCCCGTCCATTCCGTTTGCGCCCCACGAGTCGTCGGCGACGTGGTGTTTGGTCCACGCCGTCTCGCGCAGGAGCGCGAACTTCACCCGGGTATCGGTGGCGCGTTCGGCGGCGTCCTGCATCAGGCTCAGGTACGTGCTGCGCGGCACGTAGCTCCCGAGCCTGTCGGCGGCGAGTACGTTCGCGAGCTTCACGGTGGGCACGCGCGAGGACTGCACGTCTTGCAGCCGAGCTTCGAGCTCGGCCTCCGTCGTGAGCTGTTGCGCAAATGCTGGAGATGTCGCGGCGACCAGAACTGTGAGCGCGGCAATCGAGATAAGTCGCGAGGGCGTCGGCATGCGTAACTTGTCTGGAGTTTGGCAGTGTTGGCGATGCGAGGTCTGTCGTATCAGGCATCGCGCCGAAGACGCAATTCCTTGGGCATCTTAACGAACCGCGAGATGTGCCGATTTGTTTCCTGACGGCCATCGGCTTTCCGCGACAAGCCAACCTACTTCCGCGTTTGCCTGCCGCTTTCTCATCGACGCCTTTGGCCAAGAATCGTGAGAAAAACTGCGGGAAGGGCGTAGAAAACTACGGGAAGGTTCGGCATACTTCGAGGTGACGAAACCTCCTCAGGACTTGCCATGTCGTATCGCGCAAACCGCCACGGATTCACGCTCGTCGAGCTCATGATCGTCGTGGCGATCATCGGGATCATCGCGTCGATCGCCGTTCCAGCGTTCCTTCGCTACATCAAGAGCTCCAAAGCCGCAGAAGCGGATGGAATCGTGACGAAGATCACCGACGGCGCGAAGGCCTACTTCACTTCGGAACAGCGGTTTTCTCCGCCAGCGGACGGCGACCAGCCGTGGCACCTCGCCGGCCCAGGAAACCGCAAAGAGGGATTCCCGGTACCATTCGCGGAGTACGCCTTTCCGGGTGGCTCCAGCATGCAGGTGTCGACCGCGTTCCCGACCGGCATCGGCGTCGCGACCGCTGCCGACGCACCGCAGGGCGGCGAAAAGATGATCCCGTTCCAAGGGTCCGACCCCACCGACCCAATGGCCGTCGCGACCTGGAACAAACTGCGCGTGAACTTCAAAGACCCGATGTATTTTGCGTACACCTACTCGTCGAATTCGACCGGCGCTGCCGCCAACGTCGAGATCGTCGCCCTCGCCAACTTCGACCTCCAGTCGCCCGAAGCGCACACCTTCACGCGCCGCGTAACCGTCGACGGCGGAAGCCAAGAAGTCGTCATCGCGCCGGGCTTCACGTCGAACGAGTTCCAATAAATTTAGATCCGTTTCGAAACTCTGACGTGTCCATGGTCGTGACCATAACGAACCACGGAACACGTCATGCGACTCCGAAACCTGTTGATCCTCCTCGCCGTCCTCGTCTCGACTAGCTGCGCCAAGATGGCCGACAGCGAAGCGCCCGCGCCTCCCGCGATGGCGACGAAAGCTGAAGAGAGCGTTTCCAGCAGCCTCGCCAAGGAATCACCGAACGCACAGTTCGGCGGCGAGCAGCAGAGTGGCGAGCAGACCGAACGCCTGATCATCCGCAACGCCAACCTGACCGTCGTCTCGGACTCGCCGACCGAACAGGTGGCGATCATCCAGGGCATCACGCAAACGCTCGGTGGATTCATCGTCTCGTCGAGCTCGTATGGGTCGGGCGACCACGCGAGCACCGACCTCACGATTCGCGTGCCGGCCGACGGCTTCGAACAGGCGATGAAGCAGTTCCGCGGGCTGGGAGAAGTCGATTCCGAGACGATCAGTGGCCAAGACGTGACCGAGGAGTTCGTCGACATTCAGGCACGGCTCAAAGTGCAGCGCAGCCTCGAAGGCCGCTACATCGGGCTGCTCGCCGAGTCGAACACGATCGCCGACACGCTCGCGGTCGAGAACGAGTTGGCCCGCGTGCGGCAAGAGATTGAACGCATGGAAGGCCGCACCAAGTACCTGCGCGACCAGGCTTCGATGGCGACGATTCAGCTGCACATGCGGCCCGAAGCGACCGCTTCGAACTCGGCCTTCAGCGAGATCGGCGAGGCATTCGAAGACAGCGGCGAGATCATCATCGCGGTCATCGCGGGCACGATTCGAGTCGCCGCGGCACTTCTCCCCATCGCGTTGATGCTGACCATCTTCGGATTCGTCGCGATTCGACTCTTCAGCCGAATCCGCAAGCGCCGCGCATAGTCTACAGCTCGACCGTATCAGCAGGCTCGACGGGCGGCAGATTCAGCCGAGCGTCGAGCTTTTCTTTGAGCGGTTTGACGACCTGCGTTTCGAACAGGTCGAGCTCTTTCCCCTTCAGCGGTTCGCCGCGCGCGAAGTCGACCTCGAGCGGGTTGATGTGGCGCCCATTCTTGGTCATGCCGAAGTGCAGGTGCGGCCCGGTCGAGCGGCCCGTGTTGCCGACTTTGCCGATGACGGTCTTCTTGGAGACCTTCTGGCCACGCTTCACATGGATCTTGGAGAGGTGGGCGTAGTGCGTGACGTAGCCGTTGGCGTGGCGCACCGAGACGAGCTTACCGTTGGCTCCCTTCCAGCCCGCGTAGGTGACGGTGCCGTCGGCGACCGACTGCACAGGCGTGCCGGTCGGCGCGCCGTAGTCGACGCCGGCGTGCATCTTCATGCGGCCAAGCACGGGGTGGAATCGTCGGCCGTACCGGCTCGTGATGCGAACCGTGGCGAGCGGCGACTTCAGGAACTGTCCCTTCATCGACTCGCCGGCGAGGTCGTAGTAGCCCTCCTCACCATCGGACGAGACGTGGAAGTAGGCGTCCTGCGTCGACTCCTGGCCAACGTATCGAGCCGCGAGAATCTTGCCGTAGCGCAGGAACTCGCCGTCCAAGAAGACACGCTCGAAGACGATGGCGAACTGGTCGCCCGGCTGGGTCTCGGAGTTGAAGTCGATCGTGTAGGCGAACAGGTCGATGAAAGCGGCGGCGAGCTGCGGCCCGGCGCCAGCGTTTTCGAGCGTTTGCCAAAGTGAGGCGTCGATCGTGCCAACGGCGTGGTCGATGCGCGTCTGCGTGGCGACCTCGGACTTCTCGCAGAGGTAGTTGCCGTCGTCGTCTCGTGTGGTTTCCCAGATGTCTTCCGGAGACGTCTGATAGGTGAACTTGGTGATGTTCCCTTCGGCGTCGACTTCTGCGAACCAGTCGTCGCCAGGCCGACTCTTGCGGAAGTCGAATTCTTTCGACGTGGCCGTGACGGCCTCATGAATCTTGGCCGGGTCGACGTTTCGGTTTTGGAGCGCGAGGAAGACGGACTCGTTCTTCTGGAGCGTTCCGCGCATGCGAGTGGACTCACCGGCGACGAACACAGCTGTGCGTTCTTCCTCGGTGGATACCTCGGCTTCGGGTTCGACCTTCTCGACCTCGAGCGGGGCGCGGGCCGCAGAAACACTCTGCGAAACGACTCCGGTCGCGTGACCGATGGCGAGTTCGGGGGTTTGTTCGGGGGCTGTCGTGCTGAGCGATTCGAGCGTCTCTGGTTCGAGACCTACCCAAGCCGCCGTGGCGAGCCCTGCCAGTAAAACCGGCACCGCGATCCACTTCACGCTTCGGCGCGAAGATCGTCGCCTACTCCGAATCAGATCCCGATACGGATCCTTTTGACCAAACATAATCTCTTCCTGCGTGCCGTCCTTGGCGTAGCAACAGAATGGCCGGGCGGCTCGATATGGTCAAGATAGGTGGTCGCGTCTAGTAGGACCCACCATTGAGGGCTTCCTCCTGAGATTTTCG
>CAYLMO010000086.1:0-20290 GCA_964384605.1 uncultured Bradymonadales bacterium | reverse complement strand
CCGGTCGAGGCGTACATCCCCGAAGAGTACATCCCAGCGACCTCGCTCCGTCTGATGTTCTACAAGCGATTCTCGCTCGCGCAGACGACCGACGAACTCTTCGACACGTACGGCGAAATGCACGACCGATTCGGCGATTCGCCCGATTCGGTGCGCAATCTTCGCGACATCATCGGGCTCAAGATCGGCCTTCGGAAACTGCGAGCTCGCCGCATGGATGCTGGGCCAGCCGCGCTTTCGATTGAGCTCGACCCGACGACGCCAATGGAGCCGCAGGTCGTCATCGAATACATGCAGGCGAGCCGCGGAAAGATTCGCCTGACCGACCAGATGAAGCTCATCTATCGGCTCAAGCCAGACGAGTCGGCCCGTCCACTCCAGACTTCACGCGAGTGGCTCGACCAACTGCTCGAACTCATCTAACGCCACGAGGCAACCATGGCACACACGCTCGAGTTCTCTACCCTTCCGTCGATGGGAGCTGGCTACCTGGCCGTTCTCAAGCCCAAGAGTGGCGGGTCGAAGGAAGTGCCGCGCATCGAAGCCTCGGTGCGCGACGTGGTGGTCGACCGCAAGCTCGCCGAGCAGTACGACGAGGTGTGTGGGCTGCCGAAGCTCGACCACGTCGCGCCGACGTTTCTTCACGTCCTGGCAGCGCCAATGCACCTGCAGCTCCTCACGCACGAGGCCTTCCCGTTCAAGGCGCTCGGCGTGGTGCACGTCCGCAACAACATCAAGGCACACGCGCCCGTCGAACGTGGCTCCGTGGTGAACATCGACGTCTTCGTCGAGGGCGCTGAAGAGGCGCGCTCAGGGCTCGAGTTCGAAGTGATCACCTGTATCCATCAGGGCGGCGAACTCGTCTGGGAAGAGACCACCACCGTGCTCTACCGAACCGGCAAGAGTAGCGGCTCGAAGAAGGAGCGCACTCCGCCCGAACCCGGCGTTGAGCAAGGCTTCCTGCGATCGACGCCATGGCGTGTTCCCGGCGACATGGGACGCCGCTACGCCGCAGTCTCGGGCGACTACAACCCGATCCACCTGTTCCCGCTCACGGCCAAAGCCTTCGGCTTCAAGCGACAGATCGTGCACGGAATGTGGTCGCAAGCTCGGGTTTTGGGCGACATCGTCGACGACATCGACCTGACCGCCCCCATCGAACTAGACATCGCGTTCAAACGCCCGCTCACGCTACCGAACAAGCCGATCCTGACCACGCGCGAAGACGGCGATTCCATCGAATATCGGTTGGCGAGCGCGAACGGAAAGACGCTCTACCTCGAAGGTTTCGCTCGGCCGCTCCGTTGAACTGGTTTCAAGAAAAACGAACCGCAGGTGGGGCACACACCTGCGGTTCTTGAAGCGCGTCGACCTACATCCTTGTAGGGCGCGCTAGTCGTCACACAGAGCGGGAACACCGCGTGACGAACTTCTCTCCCCGTCGTCGACCAATCGCGACGAGTGCCAACAGGAAGAAGAACACCGGGAATGATGGGTTCGATTCCGCCGACGAACACCCGCCAGCGCCTCCGAAGTAGCTGTTCGCGAACGGGTTCGCTTCGTCTCCATCGCCTTCAAACAGCTCGTCTTGAAGTTCGATCGGTTCGACCGGGTCTACCACCCCGCCCAGCTCGGCAGGTGCTGGCCCGGGCAGGCCGTCTTCGGGCGCGATGAATCCGGGAGTCTCGTCGCACAGGTCGCCAAGCGAGTCGCCGTCGAAGTCTGCCTGCTCGGGGTTTGCGACCAGCCTGCAGTTGTCGACCTCATTCGGAACTCCGTCTCCGTCGGAATCGCCGTCGCAGGCGTCGCCGATGCCGTTGCCATCGATGTCGGCCTGGTCGGTGTTGAAGACGATGCGGCAGTTATCGATCCCGTCCAGGACCGTGTCAGCGTCGGAGTCGCGGTCGCGGAAGTCCGGGCGGCCGTCGAAATCGGTGTCGCTCGGCGGCGTAAAGAGCTGGTCGTCGCCAGCCTCGACCGAGTCGAGAATGCCGTCGTCGTCGCTGTCTTCGTCAAGGCCGTCGGGCACACCGTCGCCATCTACGTCGCTAGCCGAAAGGCCGAATCCGAACTCGACGAAGTCACCGATGAAGTCGTTGTCGGAGTCGGTGTCGCCGGGGTCGAAGCCGTACTGAAGCTCGAGCGCGTCGGCGAGGCCGTCGCCGTCGGTGTCGTTGTCGCAGAGGTCGCCAAAGCCGTCGCGATCGGCATCGACCTGATCGGCGTTGGGAACGGTCGGGCAGTTGTCGATTGCGTCGTCGATTTCATCGGCATCGGAGTCGAGGTCGCGGAAGTCCGGGAGACCGTCTCCGTCGCGATCTACGGGGGGCGTAGCGAGATCGTCGTCGCCGGCTTCATCACGATCGATGAGTCCGTCGCCGTCGCTGTCGTCGTCGAGAGCGTCGATGATTCCGTCGCGATCCGTGTCGAAGGGCGAGAGCGGATCGGTGAGCTCGTATCTGTCGTCGATGCCATCGGTGTCGGAGTCGGGCTCGAGCGGATTGAGACCAAGTTCGGTCTCGCGGGTATCGGGGACGCCATCGCCGTCGGTATCGGGGACCGCGACGCGAATCGTGATGACGCGAACGATGGTCGATGCGCCGTCGGTTGCCGAGAGGGTGTGCGTGTTCTCTCCGGCATCGGTCCACTCGGGAGTCCAGGTGAAGGCACCACTCACCGCGTCGAACGACGCGCCCGGCGGCAGCGGCTGAACATCGTAGGTCAACAGCTCGCCATCTGGATCAGTGGCCTCGAGCACGAATGCCACGGTCGCTCCCTCAGCCACGTCGAACAGAGTCAGGTCGTCGGGCGTCGAAGACGTCCATTCTGGCGGGTCATTCTCGGGGCCGACCTCGATGGTCACCGTCGCCGGAGCCGAATCGACGGTGCCATCGTTGGCTCGGTAGGTGAACGTGAACGTCCCGTTGGCGTTGGGAGGCGGCGTGAACGTAGCGGTGGCACCGGTGAGATCGACCGTTCCTTCCGCCGGGTTCTCCGCCACGAAGATGAGGGGGTCGCCGTCGATGTCGCTGCCGGAGAGGCTGACCGTTGCGGGCACGTCCTCAGCCGTAAACGCCGAGACATCGACGGCGGTGGGGGGATCGTTGACCGGCTCGACCGTGACCGAGACGCGCGCGGTCGCGGTCAGAACTCCGTCCGAAGCCGTCACCTGGAAGGTGTCTGTACCGTGGTAGTTCGGCGTCGGAGTGTACGTGAGGAGCGCACCGACGATCGTCGCCGTTCCGTGGAGCGGTTCCGAGGCCGAAAACTGGAGCGAATCGCCGTCTGGATCAGTCGCGGTGATGGCCTGGGAGACCGCGGAGTCCTCGTCGACGGTGAGCTGCAAATCGACAATCTGGGGTGGGTCGTTCGTACCGTTGATTCGGACGGTGATGGAGGCTCCAGCAGTGGCGATGCCGTCGCTCACCGTGTAGCCGAAGACCACGTCACCCGTGTCGTTTGGCGCCGGTACGTACGTGAAGGTCGGCCCATTCTGCCCCACTACGGTGCCGCGTCCGGGAGTGCTGATCGTGTAGGTGAGCGAGTCGCCGTCTACGTCTGATGCGACCAACGCGACGTTGACGGAGATCTCTTCGTCGGTGGTGACCAGTGCATCGAGCGCCACCGGCGGATCGTTGACTGGAGTCACTGTCACATCGACCGTCGCCGACGCACTCGCGCTTCCGTCCGAGACGGTCACGTCAAACGCGTCGGCTCCATGAAAATTTGGATTGGGCTCGTAACGAAACGCGTTGCCACCAAGCGGTACAACACGTCCGTTCGACGGCGTCGACGTCACAAATGACAGCGGATCGCCGTCGGGGTCGTTTGCCGCCACGACAAAGTCTCGTGCAGTGTCCTCAGGCGTGGAGATCGACGTATCTGCGACCACCGGCGCGTCGTTCACCGGCAGAATGACTACCGAAACGGTGGCTTGATTCGAGCGCAGTCCCGCTGGGTCTGCCACGCTGTAGCTGAAACTGTCGGCCCCAGAGAAGCCCGCCGACGGCTCGTAGACCAGGCTCGGCGGCGTACCCGAAAGCACGCCGTTCGAGGGGGCTGCGACTTGATAGGTGAGGGGGTCGCCGTTTGGATCCGAAGCGCTGAGAACCACTGGAACCGCGACGTCCTCATCGGTCGTCACGGAGATGTTCTGAGCGACCGGAGCCAGATTCTCCCGGACGATCTCGAGCACGCCGTCGTCGCCGTCGTCCGAAATCACCGGTCCACCGAGGATGCCGGACAAACCGCCTGCCCCGCCGGTCGCAGCCACGGTGCCCACGTCGTCGAACGTGTCTCGCCACTGGATCTTGATGAGGCCACCGGCACCTCCACCGCCACCGCCGGCAAAGGTCTGCGTGGGATCCGCGAGGATGTCGCCGCCGTTGCCGCCGCGAGCGCTGAGGACGCCGGAGAGCGAGATCGAGTTTCCGATCATGACGATCGTTCCAGCGGCTCCTCCACCGCCTCCCGAGGTCCCAGCTGAAACTGCGGAGGGGTTCGCGTCGCGCCCTGGAGCTCCATCGACAGCGATGGTCCCCGAGACCACGACCTGCGGCGCGCGAAGCTCGATCGCTCCACCGCCCGCGCCGCCTGCGCCTCCGACACCGTTCAGCGAGCAGAGGAACGAACCGCCGCCGCCGCCACCGGAGCCGCGCTGGACGTCGAGAAAGCTCGTGGGATCGCCGTAGGCGATGCCACCGGGGGCGAACACCACGTTCAACGAGTTGCGGCCTGCGCCACCGATCGAGCCGTATCCTCCGCCGCCGCCGCCGGTGGGGTGTGCGCACTGTTGCGCGACACCGCCGGCTCCGCCGCCAGGCCCCTGCCCGGCTGTTCCCGAAGCCTGATTCGCCGCCTTCCCGCCGGCGAATCCCTTCCCGACACCGTCGATCTCGCCAAACACCTCGATGCGAGACGCCTCAATGGACGCCGCGCCCGTCGGGCTGAGCGAAACCGTCACCCCCGCAGGAACGCGAAACGTGCCGACGTTGGTGATGGAGCCTTCGATGACGTCGCCCGCGGACGCCGTCACGTCGGCTCCCCCATAGTCGCCTGAAAGCGTCGCAGCCGACGCCGTTCCCGCGGCGCCGACTACGATCGCCAGTGCGAGCGTAGAGATGGAACGTTGTGCCCTTCGATTCATTGGACCTACCGATGACTGGTTCCGAACCTCCCGCAGGTTCGGTCGATCAGTCATCGGAACGCCCAGTCGGATCGTTTAACCGAGGGCTTCCAATCGCTTACCGTTCACTCGGCAGCGCTGATTTTTCGGGGGATGGGGTCGGGCGCGATCGCGATTCCGCGATGGTATCCATCGTAGAGAAACCCGCCAAAAGGCTCGAGGATCTCCTCCACGATGCGAATCGCGTCGTCGGCGTGTCCGTGCCTCGAGAGCCGAACGAATGCGTACTCGAAGCGGTGCGCGAAGTCTGGGTCGATTCGCTCAATTCGCCGGGCGATCCACTTGCCCCGGGCCGGCCACTCGCCGCGGGTTCGGAGCACGAAGTTCGAGAACACGTCGTACAGCTCGCCGGCGGAACCGATCAGTTCGAGCATCGATCGAGGCTCGCGCAGATCGTCGACCAGCTCGGTGATCCGAAATCGGAGCTCGTCGACCTCGCGACTGGTGATGGGCCACGGACCGGCTTCGACGAGGGATCGCGCTTCTTCCAACAGAGTCTCGCCTATCTCACTCTCCACGAGCGTCACCGATTCGGCGAGCAGCGTGGCGGTAAATGGGACGCCTTCGAGCACTTCATCCTGCATAGCGAGGAAGGCTGACATCGGGGAGTGGACGATGACGTCGAAGAACCATCCGTCGATGACGAGGTTCATCCGGCCAGGTCGAGCGCGCTCGGACTCGATCACGACGATATCGAGATCGGACCAAGGAGTGCCCTCATCACGAACGTACGCCCCGCCCAAGAAGGCAGCGCCCGCGTGGGGGAACTCCGCGTCGAGAAATGCGTGTGCAGCCGCAATTTCTTCGCGTTCGATCGGATTGAGAGACATGGCTGGACCGGTAAGCAGACTCGAACAGTCTACGTTAATCGATTCAGATTGCGAACGTTTTAGAATGAACTACGCAATATTTGCTTCTTCTTGCGCCATTTTTCGTTCTCGCTGCCTAGTGAAATACCAGGCCACCCCGATGGACAGGAAATAGAGAACGATCAGCGGACCCGCCATGAGCGACTGGGTGACCACATCGGGCGGGGTGAGCAAAGCGGCAATGATGAACGAGCCGACGACCGAATACCGCCAGTACTTGAGGAGTGTTCGGTGCGTGATGATCCCGAGCCGCGCCAGGAACATCGCGAAGACGGGAAGCTCGAAGATCGCGCCGAATCCCAGCAATAGTTTGGAGGTGAGGGCGAGGTACTCATTGATGCGGAGTTCTGGCGAGGAGACGCCCTGCGAGAACTTCAGGAGGAACTCGTACCCCAGCGGCATGACCAGGAAGAAGCAGAAGGCTGCACCGCCTGCAAAGAACCCCGTGGCGAGGATCAGAAACGGTAGTGCCGCGCTCTTTTCGTGGTCGTAGAGGCCCGGCGCGATGAAGGCGTAGATCTGATAGAGGACGATAGGAGCCGCAATGAAAGCACCGCTGAACAACGAAGTCTTGAGCAGTACGAAGAAAGGCTCGGCGAGGTCCATGTGGTGCATCTGAGCCATTTCGGCGTCAGGTGCGGCCGTTCGGAGCGGCATGAGCAAGTAGTCGAAGAGTGGCTCGGCCCAGACCCAAGAGACGGCCGACGCGATGCCGAACGCGATGAAGGCGTAGATGATGCGCTGCCGCAGTTCTCGAAGATGTTCGAGTACGGTCATTCGCGCATCGTGAATCTCTTCTGCGGTCATTCCTTCAAGAGCGGACATTAGATTGTCTCCTCGAACGGAATGTGGAGATACACCTCGCGGTGCAGCTCAGGTTCGACGGGGGGAACGAGTTCCACCTCTAGATTCTCGGCGGGTATCGGAGAGTTCATCTCGACCGAGAAGATCTCGTAGATCTCTTCCTGTTCGTACTTCGCGACCGGCTCGGGGTTGTAGTCTTCGACGGCGCCGTACGATTTGTTCTGCTGCATCGCCGGTCGAGGACGAGCAGGTTCGTCGTCGATGTCGATGTCGACGGCATCGCGCAACAGGTTGGACATCTTCCGGACTTCGCGCACGGCTTTGCCGAACATCTTCGCCGCTTCGGGGATCTTCTCCGGTCCCATCACGACGAGGACGAGCAGGACGACCAGAAGGATCTCCCACATTCCCATGCCAAACATTGATACGACCTCACGCGGAGAAAGCTGGCGACCGACGGGTGGCCAAGCGGGGAGAGTCTAGCACAAACACGAAAACCCGGTCACGCAAAGGCGTACCGGGTTCGGCTTGAAACGGCGCCCAGATGGGCGGTTCGACTTAGTGAGTGACGTCGGTGAGACGCAGGCCTTGATCCTTGAGGTAGGCCTTGAGTCCTTTCTTGGTCACGGTGCGGAGTGCGCGGGTCGAGAGACGTACGCGGACCCAGCGGTCTTCGTCGGGGAGGTAGATTCGCTTCGACTGAAGATTCGGAAGCTGACGCTTCTTCGTCTTGTTGTGTGCGTGCGAAACGTTGTAGCCGACGAGGGGCTTCTTTTTCGTGAGCTTGCAACGGCGCGACATAGCGGACTCCTTGGACTCAATCTACTTGGCGGGACCCGAATAACCAATCCATTTGCAGGGCCTCGCAGGGCGCGTGACACTGCCAGCGAGTTGGTCGATTGTCAAGAGGACGACAACTCTTGAGGCCGCCGCGATCGCGATTACCTGTTAGGTATCGCTTTTGCCACCTCTTCTTAGGCACCGATTATGTCCGATCTACTGCTCCAGCTCGCCCACGACCCTCGCTTCAAAGGCCTTGCGAAGTCACTCCCGATTCCGATCCCGCCGGAGCTTCAGCGCGCCAAAGGCCGCTGGGAGCCCCGCGAACTCAGTGGGAAAACCGCACGGCTACTGGGCGAGAGCCGCCTGACTCCGGTCGTCACCCAGACGATCGAAGGCGCTGCCGGCAAGATCGACAACGAAGCTGAGCGCGTCGACATCTTGATCCTCGACGCGACCGGGATCGCAACGACTGCGGATCTTCGTTCGCTCTACGAACGGCTTCACCCTGCGATCGGTTCGCTCAAGAGCAACGGCCGGATCGTCGTCCTCGCCGACAACGACGAGATCGGCGAGCCTGCGAAGAATATGGCTGATGCGGGGATCGAAGCGTTCACCAGGAGCGTTGCGAAGGAGATCGGGCGAAAGGGCTCGACGGCCAACCTCATCCGCGTCGCCGAAGGAGCTGAAGAGCGGCTCGCCGGGCCGCTTCGTTACATTCTGAGCGCCCGCAGCGCGTTCGTGAGCGCTCAGCCACTTCGCGTGACCAACCGATCTGGAGGTGAGTACGCCGACCGTTCGGCACACCTGTTGGCGGATCGCGTCGCGCTAGTCACCGGCGCGGCGCGCGGAATCGGGCGGTCGATCGCCGAGTGCTTCGCACGCGAAGGCGCATACGTGGTCGTGCTCGACCTACCGAACGAGGAAGAGAATCTGCGTGAGTTTGCGCGTGAACTCTCGGGAACAGCTTTGATGGTCGACATCACGGCCGACGACGCACCCGAGACGATCGCGGCGGCGCTCGAGCAGCTCGGTGGAGTGGATATCGTCGTGCACAACGCCGGGGTCACTCGTGACAAGACCCTCAAGCGGATGAAGCCCGAACAGTGGGATCTGGTCGTGAATGTGAACTTGGACGCCGCCTTGCGGATCCACGAGCGGCTCGAGGCCGACGTTCTGCACGACGGTGGCCGCGTGGTCTTCCTCGGTTCGGTGGCGGGGATCGCTGGAAACGTCGGGCAGACGGCCTACGCGCTCACGAAGGCCGGTGGTGCCGGTTTGGCACGAAGTCTTGGCGCCAAGCTCGCCGACCGCGGAATCACGGCGAACGCGATCGCACCGGGCTTCATCGAAACTCGGATGACCGACGAAATTCCGGTGGCGACGCGTGAGGTCGCGCGGCGGCTCGCCGCGCTCTCGCAGGGTGGACTTCCGCTCGATGTCGCTGAGGCGATCACGTTCCTCGCGTCGCCGGGAGCTCAGGGCATCACCGGAGAGACTCTGCGGGTTTGCGGTGCCGCACTCATCGGCGCGTAGCGTCAGCTGCGCCGCGCGTGAAGCGGGTGTCGAGGCATCATGCCGTGGACATCAAGGCGCGGCCGCCTTTCCGGTGGGCGGCGGCGTCGGAGTCACGATCCCCTTCTCGTCGTAGTCATAGATGTCGGCGAGGAAGTTCGCGCGCCCTTCGTCATCGACGCGCACGGTGTAGTACTCGATGTACACCGGGATCTGCTTGTCGAAGAAGATCGGCAGGTACTCGCCGCTCTCCAGCACGCCGGGCACGCTGTTCGCCTCGAACTTGCCTTCGCGACGCAACAGGTACTCCGCAAACTCGAGCGGCTTCGACATCCGCATGCAGCCGTGGCTAAACGCCCGAATGTGCCGCTTGAAGAGCGGCTTCGCGTTCGTGTCGTGAAGGTAGACGTCGTACAAATTCGGGAAGATGACCTTCACGAAACCCAAGGCGTTGTGCGGCCCAGGCGTCATTCGCACATACTCCCAAGACTTGCCTGGGTACATGACCTCGTAGTTGTTCGCAGCGTACCAGCTCGGGATGTACTCCGGGTCGGTCGTGCTCACGTCGATCTGGCCGGTCTCTTTGTTGAAGTACGGGAAGTTGTCGATCTTCAGTTTGAGCGGGTCGACGTCTGACGGCTTGGTATCGAGGCCTAGCGAGGGCACGCCGTCGTTCTTGACGGTGCTCGTGAGCGCAGTTCCGCTGGGCTTCGGCGTAACAGTCGCGGGGCTAGGTGTATCGCCTCGTGGGCTCGCAGCGCCGGTCGGATCGCTGGGGTTTCCGTCGGGGTTGGGTTGCCCGTTGGGCTGCACACCAGGGAGGCCTCCAGGCCCCGGAGCCGGCATGACGCCCCCGTTCTTCTTGGCTTCCCACTTGGCGAGGAGGGCCTTGTACTCCGCCTCGACCTCTTTCTTGACCTCTGGGAGGATCTCTTCGGCGCGAATTCGCGGCGTGACGTTCCAGAATGGGTTGTAGATCACGCGGTCGATGTACGCGGCGAGCGGCACAGGAGTCCGGTTCGGCTTGATCTTCTCGCCGGTCTCTTCGTCGGTCGCGGTATCGTTGTTTCCGACCACGACCTCGAAGCGCATTTCGCGCTTCTGCTTGTCCCAGACCTCAGCGGTGAAATCCGGCACGTTGATGAGCACGTAGATCTCGTCGTTGTGGCGCACGTTGGAGTCGCGCCATCGTTTCAGGTTCAGCGCAATCTGGTCGCGTCGTTCGTCCGCCGGAATGTTGAGGGACTTCCAGAAGACGACGTGCGGCTTGCCCGAGTCTTCCATCTGGTGTGTGCGTTGGTACGTGCGGATCGCCGTCTCGAGCGCATCGCCGAATTTCTCGTCCATCGGGCCACTGAAGTACCCTTCGGCCTTGAGCCGCTTCTTGAGCGCGAGCGCGGTCGCGCTCGTGTCGCCCTTGCCTAGCCTTGGAGCGCGTTCGACGGTTTCCCACCCGCCGTCCGCCACGATCTTCTTGTAGCGTTTGTGTTCCTTGATCAGGGCTCGGTACTGCGGCTGCTGGGGTTCGAGGCCGTCGACTGCTTCCTTGGGCTTCTCACCCGTGAGCACCTCGCGCACGGTCGCCTGAATATCGCGGTGCGAAATCTTCACCGGGTCCGACATTTGATCGGTAATCGCCGCGGCTTTTCGCCACGTAACGCCAGCGAGGTAGGAGCCTTTGGCTTCGTCTGGTCGCTTACTTCGGAGCTCGGGGTCGTTGTAGCGGTCGTCCTCGCGAGGGTGAATGAAGACGTCGCGCACGCGGTAGTGCTTCACGCGATGCGAGTAGTGCGCGAGGTTTCGAGCGAGCAGTTGTTCGAGTTTGGCCGACTCGTCGCCGAGCTTCTTTCCGAGCTCTTCGTATTGCGCCATTACGCCTTCGAGCCGCTCCCCTTTCTCGGCGAGGAGTTCGTCGGTGAGCGCGGCATTGGAGGATTCGTCGAGCGGGAACGCGGACGGAACCTGTTCCGCGACGTACGTCGTGGCCCACGAGATTTCGTCGGCGTTGGGTTTGAGGTCGCCGGCCTTCGCGTCGCCTTTGAGTTCGGCGAGCTTGTCGATCGAAGCTTTGATCTCTTCGAGATCGTACTCTTTGGGTTCGAGCGCCTGGTCTTCGACGGTCTGAAGCGCGGCCCAGACCGCCTTGCCGCGGTCGGTCAGCTCGCCGTGCTGCACGAGGCGGGGTTTGTACTCGAGGTCTTTGTAGACTTCGTCGAGGAAGATGTCGTACGGCGGAAGTTCGCGCCGCGCCTGGTCGCGCTGTTTTGCGGCGGCCGGCTTGATGCGGTCCTCGAGCGCCTTCTGGACGGACGCGCCTTCGGAGCGGTCGGTCAGGTTTTGCTCGACGGTCCCGGCCCAGCTGTCGACGTAGGTCGCGGCTTTCTCGGGGCCGTGTGGATCTTCGGTTTCACATGCGGGGGCGGCGACGACGGCCATCGTGGCGGCGGCGATTGCCCAGGCTTTCATTTCGATTCGCATCGACTCTTCCATATCGCGGTTCGCGAGCGCCTACCATGCGCTCTGCGCGTGGCGCGAGCGTACTATGCGGCGGTCTGCGGTCAAGATTGCCCGGAGGAAGAACGTCTGAAGGTGGGTGGAGTATTTCACGGCAAGCGGCCGCCTACAGCTTCTTCCAGTTGCCGCTCGGAATCTGGCCCGAGCGCGGCGGCGGCGCGTTTCCGAGGACATACAGTGCGCGCCGGTTCAACGGCTCAGGCACATTGTCCGCAGTCTTCTTCGCCAGCACTCGCTCGCCGAAGCCCTGGTAGTAGACGTCGATCTTGAGGCCCTTCTTCTTGAACCACTTCGCGATGGCGCGAGCACGCGCCTGGCTCAGCTTGAGGTTGTCTGAATCGGAGCCCACGGTATCGGTGTAGCCAGCGATGTAGAGCTGCATGTTGAGGCCGTGTTTCGAGTGGCGCTCCATCGCCTTCTTCACGTCCTTGAACGTCTCCACGAGCTTGGGCTCTTCTTCGGGCTGCCAGGTGGCTTTGCCGTCGTCGAAGATGACCTGACGGCTGGGGATGTCGACCCAGAACGGCTCGAGGATCACGCCGGCCCAAAAGTCGTCGACGTCGGTCGCCTTGATGCGAATCGCGCCAACCTCGGACTTCTTGGCCGGCCACTGAATCTCGAGGTTCCCGCTGCGTCCGCCGATCGCCTGGGTCGCGTTCGCGAACTTGTTTCCGTCGTTGTCGAAGACCTCGATTTCGACCTCTTTGAGCGGACGGCTCGAATTGAGGATCAGCTTGCCGTCGGCGACGTGCACGTTGTTGCGGTCGACGGCGAGTTCGATCGGGTCGACGTAGGTCGCTTCCGTCTCGAACGTGCTCGTCATGGTCTGGTCGAGCTGCGTCTTGGCCTCGACCGTGATCTGGTATTTGAAGGTTCCCTTCGGCTGTTCGAACACCACGCGCATCTCGTTGCCGGGGCGCATCTTGCGGATGCGCTCCGTGGTGGTCTTGCCGTCGGACCGCTTCAGCGTGACCTTGCCGCTCTCGATGAGTTCCCTCGCCCGAAGCGTCAGCACGGGGAAGCCTTTGTCGGTCTGTGTCTTCGACTTCATGTTGAAGTCGAACACCGCGGACTGAGCGGCCGCGAAGGCTGGCAAAAAGACGAAGATCGCGAGCGTCGCGAGCGAAATGAGTTGTTTCTTTGCAGTCATGGTCAATCCAAGCGCGGTTCGACGGGGATTTTCCAACATTACGGTCGGCTACGCCAGTTGGACACCGCGCGAGGCGAAATGTTCATTCTCCGCGGCAGAAGCCCCTACTTGCTGTGCTTCTTCCAGCGCCCGGCCCAGGCTTCCGGTTTTTGTTCGCTCAACCGCGTGTAGATATGCGCGAAATCTTCCACGCCGAAGTACGCTTTGATGTCGCTCGGCGGACCGAAGTAGGCGAGGCGCCCGGCCACGATCACGGCCAGTCGATCGAACAGGTCGAGCGACGTCATGATGTGCGTCGTACAGACGATCGTACTGCCGTCGTTGGCCAGCTTCTTGAGCGTTTCGGTCAGGCTTCGTTCGAGCGCCGGGTCGAGACCACTGGTTGGCTCGTCGGCAAACAAGAGCTCTGGCCGAGCGAGTAGTTCCTGTGCAACGCTCACGCGCTTGCGCTGGCCGCCGCTCAACTTGGACACCCGCAGGTCTCGCCGTTCGCTCAACCCGAGCGACCGGATGACCCCTTCTACGCGCCCTTTGCGAACGTCTGGCGGCTCGTGTTCGAGCCGCAGTTCCGCCGCATACTCGAGCACGCGTTCGACCCGCAGGGCGAGCGGCACGACGTCGTCTTGCGGTACGAAGCCGACGTTGTGCTTCATGCTCTCGAAGTTCTCGTAGAGGTCCTTCCCGTCCCACTCCACGGTGCCTTCCGTGGGTTGGCGCATGCCGCTCAACGCAAACAAGAGCGTCGACTTGCCGGATCCCGACGGACCGAGCACACCGATGAGCTCGCCGGGGCGGGCGTCGAAGTCGATGTGCTTGAGCACTTCGACTCCGCTGAACGACTGACAAATATTTCGGGCGCGAAGCATGGCTGAAGCTTCGCGCCCGAGAGTAATGCGGTCAAGGCTCTACGCCGTTCAGTCGGCGATTACCTTCGACTCGACGACGTTCACGTTTTCAGCCGGCGCGCCCGCAACCTCGGTCACCTGCTTGGTCTTCGGGAACGCGATCGCAATCCCATAGATGTACCAAGGTGAGTTCTTCGGCTTGAAGGGCGTGACCATGATGGCGATTCGCAGAGGCTCCATGGTCAGGAGTTCCTCATTGAAATTGAGCGTCAGCGGGTCGTGCGCTGCGCCGTAGTAGATGTGGGTCGAACGCTGGAACTGCTCCAACGACTTGTCCCAGAGTTGCGACGTTGCGACATGGAACTCGAGCTCGCCCGCCTCGACCTTGCGGGCGAGACTGTCGGCAACGCCCTTGAGCGCTTTCACCTTACGTGGCGGCGAAGCTCCACGAGCTGAGCGGGCCTTCGCGAGCTTGTCGAGGAACTCGTTGACACGCTCGACGTGCGGGCGCTTCTCGAGAAACTCGTAGCTCGTGATCATCACGGCGACGGTCTGGGTCGCCTCGTCGAACTTGGTGCCGATGGCGATCGCGTCGACTTCCTTCGCCGTGAGCACGCGGCGGCCCGACGGCGTTTGCAACATGCTGTTGAGGAAGTCATCGACATCACCATTCGAGAGCGACTTCGTGCGGAACGTGCCGTTCACCACTGGTGACTTCACCTTCCATCCGGCGAGTGCACCGAGGAGCGCTTCGTTCTTGGCGTCTTTGTCGTCGCCGCCGAATGCGTAGGGGACGAGCTCACGATTCGCCTCGGACTGGACCTCTTCGAGCGTGACCGGCTCGAGACCGGCGTCCGCGCGCACCCGATTAACGCCCGCGACCATGCGGTCGCGGAAGGCTTTCGCCTCTACGTTGCGCGACTCCATCGGCTTCTTCACCAGAAGCGGACGAGGCAGCGCGGCGCTCGCGGCAGGCTGCGCGCCGGGTACCGATGCGGTTGCGCCGTCCGCCCCAGCCTCAGCGGCGGCGGGCGTCGGGACAGTCGCTCCCGTGGCCACGAAGAGCAACGGTTTCTCGACGTTTCGACGGAACTCTCCTTCGAGGATGCCGGTCGAGAAGACGTCAGACTCCTGGCCCTGATTGATGGTGACCAAGACGGTCGGGTCGTTGCCTTTGAGTTCGCATGTGACGCGGAACGCCGAGTCTCCGAGGCCCTGCGTCGAGGTGCACTCCCCGTAGCCGTATTGGCCCCGCGTGGTGAGTCCGAACACGTAGTCGGCGTCGTCTTCGAGCTTTCCTTCGACGACGACCTTGGCGCCGGCGGGCTGCTGAAGGCTCACCGGCTTGATCTTGGCGGGCACGGTCGCTCGCGCGAGCACAACGTAGGTGCCCGATTTGCCGGAGCCGTACCAAACGCCGTACTCGCCGAAGTCATTGTCATCGTCTGACGTCGCGTCTTCGACGAAGGCGCTCCAGTTGCTCGCCTTCAGGAAGTCGGCCTCCGGCACGTCTTGCTTGTCGAATCCGTAGAGGCGGATCGCCGCCCAGCCAGCGACCATGCCGCAACGACGCTTCATGAAGTCATCGAGCTCGACGTACGGGTACTTCTCGTAGTGCGAGTAGAAGAGACCAACTTCACGTGCGTAACACGCCATCGACTCGGTCATCTTCGCATCGTCGAACCCTTTGGCGAGGGCCTGTGCGAGTGGGGAGTTCGAGCGGATGGTCTGACTTCCCCACGTGGTGGGGAGCGGACCCGCGAGTTCCCAGTAGTCGACTCGGCCTTCGTTTTCGGAGCTGCGGAACTTCGGCTCGGCGGCGGGCGACGCCTGAATTTCGGCGATGCGCTTTTCGCTCGGGAAGTCCTTCGCGGCGTCAAACTTCTGAATTCGGCTGCCGGACGAACATCCAACGGCCACGACAAGGCCGAAAGCGGCCAGCGACAGTGCTTTGATTCTCATTTCCGCCCCTAAACTGCGTTTTGGGTAACTTTTGTTGCGCGGACCGTACCGAACGATTGGGCGTTCGTCACGCCCTTATCTTCAACGGAACACGTCGCTGGCCTGTCTCGTGCCAAACCCATCATCGAGGATCTCGAATCGGTCGAGGGTGACCTTGGACGGGTGGTCTTCGCCGCATGCTCGGGCGAGCCACATGAGCTCTTTGCGCAAGGTGACCAGGTAGTTCGCCATGCGCGCACCCTTGTCAGTCGGGTCGAGGCCACGCATGAGCCACTTGTTTTGTGTCGCGACGCCGGCGGGGCAATGGCCCGTGTGGCAGCGCTGCGCCTGGATGCATCCAATGGCGAGCATCGCCTCCCGGGCCACTCCGACCATGTCGACGCCGAGGGCGAATGCGAGCAGAGAGGTCTGCGGGAATCCGAGGCGCCCGGCCCCGAGCCACACGACATCGTCGGCGATCTCGGCCTGTTCGAAGATCGAACGGACGCGCCGGAAGCCGAGCTTGAACGGGAGCGACACGTGGTCGCTGAAGACCAGTGGCGCCGCACCGGTGCCCCCCTCGCCGCCATCGATCGTGATGAAGTCTACGCCGCGGTCTTCGTTCTTCATCCGGTCGGCGAGTTCTTCCCAGAAGGTGAGCTCGCCGACGGCCGACTTGATGCCGACCGGCAGGCCGGTGCGTTCGGCGATCTCCTCGACGACGTCGAGCAGTTGGTCAGCGTTGCTGAACGCCTTGTGATACGCGGGGCTGATGCAGTCTTTGCCCATCGGAATGCCGCGAATCTCGGAGATCTCCTTGGTGATTTTCGCGGCGGGAAGCACGCCTCCGCGACCTGGCTTTGCGCCCTGCGACATCTTGATTTCGATGGCTCGGACGTCGTGTCGCCGCGCACGGTCGACCAGCATGTCGATGTCGAGCTCGCCGTCGGGCGTACGGCATCCGAAGTATCCCGTTCCGATTTGCCAGATGAGCGGGCCGCCGTGGTCATGGTGGCGGCAGATGCTGCCTTCGCCGGTGTTATGAAGCCCGCCGGCGATGCTCACTCCGCGGTTGATGGCCTCGACCGCCGCGGCCGAGAGCGAGCCATAGCTCATCGCAGAGACGTAGATGACCGAGTCCGGCTGAAAGGCTTTCTCGCGCCCGCGGGGTCCGCCGAGGGTCTTCAGCACCGGCACCGGGTGGTTGGCGTCGTAGTTGGCGTCGCCTTTGTGAGGCTCTTCGAGCGGGAACGCGGAGTGTTTCACGACCAGGTAGTTCGAGGACAGTTCGAGGTCGTTGTCGGTGCCGAATCCGAAGTAGTTGTTCTGCTGTTTTGCCGACGCGTAGACCCAGGTTCGTTGGTCTCGCGAGAAGGGGCGTTCCTCGTCGTTCGAGGTCACGATGTACTGTCGAAGCTCAGGCCCCACGGATTCCAGCATGTAGCGGAAGTGCCCGATAACCGGGAAGTTCCGCAGGATCGCGTGCTTGGTCTGAACGAGGTCGTAGATAGCGACGGCGAGTACCAACGCGACAACGACGGCGATGACGACGAGATAGATCGGGATGTCCATGGAGGGATTATCGGACTGAGTTGGAAAATGCGCAATTGGGCGTTCTTGCGCGATGTGAGGTTGTGCTCGAAGTGTCTCGGAGAACGCTCGAACCACAATAGGCGAGTACCCGGGAGTCGAGGCCCGGCCGACGATTTGCCACATCGGGGCCATCACACTACTCTCTTCACTAAGCCTACTGAACGCATCAATCACCGCTCGGACCCGCCATGACTCGACCTGGCTCCGCTCCGCGCGCCCTCTGGGCGTGCATCTTCCTCGTGATCACACTTTCGCTCGCCGCATGCGGTGACGACGAGACCGGAACGCCGGCTCCCACGCAAGACGCGGGAACGGACGCCGGTGAGACTGACGCGAGCACGAACAACAACTCGATGGACGCGGGGACCAACAACACCAACATGGACGCTGGCGGCACCGACGCTGGCGAAACCGATATGGGCGGCGCCGATGCCGGCACATGCGGGAATGGCGTCGTCGAAGGCGACGAAGAGTGCGACGACCAGAACATGGACGACACCGACGCTTGCCAGTCGGACTGCACGTTATCGTGCGGAAACGGCACGGTCGAAGCCTCCGAGGCCTGCGACACGGCGATCGCAGCGGGTATGCCCGGCGCCTGCCCGACGGTTTGCGATAGCGGCCCGGCCTGCACGGTGGGCGTGGTCACCGGCATGGCGTGTAGCGCGGCCTGTGAGTACGACCCCGTCACCGCCTGCAACGACGACGACGGCTGCTGCGGCATGGGCTGCGACGCCTCGACCGACAACGACTGCACCGCCTCGTGCGGCAACGGCGTGGTCGAGCCCGGCGAGACCTGCGACCCGGTCGGGAGCTGCCCGACCGCGTGCGACGACGGTATCGTTTGCACCGAAGACAACCTCGTCGGAGTGGCGGGCGACTGCACGGCCGAGTGTCAGCACCCCGCCATCACGATGTGCACCAACGGCGACGGATGTTGTGCGCCTGGCTGCGACGAAACGAACGACGACGACTGCATGCCGAGCTGCGGCAACGGTGCCGTCGAGACCGGCGAGACGTGCGACGGCAATTGCCCGACGAGCTGCACCGACGATGGTGACCCATGCACCGTCGAAGCACTCACCGGCGACCCGACCCTGTGCGACGTTGCCTGCGGCTCGACGACCATCACGATGCCCGCCGACAACGACATGTGCTGCCCGATCGGAGCCACCGCAGCAACCGACAACGACTGCACCGGCATGTGTGGAAACGGTGCGACGGAGCCGGGCGAAACCTGCGACGGAAACTGCCCGACGACGTGCGCCCCGGATGGCGACGCATGCACCGACGACTCACTCAGCGGGTCGGCGGGCAACTGCGACGCAGCCTGCAACTACGCGCCCATCACGGCCTGCGCGGCCGGTGACGGATGTTGCCCTACCGGCTGCACGAACGCGACCGATAGCGACTGCCCGGTGGCCGGTGGAGTCGACCCGGCGAGCGCGGTCAGCACGACGAGTCAATGTCTGACGGCCGGCACCGGCGCGGAAGCAGCGGTGGTCGTGGACGTCGTCGACACGGGCGGAAACCCGGTGACTGGCGCGACCGTTCAGATGACCACCTCGCTCGGCACCCTCTCGAGCGTCACCGAAGTTGGCGGTGGCGAGTACTACGCGACGCTGACGCCACCCGTAGCAGCGTCGGGAATCGCGACGATCTCGATCACCGCAGACGGCATCACGCTGACGGCCCAACCGCAGGTGGACTTCGAAGCCCCGTTGACCAACCTGAACGGCGGCTCCGGAGGCTGCCCGCTCGACGGCAACGTTCGCGTGCGCGTGGTGGATGGGGCAGGAACACCGCTGGCCAACGCATTCGTGATGCTCGGCGATTCCGAGAATGCGACGGCCTTCGCGGACACATACGGCGGGGCCGGAAATGCTGCAAACACGGCTCGGACCGACGCCAACGGATTTGCTGAATTCGTCGACTACGGCACCGCGCTCGACGGCACCATCTCGGTGACCGGCGCCCAGGCAAACTACCACTACACGACCATCATCGACGCCGTCGGCTCGGACTACGTAATCCCGGTCGACCTGATCGACCCGATGGCATCGACCGGCCGATACACCGGCTCGCTCACGCCGATCCCCGCGCCGAACAACAGCCCGATCGAGCTGGGCGTAATGCTGCCCGACATCAAGCTCGAGCAGATCGCAAACTTCAGCCTCGACGCGCTCCTCTCCGACAACAAGTGCTACCAAGCTGGTGGGCAGGTCGGGAACGTGAACGTGCCCGGCAACATCTACATCCCGGCGCAGTGCGCGTTTAACCTCTTCGGCTGCCTCCAGAACCTCCCCGAGACCGACTACATCTCGCCCGAGCTCGCTTTTGGCGCGCGAAAGCTGATTGGTGTGTCGGGTGATACGCCGCTCTCGGCCGTCTCGGGCGGAGATATCGCCGCGGCGCTCACGCAGTTGAATCTGGTGGGTATCGGTGTCGAAGACCGCACCGTGAGCTCGACGATGACCGGAGCGCAGGACATCAACATCGACGAGACGCTCGTAAAGGACGTGTCTTGCGCGGTGAGCAACGCGCCGGCGAGCTCGGACGTGTTCTGCGTGACCGCGGGCGACTGGGACAGCAACGGCAACGCGGCGATTGGGCCGGGCGAGGGGCGCTTGAGCATCACCGGATTCGTCGTCGATGCGTTCGCGGGCGGCACGCTCAACATCACGAACGTCGCGCGTCCGCCGCTGCAGAACGACTTCGCGTCACTCGACACGATCGGGGCAGTAGCAGCGCTCTACCTCGACGGTGCGGCGGCACCGAGTCCGGGCGTCGCGAGCGGCGTCTCGGCCATCTTCGACCGCGATGCGGACTTCGGCACCGCGGGCAACCGGTCGCTCACGTTCAGCGACCTCTACGGAATCCCGACGCTCACCCGCACCGGTCGCTCACTCGCCCGCGGATCGGTCGCAAATGCGGGCGGTACGCAGCCGACAGCCATGTACACGATCCACACGCTGACCCGCGATGTGACCGTCCAGTACAGCGGATGCGGCGCGAACGATTCGTCGCGAACCGAGTCGTACACGCTGTGGAAGGTGTGGGCGCCCGAGACGTCGACGACGTTCAATCTGCCGAC
>CAYLMO010000085.1:0-20539 GCA_964384605.1 uncultured Bradymonadales bacterium | reverse complement strand
TCGTGTCGCAGCAGGCTTCGGGGTGGATCCAGGTCGACGACCGGTTCTCGGTCGATATCGAGTCGATCTGAGTAGTCTTCTGTGCTCGGTGCATCGAATTTTTGTCAGGCCGGAACGTCGGATGTTGTACAGATTTGTCTTTCTCTGGAGGCGAGTAGTGGAAATGCGAGTTTTTCGTGGGGTTTCTGAGGTCGGATTTGTTGGGTTGGTGATGGTAATTGCCTCCTTCACGGGTTGCGCAGATGACGCCGAAGTTCCGAAGCGGAACGTGGACGAAGAGGTCGTCGCCGATTCTGGTACCGATGTCGCGAAGGATTCATCCAACGACTCGATGATCGACGGTGGGCTAGCCATCGATGCCGGCAGTGATGGTGGAGCGGTCGACGCGCCAAGAATCGAATGCCAGCCTGGCGACGAAACCGGCGAAGCAGTTCGCGGTACTGGCACGATCGAGGACCCTGTCATCATCTGTAGCGTCGAACAGCTGTTGGCGATGGACCCGGACGAGGGAAGTTATCACGTTCTTGGGACCGATTTAGCCATGTCCGAGACCTACGAAAGTTCTCCACTTGGTGGAGAGTTTTTCGGGAGTCTCGACGGTCAGGGATTCTCGGTGAGTGGGATGACCATCGAGTCGAATACCTCGGCCGGTCTGTTTGAGGTGCTTCGCGGCCGAGTGACTGGACTACGATTACTCGACGTCTCCGTTTCGTCGGCCGGCAACACCGTCGGTGCATTGGCGGCTCGTGTGGACAGCGTCGAGCTCAGGGACATTGAAGTCTCCGGGGTAGTGAGCGGTCAAAACAAGGTCGGTGGCGTATTTGGAGAGGGCGCGGGTGTCATCCACGGCGAGCAACTTCGATTTTCCGGGGAGGTGAACGGTGGATTCGATAGCATCGGGGGTATTGCCGGATACTCTCG
The DNA here is from genome assembly GCA_964384605.1 of uncultured Bradymonadales bacterium. Taxonomy (GTDB): domain Bacteria; phylum Myxococcota_A; class Bradymonadia; order Bradymonadales; family Bradymonadaceae; genus CAYLMO01. The sequence continues at coordinate 19,618 of CAYLMO010000085.1, read as the reverse complement.
AAACCTGACCTTGACCGACGTGTTCGTGACGGCGGACGTGGTGGGAGCCGGAGAAGCCATTGGCGGTGTGATTGGCGATGGCGGTTCGGAGCTCGTCAACGTGCATTTCAACGGGACCGTGTCAGGGTGGAGGGTCGTCGGAGGGCTCACGGGCCAAGGTGTGTGGCTCGACTACCAGAGCGTGAGCGCCGTTGGGACGTTGCGGGCAACCAGTTTGTCAGGTGGCCTGGTTGGAAGCGTCAGCGGAATGGGGACTGTCGCGCCGAGTATCGAGAATTCGTTTGTGCAAATGGAATTCGAACCACAAGAAAACAGAGACGAGCTGCAAATTCTCGGCGGTCTGATCGGCAATTGGGGTCAGGACTTCGCCGTTCGAAACTCGTATGTCGTTGCGACAGTCCGCGCGAACGACCTTCAACGGGTGACATTCGGTGGTATCGCCGGTCAACCAGGTCGACTGATTCTTTCCGACTCCTTCGTTGTCGCGACTTTTGAAACCGCGAACGTGCCAGATCTGAAAATCGATATGATCGCGCCGAACGGTGGGCGAGTGATTGCTTCCAACTTCTGGTGGGATGCTGCCAGCTCGGGAGAACTGGAGTGCCATCCGTTCGGCAATCCTGACATCGACACTTTGGATTGCAACGCTGTGGGCCCAGAAATGGCAGGCTGGTTCTTTGATTCCTCCAACGAGCCGATGGCCGGTTGGGACTTCGCCGAGGCGGGTCCTTGGGAGTCGACCGCTGGCGAGTATCCTAATCTGCGAAGGTGAGGCTCTACTCCTCGAGGAAGGCTCGGAGCATCCACTCGTTGGCCTCGTGGAAGTCCTGGATGTCGTCGAGCAGATTCACGGTCGAGTCGTCAGACATTTCGGTCGCGAGCTCCTTGAGGGGCGCGATCTGCGCGAGAACGGTCTCGATGTCGCCGCAGAGGTTGGCGACCATCTGATTCGCCTTCGGGATGTCGGCGTCTTCTTTGACGCGCGAGTGTTCGAGGAACGACGCGAGCGTCGAGCGAGGGGTGCCTCCGAGGGCCAAGATTCGTTCTGCAACGCCGTCCACGTGCATGGCAGTCGCCGTGTACATCTCCTCGAACTTCATATGAAGCTGGAAGAACGCCGGCCCCTTCACGTTCCAGTGATAGTTGCGGAGCTTTTGGTAGTAGACGGCCTCGTCACAGAGGAAGTCGTTGAGAGAGTCGATCATTTGTTGCTTGCTCATGGTTGCCTCGCAGTTGGGCCTATTTGATGCGGCAAATGTCCACACGATGCGGTCCGGTTCAAGTCGCCAATTTTTCGACGCTCCCCAGCATTCGCGGTAGAATTCGCGAGCATGGCGCATGTGCGCCAAACCGAACTGTGGAGCGCGATGGAGCTGAAGTGCCCGGGATGTTCGGCGCGTTTTCGGCTCACTCTGACCGCCGACGACGTGCCCGACGGAGCGATCGACTGCCCGAAATGCGGCACGCCGATCCCGGTCGCTAGTCCTGCGCCTGCGGGCTGGGCTCCCCGCGAGCGCGCCAGCATCTTCGGGCGGACTCCCGAGTCGAAGCCGGCGAGCAGAACTCCGAACAAGGCGCCGACTCGCGGCACGCCGAAGCGAGTTTTCAAAGACATCACCAAGGTTTCCTCGGACGCTCCTCCGCCTCGACCACCGCGCGATGACGACGAGGAGACAAGCGTCAAAGTTCCGGTGGAGGCGCCGCAGGCCAAGCCCGAGGAGCTCCGGCGCGAGGCTGCACCCGCTGAGCCACCCGAACCCGAAAAGCCGTCGCCCGACGATTCCTCGCCGTATCCCATCATCGAAGACGACGGGCTGGAAGAACCTGATGAGCAACGGGACCCCACGCTCGAGCGAGGCCTTCCGTCTGCCGCGATCGTCAAGAGAAGCGGCATCGGAGACCGCGCTTCGTCGGCGCGCGATGATGACTCGGCCTCGACCGCGGAGCTGCTCCGGCTGGTGCGCAAACGGTCGACGGCACGGGTGCGTCGGTCGCAGAAGGTGCACCTCCGAGTCGGCAAGAAGACGTTCGACGACGTGACCGTGCCCCAGCTCGCAGAGGTCATCGCGCGCGGCGTGCTCCCTGAGACGGTTCGGGTGCGGCTCGACGAGAGCGATGATTGGGAGTTGCTGAGCGAGCATCCGATCTACGACTTCGTTCGGCACGACCTGGAGGAACGATCCGAGGCGGTGCTCGAAGAGGTGCTGACAGGCGAACCCGAGCGCGAGGTTGCTTCGTCGAAAGACGAAAGCCCCGAGGGGTTCGGCGAGGCGCCACCGACGAAGCCGGCGATCGTGCTGGCGAAGATCAAGCCGATGAAGGCTGGTCTAGCCATGCCGCCGGCCCCGTCGACGAGGGAGCCTACCGAGTCTGAGAAGACCGTCGAGATTCCGGTCGAGATTCCCGTGCCGGTCGAGCAGCCGGCACCGCCGAAGCCGCCCGCGCCGCCCGCGCCGCCGAAACCGCCGGCGCCGCCGAATCCCGTCGCGGCTCCGCCATTGCCGGAACCGCCAGAACAAACGCCCGTTCCGGACGTCGCCGAAAGCGCCGAGATCGAGATCCCGCCGGAAGCGCCGGAAGCGCCGGAAGCGCAGCCAGAGGAACTGCCTCCCGCCGCAAGTTCGATCTCGATGGAGCTCGCCGTTCGGAAGCAACCGAGGTGGCACCTCCCTGCCGTGTTCATCATGGTCGCGATTGGAGCTGGTGCGACAGCGGCGTACGTGTGGGCGCCACACTTCCGTGAGCCGCCGCCCAAGATCGCTCCGGCGCCCGCGCCGCCGCCTCCGAAGAGCGCGCTGCGACTGGCGTTCTCGGTTGCCGACACCTCGAAAGAGCTCGCGAACGAGACCGCAAAACTTCGCTCTCGCGATACCGACACGGTGATGGCCGAAGCCGAAGACATGCTCAGTCGTTCGAACTTTGGTGATGCGCTGTCGCTCAGCTGGGAGCTCCGGCGGCGGGCGCCAAACAACCCAAAGGCGACGGAGATGCTGGCTCGCGCCTACGCCGGCACTGGCGACTGGCATGGAGCGCGACGAGTGATCGCCGAGCTGGCGGCCCGTCGCGAAATCTCCGACAAGCTGAAGGCCGCGTTCCGCACCACACTTCAGGCTGATCCGGCGCTTCCGCCGCCGACCGCGACGTTCACGAAGGACGTTCCGGTCGACATGATCAAAGCGCTGGGCGGAGGGCGCTCGCTGTCGTTCAAGGTCTATCACGAGGGCGAGAAGCGCTACGCGTTCAAACCGGCACAGACCGAGTGGGACGACGGCTGGCGCGCCGAGATTGCGGCCTACACGTTGTGCCAGCTGCTGCCGTGTGTGTTCGACGTGCCCGAGTCGTTCACGGCCCGCGTCGAGCAGGACACCTGGCAGGGGCTCTACCCGCTAAACACCGTGAAGCAGGCGGAGTACGCGACTGAGTTCGAGCGCCTGAAGTGGCGAACGGAACCGAACGAGAAGGGCGAAGAAGTGCAGGTGTTGTACGGCGTCGCCAAGATCTGGGTGCCGGGCTTCACCGACTTTCCGATCGAGTACACCGACGTGTGGCATCCGTGGGTCGACGCCACCGGCGATGCCTCCGTTCTCGAACTCCCGCTCGACCAGTCGTTGCAAGGCCTACAGGGGCGCGGCGAATACTACGAAGGGGTGCTTGGAGAGGCTGGATCGGCGACGACGCTGAGCGTCGCGCGTCAGCTCAGCAACATCATGGTGTTCGATTTTCTCATCAACAACTGGGACCGATTCAGCACCGTCGAGGACTACTACGGCGTGAACAATCAGTTCGCCGACGGCAAGTTCGTCAGCATCGACAATGGGGCTGGATTCCAGTTCCAGGCGTCGGAACGGGTCGACTCGCGATTCCGGAAGGTCACGAGGTTCTCGAAGTCGATGATCGCGGCGGTGCGATTGCTCGACAGAGACTTGGTCGACCCGCTGCTCTTCCCGAACCCGACGGAGCAAGAAGAGCAGCGACTCGACCAGTTTTGGAAACGGCGTGAAGAGCTGCTCGCCCGTGTCGACGAGCTGGTCGAAGAGCACGGGGCGGAGCAGGTTCTCTACTTCGACTAGACGGTTGCCTGCGGCGTATCGCCACCGCGGACCGGCGTGACCGGCTCGAACTCGCCGTCACGGTCGAGGGCGGCTTCGAGCACCGTGGCCATCTCTTCGGCGAAGATCACCTCCAAGTCAGCCAGCACTTCGTCGGGCACGTCCTCGAGGTCGGGCGCGTTTCGGTGCGGCAGAATCACTCGCTTGATGCCGGCTCGGTGTGCAGCCATCACCTTCGATTTGATCCCGCCCACCGGCAGCACGCGTCCGCGCAGGGAACACTCGCCGGTCATCGCCGTGTCGGGGCGCACTCGGCGGCCCGTCAGGAGCGAGGTGAGCGCCGTGAAGATGGTCACGCCTGCGCTCGGTCCGTCTTTGGGTACCGCGCCCGCGGGCACGTGCAGGTGGATGTCCTGCTTGGCGATCTCCTCGGTGTCGATGTCGAGCTCGTCTGCATGCGACCGCAGATAGCTCATGGCTGCGCGGGCTGATTCCTGCATCACGTCGCCGAGCTGGCCGGTGATCTGCAGGTTGCCTTTGCCGGGCATCGATGACGTCTCCACGAAGAGGATGTCACCGCCCACTGGCGTCCAGGCGAGGCCGGTCGCGACGCCCGGGAGTGCCGTGCGAGCTGCGACCTCGCTGTGGAACCGCTGTCGACCGAGGTAGTCGGCCACGTCGCCTTCGTCGATCGAGAACGTGATGTCCTCGGGTCGACCAGCTTTGACGTATTCGAGCGCGACGGCGCGACAGATCTTCGTGAGCTGCCGGTTGAGTTGGCGAACGCCCGCCTCGCGGGTGTACTCCGCCACGACCTTCGCGAGTGCTTCGTCGGTCAGATCGAGGCTGCCTTCCGGGATCGCGTGGTCGGCGAGCCGCTTGGGCAGCAGGTGGTTGCGGGCAATCTTCGCCTTCTCTTCGAGCGTGTAGCCGGCGACCTCAATGATCTCCAGGCGGTCGCGAAGCGGAGCCGAGAGCTGGCTGAGGTCGTTAGCCGTCGTGATGAAGAGCACTTCGGAGAGGTCGAATGGGACCTCGAGGAAGTGGTCGGTGAAGGTCGCGTTCTGTTCGGGGTCGAGGACCTCGAGCAGGGCTGCTTCTGGGTCACCAGACCAGCCGCCACGGGCGAGCTTGTCGATCTCGTCGAGGAGCACGACCGGGTTGCGGACCTCTGCCTTGCGAAGCGCGCTGATGATGCGGCCGGGGAGGGCGCCGACGTAGGTTCGTCGGTGGCCTCGAATCTCGGCCTCGTCGCGCACGCCGCCGAGTGCGATACGCACGAAGGGGCGGTCGGTCGCGCGAGCGATCGATTCTCCGAGCGACGTCTTACCGACGCCGGGAGGGCCAGCGAGGCACAGAATCGTGGCGCGCGTCGAGCCCGACAGGTCGAGCACCGCCATGTGCTCGAGGATACGCTTCTTCACGTCGTCGAGCCCGTGGTGGTCGTCATCGAGCACGCCTGCGACGCGCTCGAGGTCGATTTCGGTCTCGGCGACTTCGTCCCAAGGCAGGTCCGCGATGACCTCGAGGTACTTGCGGATGACCTGGTACTCCATCTGGTTCGGCTCGAGCGCGTCGAGTCGGCCGAGCTCGCGGTCGACGACCTTCTGAACTTCCTCAGGGAATTCGCGGCCGACGAGTCGGTCGCGGAGTTCGTCGCCGTCTTCGTTGGTGTCGCCGAGCTCCTTCTGAATCGCTTTGAGCTGCTGGCGCAGGTAGGCCTCGCGCTGGTTCTTTCCGAACTCTTTGCGGACCTCGTTTTCGAGGCGTTCTTTGAGTTCGGCGCGAGTTTTGAGGCTGTCGACGACACCGATGAGGGTGCGCAGACGTCGGCTGACCTCGACTTCTTCGAGCAGGGCGATGGCCTCGGGGTATTCGAGGCTGAGCTCGGCTGCGAGTCGGTCGGCGACGGCGGCAGGGTCCGAGATTCGGAGCGCTGCGGCGATGTCATCTGCCGACTCTTCGGGGGTGGCCGCCTCGATGTGCTCTTTGAGGAGATCGACGAGCACGACGTCTTCGTCGGACCGCGTCTCCTCCACGAGTTCGTATTCGGCGGTGATGAATGGGTCTCGGCTCACTTCATCGATGAGGCGCACACGCTGGAGGCCTTCGAGCACGAGGCGCAGGCCCATTCGAGGGTGCTGGAACGCGCGATGGACGCGCGCAAGCGTCGCGACCGAAGCCACCTCGTCGAGCGCGGGAAGCTCGCCGTTCGTGGGGTCGATCTGGGTAGCGAGCAAGACATAGTCGCCGCGGGTGAGTCCATCAGCGAGAACGCGGGTCGATTCGCGACCAACGCCTACGCTGACGACAGTATGGGGAAAGAGGACGAGGCCACGGGCCGGGATGACCGGCAGTGGCGCTTCGATGTTGAGTCCTTCGTACGTCGTCATATCCACTCCATGGGTTTACGAGGGTTGACGGGTCGAAATGATCGACCAGTGAATGAAACGTAAACTCATTCATGGATGCGGCAAGTCGTACGACTCTTTTCCGCGTCAAACCGCCAGCGAGGCAGCGTCAGCGGCGGATCAGGCCACGCAAAACGATGTGATGAACCTCGTGCATGACACGCATGCGACGTTCATCGTCGTTGTAAATGAAGGGAGGGGAGAACGTGGCGTAGATGCGGAGCATGGCTTCGCAGGCGACCTCGACGTCGGGTACGTCGAGCGCTCCATCTTCGGCGCCTTCTCGCAGCAGATCGCACAGAATCTCGCGCTCGCGAGACTTGAACGACTGCCAGGCCGACTCGGCGCCTACGCACGAACAATGCACCAGCTCGTGGGCGTGCGCACCCGAACCTCCGAGCCGCAGAAATGCGTGATAACGCGCGTCCAGAAACGACTTCAGGCGCTCCTCGAACGTACGACCCGACCGGGCCGCATCGCGCAGTTCGTCGAGGATCGTGTCGTGACGCACGCCGGCCAACGCCTCGATGATGGCGTCTTTGGAATCGAACTCGAGGTAAACCGACCCGACCCCGATCGAGGCCTCGCGAGCGATATCCTGCATCGTGGTCTTTCCGACCCCGTAGTGCTCGAGAAGCTTCTCAGCGGCCTTCAAAATTTGGAGTCGTCGCGACATCGGTAGCTCGATGAACGATTTGTGATTTCATTCATCGAGCATGCCGCCTGCAGACCGATTCGTCAAATCCACCCGCTAGACCGGGTCCGGGTCGTCCTTCTGACCAAACAGCCCCTTCACATCCTCGACCACCATGTACAGCGCCGGGACGATGATGAGGGCGATCGCCGTCACGAAGAGGATGCCGAACCCGAGGCTCAACGCCATCGGGATGAGGAAGCGCGCCTGCACCGACGTCTCCAAGATCATCGGGAACAACCCGAAGAACGTGGTCAATGACGTCAACAGGATAGGCCGGAATCGACGCACGCCACCCTCTCGCACCGCTTCGAGCGCAGTCATCCCCTTGGCCCTGAACTCGTTGATCGCCACCACGAGCACGAGCGAGTCGTTCACCACGACGCCCGAGAGCGCCACGATGCCCATGATCGAGATGAGGCTCAGGTCGAAGCCCATCAGCATATGGCCACCAAACGCGCCCACGAGGCCGAACGGAATCGCGAACATCACGATGATGGGCTGGATGTACGACCGGAACGCGACGGCCATGAGGGCGAAAATCGCCATCATCGCGAAGATTGTATTGATGCCGAGCGACCGCAGCGATTCGGCTTGATCTTGGGACTGCCCACCCTTGGTGTACGTCAGGCCCGGGTATCGGCTCACGAGCTTCGGCAGCGCGTCTCGCTCGAGGTTTGCGATCACCTGGTTTTCGTTTGTGACGTTCGCGTCGACGTCGGCGGTGACCTTGACCACGCGCTGGCCATCGAGGCGCTCAATCTCGGTGTAGCTTCGACCCCTGCGAATGTAGGCCGCCTGACCGAGCGGAATCTCCCCACCCTGCGGCGTGATGATCATCAGGTTTTCGATGTCGTACTCGGACTCACGCTGCTCGCGCGGAAGTCGCACGTAGACTCGTAGTTCGTCTCGTCCGCGCTGCTGGCGAACCGCTTCGCTCCCGAAGAACGCACCCCGAACCTGCTGAGCGAGGTCGACCTCATTGATGCCGAGCGCGCGCGCGGCGGGCTTGAGCTCGAGGTCGAGCTGCTCTTTGCCTCGCCGATAGCCGTCGTCGACGTCGAACACACCGTCGTACTCGCGCAGCGAGCCCGCCAGGTTCGCCGCGGCTTCCTTGAGGATGTCGTCGTTGGGATGGCTCAGCTCGATCTGAACGGGGATACCGCCCGGGCCAATGCTGTACTGGAAGCGAAGGCTCTCGACGCCAGCGACGTCGCCGACCCGCTCACGCCACATCCGAGTGAACTCCGCCGCAGTGAACGAGCGTTCCGGCGCCGGTACCAGCGAAACCTGAATCGTCGCGAGGTGTGAGCCCGAAGACGCCGAGCCTGCGTTCGGACCGCCGCCCCCGCCGCCAGCTTTTCCGACCTCGACGTAGACCCCTTTCGAGACCGATTCTCGCCCGCCATTTTGCTCGAGCAAGCTGTCCGCAGCCCCCTGGATGTTCTGGACCAGCGCGCGGGTCTCATCGACCGACGTGCCAAACGGCAGCTCCAGGGTGCTCGTGATCTGGTCGCTCTCGATCTTCGGGAGGAACGTGAACTTCAGCGCTCCGCTGCCGACCACGCCGAACGTGATCATCAGCAAGCCGAACGAGAGGGCGAGGGTGATGTATCGCCGCCGAAGCATACGGTCGGCAAACGGCGCGTAGACGTTCGAAACGAAAGCTTCGAACTTATTGCTGAATTTCTGCTGAGCGCGTCGAACGGCGCCCAACACGCCACCGACATGCTTGCCGCCGTGCGCGAGGTGCGCGGGCAAGATGAGCAGCGACTCCACCAGAGACAGCAGCAAAATCGGAATCACGATGAGCGGAATCTGCTTGAAGAACTCGCCCGATGTTCCGGGGACGAGGAGCAGAGGCGTGAACGCAAAAACGGTGGTGAGCACGGCGAAGACCACCGGTACAGCGACCTCGCGCACGCCCTCCACGGCCGCTTCCAGGTTCGATTTACCCGCCGCCCTCGCATTGTAGATCGCCTCACCGGCCACGATTGCATCGTCCACGACGATGCCGAGCGCGAGGATGAAGGCGAACAGGCTGATCATGTTGATGCTCACGCCGAGTCCCGGCATGAACAGGAACGCCCCGAGGAAGGTGACAGGAATGCCGATGGTCACCCAGAACGCCAGGCGGATGTCGAGGAACAGCCCGAGGATGAGGAGCACCAACAACAGTCCGAGCGCGGCGTTCTTTACGAGGAGCGAAATTCGGTCGCGGTAGATGAGCGACTGGTCGTTCCAAACCGCGATGCTGACGTTCTCCGAGAGCGACTCACGGCGCTCGTTCACGTACTCGTTCACTACCTCGGCGATCTCGATCGGCGTTTGGTTGCCGATGCGATAGACGTCGACGCGCACGGCGCGCTTGCCGTTGAAGTAGGCTTCTTGGTCGGTTTCGGCGAACCCGTCGCGGATCGTTGCGATGTCTCCGAGCGTCACTCGCGTACCGTCGGGCCGGGTGATTACCGCGAGGTCTCGGAACTCCTCGCCCTCGTCTCGTCGTTCCGTGGTGCGAACGAGCACTTCGCCGCTTGGGGTCTTTACGCCACCGCCCGGTAGCTCGACCGAGGCCGAGGACACGACGCGCGAAATCTGAGGGATGCTGAGTCCATACGCGCGCAGGTTCTCGCGCGGAACCTCGATGGAAATCTCGGGTGCGGGAAGACCGGTGACTTCGGCGACCGTGATCTCTTTGTTGGCGAGCAGGTCGGAACGGACCTGTTCCGAGAGGCCGCGGAGCGTCTGTTCGTCGAGGTCGCCGTAGAGGATGACCGAGATGACCTGACGACGATTGGTCGAGAGCGAGACGACCGGGCGTTCGGCGTCTTGCGGGAAAGACGTGATGCGGTCGACCGCCGATTTGATGTCGTTGAACGCCTGGTCCTTGTCGGCGCCCGAGAGGAGTTCGGCCGTCACACGGCCGCTCCCTTCGTTGGCGAGCGCGGTGACCTCTTTGACTCCGTCGACTCCGCGGACGGCCTCTTCGACCGAAAGGACGATACCTTGCTCAACCTCGGCGGGTGATGCGCCGGGGTAGGGCACCGACACGGTGACCGTGTCTAGTTGAACCTCCGGGAAGACCTCCTGCTTGACGGTGGGGATGCGCAACGCACCGCCGACCAGGATGATCAACATGAGCAAGTTGGCGGCCACCGTGTTGCTCGCCATCCAGGCGAGCGGCCCTTTGAACTGCTTCTTCTCTTCGGTCGACTCACTCATCGCCGACACCCTTGGCGTTCGCCGCCTTGACCGTTGGCTCGGCTTTGGCTTCGCCCAGGCGCAGTTTCATGCCATCGACAGGCGCCGCAATCTGACTGGTGATGAGCTTGTCGCCTTCCTCGAGGCCTCCGGAGATGAGCACCGTCGTTGGGCGGCGCCAGGCAACCTCCACCTGGCGCACCTCGAGTTCACCGTCGGAGTAGACGAAGACCTTGTCGCCGTCGCGGAGCGCTTCGCGCGCGACCTCGATGAGCTCCGCGGAACCTTTCGAGCCGAAGGTGAGGTCGACGTAGCTGCCGAGGAGAAGCGGAACACCGGACTGCTCGGCGATGCCGAGAGGGTCGGGCACTTCGACCAGCACCCGCGCCATTCGGCCTTGTGGGTCGAGCTCGCCAAGCAGACGAATGACGGTACCGGTCCAGGTCTTGTCGGTCTTGCCCGCGTCGAGCGTGACCTCGACCTCGGAGCCCTTCTCGGCATTGACGCCGGGGATGGCGATTTCACCGATGTCGGAGACGGCAACGCTCGCCTGAATCCAGGCGACGTCGCTGTCTGCGATGGCAGCCATCTGAGTTTGCGTCGAGACGAACTGCCCAATGTCGACGTTGTCGGTGAGGACGACCGCATTGAACGGAGCCTTCACGGTGGTGCGACGCAGGTTCACTTGCGCTCGCTTGAGCCGCGCGTTGGCGGCTTCGACCGAGACGCGGGCCGATTCGAGCTGAGGGCCACGCAAGGCGAGGTTGGAGTCTTGTTCTGGTCCGCCCTTGAATTCGTCCTGGAAGAGTTCCCACTCCTTTTTGGCGACCCGTTGCTGGCCTCGTTCGAGGGCGAGCTGCGCTTCGGCCTGCTTTACGGCCGTGCGAGCTTCTTCGACGGCGAGGCGATAGTCGACCGGCTCGATTCGTACGAGGACGTCACCTTGCTCGACTCGACCGCCCGGAACGAGCTTCTCCGAGACCCACACCACCTCGCCAGCCACCTGAGGCTGTAGCGACACGCGACGCGCTGCGATGACGGTACCTTGCGCTCGAACCTGGAGCTGGCGTTCTTCCTTGCTCACGTCGATGACGCGAACGAGCAGTCCTTTGTCTTCGCGAGGCTTCTTTGGGGGGGCCTCGCGGCTGGAGATGAACGCAAACGTGATGCCTGCGGAAACACCCAAGATCCCGAGCACGATGAGAATCGTGACGACCGGGCTGGTCTTGTTCTCACTCATCTTCTTTTACCTTCGGGTGTTGCTGCGGTTCGAGTTCTTGCGTCCAGTCACCACCGACGGCACGGCACAGCTGCAGGCCGTACGAGAGCTGCTGGCGTCGCGCGTTCACGAGGTTCTGCTGGGTGGTTTGGAGGCTCTGGAGGGCGGTGAGAACCTGCAGGTAGCTGGTCGCGCCGACCCGATAGCGGTCGCGCGCGAGTTCGAGGACGGACTCGGCGCTCTCGGTCTGCATCTCGAGGCTCTCGAGGAATTCAGCCTGGCGCTGTTGCAGCACGAGCGCAGTACCGACTTCGCTGAGCGCGGTGAGCAACGTGTTGGCGTAGTCGTAGAGGGCGGCTTCGGCGCGTGCCTCGGCAGCTTCGGTTTGGGCACGGCGTCGGCCGCCGTCAAAGATCGGCCCGGTGACCGCGCCGACGAGGGAGTAGAAGACGTCGTCAAAGAGTGCGCCGAGGTCGGCCGCCGAGAGGAACAGACTCGCCGACAGTCGGAGGGAAGGAAGGCGTTCTCGTGCGGCGGCGACCGAGCGCTCATCGAGCGCCTCGAGGCGCAAGCGGGCGGAGCGCAGGTCTGGTCGGCGCTCCAACAGGTCGGCGGGGATTCCACCACTCAGTGCTGGCGGTTCGGGAAGCTTCTCGGCGGTCGGAGCGCTGAAGCTGTCGGCGCTGGTTCCGAGGAGCGCGGCGAGCCGTTGGACCGACGCCTCGCGCTGGCCATTGGCGAGGGCGAGCTGCCCGCGGAGGCTCTCGAGCTGCTGGCGCTGCTGCTGCACGTCGAGGGCGGTGGAGGTGCCTTGCTTCAGCCGAAGCTTCGTCAACTCGAAGAACTTCTCCGAGGTCTCGATCTGGCTCTCGAGTAGAGCGATTTGTTCGTTCTGCGCGACGATGCTGAAGTAGGTTTCCGCGACGGTGGACGAGATGGAGATCGCGAGCGACTCCGCGTCTGCGCGGGTTGCCTGATAGTCGAGCTCGGCCGCTTTGCGTTGGGCCGAGAGCTTGCCCCAGATGTCGATCTCGTAGGCCGCGCCGACCGAGGCACGGAAGTTGTTGCCGGTGGCCGACGTCGACCCCGGTACATTCACAGGGCTGCGATTTCGTGCCGCGCTGAGCTCGTAGTCGATCGTGGGGAAGAGCGACGAGTCGGCGGCATCAGCAGCGGCGCGAGCCTGTCGCAAACGAGCCCACCCAGCGAGCATCGTGAAGTTCGAGCTGTAGGCCTGGTCGACAAGCGATGCCAGCTCGGGGTCGCCGAAGTCGGTACACCAGGCCTGCCCAGCGGCGGCATCGACAGGGGTCGATTCGAACGTTTGCGGAACGTTCACGATGTCGTCTGCCTTGTCGGCGTATTTGTCGGCGCAACCAGAGACAACGAACAACGCGATCAGTAGGGCGAACTTCCTCACGGAGAATCTCCTTGGAGGTCGGGCGCCGCGCCGCGCAACAAGATGTCGATGACACCTCGGATATAGGTGCGACGGGGCATGGGATAAAAGTCGTTGAAGCCGTGAATTTCGGCGAACGTGAATTGGTGAATCGAACCGAGCAACATGCGGGTGAGAATCTCCGGATCGACGTGCGCGATACGGCCGGCACGGCGCTCGGTTTCAAAATACCGAACCATGCGACCAATCACGCGGAGCGGGATTTCGTGACCCTCCCACGTGTGGTCGGAGTCGGGATCGATAGCCATTACCATCGAGAATCGGCGTACGACGCTCTCGAAGTGGTCGATCATGGCGAGGGCGATTTCGGTCAGGTTGTCGCGAAGATCACCAGTGCCCTCGAGCTCGTCCACGAGCTCGAACCACTCCGGATCGCGCATCGCCATCGCGGCGTGGAAGAGCTTCAGCTTGGTCGGAAAACGACGAAAGACGGACCCTTCCGAAACACCCGCACGGACCGCAATCTCTGCGGTCGTCGTGGACAACCCCTTCTCCTCGAAACAGCTGCGAGCCGCCTCGAGGATCTGTTCGTCGGTGATGGATGGGCGCCGTGCCATCTCGCTCCATAATTAAAAAGTGGCGGCTCATTAATCGAGACGCGGGCCACTTCAATAGATGAAGCAAGTGGTGTTTTGATTCTGTTAATTTGAGTCTTGGCTCAAAAAACCGGGCGCGATCGTGCCGTCTAGTTCACGAAGAAGAGGCGGAATCGGTTGCCCGAGCGTTCGGCGTGATTGGCCATATCGCCAAGCTTGTTGAAGATCTTGTTCCAGATGAGCAGGGAGCCCGTCGAGATCTCCGATTCGATGGAAAACAGGCGCCTCGCGAGGTCGTCTTGGACGATGTCAGCTTCGTGTTCGAGACGGCCGAGCTCGTTGATCTTCTCGAGCATTCGAGCGGCCTCGGGACCCGAGAAGTTCGCTCGACCTGCGGCGGACATCCCGGCGCCGATGGCGCATGCCTGCTCGACGACGTCCATCACGCGCAGAATCAGACTCTTGAGAGGGCTGAGCAGCTCGTCGTGAGGCTCCATTCGGCGAAGCGTGAACAGCACCGCGACGTCCTCGGCGCAGTCCGCAATCCCGTCCAGCGACGAGAGCGCATCAAGGAAATCACGACGATCGACCGGCAAGAAGAGCGAGCGGGGGATCGAATCGCGGACCTTCTGCTTGGCGACATCCGCCTCGTGTTCCAGGTGCCGAATGTCGTCCGCAATCGCATGCACTTCGTCGTAATCCCCCTCGAAAAAGGCGTTGAGGAGATCAGGTACGCGCTCTGCGCACGCCTCGACCCGCACCACGAACTCGGCGAGCGGCTCGAACGGATCGCTTGCGAATAGTCGAATCCATCGGTTCATGAGCCGAGAATTCCATCGAAGTGTGGCGAGCGCAAGGTCCACAGCACTTGTGTTCGCGATCGATCCCACTAAACTGATCGGTGGGGGACTGAACGGGAAAAAACGATGGAGTCAGAAACCGAAGCGTCTTCGATCCTCGTGATTGACGATGAGGTTCGAATAGGACGAGTTCTAAGCCGCATCCTCGCCAAGGAGTACGAGGTCACGGTGCACAGCGACGCCAGAGAAGCTGTGACTGCGCTCCAGTCAAAGGCATTCGACCTCATCATTTGCGACCTACGAATGCCGGAAATCTCCGGCGTGGAACTCTACGAAATTGCGATCGAAGCGGACCCGGCACACGCCGGCAAGTTCCTCTTCCTTTCGGGCGACCTATCTGGCTCAGAAGTCGAAGAATTCTTCGAGAGAACCGGCGAGTCACGGCTCGCAAAACCCTTCGAACTCAACGAGCTTCGAGAGCGAGTCTCCGAACTCCTCGCCTGAGCCGTTGACGCAGCGCCCAAGGTTCGTGACCATCGCCTTCCCTCGAAGTCGAAAGCGACGGCATGACCTCACCTCTCTCCAAAACCACGCTCTTCTTCGTCGACTGTCAGACGACCGGCGCCACTCCCGAGAAGGGCGAGATCGTCGACCTGGCGTGGTGTGCGACGTCGGCGGCCGACGACCAGCAAGGCGTGCATGGTGGACTGATTCAGATCGAGGGCGAGGTCCCTCCACGCATCGCCCGAATCACCGGAATCACGGACGAGCTGCTCGCGACCGCGGCGGCTGCTGACGAAGTGCGAGACGCGTTCGCCCAGGCGTACGACGACCTGGGCGCCCCCTGCGTCGCGCACTACGCACGGTTCGAACAGCGATTTCTGGATGACTTCCTCGCCGACGAACCGCGCTGGGACAGCTCGATTCTGTGCACCCATGCGATCGCGCGCCGCCTGCTTCCAGAATTACCGCGGCTCGGCATTCGCGCACTGAGCGGCTATTTCGGGCAGACGATGCACGAAGACAAGCGAGCTCGCGGCCACGTCGAAGCCACCACCCGAATTTGGCGCGAGCTCGTGCGCCTCCTCGAAGCGCAGGGCGTTCTCACGCTCGACGACCTCCGAGAGTGGCTCGAAAACACGGACAAACCGAAACGCAGCTCGCGGGTTCGTCGGTTTCCGCTGCCGCGAGAACGCCGGCTCGGGTTGCCCGAGGTGCCGGGCGTGTACCGCATGCTCGGCCGCGACGGTGTGATTCTGTACGTCGGAAAGGCCACCTCGCTCAAATCGCGGGTGAATTCCTACTACCGAGGCCGAAAAGGGGAGGGCGAGCGCAAGCTCGAGTTGGTGACGCAGGTGTGGGACCTCGACATCACGCCCACCGCGACACCGCTGCACGCCGCCGTGCTCGAACAGCGCGAGATCAAGTCGCATGAGCCGCCGTACAATCAGGTCTTCCGCAGTCGAGGCCGAAGCCTGGCCTGGTTCGATCCGACCAATCTGACCGCCCGGCTCGAGCCCGACGACGCCCACACGATCGGTCCCTTGCCTTCGCTCCGTTCGATGGAAGGAGTGAGTTGGCTTTCGCAGGCGCTGAACGGCGACATCGAGCCGCTGTCGTTCGTCGAGATCGAGACCGAAGTCATCGCTGCGGGCATCGAGATCTTCACCGCCGAACTGGCCGAGTTGGGCTGGGACCGCAGCGCTCTGTTCGATCCGTTTTCGCTCGGTGCGATTGGAGCTTACTTCCGCTCTCTCGACGATGCCGAGGAGTTGGAGGAGGACGATGACGAGGCGGCCGAGGCGCCGGCGGCGCAAGATGAATGGGTTGCCGAAGACGTCGCCGGCTACGTGCGCTGGATCGCTCGCGGCGTCGACCGAACCCTGCGACGAAGCGAAGCGTTTCAGCGGTTTGGTAGTGCGGACCTCGAGTGGGAATCGCCGGTAGGCGGGCAGCTCTACGCCGTCTCGTGGCGCGACGGCCTCGTCTGCGACGATCCGAAGCCCCTCGAGAGTGGCCCGCCCAGCTACGACCTCGCGTCGTACGACGAGACGAGCGTGTTGCTCGGGGAACTCAAACGGCTCATCCGATATCAGGCGAACTTGGAGCTACGCACGCACGAGCGTACGTGGAACGCCGAGGACCTGCAGGCGTTCTTTCGCGGTGAAACCCGCTAGAATCGGACGCCCACGAAGGCGTGTGGCCAGCCGGCGAGGGCCGCGCCACCACTGGTGTCGCCTCGTAGGTCGCCGGCAAATTGGGGCACGAGACCAAAGTCGTCGCCGTCCGAGAAGAAGCTCCGATAGCCCACGCCACCCACGATCGCGAGACGACGGAAGAGCGACCATCCGCCGGAGAGCCGGAACTCGAGCACGCCCGCGTTCGTGAGCGGTGCGTTCGGACCGCTCACGTCGAGACCAATGACGTCGGCCGCGAGATGCCAACGCCCGAGCGGAAGGTAGAGACCCAGCCCGAGCCCAGCTAGCAGCACCGGCGACTCCGCGACCGCCGAGGTACCGGCCCAGAGCGACCACTTCAGATACTTCGAACCGTGTTTCATGCTCGCGAGCGTGTAGCCATCGGAAGATGTCTCGGCACCAAACCAGAAGGGCTCGCTCCAGATGATGTTGATCAGGCCCGCCGAGAGGTCCGACTCGGACGCAATGTTGATCAGTCCGACCTGCGCCCCGCCCACGTCGTCGGCGATGTTGATCAAGGCGACCTGAAAGCCTGATACGTCGTCGGCGATGTTCAACGCCGCGGCGACCGAAGCGCCATGAACATCGTCGGCGATGTTGAGCACGCCAGCGACCTGCGAACCGGTAAGGTCGCCGCCGTGGATGTTGAGCACGCCCGCGAGCTGAAAGCCGAGCTTGCCGCTCGAGGCGTGATTGAAAACACCCGCCATCTGGGTGCCGTCCAGGTCGGCCGCGGAATTGAAGATTCCGGCAGACTGAAATCCGTCCAGCTCGGAGGTTCGGTTGAACAACCCCGAGAACTGAAAGCCTTCGACGTAATCCGTCTGGATGTTGAACAAGGAAGCAAACGCGAACCCCTCCACACCAGCCGTCGACGTACCCAACAGGCCGACTGCCATTCTAGGCGCAGAACCCTGAGGCGGATTGGGGGGCAGCGAGAGCCCGGGTACGAGAAAAACCTGCGATGCCGGGTGCGTGTACGCCGCGCGACGCTGCTGGCGCGCGGTGAGCTTGGGCGCCGTCTTCGGTCCGGTTTGAGGCGGCCGAACGAGCTCGGGAGGTTTCGAGTCTTCTTCCTGGGGCGGCTCTTCGGTCTCCACCGGCTCTTTGGGTGACTCGAGGTCTTCTGGCGGGGGCGGAATCGGCGGGTCGGATTCGGCCGGCGCAGCTTTCGCGGCAGCCAATGCCGCCTCGCTGATCTCGGCGCCCGGAACGCCCAACGGCGGCTCTGCGCTCGAACCGTTGGGCGCCGCAACGCTCGCCAAGAACGCAATGCGCGAGGCAGCGAGCTCAATCTGCTCGAGGTCGGCGTTGGCCTCGAGGTTCATGGCCGACACGTTCTCTCCAGACTTGAAGGTGACCACGCAGACGCCATCGACGGGTGCCCACGTGACCGTCTGATGCCCGACCGTCTGAAGCTCCCCGGAGACGACCATCGTCTCAGGCAGGCGCATGCGGAGCTGGTTGGCAAGCGCAGCGCCGTGTGCTGCGTCGGCGCAGGCTCGGTCAGTCTGAAGATGTACGAGTGGACCGGGGACTCGAGGTCGTTCGACGCCGGCCGTTCCCTGCGCTTGCGCGCTGGCGCTCAGGAGAAAGAGCGCGAGAGTCGCGATGTGCGACGATCGTTTCATTCAGCGTCACACGCTGCGTCCGATTCGCCGCGCGACTCGAGGATTCGGCACAGGGTCTCACGCGCCGACGGGGCTGCCGGGTCGGACGGCCGGTCGACGATGAATCGCTTGAGGTGCGGCACGGCGCGTTCCGGCGAGTCGAGCTGCTTCATGTAGAGACGCGAGACGTCCAGGCGCGCTGACATGGCGGCCGGATGACCACTCGGGAGTTCGACGATGAGCTCCTCGTAAAGACGTGCCGCGTCGCGATACTGGCGCATTCGGACGGCTTCCGCCGCCTGGTCGCGCAGCGTGGTCGCGAGCACGGTCATCGACTCCTTCGCCGCTTTCGCATCCGCTTCCGGAGCCTTCGGGGGAGCCTCTTCGACCTTCGAGACGGTTTTCGGTGCCGGCCTCTTGGGCTCTACCTTTGCCGCCAGCGCTTCCTTGTGGCGTTCGATATTCACGTAGGCTTCGGCATCGGTGCGCTGCTCGCGCGGCGCCGCCCGAATCCCGAACTCAGCGTCGAATTCCTGTCCGTCGGTGAGGAAGAGAGATTCGCCGTCGTCGGTCGTGACCTCGACCTTCCCGGTGACGACACCAACGGTGCTCGATTCACCGTCGTCCGAGACGTAGAACACCGTTCCCACCACCTTCACGCTCAGGTCCGAAGTTTGAACGGTGAGCGATTCCTCGCGCTCTCGGTCGGGGAGGAACTCGACGAGCATCGTGCCGCGCTCGATGGCGACGCGGGTGGTCGTTTCGTCGCGCGAAACAGCTACCTCTGCGGCTTCGGTAGCGTGGATGCGAACGCTCTCTGGCTTGTCGGGGGCATCGACCTGAGCGAGCGCTGTGATCGCCACGGTCGGAACGGTTTGGGTCGGTCGTTGCGGTTGGGCGGTCGTCTCGTCGTTGTTCTGCGCGAGCTCCGAGGGTGCGAGAGGTGCGTCCGGGGCCGACTGCATCCAGAGAGCCACGCCAAGCCCGGCGACGACGATGGCGGCGGACAGCACGGCGATGGCCATATAGCGGCGCGGCGAGCGCGGTACGTGGAGGTCTTCCTCTTCGACCGCGACTTCGAGTCGAGGCGCGGGCTTGGCTTCTTCGGCATCGATGGCGCCCATGATGCTCGCGAACATGTCGTCGCGGTCGATGCTGACGTCGGCGATCGGGTCGACATGTGTGGCTGCGTCGAGCATGCCGTCGAGCCGAAGGACGAACGCCTGGCAGGCTTCGCATTCGGCAACGTGAGCGTCGTAGCGGTCGAGCTCTTCGATGGTCACGTCGCCGCGCCGAACCTGGTGGTAGTGCGCTCGTGCCTCTTCGCAATCGTATCGTTCACTCATCGCGAAGCTCCTTCACGTTGGTTTCCAACGTGTCCTGCAATTTCTCGCGTGTTCGTCGCACGCGTGCCGCGATGGTGTTGATCGATTCGCCAGTG